>CAYXVE010000073.1:0-20795 GCA_964468435.1 uncultured Bacteroidia bacterium | reverse complement strand
AATTTACAACCTTTTTACTTGCCCACATTTTTTTTGTCCTGTACTCAGATTTTGGATAGTAACCCTATCATTGACCCGGAAGGGTTTGAAGATAATAATGAAAAGTCCTGCAACAATATTGGATAGTGCTTGCTGAGAGGCAAAACCTACCGCTACCGCCAGAATACCAGCTCCTGCTAGCAAGGATTGTGCAAGAGACCTGAATGAGGGTATCATGTATATCGCAAGACTGAATCCAACCAGATAGATCAGGCCTACCAATGCGTGGCGTAAGAATTTGTAATTGGTGGGGTCATTGTTGATGATTGCCGCCGATCGTAAAATGTACCTGCGAAATATTCTGCTGATAATGGAAGACAATGTGATGGTCAGCAAAACGATTATTAGTGCTAGTCCAACATAAAACCAGCGATGGTTGAGTAAGTTTTCCATTTGAACTAAACTTATAAATGTTTTTGAAGTATAAGAAAGAAAATAAAACTTCCTTTTTACCAGTTTTGGTACGAGTAAGTCTTAATGTTTCTACCAATTAACTCCTATTCTTTCAAATATGAGCAACTCTATTATCAAACAAATACACGATCTCGGCCAAAGTGTATGGCTAGACTATCTTAGCCGTAAGATGCTTCATGATGGATCTCTGAAGCATTTGATCGAAGATATTGGCATCTATGGCATGACTTCTAACCCTGCTATTTTCCAAAAAGCGATCAGTGATAGCGAAGTGTATGACGAAGCGATCAAAGAATGTGTCAATGAAGAGCTTTCCAATAAAGATATTTATGAAAGGCTGGCTGTAAGTGATATACAGGGAGTAGCCGACATGTTTTTGTCGCTGTATGAGCAAACAGCCAAGATAGATGGATACGTGAGCCTGGAAGTGGCACCTGATCTCGTACACGACACCCAGGGTACTATCGATGAGGCACGCAAACTATGGAAATGGGTAGATAGACCCAACGTCATGATTAAAGTACCGGGAACCACCGCAGGGATTCCAGCTATTATACAGTTGCTTTCTGAAGGTATCAATATTAATGTAACCTTGTTATTCAGTGTCGAGCGATATCGTGCAGTGGCGGAGGCATACCTGGAGGGACTTCAACTGAGACTGGATCAGGGACAACCCATCGACCACATAGCATCTGTCGCTAGCTTTTTCCTGAGCCGGATCGATGTCATGGTAGATCAGCTACTAGAGGAGGTGAGTGAAAAACAGCCCCTCAGGAAAAAAGAAATACTCGATTTGCGTGGTGAGGCAGCTATAGCAAATGCCAAAATCGCTTATCAAGTTTATGAAGAAGTATTTCAGTCTGGCAGGTTTCAACAACTACAGGAAGGCGGAGGAAATGTGCAACGATTACTTTGGGCGAGTACCAGCCCCAAAAATCCCGATTACAACGATCTGAAATATGTACACCCATTAATCGGGTCGCCTACAGTTAATACGATGCCGCAAAATACCCTGGATGCTTTGATTGAAAAAGGCAATCCAGAGAATAGCCTAAAGGATGGATTGGCTCATGCTCATGAAGTGATAAGTAAATTGATGGAACTGGGAATCGATCTGGAAAAAGTTGCAGTAAGCTTGGAAGAAGAAGGTATCGAAAAGTTTGAAAAGCCATTTAAGCAATTACTAAACACGATCGCGGACGCCCGTAAAACGCTGGTATAAGTCAGCTTTTTGGCCCTTGTGTCTGATTTTTTCCGGCTTCAGTTATGGATACTGTACTTTAATGGCTAAATTAACCTTTGGTACCTAATATGATGCTACTTCATTTATGAAGCATACCGGACATATCTTACTGATGACAATATTAGTCATCAGCATGCTCCAAATACAGGCCCAAAACCGGCGAGAAATTGCTTTTAATTCGAGATGGAATTTTTCAGGTGAAGATGTCGCCGGAGCCCAAATCAATCGTCAAGTTAATATCCCACATACCTGGAATGCAGAATATGCTCAAAAGGGAATACCTTATTACAGAGGTGAAGGAGTTTATGAGAACACCTTGTTTGCAGATCCTTTCTGGCAATACAGACGAGTTTTTATTTTTTTTGAAGGGGTGATGTCTGAGGCAAAGGTCTATGTCAACAACCAGTTGGTGGGCGAGCACAGGGGAGGATATTCAGCTTTTTGTTTTGAAATTACCGACAATCTGAACCTTGGTACAGATAACGCAATCCGTGTAGTTGTCAGTAATGCCCCACAAGACGATATCCTGCCACTGGTAGGAGATTTTAATCTACATGGCGGGATTTATCGCCCTGTCAAAATCCTAATCACAGACCGGGTATGTATATCACCGCTGGATTATGCCAGTCCCGGAGTATATATCAGACAGCAAAGCCTCAACTCAGATAGTGCAGAAGTAGCTGTTATTACTAGGATCTCTCAGGGTTTTAATTATCCTGTTCCCCTGGGTGTACGTACTACTATATTTGATCAGGAAGGTACTTTCGTAGGATCAGAGATAACACCCATGGTGCTAGGTCCTGGAGATACTACGATCAATCAATCATTTACGATAGCAGATCCCCATCTATGGCAGGGCAAGGAAAACCCGTATTTGTATCGGGTGAGAGTGGATATATACAGGGATCAGCGATTAGTAGAACGTGTTGAACAGCCACTTGGTCTGCGGAATATCAGCATCGACCCCAATGAAGGATTTTTCCTGAATGGCCAACACTTTATCCTTAAAGGAGTCAGCCGTCATCAGGACCGTGAAGATAAGGGATCTGCCATATCTGCTGCAGACCATCGCGAGGATATGGATCTGATGCTGGAAATGGGAGTAAATGCTATTCGTCTTGCACATTACCAGCAGGCCCAGGATATCTACAGTCTGACTGACTCTGCTGGTATGGTGGTCTGGGCTGAAATACCCTGGGTAGGTTTTCCGGATTTTCTGGGCAAAGGTTCCAATGGTTATAATCCCACAGATCCCTTCCATCAGAATGCTCGCCAACAGCTTACAGAGTTAATTCGCCAAAATTACAACCATCCCTCTATTTGCTTCTGGGGATTATTTAATGAGATACAAAACCCCAAGGATGAAAGTCCGTTAGCGCTCATCCGTGAACTGGAAGCTCTGGCAAAAGAAGAAGATCCCACAAGGCTGACAGTTGGTGCCAGTATGCTGGAAGCTGATGAGCCTATCCATGATATTACGGATGCAATTGCCTGGAACAAGTATTTTGGCTGGTATTATTATCAACCCGAGAGAATTGGAACCTGGCTGGATGAAACCCATGCTCAATATCCAAAATTAGCGATCGGCATCAGCGAATACGGCGCTGGCGCAAGCATACAACAGCATAGCCTCGAGCTGGAAAGACCTAACCCCTTTGGATCTCCCCATCCGGAAGAATGGCAAAGCTATTATCACGAACAG
Organism: uncultured Bacteroidia bacterium; assembly: GCA_964468435.1. Lineage (GTDB taxonomy): Bacteria > Bacteroidota > Bacteroidia > J057 > J057 > JBCCTX01. Next base: position 17,397 of record CAYXVE010000073.1, on the reverse strand, counting down.
CACTGGCAGGCGTTTGAAGAAAGGCCCTATGTCTGGGGCACATTTGTCTGGAACATGTTTGATTTTAGCTCTCACATCCGCAGGGAAGGAGACCGCTATGGCATCAATGACAAGGGACTGATTACTTACGATAGGAAAGTCAAAAAAGATGCTTTCTACTATTATAAGACGCAATGGCAAGACGATCCGGTAGTATATATCACCAGTCGCAGATATATCTTCCGCAAAGATGCCAAAACACCTGTAAAAGTATATACAAATTTACCTTCCGTAACGCTTGCGGTCAATGGAACTATTGTAGGAGATAAACAACCTGAAAATGGAATTGCTACCTGGCAGGAAATAAAATTGGAGAGTGGGAATAATCAGATTGAAGTCAAAGGGTCCAGCAATGGACAGATCTACCAGGATCATGTCGTTTGGGTTCTGGAAGACCGGCTGGATATTGGAAAGATATTCTCCCTGATTCAATATATTACACCAGCATTGATCACAGGTGTCATGTTGCTGCTGATTACAGGTAGAGGCGCTTTCAGGCGCCCTAAAGGGTATGACAAAAGGCGTAGAACAGTATGGAAAAGCAGGATATATAAAATCCTGTTTTTCATTATGCTGCTGATTGTTCTTGTGCTTGCCGGAGCACAGCTTTTTCTGTGGAACACAGGGCTTTAAAATTGATGTGCGTTTAAAAAATATAAAAGTGGCTGTCTCAAAAGGCAATGATCACGATACTTTGTAAAAATATTCGGAATTTCAAACTGAAAAAAGAGGTTTAGTTGTTAATTGTTAAAAATTAGCAATGCATTTTTAACAACTAATAAAAACCCAAGTAGGGGAAGTCGATTTTTGAGACTTCCCCTACATGAAAAAAACTGCTATTCTTCCTCCAGACAGAATCCGGCACTATCCGCTGCCTCAAGTCCTACTCTCTGGCTGTTTATAATCGTACGGTCGATCGCTCTGACCTTGATGATATATCCGCAGGATTTCATATCTTTGGTATCCAATTTCCAGTTATCACCTGGTGCAGGAGCCGTATTGAACAATCCTTCCTTAGGAACAGGTTCACCTACACCTTTACCATTGACATTGGGCTCTACGGACAGGTTGTACCCGTTGAGGTAAGAAGTAGACAATACATCATCCCTTGCTACGAATCTACCCTCTAGCAATGTACCAACAGAGAACTTACCGCAATCTCCTGAGCCCGTTGTGATCTCAATTGATGCTTCTGGCCCATTGTTTTTCAATTGAATGTAGTGTAAATCTATACCCGTAGGAATACCTGTTGCGTTGTAAGTGGTCAATCTAACGAGCCACTTTTTATTGCCCTCACTAATCCATAGACCCAGTAATCCGTTGATATTCTGTTCAAATGGGAGGTAATCAAATCGCCCTGTTACAGGATCGGCACGATGGGTAGATGTTACTCCCGATGCATTGGTTACGATGAGATCTTCCACAATGGGTATCGGCGCACTTGTACCTTCGGCAATAACCTCGATCTTGTATGATTGGCCTGGCAGTGGAGCTCCATGGATGCTCACTCGTCTTCCAAATGGGCAAGGTCTCCCCAAGCTATCTGGCTGCAGATTGTTGGTGGCGAATATTGCAGTAGAAGTAGTAACGCCAGTCACATTGTCGATGTGCTGAACTGGTATACCACCGATGATCGCGATCTTACCAGCAGGAGCAGATTGCAGTGGAGAGATATGAATAGCGGTTTCTTCTCGGTTACCCCATCTTGGAATATAATCTGGATTGAAGCAGGGGGCAGGGACTTGCCAGGAAAGAATTGCACGGATACGAATCAAGGTAGGTCCCTCGGTGCAAACTTCCTGATAGCGGCTCAAATCCACTGGCAGACGAACTGCGTAATATACACCTTCATCAGGTATGTCCATGTCATACACCTGTACAGATGCCGTTCCCAGGCAGGTTTCAAAGGTCCCATTGCTGTTAAAATCTCCCCAGAAGGTTACATATTCTTTGCTACCCTCGGTACAAGGTCCCCCTGAGAACCCACTATTTTTTTTGATTTTCAAAATACCCACGAGCGTATTGGGGGTATTAGGATCCAGGCCGATGCACTTGAGCTCCTCAAAACTGGTATCACCATCGGTCTGGGTCACCAGATCATCGATAATCTCAGGTGTGATCTCAATTCCTGGAATCAGGAATTTGATCTGATTTAGCGTTGCTGTAGTGTTTTCTGCAATAAAAGAGGATAAGTGATTGTAGGCAAAACGGCTAATGGGCACTTCTTTTTCCTGGTAAATGTTAGCCAGATCTGTGATGTTGGAAGGCTTGAGTTGGGTTTTGATCTCAGTGCTGGGATCAATAATTTCAGTAAGTTGACCAGGAAGCTGTAGGTTGGCCTCTCCCAGGAACAATGGGAATGGAATCAGGCGATAGGGTTCTACCTGTATCACTGCGTCCTTGACGTTACCCCATACCGGGTTCCAGTTAGGATCATTGGGAGGTGGGGGGAAATTCCAGGATAGGACCGCTCTAACCTGGATCAGAGGACTGGAAAAGCAAAACCGCCTACGGGGATCTACTTTCAAAGACACGGCATATTCCAGTCTGCTCCGTTCAGTGTCGTCATCAAAAGGAATATTATATGCTCGAAAACTGGTAAGCCCCTGATCTTCCCAGGACGAACCGTCATCGTATGAAAGATAGAATCTCACATATTCGGAAGTTCCACTGCCACACACACCTGTACCGTATCCTGATGATTGATAAGTGTAGACCACCGCTTCGAGGTATTTTTGCTGCGGATAGTATCCTACACAGGCAAGTTCTTCATAATAGGTATCTCCTACGATCTGCAGGACAGGTTGCAATTCACTTTTCTCAAGGTTCCCAAAATAATTGGGATTAGTCAGTAAAAGGCCTTTGAAGAGCGATCTTTCTTTAAAACATGCCTCTTCACCATGGCCCAGCGGCTGATTAACGGAATTTTTAATGTCATCATTCATGGTATAATACTTATGGATTGGGAGTAATACTGCTGTTGTCTAAATTTTCAGCAGTTGGTACATGCATTACACGGATGGGGCGAGAAAATTCCTTTAGATGAGCTAATATTTTACTTAGATGAATTAAAATCAATCAAATCGGTATTTGAATTACATGTGAAGCTATTGTGAACATTTATTGTTTGCCAGAAAATTAATATACCAGTTACAGTAAAGTTACATTTTGATATAATGTTCATTATTTGATAATAAAAATTTAACTATTAAACTCAATTGACGATACAGGCCTGTTCTACATTTCCGATGAATTTTATTGTTTTTAACCAAACTAACTATCATAATGAAACACAAAGGATTGAGTTTTGTATGGACAGCCTTGATGGTCTGCTTGTTGGGAATTCTCTCCAGCCCTGTTCTGGGATCAGACAACTGGGAGAAAATTTTGACAGGTACAGTTACAGAAGCTGGAACAGGCGAACCCATGCCTGGAGCCACTATTCTAGTCAAAGGTACCAATGTCGGTACATTAGCCAACGAAAATGGAGAATTCACCCTAAATGCTCCTGATAACGCTGAAGTGCTAGTCGTTTCTTATCTGGGATACCGGCCACAGGAGATTGTGATAGGTGATCAGACCAACTTTACCATTGAACTGGCTTCAGATCCATTACAGTTAGGCGATGTGGTAGTAATCGGTTACGGTCAGCAGAAAAAGCAGGACCTGACTACTGCGGTAGCTACTGTAGATGCCATTGATATCCGGAATCAGCCTGTCAATTCTTTTGATCAGGCACTGGTAGGAAAAATGGCTGGTGTACAGGTCTTACAGACTTCTGGCTCTCCAGGTGCAGGGATATCGATTCGTGTACGGGGAGTAGGGTCTATTACCGCTGGTAATGATCCCTTGTATGTGATCGATGGAATACCTATCTCGAACGACAACAACCGCGCAACAGGTGATATCGATACGGGTACAGGGCTCTACGTTGAACAACCTATCAACGTACTGAGTACCCTGAATCCTGCTGATATTGAATCCATACAGGTACTGAAAGATGCTTCAGCAGCAGCTATCTATGGTTCCCGTGGTTCAAATGGTGTGGTATTGATCACTACCAAGAAAGGAACGGTTGGAAAACCTACCATTAACTATAATGGATACTACGGATTCCAGGAAACCACAAACCGCTTTGATATGCTGAATGCTTACGAGTGGGCGGAGATGAATTTTGAAGGAAAAACTAATACTTACCTGGACCGCTTCCCCGATGGAAGTCCATCGGATGACAATGCTACACGAGAAGCTAATCTTCCAGGTCAGCCCGCAGCACTGATTCCGCCAGAGGTGCAGCCTTATTTGGATGGTGTACAGGGATTGACAGATACCGACTGGCAGGATGAGATTTTCCGTACAGCTGCTATCCAGAGTCATACTGTATCCATTTCAGGAGGTACTCAGAACTTCCGTTACTATGCTTCAGGTGAATACATGGACCAGGAAGGCATTGTAATCAGCTCCGGATTCCAGCGATACAGCGGCCGGTTCAATATGGACCTTACTTCTGGTAAGCTCAAAGTGGGCTTGAATATCAACCCTACTTTTACTCAACACGATCTAGTAAACTCAGAAGGCCCCTGGTGGGATCACGGTGTGGTCGGTGTTGCTTTGCACATTTCACCAATTCATCCTGTATATAACGAAGACGGTTCTTACAATTTCGGAGGTAATGCCTGGGGATATGCCATGACAGATGCTGTGAATCCTGTCGCATTGGCCAATGAAATTGATGATAACATGGATCAGTTGAGATTGTTGGGTAATATATATGCTGAATACAGCATACTGGATAACCTGTCTTACAGATTGAATTTAGGTACAGACCTCAATAGCTTCCAGCGTGATTACTATTGGCCCTCATATGTAGAACAGCGAGGAAGGTCTGGTCCACGTGTGCCGATCGGTATCTCGCGTTCACGCTTTTCTTACAACTGGTTGGTGGAAAACCTGTTGAACTACACGGCCGCATTTGGGAAAAATAACATATCTGCCGTGGGGGGATTCTCAGCACAGAAAGAGACCTTCAAGAACAATCAACTATTTGCAACAAATTTCCCCAATGATTTGGTTCAGACATTGAATGCAGGTCAGGTAACTGGTGGGGGATCTTTCCAGGAGGAATGGTCGCTACTTTCTGCCCTGGGACGCGTGCAATACAACTATGACAATAAATACTACCTTTCAGCAGCCATACGTGCTGATGGTTCCTCAAGATTTGGTGCCAACAATAAATGGGGCTATTTTCCGTCTGCGTCGGCAGGATGGAGAATTTCAGGTGAAGAATTCCTGAGTGAGTCTGATCTGATCAGCAACCTGAAGTTACGCGCCAGCTATGGTCAGACCGGCAACTTCCAGATTCCCAACTATGGATCTATTGGTCTGCTTGGTTTTACTGATTATGTCCTCGGCGGCAACCAGCTTGCTCCGGGACTGGCTCCTAGCACACCCTCTAATGATGACTTGAGTTGGGAGAAGACAACTATGATCGATATAGGTATCGATCTGGGCTTGTTTAATGATGCAGTTTATCTGGAACTTGACTATTATAATGCTGACACAGAAGATCTGCTGTTGAATGTACCCGTACCTATGTCCTCTGGATTTACCACAGAGCTTCGCAATATCGGTGAGGTAAACAACAAGGGTTTTGAAGCTACGCTGACGGTACAGAATCGCAAGAGCGAATTCGGATGGGCTATCTCAGGTAATTTCTCAACCAACCAGAATGAAGTAATCAGCCTGGCTGACAATGTACCCCAAATCATTGTAGGAGGTGGTACAGGTTCTGCTCAGTGGATCACTACACCTGGCGAAACAATCGGTTCGTATTACAACCCCGTATATGATGGAGTATTCATGAATCAGGCTGAGATCGACAATAATCCCAGTGTAGGGAATGCACGTCCTGGCGACCTCAAGTTTCTGGATCTGGATGGAGATGGTGTGATCAACTTTGCAAATGATCGCGAAATTCAGGGTAGCTATCAACCAGAGTTTATCTATGGTGCAAATGTAAACCTGGACTACAAAGGTTTTGACTTCAACGTAGCGATGCAGGGAGCCTATGGCCATGAGATTCTTCACCTCTTCCGCCGCTATATCTACAACCAGGAAGGTAACATGAACCTCATGCGCGGCACATTGAACCGCTGGCGTTCTGAATCTGAGCCTGGAGATGGACAAACCAACCGCGCCAATAGACTTCAGACTGGATCAAATGGTCAGACATCCAACTGGCACCTGGAAGACGGTACTTATCTACGTATCCGCAACATCACCCTGGGGTATTCTTTTCCGCGCGCCTTGCTGGAACAGATTAAGATCAGCAACCTGAGAGTAAACTTTACGGTCCAGAACCCATTTACTTTCACAGACTATCTCGGATACAATCCAGAAGTAAATGCGCGTCCAGACAATGCATTGAGTTCTGGAGAAGACTATGCATCCTATCCACTTGCCAGAATTTATACACTGGGGCTTAACCTATCATTTTAATCATCACAACTATATTGATCATGAAAAGAATAATCTTATTAGCTTTCACCCTCATACTGTTCAGCTCATGTGAAGAGGATTTTCTAGAGCTGACGCCCATCTCGTCGCCCAACGTAGCTGATTTCTTTCAGAATGAAAGTGATATCCTGAATGCAGTGAATGCTGCATATTCTACACTCCAAAGTGGAGACCTCTACGGAGGGCGCGATCTGCAGGACCTGACAGAATATCGTGCAGATAATGCTTTTGATAATGACCCATCAGCCAGCTCAGGTATCCGTTTTAATATAGATGTTTTCCTGGCAGGATCTGCCAATGAAATCATTGAAGATGTATGGCAGCGTCTGTATCAGGCGATCTACCGCTGTAACATTGTTTTGGATAACATCGACGAGGTAGACATGGACAATACCCTGAGAGAGCGATATAAGGCTGAAGTGAGATTCATCCGTGCGTTGTCGTATTTCCATGCTGTACAGCTTTGGGGGGATGTGCCCCTGGTACTCACGGCTGACAATACGGAGGATTCCAGAGAGCATGTTCGCAATGCTACCTCAGAAGTATATGCTGCTATCGAGGCTGATCTTCAGTTTGCTGCGGCAAATCTGCCTGCATCTTATCCCGTTTCTGAGACAGGACGTGTTACTTCTGGGGCAGCCAACGGATTGCTGGGTAAAGTTTATCTGACAGATCAAAAATATAATGAAGCGATCACTGCACTGCGTGCAGTGGTCAATTCAGGACAGTTTGAACTGATGCCAAATGTAGCTGATGTGTTTGATCCAGCCAACGAATACAATGCTGAGATACTGTTTGCTGTAATATTTACGGCAGAAAATCCACAAGAAGATCATGGACTGTTTTATAGCTCTGGTATCGGTGATATGATTCAGCCTGGGTTCCGGGAGATCTATCCCGAAGGCGATCAGCGCAGAGTCCTGATTGAACTGGTTAATCCTGAAGGTACCGCTACGGTTGTTCCTACGAAGTATTTTGAGGCATTGTCTCCTGCTGGTACTGTGGGTACAGATTTTCCCGCATTGCGTTATGCGGATATCCTGCTAATGCTGGCTGAAGCATTGAACGAACAAGGCTTTCAGGCAGGTGGTGAAGCATTGGATTTACTCAATCAGGTGAGAACACGTGCTGGAGCCACTGCCTACACAGCGGATGAATTGTCCTCTCAGAGTGCTTTTCGCGATGCTGTGTTACTAGAGCGCCGCCTGGAGCTTCCCCTGGAAGGTCACAGATGGTATGACTTGCTTCGCACGGGTCGCGCAATTGAGGCTATGGCAGCCATCGACATCTCCATCGACAACAACGATCTGTTGTTCCCCATACCCAATTCACAGGTACTGATTTACAATAACCCTACAGGGTTTACACAGAATCCTGGCTATTAAGCAGTATTGGGGAGCTGTGGGATTGAGCGTATCGTCCGTGGTAGTGAGCTGACTTAAATCTACCATACTTATATCATAGGGCAGGGGAGAGATCTCCTGCCCTTTTTGTGATTATGCCAATAGATAAGGTAATAGGTATCTAGTAGCGTTTATGCTATTTGACAATAGTTGTCTTTTACTTAATTTGTATTATTACCTTAATCCTTTTAACTATGAAATACATACGATTTTTTACATACCTTTTGTTTATTTCACTTCCCTTACCCTATTTTTCTCAAGTTTCCCAGGCACATTTTATGACATATCCTTCCTTAACCCCCGATGGCAGCAAGGTGATTTTTAGCTATCAGGGCGATCTCTGGAAAGTGGACAACGATGGAGGGCAGGCATATCGTCTGACAGCTATGGAAGGAGAAGAAACCAGACCCCGTATATCTCCAGATGGTCAGTGGATAGCATTCTCTGCTTCTCCCAGTGGCCAAATGGATGTATATATCATGCCTTATGAAGGTGGGGCAATTCGCAGACTTACCTGGCATGAAAGCTTGGACGAAGTGGAAAGCTGGTCCTGGGATTCAGAAAAGATTTATTTCTGTTCTAATCGCGCTAACAGGTTTTCAAGCTATGAAGTATCCCGGGAAGGAGGTACACCGGTACGTCTATTTGATCATTATTTCCACACTACCCACAATCTTATGCCTCACCCCGATGGTAGATTATTTTTCAATGAGACCTGGGAAAGTAAGAATTTCATCAACCGAAAAGGATATAAAGGCCCCTACAATCCTGATATCAAATCCTATCATCCTGAAACAGGAGAATATGTGAAATATACCGACTTTGATGGAAAGGACTTCGGTGTGACAATCGATCTTGAAGGAAATATCTATTTTATCTCGACTGAATTTAATGGGGCATATAATCTCTATCAACTTGAGGGAACCAATCCTACAAGGCTCACTGATTTTAATACCTCTGTAATGTATCCCGCTGTAAGTGCAAATGGGAACCGCATGGTATTTGTTAAAGATTATCAGTTATACCTGTATGACGTATCATCTGGGAACAGCGAAAAGCTGGACATAAGAGTGCCATTGCATGATCCAATTGGTTATGAAAAAGACTTTAACACATCGGGTAAGATCAGCCATTTTGATATAGCGCCAGACAATAAAAAGATTGCCTTCGTCTCCAGGGGCGAACTGTTTGTATCAGATATTAAAGGCAGATTTATTCGACAGATTCCCACTTCCGTTCAGGGAAGGGTAGATGAAGTGCACTGGCTAAAGGACAACCGGCGAATATTGTTCAGTCAAACCCGAGGTGGATATCTAAACTGGTATGTTATTTATGCAGATAGCCTTGGAGAAGAAATAGCAATTACCCAAGAACGGAAAAATAATCGGGCCTTAACGCTTAATAGTGACCGTACACAGGCTGCTTATCTGAGCGGCAGAAATGAGGTCCGGTTGATGGATCTGGAAAGCCTGGACTACAGGACCCTATTGGAAGATGAAATTTGGGCACTTAACGAAAGTGATCCCTATTTCTCACCGGATGACCAATACGTCGTATTTACAGCATATCGCAATTTTGAACAGGATATCTTGATGCATCATCTGAAGCGCAAAGAGACGATCAACCTTACGGAAACAGCCTTAACTGAAACGGATCCATACTGGTCTCCTGATGGTAAGTATTTATATTTTACAGCAGATCGCAAGCAACCTAACTATCCCTATGGCCCACAAAATCCCAATCTATACCGCCTTCCACTTCAACGATATGACCAATCCTACAGATCCCAAAAATATGACGAACTATTTGTGGAAAAAGAAAACGAAAAAGATACAGAAATCACTTCTCAAACAGACAAGGATAGTATAAACGTACAGATTGATACAGAACAGCTCTTAATGCGCTGGGAATCTATCGGACCTAGCTTTGGCTTCCAGGGAAATCCTGTTGTGATTCGCAAGCAAGAAAAGACCTATGTGTTGTTTACATCCAATCACGATGAAGGTAAGACAGCGCTTTGGAAGATGACTTTGGAGGATTTTGAAAAAAATAAAACAGAAAAAGTGGATGGGATCAACGAAGGAAGTTTCCTGCTCAGAGGTGCCAAGGATAAATGGTATATTATGTCTGGTGGAAATATATATACACTTGATTTGGATGGAGCAAAAGCAGCAAAAATCGATCTAAAATTCGAATTTCAGCGAAAGTTAAAGGACGAATTTACCCAAATGTTTGATGAGGTATGGGCTAACGTAGAAGAAAATTTTTATGACGGAGACTTTCATGGCGTGGATTGGGCCAATATGCGTAAAAAATATGCTGAATATTTACCCTTTATTAATACCCGGGAGGAACTTCGTCAACTGATCGGAGACATGCTAGGCGAGCTGAATACCTCACATTATGGATTTTACTCCAATGGCGATGAGGAAGATACCTATTACGATACCCGTACCCTTGCTACGGGAATTATATTTGAAGAAGAAGCTCCCTATCAGGTCAAAAGGATCATCCAGGGATCATCCGCAGATAAGGTAGAAGTTGATATTCAGCCGGGTGATGTGTTAGTGTCAGTTAATGGAAGCCCTGTGGATAAGGCAGAAAACCGGGAACGATATTTCACCACCTCAACCTCTCAAAAAGAACTCAAAATGACCTTTAAACGGGGTAGTGATAAGCATGAAGTACTGATACACCCACAGACTTACAGAGAGGTCAGTAATCTTCTTTATGATGAATGGGAAATACAATGTCAGCAATACGTTGATAAACAAACCAGCCAGCGAGTAGCATATGTGCATATGAAAAACATGGGTAGGGGAGAGTTGGATAGATTTATGATTGATATGACATCTGAAGCGCATAGAAAAGAGGCTGCAATTATTGATCTGAGGTATAATACTGGGGGAAATGTACATGATGAGGTATTGAGATTCCTGTCGCAGCGACCTTATCTGAAATGGAAATACAGGGATGGAGCTTTTACCTTGCAGTCCAACTTCGGACCAGCTGCTAAACCCCTTGTTTTGCTCATTAACGAGCAAAGTCTGAGCGATGCAGAAATGACTGCTGGCGGATTCAAAGCCCTGGGATTGGGGACCATCATTGGGATGCCTACCTATCGCTGGATTATATTCACTACCGGAAAGGAATTAGTAGATGGATCTTTTTACCGCTTGCCTTCGTGGGGCTGTTATACCTTAGAGGGTGAAAATTTGGAGAAAATAGGGGTAAGTCCTGACATAGAGTTGCCTAATACCTTTAAGAATCGTATCAATGGCGAAGATCCTCAACTACAAAGGGCCATCGACGAAATCATGGATCGACTCGAGGACTGATGATAAATATAGTGTCTAAGGGTAGTAATTTATTTTCCAATCTGAACTATTTACCTTTTCATGATGGGAATTCCTGGGATTTTTTTATCTTGTAGTGGAAAAAATTGAACCAGCGAAAATTATTCGACCATAAGCTTCGTTGATACCATAGTTGAAAGTATTATTGTATAGAAATAAGATTTTTGATAAGAAAGATCAACACATAGCATTTTTCTCAAACCAACAACCAGTTATGGCACTTTATAAGACTAATTATATACCCAGGATAGTTTTTATGATAGTCTTGATCATGTTTTGCATTACAGAGATGGTTGCCCAATCTACACGTGGTCAGGAACGTACTCAGGAGAGGATCGTAGATAATCCTGAGATCATCGTACGGACTTATCCCAATAATGTAAGAATTATTCCTCCTGGAAAGGGGGATGAATACAACGAGGATTTTGTTCAGGTAAATCAGTTTTATTTTGTGCAGTTTGCGGTATACAATATCAATAGGGACTGGCGTGAAATACATGCACCTGAGACTGATGAGCAGCTTTGGCTGATTGAGCATCCCGATACCTATGTGCAGGGCAACCAGGTGCGTGGAGCATATTACATTGTCAAGCCCTGTAATTCTGAAGCCGAAGCTCAGGCAGTCGTAGCCAGATATAAACGCAGAGGCATAGATTGTTTTTTTAATCGCGAGCTTTCCAACATTTCCTTTATCATTCGGGCGTTTAATCGTTCTTCTTTTCCGGAGTAAAGAGTAAATAAAGATTTTGAAGGTAAAAGAGGAAGTCGATTTGGGAGACTTCCTCTTTTTTGTAGAACAATTATTTTTTAGAAAAAGGGTATGACTGCATCATTTTCTTTATTGTTCACCAATACCTTATTCATGTTCACGTCTATGGTGATGGTCAGCGTCCCTTCATCATTGACAAAGTCATCCATCTGACTATCCCCAGGGATAAAATCTGGGATGCGTGGATTCAGGAATGCATCTGACTCCACAATGTTGTCATTATTGAGCAGTTCAATCTGTGATACAGGAAATTTGATTCCCAGATCTAATACTCTTCTGCCTTCAGCAAAAAATACTTCCTGGCGCATCAGATACAGAATTTCCAGGAGTTCGTCGACTGAGGCAGCACCATTTATATCTTCTGCTGTAACCCGGGTACCTGACACGGTGGGCATGGTAACATCACCGGCCTGTCTATCAAGGATCAGGTCTTCAACGGCAGGTTCCTCTGGACTGAATTTCACTGAATAGTCGCTAGTCAATGGATAGTCCATGCGGTTACCTCCATCCCTGTTTTCACGACTATCATCAAAATTAGCTGTTGGTCGAGAAGCAATCACGTCATTTAGCAGGTTGATTAATGTAGTTTGAGCTTCAGTTAATTGATTGTCTGCTAGTTGAGCTTCAGCAAGGATAAAGTATGCCTCTTCAGCTTTTAACAAAGCAATTGGTTTTTGTTCCGTAGTGGGATTAGAAATGGAATAGTATTTAGGATCTAGGAAATCCAGTCTGGGCAGTGGGGCAAATTCGTCCCTTTCAGAGTCAAATAAGAAGAACTGCATGTCATTTTGAACTCCATTAATACCATCGTATTCGACATGCTCTAATGCTAGATTATTTGTATTGATCACAGCTGTAGCAAAGCTGACAGCTTCAGCCTGATTTCCTAAATGATAATGTGCTCTGGCTAGTGCTAGCTGAAAGATGACATTGCGCTCAAGATCAGATGTAAGTATAATCGCTGACTCGAAGTCTGTAATAGCTAGATTGATCAGTTGATCTGATGATACAATTGATCCATTGGAGGAAGCCGGTAGCCCCACAAAGTATTCACCCATCAATAAATAGGCAATTCCCCTTAAGTATATCATTTCTACAAGCTGTTCTGGGGTACTATTCGCATCGTTGGGTATTACTTCGTTGATCCCAAATTCGGCCATCTCTCGTAAGCGTTGTATAGGAGCCTGCATGTTGTTAACATCAACGTCGATAAATTCGATCTGGGGTATATCAAATACTTTATTACTAAGGGTACGGTTGTTGAAGTAATTATCAGAGGTGAGTTCACCCAGAACTACTGTCTGATTGAGCGCTAGCGCTAATTGTCTTTTCATGCCATTCAACCAAGGCGCAGTCGCATTGGGATTGCTAACATAGACATCATCTGTAATATTAGGGTTGACCACCTCTGTGGGATCGATAAAATCACAACTGGCAATAGTCAACAATATAAAGAGTAGAAAACTATATTTTTTCATAACGATGAGTGTTAAAAGGTAATTTTTAGAGAACCAATAAATTGTCTGGGAGCTGAAGAGATAGCATAGTTGATACCTCCAGTACTGGCTGTACCTTGTCCTTGTCTTCCACCTGCCTGGGTAGCTTCTGGATCAAAGCTGGATGAAGCAAAGTTAATGGGGTTGATAGCATTGAATCCCAGGGAAAGAGATCTGATCCTGTCTCCCAGTATACCTTGGGGAAATTCGTATCTTGCGCCAATTGTCCTTATTTTGAGGAAGTTAGTCTCTTCAACAAACTGGTCTGTGAAATTCAGCCAGTTATTTGTACCATTTTCATCAATTTCAGCTTGAGGAATCCCTTCATTGCCAACTTCATATCTGAACCTAAACTGTCTGTCAAAAGAATGAACAAAAGCGCCCGTTTGGTAATCTGAATTAGAAAAAAGCGTAAAATTCCGATATCGTATGTTTAATCCCAGACTACCGTAGGTTTCTGGCAATGTATTGCCCAGGAAAGATTGAGCTGTGGTATTAATCATAATACCTTCATCTGAAAACTCCCCTTTATTACCCCGAATGTATCCCACGGGCTGTCCTTCTTCGACAACTGTCTGAACGGTTCTTCCGCTAAATCCATTGAGATTGAATACAGGTGCATCTCCTGAGTCAGTTACCTCATTGTCAAGGGTGTTAAAAGAACCCCTCAATTGCACATTCCAGTCAGGATTGCTTACCAGTACAATATTGGCAGAAATTTCCCAGCCTTTATTCTCGATGGTTCCTACATTGCTCAACTGAGAGATCGTCTGTCCAGATGAAGGAGCAAGTGGAACGAAAAATAAAGCATCTTGTGTTTCAGACATGTAATAATTGATACCCAATGATACACGGTCGCGTAATAATGCCAGATCAACTCCAGCTTCGAAAGTATTTACCTTTTCAGGCTCGAGGTCATCATTACCAGGTTGTCCAAAAGTAGCAGATTGTTCTCCCAGAAATCCCTGAAAGCTGATGGTTCTTTCGTTGGCAAATGGGGTAGGGAAGTTACCGGCAACACCATAATTAGCTCTGATTCTAGCATATGTAATGAAGCCACTTCTGTCTTCATTGTATAAGAAGGGCTCATCACTAATAACATAAGAGATACCTACTTTAGGGAAAAATACCGTACCTATATTATCTCCAAAGGCAGAATTTCTGTCTCCCCTAATCCCGAACTCTATGAAATAACGATTTTTGAATCCGATGTTTTCCTGAAAATAGACTCCGTAATTGGCTACGGTAATTTGTGCTTCGTCGCTGATCAGGGTAGCAGCCCCAGCGATTGTCTGCGCACCATCTCTGATATCAAGCCCAGTATATTCGATCTGTTGGTCATCATTTCTGAAGATCTGACCTCCGAGTGTTGAGAGGAAAGAAAACTCACCGATACGCAGGTCGTACTGGGTATTAAGCTCCAGAGTAAGGCCCAGAAATTTTCGATCAAAATTTTGAATCCGGCCTTCTGTAGACGTTTGATTATCAGGTGGAGTAGCTCTCGTAAAGTTTAGATATTCGTTGGTTACAATCCCTGTTTCTCTCTGCACACGATAATCCAGTCCCATTGTAGCTTTCACTACCCAATCTTTGAGCGGTCTATACTCCAATATTTGAGAAGTCTGAAAACGGTCAATAGTGGTTGAGTTGTCTTGAAGCCTTTCCGCACCGGAAACGTAATCCTTCATCTCTTGAAATTCTGCATCAGATAGGTCATCAATTTTATTATTAAAGCCTGGTCCCGTAAAAAGAGAAGCACCACCCTCTGCAAACCAAAATCCTGTATAACCACCCGCATTTCCATTCCTTACCCGGCTAAACACATTACGTGCATATGCAAATGTACTAGACAATTCTATATTGTCAGTAATTTTGGCTCGAATGGAAGTACGCAAGTCATATCGAGTGTTTTCATTTTGATCATGAATCCGAGCTCCAGTATTATTACTAATGAATCCCCCTACACTAAATCCCACCTGTTCATTTCCACCGTTTACATTAATGTCATATCGCTGGATAAAACCCGTACGGAAAAACAGCTCTTTAGTCCGTTCGAAGAAATGAAAATCTGCTGTGGCTGTTTCTGCTCCTAAAGAAGTTTCGAGTGAAATTTCTGTTTTCCCTACACGCCCCTTTTTAGTAAAAATCTGAAGCACTCCGTTACCAGCATCAGATCCATAGAGCGTTGTTGCAGCACCACCATTAATGAACTCTACACGCTCAATATTGCTTAAAGGAATATCGGCCAATGCACTTGTAGCTACCCCCTGATGTCTGTTTCCCGAAAGATTAAGCCCAAGGGCTGACAGCGTGTTTAGGTTATCGACCCGGACACCATCTACGTAAATGATGGGAGTTGCATTCCGTACAAGCGATACAATTCCCCGGGTCTGAGCTAAAGAGGTTGCCCCTGGCTGACCAGCTGTTAGATTGATCTGAAAGTTGGGAATTTCTGTTTGAAGGAGCTGATCAATTCGATTGTTACCTAGTTTATCCAACTCTTCAACATTTACAGTTGAAATATTGGTAGAAACTCTTCTCTTTTCCACATCAATTCCCTGACCGGTAATGACGACTCCCTCCAATACAAAAATATCAGGATTCAGAGTGATAGTAATATTGTTTGTAGATTCAGTAATTTCAATATTTTTGGTGAGGAAGCCCAGGTATTTTATCATGATGGTGAAGTTTTTCTGGTCATGATTTAATGTAAATTCCCCGTTTTCATCTGAGATGACACCAATGTCAGTGCCTGGAATAGTGATGGTCGCTCCTGGCAGTGGATCTCCCGTTTCTCCATCGATCACTTTGCCTGTAATCACGACCGGCAATTGATCTAAGTCAAAGTCCGTTTCAGGACTTGATTTCAGTACGTAGGGATTTGTTCCTATGATGAGTAAGAACAGTGCTATATACTGATGAAATGTAGTAAGCGTAAACTTATTCATACAGTCTAGTTATTATAGATTAATATCAGGGTAAAGATGTATATATAGGATTATGCTAGTATTATATAATTCATGCTGTCTGTTAACGATTCAACAATAATGCATTACAGAAACATTAGCATAGCATTATGTCTGTGTGAAGGAAATATGGTGCTGAATGTTTGAGTATCTGATAGTAGGACATCTCGGTCATGCTCAGCGTATGTGCTTCGGAAGCAGGAACTGCTACCTGGGTTTCAAATTCCACTTGTAGTTCATTGTTGAATGTATTCATAACCCATTGACCGCTATCGAGTCGGAAATCCAGGGATGCAATCCCGTGTTCCTGGTCGCGGACGAGTGCTTTGAGCAAAATGCTATTGTCTCCTGCAAAAAACTGTGTGTCATCGTTAGGTTCCTGAATGACCAAGTTAAAGCTATCAGACAAGATTTGAATGGTAAGTGTTTATTCATCACTCTGTTGGGGATCATCGAATGAAGCTTGGATGCGGATCTCGTAAGTACCTGATTGAGGAACTGCTGGCAAGCCGTCTTCTTCACAGGAAAAAGCATAAAGCTGTATATCTGTTTTTCCAGAAGGAGGTGTATCATACCCAAACCAAAATTCACTGGGTGAAAATTCTACCAGGGAAAGATGTAGTTATATACAAGAGGTACACTGAAAGATCACGCATGATATAGTTGGTTAGAGTCAATTAAATAAACAGCATTTGAAGGTAGTCAAGTCCTTTTTACCTTATTTCACCCAAAACCATGATAATGGACAATCCCTGAAAACAGGTATTGATAGAAATGGATACAGTATAGTGGAAATAGGTCCAGGGCAGGGTTTCAGTAGGTCCAGGGCAGGGTTTCAGTAGGTCCAGGGCA
>CAYXVE010000072.1:0-21558 GCA_964468435.1 uncultured Bacteroidia bacterium | reverse complement strand
TCGTTGCAGAAGCTGGAATCTGTGCTTCCCTCGATGTAGCTGGTGCCGCTTTTGATGTAACTACCTGTGAAGATGCAGAACCCGCTCCAAACGGACTGTTCTTCTCTGAATACGTTGAGGGTAGTTCCAGTAATAAAGCGCTGGAAATTTACAATAGATCTGGCGAAACTGTAGACTTGAGTAATTATCTGGTACAAACATTTGTTAATGGCGATACCACAGCCCGTTTTGAAGAACTCCTTTCAGGAACACTCGAGCCTGGCGATGTATTTGTCATCTGTAATTCGAATATTGAAGATACTTCCAATTGTGATATTACATCATCAATTGCCAATTTCAACGGTGATGATGCGATAGCTTTGATCAACGTATCCAATGGCGACACACTGGATATTATTGGTGTGATCGGAGAAGACCCTGGTTCAGAATGGGAAGTAGTAGATGGTACTACCCAAAATCATACAATCATCCGCTTCCCAGAAGTAACGGAAGGGACGACAGACTGGACTCAAGGTCAAACAGAATGGTTTGCATTGCCTCAGGATGAATTTGATTCTCTTGGTTTCCATCGAGTAGTAGAACCATCAACTTGTACTGCTAATGCAGGCACACTTAAAGCAAATGCACTGACTGCTGAAGACTGTATCGATACAGAAGACAGTACTTCTACCGTTACCATCTCTGCTACGCCTAACGGTGATGCTTCTGTACCTGAAGGTTACAGTACACTCTTCGTCCTGACTAGCACGGATAGTCTGGTAATCCAGAATGTTGCGGATACGCCTTCATTTGACGTAGCTGAAGCAGGACTTTATACCATCCACACCCTGATCTACAATGCCGACTCTGCCAGCGACGACTTCCTCGATCTGAGTGTAGTAGTACCTGGTGAGACCAAAGGAGGTGATGTCCTAGCTCTGGTAGAAGCATCTGGAATTTGTGCTTCCCTTGATGTAGCTGGTGCTACCTTCGACGTGAAGAGCTGTTCTGAATGTTTGGCAAATGCTGGTACACTGACTGCTGTAGAATTGACTGAAGAAGATTGTATCGATGCTGAAGATACTACCTCTACCGTTACCATCTCTGCTACGCCTAATGAGGATGCAGTGGTTCCTGAAGGTTATAGCACACTCTTCGTTCTGACTAGCACAGATAGCCTGGTGATCCAGAATGTTGCGGATACGCCTTCATTTGACGTAGCTGAAGCAGGACTTTATACCATCCACACCCTGATCTACAATGCCGACTCTGCCAGCGACGACTTCCTCGATCTGAGTGTAGTAGTACCTGGTGAGACCAAAGGAGGTGATGTACTAGCTCTCGTAGAAGCAGCTGGAATTTGTGCTTCCCTTGACGTAGCTGGTGCTGCATTTAATGTAGAAATATGTACTGTTGATACCTGTGATGCAGATGCCGGTACACTGACTGCCGTACCATTGGCTGATGCTGACACTTGTTTTGATGGTAGCCAGATCACATTAGAAGCTACTCCTAATGGTGATATTGTAGTGCCTGATGGATACTCTATACTGTATGTACTGACTAAAGGCGAAGACCTTGTTATCCAGCGTGTGAATACTGAACCTGTATTTGATATTGCACAAGCAGGTATATTTACCATCCATACGCTAGTATACAATGCCGACTCTGCCAATGATGACTTCCTCGATTTAAGCATCGTAGTACCTGGCGAAACAACAGGAGGCGATGTACTGGGAATCGTAACGGAAAATAATATCTGCGCATCGCTCGACGTAGCTGGTGCAAGATTCGATATTCCTGTATGTCCCGGTACAGATGATTGTCCTGAAGTGTGTGTCCTGAGAGATTGGAAAGATGAGGGAGAGCTTGATAATGGATTCCCATTAAATCATGCTATCTACCTGTACACCTCTCCCCTGGATCCAAATAGAGAAAATGGTAATGATACAGACTTCCAACGCTTTGTATGGGAAACTGAAGGAACTTGGACAAACTATGGTGATTCTGCGATTGTTACAGGCACCGTTGTTAGCAAGGTAGACTCTACTGCGAAGTTCGAAGTATTCATCAAGGCGATCAATCCTCAGACCTGGGAAGAATGGTCTGCTGGTGGTGGTACTTTCATGGCACAATCTCCTGAAGCTGCAGAAGCTGCAGAACAAAACTTTACTGACTGGAACTTCTATATCATTAGCTCCGAAAGTAAACTGACTGGTACAGGATCTCTGGAAGGTATAGAATTGATGCTTTCTCACGTTCCTGTTGACTTCTCTAAAGGTCTGCAAGTAGGTGTAGGCGCCAATGATAAGGATGGAAGCTTTGGTATTAGTGGCTGGTTCAGCTATACAGGTGAATTTGCCGGACGCAGAATCGGTGCAGCTGGTGATATCAACGCCGACTTTGACCTGGAAAGCTGCATGCCTTCTGAGGACTGTGGTGAGATTATCGCACCTACCATTGTAGGAGATATCTCCACTCGTGTCTTGCCTACTCAGGTAGTAGAAGTAAACTGGGAGGTTGTAACTACTCAGATCTATGCAATGGCCAACAACATAACTGTTGAAAGATCTGTTAATGGAGGGTCTTTTGAAGCCTTTGCTGAAGAAAAAGCTGACGCTTTCAGAAATCGCTACACGTTCTACGATGATCGCGTAGTACAAGGTCAGCAGGTTAGCTATCGCGTGAAGACTTCCTTCAAGGATGGTACTTCTGGAATTAGTCAAGATGCTCTTCTTTCATGGGAAAGTAGTCGCTTCGAAGCTTATCCTAACCCAGTATCTAACATCCTCTCGATTCGTGCGATCAACCCATCTGATGGTGATCACCTCATCAGAGTATACGACATCAATGGTAGAGAAGTACTGCGTAAGACAGTAAACAACTTCAAAAGAGATTATACCATAGATATGAGCGAAATGGGACGCAGTCTGTATATTCTTCACATTGCTCAACCAAGCGGTGAGGTTCAGACTATGCGTATCTCTGTAAAATAATTAAGATAGATCCTAGGAGTAATCTTAGTATCTAAAACACATAAGGGGAAGTCCACTTTTGAGACTTCCCCTTATTTTATTTTAACTATGCTATGCTAATTGTTAACAACTCATATTCGGTAATCACAGACTTCTCCCCCCCTTGCCAGATTATTTGACCCGAAACCTTTAATTTATCAAGGCAATCGTTTCTAAGAGCTGATCCAGGCGCTGTTCTGCATTTTCAAATCCTGTGAGCCTTCGGTCAATCTGAGGGACCAACTGTCTGAGCTGGCGTGGATAGTCCTCAGCCAGTAAATGAAGCATAAATTTGATCCGGTCTTCTTCAGGAAGTGTTTTATACCAGTCATCTATTTCTTTTCTCAGGATAGTCAGTGCCGTCTCATTGTCAGATACAAACTTCACAATATGCTCTGCAGCCCCCCCATCTGTACCTTTCCTGTTGGCCTCCTGAATTAATTCCACAAACTTCGCTCCCAAAATATGATATTTTTCTTCAGTATCTCTTTGTATATCTCCTGCCAGTTGGTCAAGCTCTGTACGCGTTGCAGCACTTAGAGGCCCATCCTGAACTGGAGGTTCACATCCCATTCCAAACAGAATAAATCCCCAAAGCAATAGTATAGAATATCGATTACTCATCTCATTGATCTTTATCAAATAGGACTCATTTCTCAAATGTATACGAAGAACACTGGGTTTCATCATATCTTTCTGCTTACTGGAACCATATTCTTTGCATAAATAATGGGAAACTTTGTAGATTTATTGCACTTAATTATGGCTTGTTCATGAGATCACTCATCATCGTATTATCACTCTCCCTGGGACTACATACCTCGACATTTTCCCAAAAACGTAAAAAAAAGGATTTTCTAGTTACCATATCTACTTACTACGGAGAAATTTTAATGATTCTTTACGATAAAACTCCCCTCCACAAAGAAAATTTTATCAAGCTTGCTGAATCTGGATTCTACGACAGTACGGCTTTTCATAGAGTAATCAATGACTTTATGATACAAGGAGGAGATCCCAACTCCAAACCGGGAGGAAATGTGCTCCAGATTGGACGAGGAGGACCGGGTTATACCCTGGATGCTGAAATTATTCCCTCATTAAAGCACAAAAAAGGAAGTGTCGCTGCTGCCAGACTAGGAGATCAGGTAAATCCCGACAAAAGATCCAGCGGCTCACAATTTTACATCGTACAGAGAGATCAGGGTACTCCGCATCTGGATGGTACCTATACCATCTTTGGAGAGGTAATACAGGGAATAGAAATAGTGGATGAAATAGCCAAACAACCTGTTGACAGGAGAAACAAGCCTGAAAAAGATATCTATATCAGCGTTAAGGTGAAAAAAATGCGGAAGAAAAAGATCCGGAAACGATATGGATATTATTTCAAACAAAGCTGAAAAGTCCAGGTTTATTAATCATTTATATTTGCAGAAGTCTTTTAAAAAAGTTAATTGCTGAAACTTTCGCCGCTATGCATAGTTTGAACTACTGCCTGCGCGCTTTTATATTGCTTTTTTCATCAAAACTTATCTACCTACTTTGGAAAGTTATCATTGAGTTACTAAAATCTTCAATAAACTAACCCTTTACACAAATAACTGAATATATAAAATGAGTCTATTCATTGGAGTGATGGTCACCGTTTTTACCGTAATATTGATGGAAGGATTTGCATGGTGGATGCATAAATACATCTTACACGGTCCCCTTTGGTTTCTGCATAAATCACATCACAGGGTAAACGAAACATGGTGGGAATGGAATGATATAGTTTCTCTAGCTTACGGAATCATAGCTGCTATATTTATTATCTATGGCATACAAACTGGGCACTGGATACAATGGATAGGATGGGGAATAACACTGTATGGCATTCTTTACTTTTACTTTCACGATGTCATTATACACCGGAGAATCAAGCTAAAGTATAAGTTCTCAAATAAATACATCAAGAGATTGATACGGGCACATAAGATCCACCATAAACATTTGCAAAAAGAGAAAAGCGAAGCCTTCGGGTTTCTTTATGCTACGAAAAAATATAATCCTCAAAAATACAATCCCAAATAACCCATAGCCTGTATTAGCTAAATCCGAGTTTTCCCAGATCGAGACCTGGAATATTGGGTAGTACACCTTTTGTAGCATCCTGCAATTCTGAACGTCCTTTTTCTTCAGCCTCTTCAAGTGCCCGGTTGACAGCAGCGGTGATCAGATCTGTCATGGTTTCAGGATCATCCTTATCAATAATATCTGGATCGACAGTTATTTTCAATATTTTACGGTTGGCATTAGCTGTCACTTTGACCATACCTCCACCTGCTTCACTTTCAACGATGACATTATCCAGTTGTTCTCTTACTTCTTTAAGCCGATCCTGCATTTCCTGAATCCGGCCCATCATGTCTTTAAAATTGAACATATCGTTATGAATTATTACCATAATATACTCCGAAAGTATCAAAATGGTTTGTACCCTGGTATAAAATTTAACCACTCAATAAGAGAAAGTCTTTCACGGGCGACTTCCTCTTATTGATGATATTATTAAATAAATCAGGAGATTTCTACTTTTTGGGGTTCGCTTTGTGGACGGAGCTTTCTTACTTCTCTTCCAGCTTTCCACATTTCTGATTCACTCAACGCTTTGAGTTCCTCTTCGAGCCTTTCTCGATAATCTTCTTTTTGATTGGCTTCGATGACAATACGGGCTTCATTACCTGAAGCTACACTTTCGTACAGATCATCAAATACTGGTTCTACCGCTTCTCTGAATCTATGTCTCCAGTCTAGTGCACCACGCTGAGCTGTAGTAGAGCAGTTGGCATACATCCAGTCCATACCGTTTTCAGCTACCAGCTTGATGAGGCTTTCAGTAAGCTCTTCCACTGTCTCATTGAATGCTTCAGAGGGTGTATGTCCTTTGGAACGCAACTTACTGTACTGTGCTTCCATAACCCCTGCCAGAGCTCCCATTAATATGCCTCGCTCACCTGTCAAGTCGCTAAACACTTCCTTCTCGAAAGTTGTCTCAAACAGATATCCCGAACCGATTCCAATACCCACAGCCAGCACGCGATCCCGGGCTCTACCTGTAGCATCCTGGAAAATGGCAAAACTCGAGTTAAGCCCTTGTCCTGCTAGGAAAAGCCTACGAAGACTCGTACCCGAACCCTTGGGCGCTACCAACATGACATCCACATTATCAGGTGGGATGATATGGGTCTGATCTTTATAGGTAATACCAAAACCGTGAGAGAAATATAATGCATTTCCCGGCTTCAGATGTAGCTTGATAGCAGGCCATAGAGATATCTGCCCTGCATCAGAAAGTAAGTTGAAAATAATGGTTGCCTTTTCAGCGGCTTCTTCGATTGAAAAAAGATTTTTACCGGGCTCCCAACCATCAGCTACAGCTTTATTATAAGAGCGGGAAGGACTGCGCTGACCGACGATGACATTAAAACCATTGTCTCTCAGATTTAATGCCTGACCTGGTCCCTGAACTCCATAACCGATCACCGCGATGACCTCATCTTTCAATATTTCACGAGCCTTGTCAAGTGGAAATTCTTGTCGGGTGACGACTTCTTCTATCACACCCCCAAAATCAATTTTAGCCATAATTGTACTACTATTATTGTGGAGAAATTACAAGATATGTTCTAACATTCTGAATGGATAAATATACGTGATTCTCAAATATAAAATCTTCAACGTACTGAATCTACTCTACGATATTCCCTGTACGGTCTACAGCTAGTGGCTTGGAATCCCTAGCACCAGCAGTAGCTTCTTCAATATACTTATCGAGGCTGTAGTCGCGTTTCATCACTGAGACAAGACCTGAACGGGCAAACTCCAGCACACCGTAAGTCTCAAGCTTTTTCAGTAACTCCTGTATCTCTTCATGCTTCCCGGTTTTCTCAATCACCAGATAATCTGGTTCTACCGTAAGTATTCGGGCGTTATACTGACGGATAATCTCTTCCAATTTGCCGTTGATCAGCGACTGAGTAGCCAGCTTATACAGAGCTACCTCCTGATGCACAACCCCTTCTTCATCGTGGAGAAAGGCATTGAATACCCCTATGATCTTATCGAGTTTTTTGACAACTTTATACACCTCTTCGTAAGGCATTTTGACCACAATCGTAAAGCGATATACACCTTCTACCTCTGACTCGGAAGCCGTAAAGCTATCCAGGTTGATCTTTCTACGAGTGAATACTGTCGTAATGCGGTGCAGCAATCCAGGCACATTTTCCGTAAAAATGGATATTGTATATGACTTAGGTTGACTCATTTTTCTTGTGATTTCTAGGTGTAACAATGGGTTAGTTAGGTACGGTAAAGCCTTTACTCCAGTAATATATCGGAAATACTAGCTCCTGAAGGAACCATCGGGAAAACATTGGCTTCCTTTTCCACGACGATATCCAATAGATAAGGGCCTGGAGTTTCAAACATCTCTTTCAGTCCTGCATCAAGATCTTCACGTTTTTCTATTCTTTTGGCAGGTACCCCAAAACCCTGGCTAATCATGACAAAATCAGGATTAACCAGTTCTGTAAATGAGTAGCGTCTTTCAAAGAATAATTGCTGCCACTGGCGCACCATACCCAGAAAATTATTGTTGAGGATGATCACCTTCACTGCAGTATTATTCTGATACAGACAACCTAGTTCCTGAAGGGTCATCTGAAATGCTCCATCACCAATGAAGGCCACAACTTCTCGCTCAGGAGTGGCAACTTTAGCGCCAAAGGCTGCTGGAAGTGCAAACCCCATGGTTCCCAGACCTCCGGAAGAAACCCATGCATCAGTGCTCCCATAGTTGTAATATCTGGCTGCTGCCATTTGATGTTGGCCTACGTCCGCAACTACTATAGCTTTTCCTTGAGTGATCTTTGATACCTTGTGTACCACCTCGCCCATATGTATCATTTCACCCTTAGGATAGATATCGCCTTTGATGACTTTCTCGTATTCTATGCGATCACATTCGTGAAATTCTTCAATCCATCCAGGATAACTTTTCTCCTCAACGAGCGGCATCAATGCATTGAGTGTAGCTTTTGCATCTCCCAAAAGGGGGATATCTACCGGGATAATCTTATTGATCTCTGCTTTATCTATTTCGATATGTATGATCTTTGCCTGTTTGGCATAGCGGCTTACATCCCCTGTAACGCGATCGTCAAAGCGCATTCCTACAGCAATCAGCACATCACACTCATTGGTCTTGATATTGGGACCATAATTGCCATGCATACCCAGCATACCCATATTCAATGGGTGATCTGAATCAATACAGGACAAGCCCTGAAGCGTACAGCCCAGAGGTATACCCGTCTTTTCTACAAATTGCCTAAAAATCTCTTGCGCCTTTGAAAGCAATATCCCATGTCCGGCAAGGATAAACGGCTTTTGGGCCTCGTTGATCAGCCGGGCTGCCTCATGAAGACTTGCATCATCAGTTTTGGGAATGGGGATATAGCTTCGGAGACTTTTGCACTTCCGGTACTCAAATTCCAGCTCTGCCACTTCAGCATTTTTACAAATATCGATCACAACCGGACCAGGCCGGCCACTTTGTGCAATGTAAAAAGCCTTTGAAATAGCATCGGGAATCTCCTCAGCAGAGGTGACCTGATAACTCCACTTAGTAACAGACATAGTCATACTAATGATATCTATCTCCTGGAAAGCATCGGTACCTAAGAAACGTTTGGGGACCTGGCCGGTAATACACACCATCGGAGTAGAGTCTATCATAGCATCAGCGATGCCGGTTACGAGATTCGTGGCTCCAGGACCAGATGTAACCAGACATACTCCAGCCTTATTGGTAACCCGGGCATATCCCTGCGCTGCGTGTGAAGCGCCTTGTTCATGTCTCACTAAAATATGATTGATCTTATCCTGGTAGTCATACAGCGCATCGTAAACAGGCATGATTGCTCCACCTGGATACCCAAATATGGTATCTACGCCCTCTTCCAACAGAGATAAAATAACAGCTTCTGCGCCAGATACTATCCTTTTGTGCTGGCTCTGCTGAGCAATGTCCAATGTTGATGCTATTCGTGTCGTACTCATTACTTTCTTGATTCTTCAGTTGTACTTAATAAAAATTTGCCGATCTGATCGTAAAATATTGTGTAATTGATAGTCTAGTCTACGATTGATGTTCACGCATCTGTCACACACCCTTCCGAGGCAGACGATACTATCTTGCTATATTTATAAAGCACACCCTGGGTAAAGCGAGGTGGCTTAGGTTCCCATTTAGCTTTGCGCTGCTGAATTTCTTCATCAGAAAGCGCTACGTGAAGCAGATTCTCTGTTGCATCTATAACAATATGGTCTCCATCGGCTAAAAGTCCTATCAGGCCTCCTAGCTGCGCCTCTGGCGTAATATGTCCCACAACGAATCCATGTGTACCTCCAGAAAAGCGTCCATCGGTGATCAGTGCAACCTGACTACCCAGACCCGCCCCCATAATGGCTGCTGTAGGTTTGAGCATCTCAGGCATCCCCGGGCCTCCACAAGGTCCTTCATAGCGTATTACAATCACCTGCCCTGGCTCTATTTTACCATCCTGAATTGCTTGGTTGGCCTCCACCTCACTGTCAAATACTTTTGCTTTGCCTTCAAAGCGCTCACCTTCCTTACCCGTAATCTTGGCTACAGATCCCTCGCTAGCAAGATTGCCATATAGTATCTGTATATGTCCCGTTGCCTTAATTGGTTTATCGATGGGATATATGATATCTTGCCCCTCTGAAAGTGCATCTACCACAGCCAAATTTTCCCGCAAAGTCTTACCGGTGATGGTCATACAATCTCCATGCAGATATCCCGCTTCTAGCAGCATCTTCATCACTGCCGGTGTACCCCCTACCTGAAAGAGATCCTCCATCAGATACTTGCCACTAGGTTTCATGTCTGCAAGCAGTGGTATGCGATCACTCATGCGCTGAAAATCATCCAGGGTGAGGGTAACTCCTACAGATTTAGCTATTGCAACCATGTGTATGACTGAGTTGGTCGATCCTCCCAATGCCATGATCATTGTCAGGGCATTTTCAAATGCCTCGCGTGTCATGACATCCCTGGGTTTTATATCTTGCTCAATCAGATGCGCCAAAGTGGTTCCTACATCCAGGCATTCTTTACGCTTACAGATATGCCTAGCTGGATGGGAAGAACTGTATGGCAAACTCATACCCATCGCCTCGATAGCCACTGCCATCGTATTGGCAGTATACATACCTCCACAAGCCCCAGGACCGGGGCATGAGTTGCGGATCACCCCCTTAAAATTCTCTGGCGTTATCTCACCATTTACATGCTTTCCCCATGCCTCAAATGCAGAAACAATATTCAGCGTTTCACCTTTGTAAGTGCCTGAGGCAATAGTCCCTCCATAAACCAGGATCGAAGGGCGATTAAGTCTTCCCATAGCCATCAAGGCACCCGGCATATTTTTATCACATCCCACGATTGCCACCAGCCCATCATACCACATAGCTCCCATAACCGTCTCGATAGAATCTGCAATCACATCCCTTGAAGGAAGCGAGTATCGCATACCATCTGTTCCCATGGAGATCGCATCACTGACACCAATTGTATGAAAAATTAAGCCCACAAGATCCTCCTGATCCACACCCACCTTGACCTCTTCTGCCAGACCGTTGAGATGCATATTGCAGGGATTACCTTCATAGCCTGTGCTAGCTATCCCAACAAGTGGCTTAGTGAGATCTTCATCTGTTAGTCCTATGCCATAAAGCATCGCCTGTGCTCCAGGTTGAGCATCACTTTGCGTAATAGTCTTACTGTATTTGTTCAATACCATATTTATATCAATGTAGGACAAGTTTGGTCTCCTTGAGTAACTAATTGATGATATTTTTTGGATAATATATAACCGATTGAATCCTCCCAGTCCAGACGCATATCGCATTGTTCTATCCTGCCAACAGGTGATACATCTGTGGCAGTTCCAGTCAAAAAAGCACTGTCAGCTTCAAGTACATCCCTGGGAGTTACCTCTTCTTCTCTTACCTCAATTCCGAGTTCTCTGGCTAGCTGTATAATGGTATAACGGGTTATGCCCGGAAAAATCTTACCCAATCGTGGAGTAAATAGTGCTTCATTTTTCTCAATAAATATATTGGCACCAGCCGTACAAACTACGTTGCCCGCTTCATCCAGTAAAATCCCATCATCATAGCCCTCAGACTTTGCTTCCGTAGTAGCCAGTACATTGTTGACGTAGTTTCCACATATTTTGGCATCTATATGAAAAGAGTGGGCTGAAGGTTTTCGGTAACTGGAAAATTTAAGTTTCAGTTCTTGATCACCTAAGAGTTTTCCCCATTTCCATACAGCAATAAAAAAATGAAAATTTGCACTGACGCAAAGGCCCATATTCGGTGAAGCAAAAATCAAAGGCCTAATGTATGCTTCTGCCAGATTGTTGCGATTGATCAATTCGTTACAAGCATGTTGAAAATGCCCGAAAGAAATATCATAGCTAACATGCATTTTGCTGGCAGAATACATAAGCCGGTCATAATGCTCCTGTGCCATAAACATCCGAGGCCCATGGGAAGTAGGAAAGGCCCTTATACCTTCAAAGACCCCTACTCCATAGTGCATGGTCTGCGAAAACAGATCGCACCTGGCATCTTTCATAGGCAAAATATCTCCGTCCAAATAGACCAGGGTGTCTTCTTCGTAATACATATTGTTTATTGCTTTGCTAATTAATCACCCTATAATAATAACTAAGCCATTCCCGGAAGAGAATGGCTTAAGAAAATATCGTAAACAGGCCACCCTCAGAGTCGCAAAATGACCACTACAATTAAAAGTATCAGGGGTATGACTTGAATTATTTTCATTATTTAACCTTATCAAAATCAAAAATGGAAACGTAACACGAAAAATCCAAATAATTTCTTAATAATTTTGAACTCATGAACCCGACTTGACTCCTATATCTATTTTACTCCAACCTGCTTTCGATAAATTTCTGAAAGTCTTCTTTATATGTACTGCTTACAGGAATCTCCTTGCCGGCAAGCTGTACACGGTTGTGTTGGATAAGCTCAATATGGTGAACGTTGATGATATAAGATTTATGTATTCGCTTAAAATCACTAGAGGGAAGCCTATGCAACATCTTGGTCATACTCATTAGCGTGAGTATACGCTGCTGATCTGTATGAATGGCTACGTAGTCCCGCATACCTTCTATAAATAGGATATCCTCATAGTTGATTTTGAAAAAGCGGGTATCTGACTTGACAAATAAATAAGTAGCATCCTGTGTAGCCGGACGTTCATCTTCTTCCTTGTCCATCATATGCCGGGCCCTATTTACCCCTTTCACAAAACGATCAAATAAAATGGGTTTCAAAAGATAGTCGACAGCATCCCAGTCATAACTCTCCAACGCATACTCAGTGTGTGCTGTAGTAAAAATTATCAACGGTTTATGAGTCAGGCTGTGAAGGAATTCCATTCCGGAAAGATCAGGCATATGTATATCCAAAAATAATAGATCTACAGGGTGGGACTGAAGATATTCCAGCGCTGACAAAGGATTCTGAAAAGTCCCCCTGAGTTCCAGACCGGGAACCTTATTGGAGAATCTCTCGATCACTGCAAGCGCCAAAGGTTCATCATCGATAGCAATACAGGTTATCTTGGTCATAGATGTAAAGTAAGTTGAACAAAGTACATTCCATCCTCAGACGATATGTCCAGGTCGTATGCATCAGGATACAGCATCTCAAGCCGCTGTTTGACATTAGACAGCCCTATCCCTTTGTGTGGTTGTTCATGCTGCGCTCTGCTTTTGGATATGCTATTTTCTGTCGTGAAGATGATCTTAGTTTCCTGTATTTCCAATCCTACCTTTATGCAGGATGACTGGACCGTGCTGAGTCCGTGTTTAAAGGCGTTTTCAATAAATGGAATAAATATTAAAGGGGCTATCTTATTGTTACCTACTATCCCCATTACCTCAAATAAGACTTCATTCTCTGAACTCAACCTCAGCCTCTGCAAGTCCACATAGTTCTTGATATAGGATATTTCTTTTGCAAGTGGTACAAATTCATCTCGAGCTTCGTATATCATATATCGCATCAGGTTCGATAACTTGGCAATCCCCTCGGCGGTGTCTTCATCATCGTTTTCATAAGCCAGGCCATATAAGCTGTTTAACGTATTAAACAAAAAGTGGGGATGTATCTGATGCCTGAGTGCTGACAGTTCAGCCTTTAGTTTTTCACCCTCCAGCAACCTCCTCAATCTTTCACTCCTAAACCATGCATAGGCAAATCCCGTGAGGTTAGCATAGGTCAACAAAAATAAATTAATAAATAAATACGTGGGAATCAACCTGATAAAATACTGCCAGCTAACTACCCAGCTATGCTTTTCCACATGAGTGATATACATTTCACTACTAATGCTTTCAAAAACGCTAAACAGTATCCAATATGTGAGGTTTATAGAGATTAAATAACTAAGTTTACGCCTTTTTAGATAGACAGGTAAAGCCAAGTGTGCGTAAGTATATACCATCAACACCTTGACGATAATCTCGTAAGATATAAATAGTAAAGTCTGCTGCTGATTGAGGGTTGAAATGTTGATCAATACCCAACCTAAAGGCCAAGGACTTATAATCAGAAAAATAATGATCCATATAAACAAT
Organism: uncultured Bacteroidia bacterium; assembly: GCA_964468435.1. Lineage (GTDB taxonomy): Bacteria > Bacteroidota > Bacteroidia > J057 > J057 > JBCCTX01. Next base: position 7,814 of record CAYXVE010000072.1, on the reverse strand, counting down.
TGGATAAAAATGTATATATCTCTTAAATTCATAAGCAAATTAAAACATGCATCTTTTTTCCTGAATATACCTATGAATTATGTTTTATAGGCACATTTTCATGGAAAAATCTTCCTGTTTCTTGCAGGTCCGAGCAACAATTTGCTTCTTAGTTTTGTTAAACATAGAACCATTCTAAATAATATTCAATATGTCTGATAAAGTTATCTCACCAGAGGTTAGTAAGGATGAACAAATCATACAGGAGGTCACTGGACAGAAGTACAAGTACGGTTTCACAACAGATATAGAATCTGATCAGGCACCTAAAGGCCTAAATGAAGATATAATTCGATATATATCAGCTAAAAAGAAAGAACCCGAATTCGTACTGGAATTTCGTCTGAAAGCCTATAAAAACTGGCTAAGGATGAAGGAGCCCAATTGGGCACACGTCAACTATCCTCCTATTGATTTTCAGGATATGATCTACTATTCTGCACCCAAGAAGAAGCCTAAGCTTAATAGTCTTGATGAGGTAGATCCTGAGCTGCTTAAAACCTTTGAAAAGTTGGGAATTCCCCTCCAGGAACAACAAATTCTGGCTGGTGTAGCCGTAGATGCTGTCGTGGATAGTGTGTCTATCAAGACCACCTATAAAGAGAAACTGGCTGAAAAGGGTATCATATTCTGCTCTTTCAGTGAAGCATTGCATGATTATCCCGAGCTAGTCAAAAAATATCTCGGATCGGTAATTCCCTATACAGATAATTACTTTGCAGCACTCAACTCGGCTGTATTTACAGACGGTTCGTTTGTATACATACCCAAAGGAGTACGTTGCCCCATGGAGTTGTCTACCTATTTCCGTATCAATGAACAAAATACAGGTCAGTTTGAAAGAACACTGATTGTAGCAGAAGAAGGTAGTTACGTGAGTTATCTGGAAGGTTGTACTGCGCCTATCAGAGATGAACACCAACTACATGCCGCAGTAGTAGAGCTCGTAGCTCTTGACAACGCGGAGATTAAATACTCAACGGTACAAAATTGGTACCCCGGTGACTTTGAAACTGGAAAGGGTGGTATCTACAACTTCGTCACTAAGCGTGGGATATGTGCTGGAAATAATTCCAAGATCTCCTGGACTCAGGTAGAGACCGGTTCTGCAATAACCTGGAAATATCCCAGTGTTGTACTGAAGGGAGACAATTCCGAAGGTGAATTTTACTCTGTCGCTGTAACCAACGGCATGCAGCAGGCCGATACTGGAACCAAAATGACACATATTGGAAAAAATACCCGAAGCATTATCGTTTCCAAAGGTATATCTGCTGGCAAGAGTGAAAACAGTTACCGTGGACTCGTAAAAATGATGAAGGGTGCCGAAAATGCACGCAACTTTTCCCAATGTGATTCTCTGTTGATCGGTGATAAATGTGGCGCACATACTTTCCCCTACATAGAAGTCTCAAATCCCACAGGTCAGGTAGAGCACGAAGCCACTACTTCCAAGATCGGTGAGGATCAGATTTTCTATTGCAATCAGCGGGGAATTGATACAGAAAAAGCCGTAGGACTGATCGTAAATGGCTATGCCCGTGAGGTACTGAATCAGCTCCCCATGGAGTTTGCTGTTGAGGCACAAAAACTATTATCTATCAGCCTGGAAGGAAGTGTGGGTTAATCCCTCACTTCTTTTCTCTTTTTTACAACTGTGTTTAATACTTATTCAGATTAACTGATTTCTACTATGCTTATCATAAAGGATCTTCATGCATCTATCCACGATAAACCTATCCTCAAGGGAGTGAATCTCGAGATCAAGCCAGGTGAAGTACACGCCATTATGGGACCCAATGGTTCAGGAAAAAGTACACTGGCTTCCGTGCTCGCCGGCAAAGAAGAATTTGAGGTGGAAAGTGGTGAAGTGATTTTCCAAGGGAAGAATTTGCTGGATATGGAACCCGATGAACGTGCGGGTGAAGGAGTATTCCTGGCATTTCAATATCCAGTCGAGATACCTGGTGTAAGTATGGTTAACTTTCTGCGTACATCCCTGAATTCCGTCAGAGAATATCGCGGAAAAGAGCCGCTAAGCGCCGGAGAATTTCTCAAGCTCATGAATGAAAAGAAAAAGGTGATCGATCTAGATACCAAGCTGACAAAGCGGGCTGTAAATGAAGGCTTCTCTGGAGGTGAAAAAAAGCGAAATGAGATCTTCCAGATGGCCATGCTTGAACCAACTTTGTCTATTCTGGATGAGACAGATTCCGGACTGGATATTGACGCATTAAGAATCGTCTCCGAAGCAGTCAATAAGCTGAGGAATGAAAAAAATGCCTACTTGATGATTACTCACTACCAGCGACTGCTTACTTATATTGTACCCGATGTAGTTCATGTCATGTATGAAGGTCGTATCGTAAAATCCGGCCCCAAGGAACTAGCATTGCAATTGGAAGAGGAAGGATATGACTGGCTAAAAGAAGAAGCAGCTATCTAATTCTATTTGTCATTTTAACGTAAGAAATAATATGGCCACAGACACCGTTGCGAACGATTCGGTAAAATCTGGATTCATAGACAGCTTTCGTCCCCAAGAAACCAATGGCAAGGTTGTGGGAAGAGAACTGAAAGCAAAGGCTATTCAGGCACTGGAGAAAATGGAGATTCCTACCAGAAAATGGGAGGAATGGAAGTATACCCGGCTGAACACGCTAGTCAAGGAAAGCTACCAAACTGGTCATTCATTTGATATAAATAATATAGAACCCTATCTCATCCCGCAACTGGATGCAGATATATTGGTATTTCTCAATGGCGTATATGCTCCCCATCTCTCTCGCCTGGATCACATTGGCGAAGATCTCATTGTGAAACCCTTATCTGAACTCAAGGAAAATGAGCTTACTGCCTTCGAATCCTATCTGGGAACTGTCGTTGATACGCAAACAGATATCTTTACGGCACTGAATGCCGCTTTTCTGCACCATGGGACATTTATTCATTTGTCCAAAAATGAAGTTGCAGATTATCCTATTCACATACTTCACCTGACTCACCCTCAGGGACAAGCTACCAGTATACAACATCGTAATATATTTGTAGCTGAAACAGGAAGTCAGGCAAAAATTATCGAAAGTTTTCATTCAGTGGCAGAAGGGACTACCCTAAGAAACGCCGCTACGGAGATATATATGCATCCTAACTCAAAAATACTGTATGTGAAATTGCAGCAGGAATCACAGGATGCATCTCAGATAGATCATACATCCATTTATCAGAAAGAAGATAGTCACCTGGAAATGTATACGGTGACATTTGGCGGAAAAATTGTCCGCAACAACCTCCACATAGGTCTTCACGGACGAAATGCCGAAGCTCATCTAATGGGAATTTACATGCTGGACGGCATCCAGCACGTGGACAACCATACCCAGGTAGACCATGCAGTGCCAAACTGCTACAGCAATGAGCTATACAAAGGTATTATGCACCAGCAATCGACAGGAGTGTTCAACGGACGCATACATGTCTACCCTGATGCACAAAAGACCAATGCATTTCAGTCCAACCGCAATATTCTACTGTCTGATAGTGCCAATATATTTACCAAGCCTCAGCTGGAAATATATGCAGACGATGTCAAATGTAGCCACGGAGCTACTACCGGAAAACTAGATAAAGACGCGATGTTTTATTTACGTGCCAGAGGATTGAAAGAAGAAATCGCCAGAAAATTGCTGATACAAGCTTTCGCTGCAGAGGTTGTAGGGAATATATCTCTCGAGCCACTAACAGAATATGTAGTCTCTTTGATCGAATCGAGGTATTAGTTTGTAGCTCTTAGTGTATTAATATAGTTCGTTGGGTGTAAATTATGTATACACATATTACTTTGCCAGCGAACTATAAGCAATTAAAACTCAAACTTATGAAACAACAAACATTGAATAAAACCCATTCCACACTGGATGTGGAAAGTATCCGTAAAGACTTTCCCATACTTCGGGAAAAAGTTCACGGGGAGCAACTTGTATACTTTGATAATGCAGCTACTTCGCAAAAGCCTCTGTCGGTTATTAAGCGGATTGAGGATTATTATGAACATGAAAATAGCAATGTTCATAGAGGCGTACATCATCTAAGTCAAAAAGCGACAGATGATTTCGAACAGACCCGGTTGCTGATTCAGCACTTTATAAATGCAGAGCACAGCTACGAAATTATTTTTACCAAGGGAACTACTGAGGGGATCAATCTGGTAGCAAATTCGTTTGGGAGAAAATATGTAAAAGAAGGGGACGAGATCCTGATCACACATATGGAGCACCACTCCAATATAGTACCCTGGCAAATTCTTTGTGAACATACAGGTGCCGTCCTGAAAGTAGTGCCCATCAACGATCAGGGAGAACTCGATATGGAAGCATTCCATCAGATGTTGTCGGACAAAACCAGACTGGTTTCTGTTGTATACATTTCCAATTCCCTTGGAACGATAAACCCCGTAAAAGAAATTATCGATGCAGCACACCAAAAGGATATTCCTGTTCTGGTAGATGGAGCGCAGGTCATTCCCCACCAGGCGATTGACGTACAGGCCTTGGGTTGTGATTTCTTTGTTTGCTCCGGACATAAGATATTCTCCCCTACTGGCATTGGATTTCTGTATGGAAAGGAAAAATGGCTGGAAGAAATGCCACCTTTCATGGGAGGGGGAGACATGATCAAGGTAGTGAGATTTGAAAAAACAACCTACAACGAACTTCCACATAAATTCGAAGCCGGTACGCCACACATTGAGGGAGTAATAGGACTGGGAGCAGGTATTGAATACCTGCAGGGTATAGGCTATGAAGCTATCTCTCAGTACGAAGGTGAACTACTTCAATATGCTACTGAGCGGCTTCAGGAAATCCCCGAGATTCGCCTGATAGGTACTGCAAAGGAAAAGGCCAGTGTGGTTTCATTTCTCATCGGAGATATACATCCTTATGATGCAGGTACTATCATAGATCGTCTAGGTATTGCCATCCGTACAGGACATCATTGTACACAGCCTGTGATGGAACGTTTTGGTATTCCAGGCACTATGCGCGCATCTTTTGCTTTCTACAATACCAAAGAAGAAATTGACAAGCTGATCGAGGCCATTCAGAAAGTCCGTCAGATGTTTGGCAAAGCATAAATACTCTAAGATGATGGCGGGAGTTTGCAGCTTCCGCCATACAATCCAACAGATTCATTGAATCAATATCTCATATATTTAATTTTTTGTATTAAATTAATAATGAAATTTTATTACATTTGTACTTAAACATGTATAATTATATATGAGCAATTGGAATATCGATTCCCACCTTGCTAAACCTTCGCTATCATCCTGTACTTCAGATGAGCTCAAGCATCCCATATTGCCGGTAGATGCTATCATTATGGCCGGAGGATTGGGCTCCCGCCTAAGACCTCTAACCTATCAGCAGCCCAAACCACTTATCAAAGTAGCAGGTCAGACTCTGATTGATTACAACTTACAATTGTTGGAAGAACATGGCATACAGCATATCCATATATCCGTAAGATATCTGAGACACCAGATTATCAGACACATCCTCGACAATCCTCCCGAAGCAGCGAGGATCTGTTTTATCCATGAGGAAAAACCACTGGGAACGATTGGTTCCATTGCCCTACCCGAAGCTTATCAGCACGATACCCTCCTGGTCATGAATAGTGATAATCTCACTAATACAGATTTGTATCTGTGCTATGAAAAATTTATCCTGGAGGATGCAGATATGCTGGTAGCGACCGTGCCTTACCAGGTTACTGTACCTTATGGCGTCATACAGAGTCAACAGGGAGTGATTACCCACCTTACAGAAAAACCCACCTATACCCTACAGGCTAATGCAGGTATTTACCTTTTCAGGAAAAAATTCATCTCACTGATCCCGAAAAATGAATACATGAATGCTACTGAATTCATACACATCCTTATAAAGGCGGGAAAAAAGGTGATTAATTATCCCCTAGAAAACTACTGGCAGGATATTTCCAGTCCGGAAGACCTTGAAAAAGCAGAACAGAAAATACGACTAGGCTTGTACTGATCTTCCATCTACCTGGGCAATTGTGTATGTTTAGTATATGAAACGTATACTTATCACAGGAGCAGAGGGATTTATCGGAAGTCATCTGGTCGAATATTTTGTAAGAAAGGGCTATGATGTGCGAGCTTTCACATGGTACAATTCCTGGAGTCAACACGGCTGGCTGGATACGCTGCCAGCAGACGTGCGAGATCACATAGAATTTTTTCCTGGTGACATACGCGACCATCAGCGAGTATCTGAGGCTGTCAAAAACCAGGAAGCTATATTGCATCTAGCTGCTTTAATTACGATCCCCTATAGCTACCTGGCTCCAGAGAGTTACCTTGATACCAATACCAAAGGCACCCTGAATATCTTGCAGGCATCACAGAGACACCAGTGCCAGCACGTACTTGTTACCTCTACTTCCGAGGTATATGGTACAGCCCGCTACGTGCCCATGGACGAACAACATCCTCTCCAGGCCCAGTCTCCCTATAGTGCCTCCAAAATCGCTGCTGAAAAACTGGCTGAATCTTTTTTTCTCAGCTATCAGACCCCCATTACTATTGTACGGCCTTTTAATAATTTTGGCCCTCGCCAATCTATACGTGGATTGATTCCCTCATTGATCGTCCAATTGCTCAAACGCGAGGATAATATCCTATTGGGCAATCCGGGACCAACCCGGGATTGGATATACGTTACCGATACAGCTATTGCCTATGAATCAATTTTGCTTCATACCAACATATCTGGACAAGCAATCAACATAGCCTCAGGACGGGAAATTTCCGTAGGGGAACTGGCCCAGACACTGATCAACAAAATCCGGCCTGGAGCACAAATCACTACCGATCCTCAACGTTTAAGGCCTTCCTCAAGTGAGGTCTGGAGACTCTGCGGCGATTATAAATTACTTCATCAATATACAGGCTGGCAACCTCAGGTAAGCCTGGAAAATGGACTGGATCTCACAATCCAATGGTTTGAAAACCAGCTACGCCAGGGTAATTACCAGGATTCTCAATTTAGAATTTGAAATTACCAGCAAATATGCTCATATTTGAGTAATTTTTTTACTCAATTACGATAATGATTGAAGCCCTTATTTCGTCTAAGACGCGTATCAAGTTGCTCTTGAAGTTTTTCCTTAACAGTAGCAACAAGGCGTACCTGCGACACTTAGAGAAGGAGTTTGGCGAGTCTACCAATGCTATACGGGTAGAACTAGACCGCTTTGAGGATGCAGGTATGCTTATGGCCGAGACAGAGGGCAATAAAAAAATATATAAAGCCAACCTTCAGCATCCCCTCTACAATGAGGTCCACAGCATTGTGAGAAAATATGTGGGTCTGGATCGCATTGTAGAGTATGTGGTAAGCCGACTGGGAAATGTCGAAAAAGTATACCTCGCAGGTAGCTTTGCCCGTGGACTAGACAGCCCAATTATCGACCTGATCATCGTCGGTCAGGTCGACAAGCTCTACCTGGTAGAGCTCGTCGAAAAAGCCGAAGCGCTGATCAACCGCAAGATCAGATATCTCCTCTTCGAAAGCGATGCAGAGTACGAACAACTCCATAAACAGATGAACAATCACCAACCCAACCTGCTTGTGTGGTCCCAGTAGGAATACTTTAACACATGCGTGCCCCTGATGGCGCTCGTTTGCAACGGGTGCCCCTGATGGCGCTCGTTTGCAACGGGTGCCCCTGATGGCGCTCGTTTGCAA
>CAYXVE010000071.1:0-22360 GCA_964468435.1 uncultured Bacteroidia bacterium | reverse complement strand
CAGCAATTTTTATTGGCATTGTCAACTTTTTTGTTAAGCCTATTTTAACCATTCTCACTCTTCCACTGACTATTATGTCCCTGGGTTTATTTCTCCTAGTGATTAATGGAGTCAGCATACTTCTAGCAAGTAGTATGGTACCAGGGTTTTTTGTCGCTGGTATTGTCCCTGCTATCTTATTTTCTATCATTCTAGCTATCGCCAATATCATTCTGGCAAATATGGACCGATCCCGCACGGAGCAATATTAAATACGATGTCTCAGACAGTGTAAGATTTGTTTTTGTACTTCTGGATATGAAAAATAGTTTAAGTGATGCATGTGCTGATTGTTGCGAAAGATTCTGCGGTTTGATACTGGTATGTAGAAGAATCCTTCTTGCAGAAGACCACGCGTAGCGGCGTTACTGATGACAAGCGGACGAGTATCATAAGCTCCATCTGTAGGTACGACACCGTCGTTTGCCTCACCAAACACCCGGTCAATCATTTCATCCAGTGCCTTTTTTCCCATACGTTTCAACCAACCCGCATCATCAGGTGCAAAATCAGCCGAAATGGAGAAAAATTCTGTCCTTCCAAGGTCTATTTTATTCAATCGCTTGAGGTATTCACTGTTTGGCGCCTGTGCCTGTAATCCAGGCAAACCTGCTACTGCCCCGCTACCCAGGATCTTGACTAACGCCAAAATAGATTCAAAAATGGTCATAAAAACATTGACGGGAAGATACGTAAGCATATTGGTTAGCCTATCAATCAGATCCAGCATTTTCTCCGGATCTGCCAGCACCGTTCCTCGGTTGGGGGCTGCTACCATGAGCACGCGCTCAACTTGTTGGTGAAATCCTTCAACCTGAGTCTGATGGACAAACTCTCTTCCTACAAGTCCTCCCCTGCTTGAAGTCATGATATCCATACTTAAAGAAGCACTCCCCAGATATTGGTGCAACATGGAAACATTTTCTGGAGGTGTATGATGTAAAGTAGGATGATTAAACGCAATGACCCTGCCCTGATAGAGTTGTGCTAACTCATTGAAACCCCTACTACTGATCATTTCACCAAAAGAACTCTTAGTAGTACCAAATGTACCATGAATAAGCAAAAGTACTTTACCCTGTCCAAGATGGTCCCAATCAGTAATAGGCTCAACAAATCCATGATCCTTGTTCAGGTTTACCTTGTGCAAACCATATGGCCTTTTTTTATTCTCCCAGTCTGTAATATATTTCAACGCTTTTCTACCAATAAAATCCTGAGATTTCCAGGCTATAAGCCTTACGATCTTGCGCGCAGCCTTGTATATTAGCGACCGGGACTGCATATCGCTTCCCAGTGGTCGGGAGATCTCAAAATTCAGTACTTTATGCATACTTCTGCTTACTGTACCCATATCGGTAGGGAAAACCCACTGATAGCCACTCTCCTCATCATATGTGATCAATGCATAGTCTTTTTCCACTTCGCCAGGCATCTGATAATGTATGGGCAGCGCTGATCCACCTGTTGTCATCTCAGCCTCTAATGATCGTACACCAACTTGTTGATCCTGTAAATTAATCTCATACTGGCTGATAGTCTTCATCTCAGCATCCTGAAGTGCCTCTTCTACCGGGTCAATTTGGTCGGGAGCAGTCCCTAAGGAACGCGTGCTAGCGGTCTTAGCAGAAATTTCACGGATCTGACCCCTGGATCCGGGAATTGAAAAAGCAGAGCCATCACGAAAAATGACAGCAGATGAATCAGGATTAAATCCATCTGTGGATGAGGAGGCGATATTCATTGAATATATTTTGGGATAAGTAATTACTTTAATTTTCAGGAAAATAGTAAAAAAGCTAATACTTCACCACCCTGTTGGGAATATTCAACCGCAATCCAGCCATAATGCTGGCAGATTTGCGATCGTTTTCCTGCCTGTAGCGTCCTTGTACTTCTGCATACATGTCTGTATTCCATATTTGATACGTAAGCCGTCCATATACCTGATCGATGGTCAGGAGATCTCCCTGAGCCACCATTTGATCAAAATCGCCTGCACGATCCACCGCGTAGGAGCGGTTGATATCTGAGCCGTAATTGATGCCATCAGTGTCAAGACCTTGTTTGAGATGATTGAAAGAGAGCTCCACGTTCCATGCTGGAAGTGGATGATATCTCAGGGAAATCTGAAAATTTTCCAGATTAGCTCCCGAAGCATGGCCAAGAGATTCGTCGAAGTTGCTGTAGTTGGCGGCGATGTTGAAGTGCTGATACGTGTAGGGACGAACGCGATTGTACTCAGCCATGAAGTCCAGGGTGGGAATATTGAAAGCATCGATATATTTGATTCCTGCCTGAAACCCATATTTATTCCCCCAGTAATTGTCTCCGTCATTTCTCCGGCTGATGTTCAGATCATCGATGACGAACTGTCCGTAAAGCTGATAGTGTTTCAGGAAGTTCCACTTGCCTGCAAAACCGATGAAGGAATTGTCGGGGCTCCCCAAACTCTGCTCCACCGAACGGTAGAAGATGACAGGGTTGAGATATTGAACCTCAAAGCCTCTTTTGCCATTGGGCAGATAAGGTGTATAAACAATGGATTCAAATACGCTGAAGGAGAGGTTATCGAGGGGGAAGTATGACAGTTGGTGAAATACGGCGTATTTTCTAGGATAGGTTCCTTCATCATCTGCCTTTCCCGGAATATAGTCCAGCATTTGGGTAAAATGGTTGACATATACAAACTTCCAGATCTGGGACTGGATGTTGATAAAGAGGTAATCGGACGCGTGATCCGAGAGTAGCAGGCTCTGAAACCCATTACCCCAGAAAGCCCGGTCTTTTCCAGCTTTGATTCTTATCTGTGGTACAGGACTGAAGGTGAGATAGCCTCTGGCACTGAAAAAATCCAGTCCATTTGGCGTACTGGTGAAGCGCTTGACAAAAGGTTCCCCTGGGAAACGTCTACTATCCTGATAGCGATCAAACATGAATTGAGGTATCCGGATCACATTGTCCATCACATCGGTATAAAATCCGATCTTGTTAAACACCGTTCCACGAATAGAAAGCCCTCTGACATTGTTATAGATTGTCAAGGCTTCCCTATCGGTGCTGCTAAACGTATTTAGGTCAACTCCGACTGTCGTATGAAAGGCCGGATTGATATAGAGTTCGAAATTCTCATTTTCGCTTTCCGTCTGAAAGAGATCTCTTCCATTGGTGTAAAAGGTATTCCAGATACCTTTTGCACTTTGCTGAGCAGCATACTGATCATCTGCGATGATACGCATGCGGTGATGCCAGATGCGCTCTACAGCACCAAAAGCTGTAGTATCTGTATTTTCAAAAACCTCTGTAAGCATATCTCTTCTGAAAGGCTTGAAACCTGTTGCAATAGGTTTACCTGTAAGTTGTTTGATATCCAGTCTGTCTATGTAGTGATGCAGATCGTGGTTGAGCAGGATATCTGTATCCTGAGCATGTAGGGAGAAACCATGAAATATCAGACAAGAGACGATCAGAAGTATCTTCTGCATGGGCGAGATGATAAATACCTTTTTCAAAAAATTTGATCCTGAAATACAAAGGTACAATTTGGGAAATTTATTTGGGAATTATTTATTTCAGCCCACAGAAGACAAACGCTGGATGATCTCGATATTTATTTAGCATTCGGCCAGATGGACGACACTATCGACCTGTCTCAGGTTTCTTCAGAGATTGACAGGAGGACAGTCGTATGTGGTCCATTATCGATGATCAGCCAGCATGACCTTAGGCTCCCTGATGCTGTGGACGCAACAGGTCGTGTACAGTCTTCACAGGGTTAAAGGTGATCACTGGCACTTCTACGAAGATTGTGTTCCAGTATGCCATTGCACCATTCCACAACCCAGGAAGCTCTTGTGCTTTTAGATCCCGGCCATTTTTGGATTTATAGGCAATGAATCCCGTTGCGGGATCGCGATGATTCAGCAGATCGTATTTCCTGCCATTACGGTCTCTTAAGGCACATATGAGATCTACAGGGTTAAAATGCGTAGCATTCTGCATGATCGCATATTGCTCTTCATTTCCCTTGTCGATCTGAGCACTCTCTACAATCTGCAGCGAAGTCGTACCATCTGTATTTTTTACCCAGTAAGGCCCACCACCTGGCTCTCCCTCATTTTTCACCATACCACACACGCGCAATGGACGATCCAGCTTCTCAATTAGGTATTTCAGTTTATCTTCCCAGTTGAAATTTAAATAGCTCTCTGTAGGAAGTACACAAAGCTCTTTTTCTAGAAAATCCTCTACCTCCGTAAGATATTGTCCCGGATAGGTTCCTGTGAGTTTCTCCAGGTAGTGGAAAATGCGCTGCTGATAGGTCAGCAGCAGTCCTGCCAGTGCCTTTTTATATCTGATGGTCTCCTCCTTCAAATGATCGGGTACAACATTGTCGATGTTCTTGATGAAGACAATATCCGCTTCGATCTGATTGAGATTGTGGATCAAGGCTCCATGACCTCCTGGCCGGAACAGAATCGTACCATCTTCATTGCGGAAGGGCTCATTGTTCATATCCACTGCAATTGTATCAGTCGAAGGAAGCTGCTCGGAGAAAGCAATCTCATAAGTCACGAGATGCCTGGATTCATATTCCGGCATAACTTCTTGGATATGCTGGTCAAATTTGATCCTGTGTTCAGGAGATACAGTAAAGTGGAGTTTGACAATTCCCGCTGCGTCTCTTCCATAGTTTACCCCTTCTATCAAATGCTCCTCTACAGCCGTACGTATTTTGTCAGGATAACGGTGAAATTTGAGTAGTCCCTTAGGAAGCTGCCCATATCCCAGTCCTTCCTCCGTCAGCAAGGCCTTTAAAATGTCCGCATACTTTTTCCCCAAGAGCATTTCCCCTAAAGAAGGAGACAATACAGCTTTCAGATCATCGTAGAAGGCGAATTTATTCAGGTTGCGGAAGAAGCTGAACATAGAATTTTTACCCTGATCCAACAGCATTTCCCGGTAAGCATCCTCAGATCCATCATAGTCTTCCATGAATGCAAATAAAGCCTTGAACATACGGCTGGCAGCCCCCGAAGCAGGTACGAATTTCAGTACTTCCCGGTCTGCTAACAATTTTTCATATTGCATGATATAACGGTCTACAGAAGCCTGATCAAGCAAAATGATTCCTTTTCCTACCGTAGCGGCATTCTGTATATCCAGAAAGGGAAAACCATTTTCAAAATTATCAAGCTGGGTCTGTATCGTCTCAATGGACATCCCCTTTTTTTCTATTTGTTCAAGGTCAGTAGAAGTAAACATGGAAACCATGGGTATTGTAATGTTTTTTATTGATAAATATCTAACCAGAGATTAACCCAATACGATGGGCCAACCGTATATTCAATCTGTGTAACTTTCGAACATAATTTACATATTCTTTAGACATGAAATTTAATCTGAAAGGGAGTTTTGCGATTTTTTGTGTGTGCTTGTTGCAATATTCTGTTTGTATCGCACAAAAAGTCAAACCTGAACAATACGGAATTAAGTCTAAAAAGGCACTCAAACTATTTCTCGAAGGCGGGGAACAGGCCAATATGCGGGATAGGGCACGAGCAGTAGACCTGTACAGGCAGGCCATAGAGGTAGAACCTGACTTTGGGCAGGCCCATTACGAGTTGGGCCTAAACCTGTTCCTTATTGACGAATATCCTCAGGCACTTGTACACCTGGAAAAAGCCTATGAAATCGATCCCGGTAAGTACCCAGGCTTCTATCTGGGAGAGACTTATTATTATTTGATGCGGTATAGGGAAGCGGCTGTACATCTGGGGCGTTATCTAGATTCCAATCCGGGAAATGTGCAACTCAAAAATATTGCTCAGAAGCATCTCAAAAGTGCCCAGTTTGCCAAAGAAGCCATCAAAGATTCGCTCACTTTCAAGCCCATCAATCTGGGTGTAGCCATCAACTCTCCCGGAGATGATTACCTGCCTTACCTGACTGCAGATGATACCTATCTGCTCTTTACCTCCCGACGAAACGGATCTACAGGAGGCTTTGATCCCATGCTGAGAGATTATCCAGAGGATTTTTACTACAGTATCTATGAAAATGAGACCTGGAATACTGCTGAGAACCTCGGTTCACCGATCAATACGTCCCGTAATGAAGGGGCAGGAGCAATCAGTCAAGATGGGAAGATTATATTTTACACCATTTGCGATCATCCTAAAGGCCTGGGCAGGTGTGATATCTTTTATGCCGTAAAAAGCGGAAATACATGGGGAAAGCCCAAAAACATAGGACCCAATATCAACAGTGAGTACTGGGAATCGCAACCCTGTCTGTCCCATGATGGCAAGACCTTGTATTTTGTATCAGATCGCAATGGAGGAATAGGTGGCAGAGATATCTATCGAAGCGTATTCAGAAATGGGAAATGGTCAGTGGCTACAAATCTGGGTAAGCCGGTCAATTCTAAAGGAAATGAAGGAGGCCCTTTTCTGCATGCAGATGAACAGACCTTCTATTTTGCTTCAGACGGTCATCCGGGTTTTGGTGGACAGGATTTGTTTGTGAGTAAAAAACGGGAAAATGGATGGTCAGCGCCTGTCAACCTGGGTTATCCGCTAAATACGATCGAAGAGGAGGCTAATATTTTTGTCAATGCGAAAGGGGAGTTGGGATTTATCAATTCCACCCGTGCCGGTGGGATTGGGCGAAGTGATATCTATCAATTTACTTTGGCGCCTGAGATCCGTCCTCAGATAGCGACCTTTCTTCGCGGGATAACTCGCGATAGTGTCACTCAGCAGCCGCTCAGGGCACTGATACAGCTAGTGGATGTCGAATCCGATGATACGCTACGTACTCAGTTTTCGGACGCACAGGACGGCAGCTTCCTAATGAGCCTTCCGGTCAATCGTCAGTATGCTGCATTTGTCGAAGCACCGGGATATCTATTTACCAGCAAGCACTTCTATCTCAAGGGACTGGTAGAGGATGTATATTTTGACCTAGTCATTGACATGATGCCGATACGAAAAGGGGCCCATATTGTGCTCAACAATATTTTCTTTGAGACGGGTGAGTATGAACTCAAGACCACCTCTATTGCCGAACTGGAGCGGCTTCGGGAATACCTGGAGCGCAATCCCAGATTGCGCATAGAACTACAGGGCCATACCGACGATGTCGGTAGGGATGCAGACAACCTGCTTCTGAGTCAAAACCGTGCAGAAGCCGTGCAAAACTATCTGATAGAAGCCGGCATCGATCCGGGTCGTATCACCGCCAAAGGTTATGGCGAAAGTCAGCCGGTGGTTCCCAATAATTCGGATGAAAACCGTGCGCAGAACCGGCGTACCGAAATGAAAATAATAGATATATAAAGAAATATAACATGAAAGTGACCTGATTATAACCTTCTTGTCATAAGATAGGGTTGTTTTCATGGTTGTTACGAAGGGGCGGGCATAAGCCCGCCCTCTTTTCTTTATCGAAGGATAGAGTCGTTCATCGAAAATTAAACACCTCTTGTCGAAGACCAACAAAATTCCAGATTTTTAATGTTCATTTTTAAAGTAGATCATCAGTCATTACTTACCAGATCTACCTAGCCCAATGCAGTTCTTGTATGGTGTATAAGCACAAGCTAAGCGCCTGATAGCAAGTAGAGGAAGTCTCATACATCGACTTCCTCTTATATTTGTAAATCAAAAAATGTGGGGATTAATGAAAGCGTTGGAGTAGCTGTAGGAGATTAAATGATGTTGCCCAACGGATTGAGCCTAACAAGTATTTTTAAGAAAAATAATAACTACAAACCCTGTTGAAAGTTGTTTTCATGACGGCAGTTAATTCATTTTAAATAAATTTACGTATTTCATTTATTTTATAAAATAAAATTAACTTAATGATATTAATAAATCATTTTGGATGATTAAAATTGCTATCAAAAAGGATCTCATTTGGCAGATCAATCATTTCATATTATTTAGCGCTTTCTAATTGATTTGATCTTCCTATAACTAGTTCAAATCGAAAATGCTCAGTTCTACCAGACCAAATACTTTACTTTGCAGCGTATACAATGAAGTACGCTATATATCAGAACGAGCTTATACATACTTGACAGCCGTAAGAAGTTGTGCTAATTAATAAATTTCATTCAGCACATCTCACTCTGTCTCTATACCTGTGAAGGGAAATACTATGTATAGAACAAAGATATCCTTATATTAATAATCGTGCCCTAGAAATAAACACTTAGGGGAAAGATTACGTGTAATATTCATAACAAGCATTCAGGTGAGTGCGAAACAAGGAAAATTAAATCTACAAAACATGCCAAAGAGCATAAAGACATACAAGATACTGGCCTTTTGTCTAAACATTTTCTTAATATCAGCCATTATTCAAGGAACTGCGCGGGAATCTGGATTTAGCCTGTTGGAGAATGTGAAATACGTACGAATACCCATCGAGATACAAAATAATCTCATCTTAATACCTATCAAGCTCAATGGAACAGTCGAAGTGAATTTTATCCTGGATACAGGTGTCAAAACCAGCATTCTCACTGAGCCAGTCATCGCTTCATTTCTTTCTCTCGACACCCTGGAAACCATTACGATAAGAGGATTAGGAGAGGGACAAGCAATCGAAGCAGGGCTTGCCAGAAACATCACAATGGAGCTTCCCGGTATCATAGGAAAGGGGATCAATATGGTAATATTACCGGAAGGACTGGTATCTTATTCGGGAATGTTTGGAAAACCTGTATATGGGATCATCGGATTTGAACTGTTTAGAAGCTTTGTGGTAGAGATTAGTTACTCCAGAAAATTTATTAAACTTTACAATCCTTTCAAGTTCAAACCCAAAAAGAGATGGAACAGGCTTCCCATACGACTTAACCGGGGCAAACCTTATGTAATGGCATCAGTAGATCCTCCCGTCGATGATCCAATTACTACATCCTGGTTGCTGGATACAGGTTCAAGTCAAGCGCTCTCCATGTATTACAAGGGCATACAGCCTCCTGAGAATAATATTTATACCTTACTGGGTCAAGGACTTAATGGAGATATTCATGGATATTTAGGCCGTGTGGATTCCTTTGCTATTGGAGAATATTATTTTGACGATGTCATTACCGGATTTCCGGAGGCAGGATCGCTGGGGTTGGAAGAAAATGAGTTTGCCTGGTATGGAAACATTGGTGCGGAGGTATTATCAAGATTCAAGGTTATCTTTGATTATCCACGCAGTCATATGTACATCAAGCGGGCTCATGGTTTCAAACAACCATTTGAATACAACCTGAGTGGAATTGAATTAATAGCAACTGGATCAGAGTACAACGGATATCAGATAACTTATGTACGTCCATCCTCTGCCGCAGCACATGCTGGGATCAGACCCTTAGATAAGATATTGAAAATCAACGGTATCCCCAATGAAGACATTACCATTGAAGAAGTTTATGGAATGATCAATAAAAAGGCTGGGAAAAAAATATCCATAATCATCAAAAGAGGTAGCTCTACTTTTAAAAAACAATTTGTGCTGATAAGTGAAATTTAGTGAAATTTACCAGTATGAATATCACTCTTGAAAATGAATCCTTGCTGGTAAAAATTAAAGAATCAGGTGCTGAACTCAGTAGTGTAAAAAACAAAGAAGATCTCACCGAGTATATTTGGCAAGCTGATCCGGAATACTGGAAAAGGCACGCACCCGTATTATTTCCCATTGTTGGTAGATTAAAAGATAATCAATATACCTACGAAGGGAAGACCTACAAC
The DNA here is from genome assembly GCA_964468435.1 of uncultured Bacteroidia bacterium. Classification (GTDB taxonomy): domain Bacteria; phylum Bacteroidota; class Bacteroidia; order J057; family J057; genus JBCCTX01. The sequence goes on along the minus strand of CAYXVE010000071.1, from coordinate 12,563 downwards.
CTCAGTCAACATGGCTTTGCCAGGGATCTGCCTTTTAATATGATCAGTCAATCCACTGTCACTGCTACCTTATCGCTTCAAGCAAATCCACAGACCCGGGACCAATACCCCTTCGAATTCCGGCTGACGATTTCATATCAGTTGATACAGAATCACCTGCAAGTCAGCTACCAGGTTGAAAATTTGGATACCAAGGTAATGCCTTTTACTATCGGGGCTCATCCGGGATTCAGTTGTCCTATTGATCCGGCTGATAAACTTGAGGAGCACGTCATAGAATTTGAACAACCTGAAGAATCCCATACCCACTTACTTCAGGATGGATTATTTGATTACCGTACACAACCCTACCTGCAAGACCAGCAAAGCTTTCCTATTACTCCTCATACTTTTGATCATGATGCACTGGTATTTCATGATTTGAAGTCTAAACATGTCCGATTACTGTCTCAGCAAAGTGGACGTTATGTGCAGGTATCGATTGAAGGATTCCCCTATTTAGGTATTTGGGCAAAACCTGGTGCACCTTTTATATGCATAGAACCCTGGCATGGACTGGCGGACTATGTTGATTCTAATGGTGATTTGTTTGCTAAAAAAGGTATGCTCACCTTGTCGCCCGGGAAGTACTTTAATAGTTCATACCAAATCACCTTTCAATGAAAAAAATTTGTATTTTTTGCGGTTCTAGTGTGGGGAAAATGCCCATATATCAGGAAATAGCTAAAGAAGTAAGTCGAAGATTGGTAGAAAGAAATATTACCCTCATATATGGAGGAGGTAGTATTGGCCTGATGGGGGTAATCGCTAATGAAGTCATGTCGCTGGGGGGGAAGGTAATTGGGGTTATTCCGCATTTTCTCAACAGACTAGAAGTGGGACATCAGGGCGTGAGTGAACTGTTACTGGTAGATACTATGCATGAGCGGAAGGCCAAAATGGCCGAACTGGCCGATGGCTTTCTCACCCTTCCGGGCGGGATGGGAACACTGGATGAAACCGTTGAGATTCTTACCTGGGCACAACTTGGACTACACGAAAAACCCGTAGGAATACTGAATGTAAACGGATATTTCGATCTACTGGAGCGGTATTTTGATCACATGGTAAGCCAGGGATTTCTCAAACCTATATACCGGAGAATGGCCCTCATGGATGATTCGATTGTGGATTTGCTGCGCATGATGGACGAATATCGTCCACCACAAGTGGACCAGTGGATAGAAGAGGGACAGACCTGATGTCAGGATATATTTTCCAGACCCGCCAGTAAAACTGCTGCCTTCTTCTTGCCGATCACCGCTTCCAGTTCTTCCGCTGAAGCAGCTTTAATCTTTTTGACAGATTTGAACTTTTTCAGCAGTTTTTGTTCAGTTGTAGGACCTATTCCCTTGATTTCGCTAAGACGCGAGCGCTGACCTGTGGCCTTGCTGCGCTGCTTGCGGTGAAAAGTAATCGCAAAGCGGTGTGCTTCATTGCGGATCTGCTGGATGAGCTGTAAGGCAGGACTCTTTTTGTCGATATGCAATGGGACGGGATCCCTTACTTTGTATATTTCTTCCAGGCGCTTCGCTATCCCGATGACGGGGATCTTGTCTAGCAGATCCAGCTCCCTAAGTGCTTTGGCAGTGCTACTCAACTGGCCTTTACCTCCGTCAATGACAATGAGTTTCGGCAATGGCTGTTCTTCATCCAGCAACCTCCGGTATCTACGACCTACGACCTCCTCCATAGAAGCAAAATCATTGGGACCTTCTACAGTCTTGATCTTAAAGTGCCTGTAATCCCTTTTTGAAGCCTTTCCATCTTTAAATACCACTACGGAGGCAACCGGGGCATTACCCTGAAAATTAGAGTTGTCAAAACACTCAATGTGATCTGGCAAAGTCTTTAGACTTAATTCAGCTTGTAAGGCTTCCATCATTATATCAGTATGCGATTTCCGCTTTTTGAAATTTTGATTGTACAATTTCTCAGTCAGCAACACCTTACAGTTTCTCAATGACAGATCTACCAGATGCTTCTTATCACCGCGTTGCGGAACAAATATCCTATTTTCCTCATCCCATTCATCCTCCTCCAGGGGAATATTCGTAGCAATTTCATCTGCCAGTTCATCTTCTTCTGCTACCAAATGATCCAGGGCCGCTTTGAGCAATTCTTTATCCTCTTCTTGGTGCTGACGCTTTATCTCCCAGGCATGCGTCTGAATGATCGCACCATCCTGTATCTTAAAGTGATTGACCAAAGCCAGATGCCTTTCTGCCATCACTGTAAGTACATCCAGGCGGGATATCTTCTCAGAGACTACAGCACTTCTTCGCTTGTAAGCCTTCACACGTTCCCACCTTTTGCGATAAAATTCAGCCTTTTCAAATTCAAAGGCCTCTGCTGCTTCATTCATTTTCCCTTCAAGATAATCCAGCACAGGTTTCAAATAGCCCCTGAGTATATTTTTAATCTGTGTGATTCCCTCCTCATAATCTTCTTCGGTTTGTAATCCCTCACATGGAGCTGCACAGTTTCCGATCTGGTATTCCAGACAACGCTTAAATTTACCTGCCTTTATATTGGCGTCTGATAAGTGATAGTTACAAGTCCGTAGTTGAATAAATCCCCTGATAAGCTGGAGGATATCATTCATTACAGATACACTGGGATAAGGCCCAAAATACAGTGATCCATCATGCTCCTTGTTACGGGTGCTGAAAACTCTCGGAAAACGTTCATTCTTAATGCAAATATGAGGATAGGTTTTTCCATCCTTCAGAAGGATGTTGTATCGGGGCTGGTGATTCTTGATCAGGTTGTTTTCCAGTAGCAGAGCTTCAATCTCACTATGTGTTACAGTGTAATTGATGTCTACCGAATGCTGTACCATCTTCTGTATCCTGTAACTATGTGTGCGATGGTTGACAAAATAGCTACTAACGCGTTTTCTCAGATTCTTAGCCTTACCAATATAAAGTATATCACCTCCTTCATTCAGGAAGCGATATACCCCCGGGTCTTGAGGCACCTGGCGTATCTTATCAACCATCGACTCAGATGTAGTGATCATCTATTCTTTCCTGTATATTTTTTCCGATAATTTCACTTACCGTATTCGTTTCAGTGTATTCATCGTAGCAGCAATCGTACCGTAGGCAGGAGCTAAAAACCAACCAATGACTGGTACGAGAAATATCAGTAAAAAGATCGCTCCGTTGCCAATAGCCAGACCTCTGTGTTGTCGTACAAACAATACACTCTCTTTTACCTTATATCGCTTGCGTTCTAGGGTGTAGTCCATATTTCCAAAGCCTGCATAATAACCCTGTATCAGAAAGATCATGACCGTAGATACAATGCTTCCAATGACGGGTACAATATTTAATAATAACAAAAATAAAGTATAAATGATTTCCCGGATAATATTTCTCAGGGCAATGCGCAATCCCCGTATAATATCCTGGACAAACTGTGCGGGTGTGACAGGTGGTGGTGGGTTGCCAGTAAGAATGCTTTCTACTTTCTCAGATAGCGTACCCATAAAGGGAGCGATAATGACCATTACCAGATATTTGAATAAAAATACAACCAATGCGATAAGCAATATGGCTGAGAGTACAGATGCAATTCGCCCAAATACAGCCTTACCAGTCTCCCACGGATACCAGGAGACGATCAAATCTCCCAGATTTCCTGCAAATGCAATGGTAACCCCAATGATAACCGTAGTCAGTATGACACTCACACTACCGGGCAATATTACGTATTTCCAGAGTTTATGCTCTGATAGCATTTTTATAGCTCGTGTATAGGTAGATACACCTTCGATCATTCCATCAATCATAATTCTGAGGTTATGTGGATTTTATCGGGATTCAACATGCAGCAAAGCATCCTTACATTTCGTCCTAATGTTAAGTTAAACAAGAAAATCCGTCTGTTTCAACTTTTTTGGTTAATTAAACTGGAAGTAATGCGACGATGTTGTGATTGGATAGGTTGTATTCAGTAAGTCATGTAAGTCAATCCCTGATTTGCTCTAGCCCCTGAATAACATACAGTGCTTCCTGAATATGTTGTTGAATCTGTAATTGAGAGGAAAAAGCATGCCGCACGATACCGTACTGATCGATCACAAAAGTAACACGCCCGGGGAGCAACCCCAACAGAGTGCCGGAGACTCCATATGCCTTGCGAACGCTATTATCCGTATCGCTGAGCAATTGAAAAGGAAGACGTCTGTTCAGGGCAAAAGCCTGGTGAGACTTCACAGAATCAGCACTGATCCCAACTACTTCGGCACCTGCATCTCGAAACACTTCGTACTGATCGCGAAAACTACATGCCTCTTTCACACATCCAGGCGTCTCATCCTTGGGATAAAAGTACAATACAACATGCTGCCTGCTTTTGTAATCAGCCAAAGAAACGCTTTCCCCCTTTTGATTGAGTAGGGTAAAATCAGGTGCTTTTACTCCGGGTTGAATATGACTCATGATCGCTTTTTTCTAACAATATTTTTAACTTTTAAGGAAAACAATGGTCTAACTATAAGAAGTACATGTTTGTTTTGAGGCGAATTTAATCTATGATATTTAAATATTTTCCCATACATTGTAAAAAATTTCTGTTTATGAAATACTTGTATATCTATTTCTTAAGTCTGGTACTTTTTGTAGCTCTTCATACACAAACCCATGCTCAATGTGAACCGGATACATCATTGCCCGACACCGCAGGTATCTATCCGCTCGCTTTGGAAGGTGGTGAAGTAGGACAACCTTATCTACAAACGATTAACTTCGTCTTTCCTACCGAAATTACCATCTTCGTTGAAGGATTTGGAGATGTATTTGCCAATTTATGTGCATACTCGCTAGATTCAGTTTCCAATATTCCCACTGGTATGGACTTCGAATGTAATGAAGAAGATTGTACCTGGGATATCAGTTTTGACTCTGGAACTGTCAATCGTGGATGTATCAATATCTCTGGCATCCCTGAATCCCGGGTATTACCAGATGATAGCCTGAGAATATTTCTAACTATTTCTCCTGGATTGTATTCTCCAGATTCCGGAAGATGCGTCGCTTTACAACTACCTCAGGACATCATACAACAATATGCCATTCAAGAATTCCGTGTACCTTTTATCATCACAGGTGATACTACCAGCACCTCGTTGGCGAAGTTAACGCCTGAGATAATCCGGATGGAAGTCTTTCCCAACCCAGCTCCTTTTAATACGACTCTGAGATTCGTGTTACCAGAAGTAGCAGAGACTTCCGTAGAAGTACTCGATCTGATCGGTCGCAGTGTATTCAGCAAAGATTTTGGCAAACTAGCCCCAGGCTCGCATGAAGTCCCTCTCAATACAGAAGAATGGAAATCCGGTATGTACTTTGTCAGACTGGATCTGGGTAATGGCGCAAGTATGTTTGCACGCAAACTGACTGTTCGCTAATAGCAATATACTTTAAACCACTATATTTCCCTGGTAATTTGACGCCTTTAATTGCCTGATTCCCAAATTTTGTTTTTGTTCCTACTGTTATAAATCATTCAAGCTATTATCTTAAGGAATCAATTACATATTCAGGTACTTAATTAACTCCTGGAATGAAAAAAGGACTACTTTTTTTTGGGTACTATCTTTTTATTACACTACATCTATCAGCTCAGGTAATTAACCTCACCGGAAAGGTGGTCGATAGCCTGTCCAATAGCGAGATGGAAGGTGTTAGAGTGATGATAGCAAATACCTCATATGGGACTTTTACAGACAGTTCGGGAAGCTTTTCGCTGAAAATATATGACAGACCATCTGATTCAGTACAACTGGTCATTAGTCAACTGGGATATACGAGAAAGCGCATACCCATACAGCTAGTGTCAGGTACATGGGAACCTGTGCATATTGCTTTGTCTCCTTTGTCATATTTATCACAAGATGTAGTGATCACCGCCAGCAAAGGGATAGCCCAATACCAGCAGGATATTCCTGTTTCAATTTCCGTGATAAGACCGGATTTTATCGATCTCCAGTCGAGTCCGGAAGTCACAAAAATACTTAATCGCATACCGGGAGTAGACGAGCAGGATGGTCAGATCAATATCCGGGGTAGCTCCGGTTATGCTTACGGTGTAGGTAGCCGGGTCATGGTTGCCATAGATGGCATTGCATTGCTCAGTAGTGAATCTACAGCCGCACTTAGCAACCTGGTCCCAGTAGATAATATCTCTCAGATCGAGGTGCTAAAAGGTGCGAGTTCTGTATTGTATGGCTCAGGAGCCATGGGAGGGGTGATCAATATTATCACGACTGATCCTCCCCGTAATCCCCGGACTTCCGTCCGGCTTAGGGGAGGTATCTATGATACTCCAGCCAACAAGGCACTGGATTGGGATGGAGGTGCACATGCCTATCAGGCATCAGCACACATTTATCACGCAAGAAAGGTGGGAGACCTGGGAGTAACCCTCCAAACCGATCTGATCAAAGATAGTGGCTATATGCAGGCAACAGATAGAGAATCTTTCAGAGGGTTACTGAGACTGGATTATGAACCCGCATCGGTTCCGGGACTTAGTGCCAGGTTGCAGGTCATTTCCTTCGTTGATTCCGGAAGTTCCACCCTTTACTGGCGTTCATATGCACCAGATTCCAACTTCGTACAAAGCGGATCAGACACTGTGTGGGAAGTTTCAGGTGGAGGACTCACCCCTACTGAGGACTCAGGTGGTAACAGGAAGCAATTCAAGACTCAGTGGTCTGTAGACCCATCTGTAAAATATCTCTCCCCCAATGGGGATCTGATCTGGTATCGTGGAAGATTTCTCAACAATCAAAATACTAATGATACCGATCAGAGTAATCACAATTCGATATTTTATCACGATCTAATGTATCAAAGGAACCTGGGAAGATTTTTTTCCTGGATTGGTGGGATCGCATTCACCCATTCTGTTGTACGGGGCGATAGTCTGTTTGGTGGCACTGCCAATATCAATGGGCAAACACTGGTGGGAGATGGAAGACACAGGGGAAATTCGACGGGATTGTACACACAGTTGGAAGGGGAACTGGGGAAACTACACATCAGCCTAGGATTTCGCTGGGAGCGGATCAAGGTGGATACTTTGCCTGTGGAGTCAAGACCCATTCTGAGGGCAGGTATCAACTATGAATTGCGCCGTGGCACCAATATTAGAGCATCTTTTGGACAGGCCTTTCGCGTACCATCGGTAGCTGAGCGCTTTACCAACACGACAGGAGGAGGCCTGGTCATCCAGCCCAATCCTGACATCAAATCCGAAACAGGTTACAGTGCAGAATTAGGCATCAGACAGGGATTTAAATTACAACGCAATGACCTGTTGCTAGGTGGCTACCTGGATCTGGCTGGATTTCAAATGGAATTTGACAACATGATTGAGTTTGGACTCGATACCCTGATCCTTACCGCTGGTAGCGGTGGCATTAATACGGATGTGGCTTTTTCAACCATCAACGTAGCCAATGCACGCATCATAGGAATTGAATTGACCGGGATGGGACAAATCCAGTGGCATAAATGGACTTTCGGCTTCTCAGGTGGAGTCACCTGGGTAGATCCCATGGATCTCAATGCTGTACCAGAAGAGCGCCAGCTCGACCTGAGCCGCTATCCTGAAAACCTGCTCCAACTGATCACAGACATCCAAAATCCCAATATCGTAGATCAACCTGAAACGCTGAAATACCGGGCTCGTGAACTCGTCCGGCTTAGTCTGACATTAGAATATGATAAATGGATGATCTCCACTAATTTCAGACGCAGAAGCTTTATCGAGCAGATTGATCAATATCTCTACGTGGTCGTCGATGGCCTCAGCGATTTCCGCCAAAAACACCCTCATGGAGAAAATATCTGGGATATTATTTTTTCCTATCAACCTACACCCTCCCATCAGTTTTCCTTCAACATAGATAATGCCCTTAATGAAGAATACTTGATCATTCCTGGTGCGCTGGCTCCACAGCGGTTTTACACTTTACAATATACGTTCAGAATATAACTTGTAGTTTATCGTGTTGATCAACCTTATTCAGACATGGCTATTACATAAGCTAAAATCTCCTTACTGTGCGCAAACAGCTTAAGACTCTTCAAACATATTTTGGAAATAAGCAGAATATCTCTATTATTTGATATAAAAAGAGGAAGAAAATATATGTACCAACCTTTTTGTAAGATCGTACCGCTGGACAGATATAACTGGGAACAATGCCTGGATATACAGCTTACTCCGGAACAATCCATGTTTGTTCCTACAATACTGTATTCATTAGCGCAAGCTAAATTTGAGGAATTGCATCCCTATGGGATCATGAATGACAATCAGATGGTAGGCTTCATCATGTATGGTGAATTTGCAGGAATCTGCTGGATCAACCGTATCATGATAGATATCGATTATCAGCGCAAGGGAATAGGCCGTACCGCTATGCAACAACTGCTGGAACTGCTCAATCACAGTATACGCTGCAAGGAAATACGTGCTAGTTATGCTAAAGAAAACAATTTTGCGCGTCAATTTTTCCTATCCGTAGGCTTTAAACCCCTTTCAGAAGGCCTGGATGATGAAGAAGTGGTGATTTATGAGGATGCGAAATAAAGAAAACCCCTGTGTATGAAACACAGATATAGTCTTCACGTTGGTCAAAGTCGTACCATGCCCTAGTTTGGTGGATTCTCCGCCTAGCTTGTGCTTTTCCGTTTCCGGGTTGACACAGCCTTAGCCTCGATATAGATTTGTTTGATAATGGGATGCTCTTCTCTAATAGCTTTTTCAATCCGGATGATTGAATTTTCTATTTCATCGGCGGTAAGATCGTCTTCAAATTCTGCATCTAGTGCAAGCAGTACTACTTCGGGGCCGAAGTGCAGGGTTACCGGATCATACATCCTAGAAATAGCTGGATCTTTCATCGCCAGTTCGTAGATGCTCTGCCGGATTAGTGGTTCAGCACTTTCCCCGATCAGGAGCGCCTTACTTTCATAAGCCAGCAATAGTGCTATGATCGTTAGTAAAACCCCAATGACTACTGAAGCTATTCCATCGTAGATGGGTTCACCGAGATAATGACTGAGAAAAACACCCAGCATGGCTACTAACAATCCTACCAGGGCAGCAGTATCTTCCAGAATCACTGCAAAGGATGCAGGGTCTTTACTGGCCTGAATGGCTTTGAGAAAATTTTTTTTCCTGCGATCCTTGTTAAAACTCTTGACAGCGAGAAACAAAGCAAAACTCTCAAAAATGATCGCTAGGATAAGTACGATATAACTAATCGTAGGATCGCCGATTGACTCAGGATGCTGTATGTGGATAATCCCTTCGTAAAAGGACATTCCTCCACCAATAGCAAAGATCAAAACTGCCACAACCAAAGACCAGAAGTAGATCTCTTTTCCATGTCCAAATGGGTGAAACTCATCGGGTCCCTTTTTGCTACGCTTAAGGCCATAGAGTAGCAACACCCCATTGCCAGAATCTACTACTGAGTGAATTCCCTCTGAAAGCATTGCAGAACTTCCACTAATAGATGCCGCCACAAATTTAGAAATCGCAATGGCCAGATTAGCCCCAATTGCAGCATAGATAGGTCCTTTTGCTGTACCCGCCATAGATGATAGTAAGTATAAGTGTAATCGATATCAGCAAATTAAATAGTAAATAGCCTACAGGTCAAATCCAACCCCTAACTAATGATTAGTTGTCGCTGATTCCATTACGCTTATTGCGAAAGAAGTCCTGCATGAGTGCTTTGCACTCGTGCTCCATAATGCCTGCAATACATTCAGTCCTGGGATGAAGCAGCGATGGGCTGTATAATTGAAATCCATACTTAGGTTCATGTGTACCGTACACCACCCTGGGTATCTGTGCCCAGCGGATGGCTCCTGCACACATCGGACAAGGTTCTACAGTAACATATAAGACGCAGTCCTGTAAATATTTGCTATTCATGGCACCGCAGGCAGCTGTAATAGCAATCATCTCTGCATGTGCGGTAGGATCCTGAAGTCGCTCTGTCTGATTGTATCCCTTGCCGATGATCCGGTTGCCATAGGATACGACAGACCCTATTGGTACTTCTCCTTCTGCAAATGCCTGCTCAGCCATCTGGTAGGCCTGACGCATAAAATGCTCGTCATCAAAAATGGAAAACAAAATTTATTCAGTTTTTTTGATTTTGCTGCTTGATTGTACCTATTCCCCCTGTAATAGCATCTGCCTGATAGAACCTGTAATAAGTATGCCATGACCTTTTTTTATATCTTTCAAGACATAGGTCAATTCCCCATCCAGTATCACATCCCCACTTTTTTTCTCATTGATCACCTGTTCCAAAGTGATGCTTTTATTCCCAATACGTTTTACTTCCGTAACAATCTCGAGTTTATCTCCCAAAACTGCAGGCCGTCGATAATTCACATTGATATTGACCAATACCAAGGAGAGATCCAGCTCCAGGAAAACACCTGTTTCAAGCATTCCATTATAGTGATGCCATCTCCCCTCTTCGAGTAGTTCCATAAACCTGGGATTACTTACCTGGCCATTTAAGTCTAAATGATATCCTTTTACCGTAATCTCAACAACGGATCTTTTGGTCTCAGTGCCTTCCATAAAATATATAATTGTAACTATCTGGAGCAAGTCTGCAATAAGGTATGCATTTTTTGTGTGGATTTGTAATTTTGCCCAACAGGATTTTTACGAAATCGTTTTAGATATACAATTAAAAAAATAATCAAGATTATATGGCAATTCAGGAACCGATCAAACAACGCAAATTTATACCTTCAGACTTTAAGGTAGCAGACTGGGAAGGACTCAAACAGTATTTTGATATTCTACTGGAAGAACAGCCTGATAGCCTAGAAGAACTCGAAGCATATCTCAAAAAAGCCAGTGAACTGGAGGCAGTAATCGCTGAGGATCTGGCGTGGAGATATATCAATATGACCCGGGATACGCAAAATGAGATTTATACAGAGCATTATCAGTTTTTTATCAGGGAAATTCTTCCTCATGTATCTATCTATCAGCACCAACTCAACCAGAAAATTGCTACTAATCCCCATTTTGATCAATTACCTGATTATCCGTACCAGACTTTCAAAAGATCTCTTAAGCGAGATATCAAATTATTCAGGGAAGAAAATGTAAACCTCAAGTCAGAAGAACAAAGCATTACTCAGCAGTATAGTGCCATCATGGGGGAGATGACGATCGAGCATGAAGGCAAAACCATTACCCTGCAGCAGGCAGGAAAATACCTGGAAAAGCAGGATCAGGAGTTGAGAAAGGAGGTCTGGGAAAAAGTTGCGCAGAGAAGGCTTCAGGATGTAGACCGGTTAGATGAAGTACTGGATAAATTGTTGAAAATAAGACATCAAATCGCGGTGAATGCAGGTTATGAGTCATATACTCAGTACAAATTTGCAGCCATGAAGCGATTTGATTATTGCCCAGAAGATACCCTGAAGTTTCACCATGCAGTAGAAACGGTCGTAAAGCCTATATATCAGGTATTTATGGAGGAACGCAAAGAAAGACTGGGCTATGGTGAACTTAAACCCTGGGACACGGCAGTAGATATTTATGGCACTTCACCTCTAGAGCCTTTTGAAGATGGACAGGAACTTGTCAATAAATCACAAAATATCCTGAAGCGTATCAAACCTGAATTAGGTGAAATGCTGCAGATCATGAAGGACAAAGGCTATTTAGATGTGGATAGCAGACTCGGTAAAGCTCCTGGTGGATATAACTATCCATTAATGGAGACAGGTGTACCTTTTATCTTTATGAACGCTGCAGGAACCCAGAATGATGTGATCACGCTGCTACATGAAAGTGGACATGCGATCCATTCATTTGTCACTCAGGACATTTTCCTCAATGAACTCAAAAGCACACCTTCCGAAGTAGCAGAACTCGCATCAATGAGTATGGAGTTGATGGCTCTAGACTATTACGATGAATTCTACGAAGATGAACAGGAACTCACACGTGCAAAAAAAGACCAGCTTCGACGTTCGATCACAATCTTCCCCTGGATCGCAACAGTAGATGCATTCCAGCAATGGATGTACGACTATCACGACCATAGCCAGGAGGAAAGAAGAGCCAAATGGGTGGAATTGTATCATCGCTTTCACGGTGAAGGTATAGACTGGTCAGGATATGAGCATGTCAGGGACAATCTCTGGCAAAAGCAACTACACATCTACGAAGTCCCCTTTTACTATATCGAATATGCCATTGCCCAGCTAGGTGCTCTTGCTGTATGGCACAATTACAAAGAATCTGCTGATCGAGGTTTGCAACAGTATCTTGATGCCCTTAAACTGGGATATACCCGGACTATCCCGGAAGTATATGATGCTGCAGGCATCAGATTTGACTTCAGCGCCGACTATATGCGCAAACAGGTCGACTTCTGCCTTCAAGAATACTATAAGCTTGAATTGGCTTAGGCACAAATCAAGACAGCGCTAATGAATGCGGAAGTTTTT
>CAYXVE010000070.1:0-22735 GCA_964468435.1 uncultured Bacteroidia bacterium | reverse complement strand
ATAAAGTGTTGAAATGAGTGGAATGATTCACGGGTATTCCTTAGTATCTTAGGGTCATAAAAATAAATTTTCCTATGACCAGATACAGCTTTCGATCTCCTGTTCTACTACGAAAACACCTGATGTTACACATCGGAATTGCTATTGCTGTGTGTAGTATTTCCTGTAAAAGAGATGAGATTCAGACTAGCGGGCTATCAGAAATAAATGAAGTTCATTTTGAAACGACAAAAATTTGGGATTCTGCATTCCATAATGCTTTTACAGATCTAATAAAGTACCGGGACTATTTCTATGCGACTTTTCGCGAGGGTACGGGTCATGTTCCCAGGGAGGACAATACTGGGGATGGTATGATTCGTATTATCAGGTCCGGGGATGGAACAGACTGGGAATCTGTGGCATTACTCAAAGAAGAATACTGGGACTTGCGGGATCCCAAGCTTTCAGTAACTCCTGATGGCAGAATGATGGTGCTGATGGGAGGTTCAGATTATTTTGGCTTGGAAATGAGACGGAGAGTACCTCATGTATCTTTTTCAGAGGACGGGAAAACGTTCTCCAGGCCCATACCCCTAAGGTTTGATAAGCGCGTAGCCTCTCCCTGGAACTGGGTATGGAGAGTGACTTGGCATCAAGACCAGGGATATGGTATTACCTATCAGGTTGTACCTGGAAGTGATAGCTCAAGGGTCTATCTGCTTCGGACTAGCGATGGTATCAATTATGAGCCGGTTACTCAATTGAAACTGGATGGTCTTCCCAATGAGGCGACTATAAGGTTTGATGAAAATGATCAGATGTATATCGTCATCCGTAGAGAGCGTAAAGATCAAGAGGGCTACATAGGATACAGCAAGGCACCTTACAAGGACTGGACCTGGAGAAGCCTGGGGATGAGGTTGGGTGGTCCGGATTTTTTGTTTGTACCAGATAGGACTATTATGATGGGAACCCGGATATACACAGATGAAAATAATTATACAGGGCTATTCAGGGTGGACAGCAAAGGCAACACAAGGGAAATTTACCGCTTTCCAAGCGGAGGAGATACCAGTTATCCGGGGATGGTATGGGAAAATGATACACTTTATGTATCATACTATTCAAGCCATGAGGGCAAAACGGCTATCTATCTGGCTCGTCTTACCTGGTAATGATACGATGAGATGACATTCCAGGGTCATCTACCGAGGTATATCCTTCTACTATCAGGTAGGGTTTATTGAGTTAGTGTACGGCGCACCAATTTATATCCGTCTTGAAAGAGATCGCTATGATAGGTGTTATAAAGAGCAGGCAATGCGTTCATGTCTTTCTTTCAAGAGGCATTCTACCAAGCGTGAATTTTTTTTAGTATGAGAACAGTAAATTTAGTTAGTCGTAAAAGGCGGATTTTTTAGTTGTAAATAATTGAAAGTTTGGGAAAGATTGATTAACTATTGATGAACCTATAATAAAATCTACTATGATCTCGGAAAAAATGATTGCTGCACTCAATGAGCAGATCAAGTTGGAAGGCTATGCTTCTTTTCTTTATTTGTCGATGGCTTCATGGTGTAATCATCAAGCTTTGGAAGGCTGCAGTAGATTTATGCATCGGCAGTCTGATGAGGAGCGCTTTCACATGTTGAAAATTTTCAATTACCTTTATGAGGTAGACGGACATGCACTGACTCCTGCGATACCCGAACCACCCCATACGTTCGACAAGGTACAGTCGATGTTTCAGCAGGTATATGAGCATGAACAGAAAGTAACTCGTTCTATACATCAGCTTGTCGATCTTGCAAATCAGGAAAACGATTATGCTACGGTACATTTTCTTCAATGGTATATCGAGGAACAAAGGGAGGAGGAAAGCCTGATCAGAACGGTACTGGACAGGATTAAACTCATAGGCTATGGCCCTCAGAGTTTGTATTATATTGATAAAGAAGTCGCAGCAATCCATTCCATGGAGGGAGCGGAGAATAAAGAGGAAGATTAGGAAATGAGGATCAAACGCTATATTCGTGATTTATGAATCGTATACTTACACATAGCCAACTTCTTCAACTCAAACGTTGGAATACACCTACTATTTATAATGGCTGGGAGGCCATTACACAACATGATCGAAGGGTCTGGATGAATCAGGAAGAAACCTGTGATTTCATGCCTCAGATGGGACCTATGATCGGTTATGCGGTTACCTTAAAAATAGAGCCTAGTAATCCGGAGTATCAACAGCAAAACAAACAGGCCTGGTCTGCTTATCGCAGGTATATGGGAGAGATCTCCGGTCCCAAGATTGTAGTGGTGCAGGACTTGGATAAACCTCGTGTAATTGGTTCTTTCTGGGGAGAAGTCAATGCGAATGTTCACCGTGCACTGGGGTGTGTAGGAACCATTACAGATGGAGCCATACGGGATGTGGATGAAATGACGAATGCAGGCTTCAAGGCCATAGCGAGAAGATTATGTGTGGGACATGCTTATGTGATTCCGGTAGAGTGGGGCGTGGAGGTAAAAGTCTTTGGGACTACTATCGCATCGGAACAGCTTATCCATGCAGATAAGCATGGATTTCTGGTTATCCCTGAAGCAGATCACGCAAAGCTGCTGGAAGCAGCCGTTTTCATGGACGCCAACGAGTGCACCACGGTCATACGAGCAGCGCGTGAAAGTGCTGGTAAGTCTGTCTCAGACATACTTGATGCCATAGACAAGGCCAGTAAGGCCTTTGGACAAGCCACGCGCGACTTCGCCGAAGGCAAAGGAGAGTGGGGGTAAAATACAAGGTATTACAAGTGCTCTACCAGCCATTGGCCCACTTCACGGGTCCTGTAGGCCTTGCTTTCACCTGCTAGATCTTCCGTGACAACTCCTGCGTCAAGCGAAAGGTTTACGACATCACGTATAGCCTGTGCCTCATCCCTTAGGTCGAATGTATACTCGAACATCATAGCTGCCGAAAGCACCGTAGCAAGCGGATTGGCAATATCTTTTCCAGCTGCCTGAGGATATGATCCGTGAATGGGTTCAAACAGCGATACTTTTTCTCCAAGGGAGGCGGACGGCATCAGACCCATAGATCCTGAGATTACAGAGGCTTCATCAGTGAGTATGTCGCCAAATAAATTTTCCGTGATCAGTACATCATAGGAGGTGGGCCACTGGATCAGACGCATAGCTACAGCATCCACAAACTCATAACTGACATCTACCTCTGGGTATTCTTTTTCCATTTGCTGAACGGTTTCCCGCCAGAGTCGGGAAGATTCCAGTACATTGGCTTTGTCAACACAGCAAAGCTTCTTCCTGCGCTTCATGGCCATATCAAAGCCCAACTTAGCTAGCCGCTGGATCTCCACACGGGTGTAGGTACAGGTATCAAAGGCGGTATTGCCGTCATCTTTCCTTCCGCTTTCTCCAAAATAGATCCCACTGGTAAGCTCCCTCAGAAAGACCAGATCTGTACCTTCGATACGCTCGCGTTTGAGCGGGGATTTATCGATCAGGGAAGGAAAAGTAAAGGTAGGACGCATATTGGCAAATAGCCCCAATGCTTTGCGCATTTTCAGGAGTCCCTGCTCAGGTCTTACCTTGGCAGAAGGATCATTGTCGAAGCGCGGATGGCCTATGGCGCCGAACAACACAGCATCTGCCTGCTCGCAGATCCGATGTGTCTCATCGGGATAGGGTTCTCCCACAGCATCGATTGCAGCAGCGCCAGTCAGCGCATGGGTCCAGGTAATCTTGTGAGAAAACTTCCCTGCAATTGCTTCGCAGACATTAACTGCCTGATCAATAACTTCCGGGCCAATGCCATCGCCTGGCAAAAGGGCTATGTGTAAATTCATTTGATCCTGTTATAAATTATGTTCGATGATATTCAACATTTTTTCTGTGGCTTTGATGGCAGAAACGGTTTGATCTGAATCCAGGCCTCGAGTGGTAAACGCTTTCGTTCCGGTATCCCAGGTGATCACGGTTTCGCATAAAGCGTCTGAATGGCTACCCGGTGGAATTCTTACGGCATAATCTATCAGCATCGGCAGGGGTTTATTTTTTTGCTTATATACTTTTTTCAGAGCATTGATAAAGGCATCGTATTGTCCATCCCCCTGAGCATGGGTTTCAATCGTCTCTCCGTCCAGCTCGATGGCTATGGTAGAAGAGGGCTTAAGTCCTTTGGCATGGTTAAGCACATAAGACTTGATCTTTACCTTCTTTTCATAGGCAATACTATGCAGTACATCTGAAATGATGTAAGGTAGATCATCCTGAGTAACTACTTCTTTTTTATCACCTAGCTTAATGATTCTTTCGGTGACCTTTTTGATATCTTCGGGATTTAAAGCCAACCCCAGTTCTTCCAGGTTTTTCTGAATATTGGCCTTTCCGGAAGTTTTTCCCAGGGCGTATTTTCGTTTTCTGCCAAATCTTTCCGGAAGCAGATCGTTGTAATATAAATTCTTCTTATTGTCGCCATCGGCGTGTACGCCTGCCGTCTGCGTAAATACATTGGCTCCGACAATGGGTTTACTTACAGGTATGTGAAATCCTGAGAAGGTCTCTACCAGTTTGCTTACCTTGTAAATGGCTGATTCTTCAATGCAGACTTGTATTTCGGAAAAAAAATCTTTAAGTACAGCTACCATGCTCGCCATGGGAGCATTTCCAGCCCGTTCACCCATACCATTGACCGTAACATGCAGCCCGTTAATTCCCGCTTTTACACTTTCCATAATGTTGGCTACTGAAAGGTCGTAGTCGTTGTGGGCATGAAAGTCAAAATGGATATCAGGGTATCTATCACGTAGATTTCTGATATAGGATAGGGTCTCAGTAGGTGTAAGTATACCCAGTGTATCGGGGAGCAAGATTCGCCTGATAGATTGAGACTGTAAAAAGTCGAGATATTGATAGACATAGTCTGGAGAATTTCTCATACCATTACTCCAGTCTTCCAGATAGACATTGGTGTCCAATTCACAGGAATTTGCAGTAGCTATTATTTCAGCTATATCCTGGAAATGTTGCTCAGGAGTTTTTCTCAACTGGTGAGTAAGGTGGTTGAGCGAACCTTTGGTCAACAGATTCTGGACCTTGGCTCCGCTATCCTTCATCCACTCGATAGATTTACCTCCATCTACAAAGGTGAGTACCTCAACCTGATGTTCCAGTTTAGCGGACTTGGCCCACTCCATGATGCTTTTTACAGCATCTAATTCTCCCTCGGATACCCGGGCTGACGCTACTTCTATCCGATCTACTTTGAGCTCTTCGAGAAGTAAGCGGGCAATTGTAAGCTTTTCAGACGCTGAAAACGAAACGCCAGGGGTTTGCTCTCCATCCCGAAGTGTTGTATCCATGATTTCTATCCTTCTTCCCTCCATCGTTTTCTTCAAGTTGATTAGGTAAAAAGTCCTTTATGTTCCCGTTTCCGAATGCCTACAGATAGTATGTTAAAAGGGGCGTTTTGCTGCAAACTCCCTGATCTCTTCTTTCATGTTGATAAGGTAATCGATATCGTCAAACCCATTTTGCATATTGGCTTTCTTGTAAGCATTGATTTCAAATGATTCCTGTACCCCGGTAGGTGAAAGCGTTACTGTCTGTGCAGGGAGATCTACGACCAGTTCAGTCTCCGGATCTTCTTCGATCGCATCGAATATCTGTTGTAGAAACGCTGGACTTACCTGTACAGGCAACACACCGATATTGAAGCAATTATTACGGAAGATATCTGCAAAAAAGCTAGAAATAACACAGCGAAATCCATAGTCGTAAATGGCCCAGGCTGCGTGCTCGCGGGAAGATCCTGAACCAAAATTTTTGCTTCCAACTAGAATTTTCCCGGAATAGGTGGGATTATTTAATACAAAATCTGATTTCGGAGTATCATCGCTGTTGTAGCGCCAGTCCCGGAAAAGATTTTCGCCAAAGCCCTTTCTTTCCGTAGCCTTGAGAAACCTCGCAGGGATGATCTGATCGGTGTCAACATTTTCAATGGGCAAGGGAACGGCTGTGCTGGTCAAGACGGTGAATTTATCGTAAGCCATGATTATGCAGGTGTTGGAGTGGATAAAAGTGCTCTGGGATCGGTGACTACACCGGTCACAGCAGTGGCAGCAGCAACCAGCGGACTGGCGAGCAGTGTTCTGGCACCAGGTCCCTGTCTGCCTTCGAAGTTGCGGTTGGTAGTACTTACAGCCAGTTTGCCGGGGGGGACTTTATCGTCATTCATAGCGAGGCAAGCAGAGCATCCAGGCTCGCGAAGGGCAAAGCCCGCTTCCGTGAGGATATCCAGAATCCCTTCTTCTCGTATTTTTTTTCTGACTACATGTGAACCTGGTACCAGCCAGGCAGTGATATGGTCAGCTTTCTTTCTACCTTTTACAACAGAGGCAAACGCCCGGAAGTCTTCAATCCGACCATTAGTGCAACTACCCAGGAATACGTAATCTACTTTCTTCCCCAAGAGTGATTCGCCTTCTTCAAACTGCATGTATCCCAGCGACTTAGTAAATGACGCTGCAGATGCATCTATCTCCTGATGGATAGGTATATTGCGTGTAATAGACATGCCCATACCTGGATTGGTTCCATATGTGATCATGGGCTCAATGTCTCCTCCCTGGAAGTGAAATTCCTTATCAAAGACTGCATCATCATCGGTTTTCAGCGTTGCCCAGTATTGCATGGCCTTTTCCCAGTCCTCTCCTTTTGGAGTATAGGGACGACCCTGAATATATTCAAAAGTCTTCTCATCGGGTTGTATCATTCCTCCCCTTGCTCCCATCTCGATACTCAGATTACACACAGTCATCCTGCCTTCTATAGACATGTCTCTGAACACTTCTCCAGAATATTCGACAAAATGACCTGTAGCGCCAGAAGTGCTGAGTTGAGAGATGATATATAAAGCCACATCCTTTGGCGTAACCCCGATGCCTAGTTTTCCATCGATGTTGATGCGCATCTTTTTGGGTTTGGGTTGCATGATACACTGTGAGGAGAGTACCATTTCTACTTCAGAGGTACCGATTCCAAATGCGATGGCTCCGAAAGCACCGTGTGTAGAGGTATGTGAATCTCCACATACAATAGTAGCTCCTGGCAAGGTAATGCCATTTTCGGGGCCGATCACGTGTACGATCCCATTTCGTTGGTGTCCTAGTCCCCAGTGTGGAATATTCCATTCTTTAGCATTTTCTTCCAGTGCTTTGAGTTGATTTGCCGAAAGGGGATCTGCAACAGGTAGATGCTGGTTCATCGTAGGCGTGTTGTGATCTGCTGTGGCAAAAGTGCGTTTGGGAAACAGCACCTGGTTTCCACGCTGCTTTAGTCCCAGAAATGCCACAGGACTTGTTACCTCGTGAATGAGGTGGCGGTCGATGAACAATACATCAGGCCCGTTTCTTACGCTTCTTACTACGTGCGAATCCCATACTTTATCGAATAAAGTCTTACCCATGATATCTAATTATTTTGAAAGCATTTGGATATTCTGCCAAAAACGAAGACGAATTTAAAGCCTACCTGATTACTTATCAAAGATTTTTTGCAAAATACAGGAAATTGATATGCGCTTTCTATTGTATTACTGGTGTTGAATGATAGATTTCATTTTCCAACCCTTCAAAGAAACCAGTCTGGCAGTTCCTCCCAAACTGGTAAATGCTATTTGGTCTCCTTTAATATGCTCTTCCCTTACTTGTCGCGATACACAGTATTTTCCGCCATTTACAAAGACCTCTACCAATTTTTTATCCACAAAAATCTGTAGCTCAATATTTTCTCCAGCCTCCCAATCATTCAGTGGAACTTCAACACCATCAACATTCAGTACATCCCCATGCCAGATGATAAACAATCCACCTTGGCCTTTATGGTAAGCAAGTACATTCAACCCACAAAATGAGGCGTTGTGAAGATCCCACTCCAACTGAAGTTCCAGTTGGTTCCCTCTAAACTGATCTATGATATGTTAAGCTGTGATGGGACCATCTACCGGGAATGCCCGGGTTTTCAACTCAAAGCTTTCTGTACGTAATTGCTTGAGTGATTCTACCGGTTGCTGGATTGCGATTTAGGTACTGTAAATAGATGTCCCTTGAATTCCCAAGCACTTAGCTCATCATTTTGAGCTTCAAAAATGGGAACGGGAACATAGTTTTTTTCTGGCCATCTTTTGCGACAATAGTAGAACCTGAGCCTACTGCATTCAGACCCAGTTCAAATGCTGGTGTAAGCCTGGGAGGCATATGCTCCCAATTCAATAAATCCTGGCTTCTGTCATGTGCCCAGTACCAGCCGCCAGGGTGAGCTGAAAAAGGCTGAAGACCATAAAAAATGTGATACCATCCATTATAATATATGCCTCCATTGGGATCTCCCATGCAACCTGCAGGTGGAGTGAGATGAAAAGCCGGACGCATCTTGTCCTGAGTGAGTTCTTTTTGTACATTTTAAAAGGCTTTTTCAATATTTTCAAATTCCAGTTTTCTACTTTGCCCTTCGGTAGAAAGGCAGTAGACGAGCAGGTATGTGAGCAACAATAGCGTTGACTTTTTGTGGAGATTATGAGAACTACTAAATCGATTCAAAGTCAGGGTTTTCATCTATGAAGAGTGTATATTTTAGCATTTATATCATGTAAGATAGGAGAATGATCATTACCGACTTATACCACGTTAGGTATCTCATCGCAATGGGCGAATCTGATATGGCAAAGAATGGAAAAAAGGAAAGCCTTATCTTTACAGCTTACCCGATACCCACAATCCTGCACGCATGAGGATGGTCTGAACTTCCGGTGTTGATAAAGATTTTGCGGAATGGCCCAGTAATGTTTGAAAGATTTTACCTTCACCATAAGTATAGGTCCAGGCGAGGGGTTCATGATTACCCGTGTCCAGTGATAGTGCTTTCAGCAATGGAGTTATGGGGATTGTACCCTTTTGGTTATAATACAGTTCATCTTCTGTCTCAAATGCCTGTATACCTTGAGTAATGGGATGTTGATTGGCTGTAGGCACTACTTCAAATTTTCCGTATGGATCGTGACCGCTGTCTTGATCGTGATCCCAGATCCGCAGGCAAATCTTTCGGTATTCAGGCCAGTCAGATTCGCCTGCCTTTGGTAGGGATGAATGAAATGCGCCATTGGCGAAGTGGATCAGCAACAGCCCACCGCCTGATTTGAGATAGTCTACAAAGCGTTTTTTGCCTTTTTCACTGAGACCACTAGGATCTTCCCAATTGCAGTAATTCATAACGAGGAAGTCGTAGTCGGATAAGTCATAATATTGCAAATCCTCGATATCTGTAGAGATATCAACATGAATCCTATTGTCCTTTTCCAATGCAGCCTGTATAGCTGGTGTAGTCTCCTGCCATTTATGTGCCGGATGGTGCTTTCCCGTCAGGATCAGAGATTTGATGGACTTTCCATATAGTTTTTCGGTAACTTCACGATCATCATAGAAGGGGCTTTCTACTCCTCCCTCAGGTACCTCAAGTCCTGCTGCCCATATAATACCATTGAGCATAAACTTCCGATAATTGACATTTTTCCAGTTCCGGTAAAAATGTCCTGTAGTCGTACTGAAGCCTCTTCCACCGTCTTCACGTACTAATGCCCATGATACTAAGCCACCATTATTTTTTTCACCTTCTAAAGCGGGTACATTCATCAAGGGCACTAGTCTGGGATCATCTTCCCTGAAGCGGATATTGTAATAGAATTCATCCTGTAACCTGAAAGTTTCCGGAATGCCCCTTGCAATAGGATGTGATGGAGCAGGCATTTCTACAATAGTGTCTAGTATCTTCAAAGCCGAATACCAGTTACGCTCTCCATGATCGTCCTGCCAGTCAAAGTGTCCGCCTCCCCATTCCAGAATCTGTGGTGCCCACTCATTAGATGCAAAGGTTGAAAAGTGAATTAATGAAAATCCACAGCCTCGCTTCATTTGTCGTTCCATGATCTGCATTCGATCGGGATACATGAATGGGACAGGAGCAAACAGATCTCCATCGCGACCATCTGAAATAGTGAGAATCAGGTCTGCATCCTCCAGGGTCGATGTATCTTCCGGCCAGCCATTGTAATGAATTTCAGTATGTAGCTCAGGAAGATTCTCAGCATGATCCAGCATGGTTTTGATTAGCCGCGCTGATTTAATATACTCATGCTCATTGGGGCTATGGCTCTTCTTGCCAGCCAGAAGTACGATCTTTTTCACAGGTTGGGAATGGAGTGACATCGTGAAAATGATACATAAACTTAAAAGCAGAATATTCCGAGTATGCATAATACTTCAATTTTAAGATTGTTTTCGCTACTGTTCAAAAGTTAAGAAAAATCAGGAATCTTTTCAGGAAAGATTGAATAGATACTTGTAAAATAAGAGGAAGCTCATTGGGGAAAACTTCCTCTAGATATTTGACATGATTGTTGAGAAAAAATGGGCGTGCGCCGATTATGATCGTCTTATTATTTGATACGGCTCCGTTTACGCGTTATGAATGGATTTGTTTATGAGGCTCGAAATAAAAGAGTGTTTTTTCAGGAGGAGCCTGGTAAATGTAAGCTTAAGTATTCGGAGGAATGTATAAATCTTACAATCAGTTCTTGAGGTCTCGCCATATTATGTTGTGGGATTGATAGCATGTACTTTGGAATATGGGATTGTTTAGAATTTAGTATAAAATACTTATATTGAACTTTTAGTGATTATTGAAGACGCATTTAGTAACATCACAAACTCAACGACATGATTTCACAGCTCCAGCAACTAATCGATCAGGGATTGGTTTCATTGCATCTTCGAAAAGGCTCAGGTGAATCATCATCGATAGAATCTATGCAAAGAGTGCTTTTTGGAGTGGGATATGGTGAAGTGCTAAGATGGAAACAGTTTGGTGCTGATGGGGACTTCGGTGAAGCTACACTAGACGCATTAAAAGCTTTTGCAAACCGGAACAATCTGCTGCTGGAGGGAGAATCGGCTAGCACAGAAGTTATACAAACTCTGATCATTCGTTATGAGTCGGTTCATGATGTGCGTACGATACATCAACTTGGCAGCTTGGGAAAGTTAACACAAGTGTTGAGGATAGGCTCTTCACACAAGCTGGATATTATGGCACTACAGCGATTGTTACATATATTGGGAATGGATGAAGAACTAAAATGGGATGAATTTGGCGCTGATGGGATATACGGACTAGCAACTCAGCATGCTGTACACTCTTATGCAGTTCGTGAAGGATTGGAATCAGACGGGACCTTTATCCATCAGAACCTTGCCCAGCATATCATAGACCGTTTTACAATCTTTTTAGGACCAGACTGGATACAAGCCTTAAACGCCAGTAGCCTCGATCACAGTCAATACAACAAGGCCTATCCTGCCAGGGGTGATGTCCATGTTTCTACAGTTGCTTTTTTCTCCATACCGCATCTGGAGACCTTTATCAACCGGAAAAAAAGAGATCCAAACGGGAATTTTCTCCGTGAAAACCGGACTTACAGCTATACTTTTGAAGCGGCAGCTCATCTTAATCAATCTGACAATGTCCTGATTCCTTATGTAGAGGTAAAGAAGTTCAATGAAGCCCAAAAACGGGTCGTAAGTTTTTTTTACCCTATTGATCACGAAAAAAATAAGCCCAAAGACAAAATTGTTCTGCATTTCACCTCAGGTAGACTTGCGGGTGATTTACAGACACTAACCCAGGAAGATTATCACGTCTCTACGGCTTTTATACTAGGCAGAGATGGTACGATCTATCAACTTTACTCAGCTCAGCAATACTCAAATCATATTGGAGGATTAAGTGCACCTGATGAAGCTGTAGGAGGAAATAAGGTGAACGAGGGCAACACTATCGGAATCGAAATATCCAACTGGGGGCCATTAGACTTTGACTCAGAGCAGAAAATCCTGACTACCTATACCGGACACAATTTCTCAACACTGGATGAGACAGATGCATATATAAAGCTATCGAATACATACAGGGATAGAACATACTTTGCAAGACCTACAGAAGAGCAATATGACAGCCTGATCTTATTATTGAGATATCTTACGGATGAACTGGATATTGAACGGAATTTTCTTCCGGAAGGGAAACGCGAAGCACTTTTTGCTTCTGATGAGGAAGCTAATGCTTTCAAAGGTATTTGTTGCCATACCAACTTCAGATTAGGGAAATGGGACTGGTATGAAGAATATTTTGATTGGGAAAGGATCATCAAGGGGGTTCAGTTTGATCATCATTCCATAGAGATTACCAGAGAGGCTAACAGGAATATGTTTTTGGGAGTACAGCCCAGAACAGAAGAGGACATAGCAGCAGAGACAGCAGGGCTGGATTTTGGCAACCTCGACGATAGTAGATATGGTGAACCAGGCTGGGAGGTGGAGATATGACTTGTTTTAACAGTATAATCCATTACCACACTATATATAACATATGAAAAGAAGATCATTTGTCAAAACAGGATTGGCTACTACAGCTTTGGGGATGAGTATGCAGCCTACATTTTCTCAGCCTCATGAAGTCAAACAGGAAAAGCCTTTTAACCTGAAGTATGCTCCCCATCTGGGTATGTTTAAGCATTCAGCAGGAGACGACCCTGGGGATCAGATCAGGTTTATGGCCGAACAAGGCTTCAGAGCCTTTGAAGATAATTCCCTTTCCAACCGGGAGGTAGAGATGCAGGAAAAAATAGGAAAAGCATTGGAAGAAAATAATATGGAAATGGGTGTATTTGTAGGTAACTGGGAAGTGAGACGGGGAGACGGCCTGGCCAAGGGAGATCCGGAAGTGCGGGAAGCCTTTTTGAATGAGATCCGTAATTCAGTCGATGTGGCAAAGCGCGTAAATGCTACCTGGATGACCATCGTTTTGGGAGAACGCTATCATAGACTGGAACTGGACTACCAGACAGCCCATGTCGTAGAGACACTCAAGCGTGCATGTGATATCCTGGAGTCGTATGGCTTGGTCATGGTGCTTGAACCGCTCAATCCCTGGGTCAACCATCCCAATATGTTCCTGGCAAAAATTCCACATGCTTACCTCATTTGCAAAGCTGTGGACAGTCCTTCCTGTAAGATACTTTTTGATATGTATCATCAGCAGATTACTGAAGGCAATATTATCAACAACATCGACCTGTCTTGGGATGAAATCGGCTATTTTCAGATTGGAGATGTGCCAGGAAGAAAAGAACCTACTACAGGTGAGATGAATTACCTGAAAATATTCCAGCACATACATAATAAAGGCTTTGAGGGGGTACTGGGCATGGAACATGGTAACTTTAGCCCTGCTAAGGAAGGGGAAGAGGCCTTAATAAAGGCTTATAGAGAGGTGGATGATTTCATTTAAAGCAATGATACCACAAGCAATCCCAATAGCCCTACAAGTATCACGTAGTATAGCGTAGGTAAAATCGTTTTCTTCAATACTAAGCCTTCTCTTCCAAGAAGGCCTACGGTTGCCGAAGCAGCGACGACATTATGGATGGCAATCATATTGCCAGCAGCAGCCCCTACCGATTGCAGCGCGACGACGAAAGTGCCTGGAATCATCAAGCTTTGGGCTACTCCATACTGAAATTGGCTGAACATCAGATTACTGACTGTATTGCTGCCTGCAATAAAAGCTCCTAGTGCACCCACAGATGGGGCAAAGAAAGGCCAGACCGACCCCACGTGAATCGCTACCCATTCTGCCATAGCTATTGGCATACTATTCATGCTAGTGGGATTGATACCAGAATTGATATATACACGTACCATAGGTATTGTGAAGATGAGTACAAATCCTGCCTTGAGTACCATGTTTCCCGACTTGCTGAATGCAGTAAATAATTGCCCCCCTTTCATACCATGTGAGAAATAGGTGATCAGAACCACCACTAGAAATATCATTCCTGGTAGGTAAAGGGGGCTGCTGGAAGCAGATAGGTTCGATCCCAGAATCTCAGGCCATGAGATCTGAACCTGTCTGAGCCAGTCTCCAACTGGAAGTTGTCTTAGTCTGCTGATTACCAGCAATAAAGCGACCCATACATAGGGCATCCAGGCTTTTGTATGGGACATTTTCTGGGATGCTATCTCATGGGTATCAGCTTTGATTAATCCCTTCCAGAAGGAAGGCCATGTATCGGTATGGGGAAATTCCCAGGTATCTTTGGGAAGAAGAAATTGTCTCTTCGCAGCAAAGGTTACGATCGCAATGCCCACTATACCGCCCAGCAAGGTAGGAAACTCGGGTCCCAGGAAGATGCCAGTGAGCACGTAAGGGATGGTAAAAGCTAATCCGCCAAAGAGCGCAAAGGGTAAGATGGAAATGCCCGCTGTCCAGGATCTTTTCTCACCAAAAAAACGCGTCATCATCATCACCATCAGTAAAGGGATGAAGGTTCCTGCTATGGCGTGAAGTATAGCTGCCTGTGCCCCGATCGTGTGGAGATATTCTCCAAAGCTCAGCTGGCTGTCAGCCAGCTGTTGCTGGAATTCTGGGCTGTCCAGCCCGCCGCGAACGCCGATCAGGATAGGCGTACCTACTGCCCCAAAAGTTACCGGAGTACTCTGTACCATCATGCCCAGCATCACGGCTGCCATAGCTGGAAATCCCAGCGCCACCAGCAAAGGCGCTACAATGGCTGCAGGTGTACCAAAACCGGATGCTCCTTCAATAAATGCTCCAAAAAGCCATACAATCATCACTACCTGAACCCTTCTGTCAGGGCTAATCTGCGTAAAGCTCTGCCGGATTGCATCTACCGCACCAGACAACTGCAAAGTTGTCAGCAACAGGATAGCTCCGAAAATGATAAAGAGGATATCAAATGTGATAAACAACCCCTGAATCGTAGAGGCAGCCAGATCAGTAGGTGAAACCTCCCATGCCCAGCCAGCAATCAGCAGGGTGAGTAAAAAAACCAGGGGCATCGCCCTTTTTGCTGGCCAGCGTGCGGCCATGAGTAATACGCCCGCCAGCAGTATGGGTAGAACAGCCAATAGGGCTTGTATGGATAAGCTCATATAGTCGTAGATTTAGTAGTCTATACCATAATCTAATAAAAGAAATTTAGGTAGTAAAATGTTGTGGGAAGCTTGTACTAATGAACTTTCTGATAATCCATATATATTACAATTGATATGACTAATTTGTGTCCAAATATCCTGCTCATTCAGATACGCAAAGATCCTGAAGCCCTTAGACCGGAAAGAAATAGTTTTGTCGAGCTTTCGGGATTGACAGATG
Organism: uncultured Bacteroidia bacterium; assembly: GCA_964468435.1. GTDB lineage: Bacteria > Bacteroidota > Bacteroidia > J057 > J057 > JBCCTX01. The sequence continues at coordinate 7,450 of CAYXVE010000070.1, read as the reverse complement.
AGCACTTTCAGACCCTGGATGTATACCGAAAATCTTTTTTCGATCCGCAACTCATCGATTCTTATGATGCGATGATTATCGGGGGTATGTCTGATGATTCCAGTGATACAATAGAATTACCTGAAGATCAGTTTCCCTTCCTTCCATCACTGAATGACTTGATCGCGTACGCGATTAAAGTAAAGAAACCTTCTCTGTTATCCTGCGGAGGATTCATGATCGCCTCCATGGCATTAGGAGGGAAGATAGCTATTGATCCGGAAAGGGCTGAACTAGGCGTATATCCCATTCAACTGACACGGGTAGCCAAGCAAGATCCATTATTTCAGGATTTTCCCGCTATATTTTCCGCAGTAAGTGGTCATATCAAAAGTACGGTAGAATTACCACCTGATTGTGTAATACTGGCTTCATCGGATCGCTGTCCTATACATGCATTCAAAGTAATAAATACACCCTTTTATGCTTTCCAGTTTCACCCGGAAATCAGGTGCGAAGAGTTGGAAAATCGCGTCAAAACTTATAAGCATAAATATTTTGATCATGAAGAGGCATATAACGAATTTATCAATTTATTGGAAGATACATTCGATGCCAACTGTATTATCGGAAACTTTGTAAACATGATCCATCAGCCTGCCCCTTTCTGATCAGTCTATCTACTTGGGAAATATTAGAATTCTTACTTTGGCTTCCATTTTCATTTTTGGTAGGGAAACCATATATTATAGAGGTAATTCTTTGTTAGTATATTCATGTAGCCATGTATTACAAAAAGTTTGCCCCATCTCCCCAATTGCTAGATTATGTAGTTTCTTATTATATCTGGGAATCTGAACATAAACTGGAAACTCCATTTACGATCACCAGCCATGCAAATGGATGTTTCGCCATGGTGTTTAATTATGGCGATCCCTATCAGGTTTCAAATTCCTCGAATTCGAAAACGACCCCTCCCCAACACTTTTTATGTGGCCAATCCTCAAAGGCATATATGCTTCATCTGTCAGGAACTATTGGCATGGTGGGGATTATTTTTCACAATGCTGCATTCAGGAGTCTATTTGCTATTCCCAATCCCTTGGAAATCATGGATAAAAGGATAGATTTGACGGATATTCTTGGCAAAGAGACAGCTGTGATCGCAGAACAATTAGCCCAGGCCTCTTTTCCTATGGAGAAAAGACTCATCCTGGACGCTTTTTTACTAAACAGACTCAGGAGGGTGGGAAATGAGTTGAAAATTGCTGATCAGGCTGCAAATATCATTCTTGAGCATCGGGGCATGATCCGGATGGATGATCTGGCAAACCAATTGTTTATAGGTCCCAGGCAACTTAGGAGATGCTTCAAATCCCGTATGGGGATCAATCCCAAATATTTTGCCCGCCTCAAACGGTTTAGCTACGTGAATCTATGCTTAACTCAGGGGACACATGGTTCATGGCGGAGCTTTCTGGATCAAAACGCTTATTATGATCAGGCACATTTTATCAAAGATTACAAGGAGTTTTACGGTAAAAGTCCTGCTTTACAGATCAGGGAAAATAGAGAAGTAGAGGTTGAATTGAGTCCTGCTTGATGTATGAAGTCCGTTTTTTACAATAGAAAGTAGAGGCAAGAGAGTATTTTTATCCTACATTATTCTTCAACCTTATAATCTATTTGCCATGCAAGCAGAAAACAACAAGCACATTATTCAACAGTATTTCGAAGATCTGAGTAGAAAACCTAAAACACAAGAGTTGATAGACAAATACATCTCTGATGAAGATATGGAGCTAAAACAGCACATTCAGGTATTTGAAGCTTCCTTTCCAGGATACAAACTGGAACCTAAAGAAATCATCGCTGAGGATGATAAGGTATCTGTTTCGTTTACGTTCATCGGTACTCATAAAGCCGAGTTTCATGGCATTCCTGCTAGTGAAAATACGGTTTCTATTCCGGGATTCATTAGCTATCACATGAGAGATGGGAAAATTGTGGCACATGATATGGTCGTAGATACCATGATGTTGATGCAGCAACTTGGTGCTATACCCGAAGCAGCTAGTTAATATATTCCTTAATTATTGTTCTTCTCTATTTTCACTATCGAAAGTGAATTTCCGGTTCAGCCATCTGGATGTATCAGCTATAGATTGATAAGCCAATTACAGTCAATTACGGGTAAGGGATTTATGAACTACATCATAGATACTACTCCGTTTGATTCACGTTTTGTGGTCTGGATTTTGGGGGTAGTTATAATCCTCTATTTGCCTCCCAGTACTAGGCTTGTGATCAAACTCACATTAATTCTGTGAATCATCACATAATTTTGTTATCATACAGGGCGACATTAATCCGATTATGCAGAAGTATCCTTTACTAATTGTATTCGTATTGCTGTATGGTTACCCGCAGCAATTACGAAGCCAGATAGATGATTCTCAGTTGGGTGCCTGGTACATGTATTTCTGGAATACTACAATAGGTGAGAGCAACTGGGGCTTTCAGGGAGATGCTCAGTTTCGTAACTGGGATATTATAGGAGACCTGGAACAACTGCTCCTAAGAGGAGGACTCACCTTTGCACCATCCGATGCTAACGCAAAATTTACCCTGGGATATGCAAGTATTCACACGGGAGAGTTTGGTGAGGGTTCTGGTACGGTACATGAAAACCGCATCTATCAGGAAGCGCTGATTCCCCATCAGGTAGGAGGTAGATTTTACCTTACTCATCGTTTTCGTTATGAACAACGCTGGGTAGAAGACCAGGATTTCCGTACCCGCTACAGATATAATATCTTCCTAAATGTTCCCCTCAACCAGAAAGATCTCACGCCAGGAGCGATTTACCTGGCTTTGTACAATGAATTATTTATCAATGGGCAGAAAAAAATCGGCGATGGCCGTGATGTCGAGGTCTTTGACCGCAACCGCACCTATGGTGCTGTGGGGTATAGCTTGCTTGAAGGGCTTCGAATACAGCTGGGAGCTATGCAGCAAACAACTGACAACTGGAGCAAAACGCAATTGCAGATAAGTTTGCATCATGCGTTTTGAGATGTCTCCATCTTCGAAGCGAAAGGTTACTCTCTGGTTACCGGTTACCCTTATAGACTACCTATCTATAAATTCTCCTTTTAGTTTGCACCTTATGACCACGACGAAGGTCCCTCAAATGAGAAAAATGCGTCCTAAGTACGCTTGGATGAAGGCTAATCGATTCCACGAAAATTATTTTCTATCTAAGAGCCGGATTTTTTTTCAGAATCTGAATCTGCTATATTGATATAACTCATTGCAAAGTTCTCAAATATTTTCACGATATTTACAACTTAATTGTAAAAAAACATTATTTGGAATCATTTAAGCACTTAGGTCTTTCAGACGAGGTTTTGAAAGGAATTGAAGAGCTGGGTTTTGAAACACCAAGTGAAATTCAGACAAAATCCATTCCCCAACTTATACAAGGGGATCGCGATTTTATAGGTCTTGCTCAGACAGGTACGGGAAAAACAGCTGCATTTAGTCTTCCCCTACTAGAACGTATAGATTCTACTGAGAAGTTTACACAGGCCTTAATATTAGCTCCCACGCGCGAACTCGGACAGCAGATTGCAGGTCAGATTGAGAAATTTAGTAAGTATCTGGACGGACTGAATATACTGGCTGTGTATGGTGGTGCGCCCATTACTACCCAGATCAAGGCGTTGCGCAAACCCCAGCATATCATCATCGCTACCCCTGGTAGATTGATTGACCTGATTCAGCGCAAAGCGGTAAAACTAGATCAACTGGATGTGGTAATACTCGATGAGGCAGATGAGATGCTCAACATGGGCTTCAAGCAGGAAATTGATAAAATTCTCAGTTTTACGCCAGAGGAAAAACTGGTATGGTTGTTTTCCGCAACCATGTCGGGTGAGATTCGCCGTATTGTCAAAAAGTACATGGATCAACCTGTCGAAGTCAGGCTCAATAATAATAATGAAGTGAACGTCAATATTGAGCATCAGTTTGCCATTGTCAAGCAATCTCATAAAGCAGAAGCGTTGACACGCTTCCTGGATGTAGACCCCGACTTGCGGGGAGTAGTTTTTTGCCGTACCCGGCGGGATACACAAAGTCTGGCTGATGAACTGCTCAAGAAAAACTATAAGTCCGATGCGCTGCATGGAGATCTTTCCCAAAAGCAACGCGACATTGTAATGAACCGCTTCAAGCAGCATGAACTACAAGTCTTAGTAGCTACAGATGTAGCTGCAAGGGGTATCGATGTCGATGATCTGACTCATGTATTTCATCATTCCCTGCCTGATGATATCGCTTATTATACCCACCGTAGTGGAAGAACAGCCAGGGCTGGTAAAAAAGGTAAATCTATAGCCTTCATTAATGGACGGGAAAAAAGTAAGATCGACCGCATCGTCAAAGAACTGGATATCTCTTTCGAACGGGTAATGATCCCGGAGGTTAAAGATATCTATCACACTAAAATAGATAACTGGTGTCAGCAGATTCTGGATCAACAAGTCAATGGTAACCTCAATCCAGAACTATTTGATAAGGTCCAGGAAAAATTTGATGACCTGTCGAAAGAAGAACTTACCGCAAGGTTGCTTCTCCATGAACTGGACAAGTTTCAAATGAATACCACACAAGATCTCAATGAGAAAGTCCAAAGAGGTGGCGGAGACAGAGCAAAAGGAACTTCCAACAGAAAAGGAGGGGATAGATTCTACGATCAGAAAAAAGGCAGAAAAAGATCGCGTAATCGCAGTGCTGGAAATAAGAAGCGGTATTAATCATGCTCTCTTTAGTTAAATTGGTATTGTAGGGTAGCACCAACTCTGTATGCTCTTAGTGAAAAAGGAGCGTCTTGGAATTCCCAAGGATTGATGCTGTAAGAAAACTGGGGGCCAAAGCTTACCTGGCTTTTTCTCAGATTGAGAATAGGCCATTTTCCACTCAAATAAATCATGGTTGATATCTTACCTTGAGTATATATATCGTCTCTTTCCATTTGCTTAAGTGCCCGTTCTTGTATGGGGAAATGTATATTTGCCCCTATTTCGACCCTTCCTGAGCGTGTTTGAGGCCCTATCATATAGCCGATAGCTTTTGTTAACCCCAGATCCCATACCTGTAAATTGATCTGATTGTTTTGTTGGGTATTAAATAAAGGACCTAGCCTCACCCCTGAAAATAAATTTTCTCCTGATAGTACCTCATAGCCTTCAAAGAATGTCTGGTCAAATGCAATAGGCTGGTTCAAATAGGTGCTATTAATTCCGATCCTAAGGTAGAATTTATTTCCAAGCGGTTGATAAATCCCCGTTGCAAACTGGATTCCTATCCGTTTAGGACTAAATGTAGGGGCGGGATTAGGAAAAGTAGTTATTTGCTCATCCAGAAGGTTTGGATGAATATGTTGAAAGGAATAAAGCGGTGTGAGTTCTATAAATATTTTACGGGGTCGGCTTATAGTTGAAATGGCCTCTATATTTCCAGGTTGCTCAGAAGATGGCACAGAGGGTTTTCCAAGTTCATACACAGGTAAGGTGAAGTTAGATGAAACAGTGCTGAGTTTGTAAAATGTAGGCAATAATTTGAATCCTGTAAAGTATTTATTTGTGATTGTGTTCTCAGTATTTGTTTGATCAGACTGGGGGGTAGTAGATATTTGCTCTGAAAGGGTTTGAGGTAAAGGAGTAAAATTATGTGAAATGGTTATTGAAGACTTGTTTTGAGGTAAAGACAATTGTTTATGTGCATGAGTTGAATCCAGTTTTTTTATTTTGAGGTTGAGATTGGGATAGTTTAAAAGAGATTGTGGAGAATGAGCGGTATCAGTATTAGCAACAACGCTAGTAGAATGATTTGAAGAATGAGACATTGATAAGCCCCAGTAAGTAATAGAGATTACCCTTAGAAGGATTAATAAAAGAAATAGTAAGAAAAAATATTTTTTTTTTGACTTTTGAGGTAATCCCCTGTTTAGCCGATTCCAGGCTTGATCAGATACTTCTGCCTCAAATCCTTCAAAGGATTTCTGATATAATCGATCTATGTCTTCAGGTTTCATAGTTTTCTTTGGATCGATTGAATAAAACAAGTACTCTTTTCTGTAGTTTTCTACGAGCCTGAGCCAGATATACCCTGGAACTTGCTTCTGTAATTCCCAGCATTTGAGCAGTTTCTTTATGCTGATATCCTTCCAGCGCAACCAAATTGAAAACTAATCTCTGATTATCTGGCAGTTCATGAAGATATTTTAACAATATTTCCCGGTCTATACTTCCTGTAATCTCCTGATCATTTTGAACAACCATTTCTTTTGAATGATTATTGTCTTCTATATGTTGATATAGATGTTTAAGGCTTTTCTTGTATTGATTAATAGCAGTTCGTACAGCGGTGGATTTAGCCCATCCTCCTAGCGCTTCAGGGTCTTTGAGTTTTGATAGATTAACAAAAATTTTGATAAACACTTCCTGAAATATATCCTCTGCTTCACTATGATCCTTTGCATAGCGTAAACACACCCCCATGATCATTCCTTTATATTGGTCGAATAGCATTTTCTGTGCCCTCCGGTCTTGTTTAATACAAAGTTTGATCAGGGTAGGAGTGTCCATGTAAGGATTGAAGTCTTATGATAACATAATCGGAGAAAGCAATGGAAACTCGGCTTGCTTTCTCCTGATGCTATCAAAATTCGAGGTTTAATATTTGTTTACTTCCTTGAATAAGGTATCATTCATTAGTTATGGCAAATCTCGTATTAGCTCTCCCTATCCTTCCATCTGGAAATTCTACTTTATAGAATACATCTACCAAGCCCAGAAACGTCTCGTTCGCAGTATATTCTAGCTTTTGATCAGAAGTTATGATGGCTGATCCTTGATCCGGAGCCACTTCGATCTGTAAATTAGAAGCTCCTTTTCTGTCATTTGCCATTACATCAACTATAACGGTTTCACCAGGCTTTATAATTCCTCCACGGTCATATACTGCACCTTGTTCACTTAAGGGATACCCAGTACGGTCTGTTATCTCAACCCTGAATGGCAATTGGTAGGAAACTGAGTCTGTATCGATGGATATCTCGAAGTCATCGTTAGTAACTCCTCCCCTGGTAGACGGTATTTCATACATTGCCAGGCTATTAGCTACCATCTTGATCTCCCCCTCGGAGGGTTTCTTTTGAATCTGAATGGTTATAGGTTCAGGAATATTTATTCCCTCCATCAAATTTACCACTATGGGGTCTCCAGGAACTGCATAAAGGGTTCTTGGATCAAGTCTTTCAAGACTTGACTGAGGTAATATATCTTCTTTTACTTGTTCGCAAGATACGAAAGCAAGTCCTAAAATCAACAGCATGCTGTTGATAGGCTTTATACCAAATTTCACTGTACTTGTTAACATACTAATTCTGATTAATTAATGGTTA
>CAYXVE010000069.1:0-23590 GCA_964468435.1 uncultured Bacteroidia bacterium | reverse complement strand
TATTTTATCAACGGCGGGATTTTTCCAGAAGTAGCACGTACCACCTTTATGCAACGCTTTCTGATTACTGCGCCTGGAGCATTACTGGCACAAACATTTCCCACTCCCTATCAGGCTTTCCGGAAAAATATGCTAAAAACTTTCTCCACACAACATCAACCTTCAGAGGATGAATTACTGACTTACTGGTATTTGCTCACTTATAATCAAGGACATAAGCGCGTACCACGCGTGATTCAATACATCAGGGAACGCAAAATGTTCCGGGAACGCTGGATCGACGCCATGCAGAAAGCAGATATCCCCATGGGACTCTTTTTATCAACTCAGGACCCCTTAATCGACCTTAAAACTGCAGATATATGGCAAAACCTGTTCCCGGAAGATACGCTGGACCTGACCGACGCACCATCAGGCCATTACCCCCCCCTGGAAATACCGCATAAAGTGCATAAAGCTCACAGGTCTTTCATCCAATCATTTTTTGACTAGGGTAAATTATGTTGTTTATTTTACCTTCCACATTTGGTAGGAATTAAATATATTCTGAAACAGAATATACGTTACAGGACCAAGCGCAGCAAGAGGCCCTATAAATGTCAAAGCCACCCAGATCCCAAACATTGTATTCTTCCTGCCCAATGCCTGCTGACCTTCATACCGCTGTGAAGGAAATCCTATCCAGTTTCCGATCATAAAGTTCAACACAAAAATCCCAAAGGTAAACAGGGCGATCATCCCTACTATTTCCCATCCGGATTCTAGGTCATATCGGATAAACTGGCTTGCTCGTGCCGTTGCCAGATAAACATTCGCAGCAAATAAGTAAAAGGTATAGGGTCTGTAAGGAATCAATCTATCAACGATCACAGGAAAAGTCCTTCTGGAAATCAATGCAATCAACAGGGGAAGTAGAATAACGGTAAATACTGGGATGACAATATCCAGGGTCTTAACTGGTGTATCTGTTACGATGATCAATGGGAGAATAAATGGAAGCAACAATGCTACCGCCACATTTGTGAGCAAAACTGCAAATACTACGTAGGAAGTTTCTCCCCGGAGAAAACCAATAATAACCGTTGCAGCTACTGCAGTGGGCATGATACCCGTAATAAATGCTGTAGGTGCCAATTGAGGATGAAATAAATAAACAACTCCATAAGATCCAGCAGCAATCAATCCATTGGCAAGCAAAATCCAAAGATGACTGATTCTCCATACACTCCGCTTTAGATTGATATCCAAAAAGGCAAAAAACAGCATAATCATCAATGCATAGCGAATCAAAAATGCCCATACATGTCCTTGAGGAAAAATCGCTCCCAGTACGATTGCTGCAAAAAGTGATAGTATTCGCATCTACTGTGTAATCGCTCAAATGAAACATTACGCAAAGCCATCCGTAATCAAACGTAAAGAAACTAAGGACTCGCGAATTAATCTAATTCATTATCCCAACCTTCCGCTATAGATTTATCTTCAACTTATATTATTCATCATCCATTCATTCAACATCAATCTATCAATCACATGGATCCCATTTTTCTGATAGAACTAGGGATTGTTGCGATCATCGTCGTGATACAGTTCCTGGTTTTTGCTAAAAACCGTCAATCCATCAAGGACTTATCCCTGATTTATCCTGAATCTAAGCTACTAAATACCCAGACAGTATTCCTGGGCGATGAGGAGGGTCAAGACTCTGGTAATGCTACTCAACAATCGATTGATCTGATTGAAGAACAAACCAGATTCCATCCAGTCTTCAGGAATATCATCAACACGACTAATGCATACCTGGAAAAAAACCGGGGTGAAGCGAACTTCGAAATTCTCAAGGAAATGGCAGAGGAAAAGGTTGGAGCTAAAGAGAAATCCATTGAGTCAAATATTACCTTTCCACTCTACATAGGATTGCTTTGTACATTTACTGGAGTAATCATAGGTCTGATAAAAATCGCTATGGTAGGTGTCAGTGATGCTGCCATACAGTCATTTATCGGTGGGGTACTTATTGGAATGATCGGTAGTGCCAATGGACTGGCCCTTACAGTGGCCAGCAACAATTATTTCCGCAAGGGCATTCAGGAGCGCGACCGCAATGTATATGATTATTTCACTTTTCTGCGTACCTATATTCTTCCTGCGCTTCCCAAAACCACCCCTTCACCTGTTAAAACCCTTCGGGAGAATCTCGAAGCTTTCCATCAAGGTTTTGAGCAGTATCAGGATCATATGAACAATTCCCTGCAGGAAACGCTGACCATTTTTCGCGATCTGAAAGGCGTTTTTCAGCAAATCAGAAGCCTGGAACAAGGACTGAGTAGTATGGGACAGTTTTTGCAGGCCAATGATGGCCTGATCGAGCGCCAGGTCGCCTATATTGAAACTTACACACGTAAAGCAGAAGAATTTTCTCAGCGTCTGGGACATCATTTTACTCAGGTAGACAGAAAGATAGAGCAACTGGTGGATGATAACCTGAAGGCTATCGACCACAGTGCACAAGCCGCCTACATGAAGATGGATCAATATCTATCTTCCCTAGAACATGGAGAGCGAAGAGCCTTTGCAGAAGCACTCAATAAAGACCTTAATGAAATCCGGAGTGATGTGGCCAATATTCAACGACGCAGCCTGGAAATTAATGAACGCCTGCTTCATCATGTTACCGATGGCAAAAGTGCCTATCAAAGTATGACTGAGGAAATCCGTGCGCTAAACGCTCGTATAGATAAGGTTATCTCCGGAAAAAACGCTTTCATAGACTCGCCTACTTTCAAGTTTTTTGTCGTTGCAGGTACTCTGGCTTTTACTGTCGGATTGATTAGCGGCGGTATATACCTGATAAATTTATTTACAACATGAAACACGACAGCAGTAAATTATTCTGGATCAGCTATGCTGATCTGATGACAGCGCTATTTATCATTGCGCTGGCTTTATTTGTCCTGAGTTACCGTATGTTTATGATCCGGCAGGATCTACTGATAGATACAGAAAAAGAACTCCGCGTCCGAAGCCTGGAACTAGACAACCAGAAACTCGCACTGGAAGAACTTAAACGTAAACTCAGTGAAAGAGAGATGTTCGCCAGTTCACTGATCCAGCAACTCAACAATGAGCGCGTGCGACTACTGGTCATGGAAGAAGAATATAAAAAGCTCCAGGAAATACAGAAAGCAATCGAAAATCTCGATCCCAGATATTTTGTCTATCAGGAGGAATATAAAAGGCATATACTGCGTACACAAGTACAATTTCCCAAAGGCCAGAGTGTGATTGGCGACCCCTACCAGGAAATGCTGATCAATGCCGGCAGTGCACTCAAAGGTATGATCGACAACCTTGAACAGGGAGATAATATTAAATATCTCCTGGTCATCGAAGGTATGTCTTCCCGCGATGACTACACCCGCAATTACGAATTGAGTTATGAACGAGCACTTTCATTGTTTCGTCTGTGGGAACAGCAAGGGATTACATTCGATCCTAACAGAGTAGAAGTTATGATCTCAGGTAGTGGAGAAGGAGGTTTCGGTCGCGACATGGTAAACGAAGAAAAAAACCAGCGCTTTCTGATTCAGATTATCCCTAAAATCGGAGAATTGAATGCTATTCAGTACGATGAATTATCAGACTCCTTACAGGTAGATTCGCTCACTATAGATCCTGATTTTCAACCCTAATGGATGAAATGTCCGTAGCATGTTTGGCAAGTGGTTGGACACGTATCATATTCGCAGATCCTCATATGTATATTCCTGTATAACAAATATTTGGGCCAATCGCCTAGACAGATATATGTTGTTTCTCAAAAGTATATAAAATATGTTGAATACAATTGGTAAAATAGGAGTACTGATGATCCTGTTGAGAATCACATCTGCCACATTATGACTACTTTCGAATAAAACTCATAACATGAATAGATTTCAAGAGAAAGTAGTTATCGTTGCGGGTGGTGGATCGGGTATCGGTGCTGCCACTGCACTGGCAGCAGCGCGTGAAGGAGCCAACATCGTAATAGCAGACATCCATGAAGAAGCTTGCAGGAAGGTAGCTCGTCAAATACAGGATCTACCTGGTAAAGCGATCCCGGTAATTGCAGATACAACCAACATCAAAGATGCTCAACGCATTACACAAGAAGCTATCAAACACTTTGGCGGGGTTGATTTTCTGTGTAACTCAGTAGGACTGCAAACTTATGGGACAGTCTTGGATATGGAGGAAGAAAGCTGGGACAAGACGATTGATGTGAATCTGAAAAGCATTTTCCTAGTATCAAAATTTGCAATTCCTGAAATTATTGACCGCGGTGGAGGAGCTGTGGTCAACATCTCTAGCGTACAGGGTATACGTTGCCAACCTAATGTCTCAGCTTATGCAGCCTCAAAGGGAGCTGTCATAGCCATGACCAGGTCTATGGCTCAGGACTTTGCTCGCCAAAATGTCCGAGTCAACTGCATCTGTCCAGGATCTATCGATACTCCTCTACTGCGCTATGGCGCAGCGCAGCATGGTGACCTGGAAACTGTCCTCCAGCAATGGGGAGACAATCACCCTATTGGACGTATCGGTACTCCCGAAGAGATCGCTTCTACAGTTCTGTTTCTTTTCGGAAAAGAAGCGGGTTTCATCTTGGGTCAGCCTATTGTAGCAGATGGAGGACTTAGTATCGGGATATTATAGCCCGATAATACTACTTTGCTGCTGTCATGAAAAGATACCCCAAAACGAAACCGGAAAATATGGAAGCAATACAGAAATGTTGACCTGCATACTACCAGATAAAAATTAAATATAGCATTCTCCGATATGCATAACATCACACAATAGCATATCGATAAAGAATTATTTGAAAATAAAACACTACACATAGACGGGAGCCACCTCACTTAGATCATATCTGATTTCTGATACCTCCAGTCATGATGATTGGACATACAAGCCGATAAAAAAGGTGAAAAGAGAAAACTATCTTACTTCATCTATGTATCAACCTGACTAATCTATTGCAAGTACCTAAGGTAATATAGCAATCGGTTACGAACTTTCAATCTGTGTGCGAGTTATTATTCAAATTTCTATCATGGATGAGCGCATAAAAATAGATCTGATTGATTACGATCTAAGTAATCTGCATCAATTTATTTGGAAGTTACTGGTCAAAGCTACACATCAAAAGCAAGATCCATATCGGACACCTGTCATGGGTACCTATGGTGATCAGGGCATCAATCAGCGTACTGTCGTGTTGAGAAACGTAGATGAAATCCATAAAACCTTGTATATACATACAGATCTTCGTTCGGGTAAGATCGGGGAAATAAAACGTAGTAACCAGGTCCATTGGCTGTTTTGGAATCCTCGCAAACGCATGCAGTTTCGCATGATTGGCACAGCTCAAATACATACTGATGATGATACTGCAGATCAGATGTGGGAAAACGAATCTCCAGCGAGCCTTAAATTATATATGAGTTCCAAAGCACCAGGCACAAAAGTTGATTTACCGGCATCTGGTCTACCAACCAACATAGAACGAGAAAGACTTACACGGAATGATATTGAGGCTGGAAGGAAAAACTTTTGTGTAATAAGTAGTCAGATTCATCAGATTGACTGGCTCTTGTTAGCCCCTGAGGGACACAGAAGAGCCAAATTCTACCTGGAAGATGGTAACTGGCAAAAATACTGGATTATACCCTGAAAAGATCTGATTTCAAAGGCAGGATTTTATCATCTGTAACATATATTTATATGTAGTAAATGCAAATCCCTTGTAGATATTTATTTCATGTATAAAATATGCATATATAGGTCACTTCTTTTCCTGTTTCGGGGTTTTACGAAACTCGATAACGCCCTACTTTGTCTTTTGCTAATGATTGTAAGTAGTTCGAGCTTCACTCAGGCCCAGAATCTGGTACCAAATCACGATTTTAGCCAGTTTGATAAATGTCCCGATGACCGGGGACAGATATTTCGGGCTTCTCCATGGTACTCTCCCAATGGCAGGACTACCGACTTTATACATGAATGTGGCGAGCAAGGTAATACAGGAATACCCCGAAACAGGTGGGGATTTCAGCGTCCTGCCTCTGGAACAGGGTATGCAGGTATCAGAACCTGGCTTGCACAGGAAGGTAGCGTACCCAGGAATTACCGGGAATACTTGGCAGTAGCGTTAATCGAACCTCTGCAAGCTGGTAAAACATATTTTGTAAGCTTTAAGGTAAGCCTGGGAGATAGCTCGCGGTATATGTCCGATGATATAGGACTTGCCTTTTCTGATACCCAATTTGTAAACCGTCAGGTTCTGCCCTATACTCCTGCTATCAGCAATCCCCAGAATCAGTTCCTCAATAATTCTTATGTATGGACGACCATAAGTGGTAGATATGAGGCAAAAGGAGGTGAAAAGTATTTGGCTATTGGAAACTTTCTGGATGATACACAAATATCCCGTTTATCTTTTTATAACAACCCCCTGATCAATATCAATTTGTTTAACACCGTATATTATTTTGTGGATGAAGTTATCGTAGAGCCCTGTGATACCAAATTTCCCGAACAGATGATACTTTATCAAGACACAGTCTTATGTCTTGGAGAAGTGCTGGAGATTACTGCTGCAGAACTGGATCAGGCACAATATACCTGGGAAAATGGTAGTAACAGTCGTCAACGTCTTATCGACACGCCTGGGGAAATACTCCTGGAAACAGCGTTCCAGGGATGTCTGAGAAATGATACACTTCATATTGTACAGGAAGAGGTACCTGTGATAGACATCGGCAGGGATACTTTACTTTGTCCCGGAGAAACACTCTTACTGAGTCTTAGCGATACATCTCTCAACTATTCCTGGAATAATGGGGTAGAAAGTAACCAATTCCTAATTGATCAGCCTGGCGAATACATCGTTAAGACTGTTGTGAACAGTTGCCTGGTAAGTGATACGTTAAGAGCTCTCTATGAAGCGCCGCTTAATACGCCTGCAGATACAGATACGATATTCTGTATTCAATCTCCCCTACAGTTGAGCCCCGCCTATTCCAATTATGAGTATGTGTGGCAGGATAATAGCACTACAGAGACCTTCAATGCAACCTCAGCAGGCATCTACAGTGTCAACATCCGTAACCAATGCTTCGAAATATCGCAAAATTTCTACCTGGAAACCCAGGACTGTGGTTGTGTTTCAACCATTGCCAATGTATTTAGTCCTAATAATGACGGTTTCAACGATTTCTTCCTGCCTGAGCTTACTGAAGGCATCAGCGATTATAAAATAGATATTTACGACCGCTGGGGAAAAAATGTATATTCTTCTATCAATAGAGATCAATGGTGGGACGGCACCCATGAAGGCAACCATTTGTCTCCAGGAGTATATTTCTGGCAATTAACCTATTCTTGTATCAATGAGAACAGAGAAGTGAGAGAACAGAAACAAGGACATATTACGTTAATCAGATAAACACACAATCATTGAACCTCATTGATCCACGTCCTTCAAATAATAAAAAAATCCTGAATGCTATCCTTAACCATTTGCTGATCAAGATATATGCGCACTCCATACAGATATAATACGCCGAAATAAGTACGATAGAGCTTAGTATAAGCCACATCATCTCCCTCCCTGAAAGCCTGCCATACTTTCGTCGAAGCTATTGATACAATAAGTTGATAAGATTTATGAAAAATCTTTGCAAAGATTCAATCTGAATTTTCCATGATGGCGAATAAAATTTGGGTTATTGGGTATATTCCACAGGTCGATATGAATATAAGGTAAGGCTATCCTGATTGGCTGCTACTATTATCATGTTAGTCGAGTCATTTAGTGTGATTTCCTGAAGCGACCGGTTATCTCCCATGGCAATGAATCCACTTTCTTCAGGCCCAATCACGCGAAACTGCCCATTTCCATTTCCCGATAGCAGATATCCAATCGAGGCATCATACCTCCCTATACGTGTATCGGGTGTATAAGAATTGCTCGCAATCAATAAATCCAACTGTCCATCTCCTGTGTAATCATTTACCAGAATATCTTGAACAGGTGCAAATTGCACCTCCAGAGGTAGCTCATACACACGAAAAGTACCATCTCCATCATTCCTAATATAGCTGGATGTAAAATGTTCACTTTTCAGGATATATGCCCCGGATCTTTCGCTTTTGGTAAATGCTTGTTCATAGGTAGCTTTGCCATAGTCAGAAAAATAAACAAACCGCTTCTTAAAACCTGCCATCTGACTGATCATCTGACTCAGGGGATGAGCAGGATAACTTTTATCCTGTATGTAATGACATAAGACAGGATCAATCGATCCATTTTGATCATAGTCCTTTGCATATATGCAAACAGGTTGATCGGGTGATGCCTTGAAACGGGAATTAAGTCCCAGATTTCCTGCTACATAATCCATGTCCCCATCCTGGTCGAAGTCTCCCTGAGCCAGGGTGTTCCACCAGCCAGAATAATTCTCCAGACCCGTTCTAGCTGTTATGTCCTCCAACTGACCTTTGCGATTCCTGTAAATACATATGGGCATCCATTCTCCGGTAATGATAAGATCCATCCATCCATCACCATCATAATCAGACCATAAAGCATCTGTTACCATCCCTCTCTTACTGAGACCTGGGGCAACCTTGTCTGTTACATCCTTAAATGTACCTCCCCTATTTTCCAGGATAAAGCTTTTTCCAGGATAAGGATATTTTTCAACATTCATTCTACTCCCAACAAATAGATCCTGATCACCATCCTGATCGTAATCCGTAGCTACAACACAGGAACCACTATGATGTATCAGGGGTATTGCTTCAGGCTGATAAACAAACGATCCTTTACCATCATTCAGATACAAACGATCCTGATAATAATCATTGTGTTGAGAAACCTCACTGCCACCACTCACAATATATAAATCCAGATCCTGGTCATTATCAGCATCAAAGAGGGTGATACCCATATCCTCCCGGTTGTTGTATACGGTATCCAGCATTCTCATTTCAAATTGTCCTGGCCCAATTTGCAAATAGTATTTACCTGTATATCCATTTCCACCCCCAATGACAATATCTTCCAAGCCATTACCATCGATGTCGCCTTTTGCCATACATGGACCATCCTGAGAATATTTATGGATCAACAACCTGATCTGCTTAAAATCATCAAAAGACTCTTCCTGATGCATAAAATCTAATCCTGAGGCTTTTGTTGATGCTGGCCGAAATATTTTCCGGGACTCTTCGGGAATTTTATCTTGAGCAGGGATAAGGCTGGCGTCTTCATATCGCAATGTCAACACCTGATTTGCTTCTACCCCTGTCAGTATATTACTTTTTCCATCGGGCCAGATCACCTTCACGGTATCCACTTGATCTGACTCGCCTAATCCAAAATGTATCACTGGCTCAACTGTGGATTTATATCCCCGATAGATAGAATGATCGTGATACTGTCGCTGTATATTCCCAGACTCATCCCGGTGACTGATCACAACCTTTGCCCCTAAGCCAGGATTGGCAGATGCATTTTTCTTAAGAGAGATTCTTAGATAATGATTCGCTTGTGCTTCAATAGTGTGTTCAGATATCAGCTGGTTACGATACAGAAAGGCCTCATCGTTGATATTATTCATTACCAGGTCGAGATCTCCATCTTGATCAAAATCTGCATATGCCATACCATTCGAATATGAGGGTTCTGAAAATCCCCATTCATGTGTGACATCCTCAAATTTCAAAGCTCCTTTGTTGCGATATATGTAATTGTGTTTTTTGACACCTTTGAGCTCTTTGACAGCCTCATATAATCTTTCAGTTTTGGACGCTTCGGTACCAAACATGGAGGCCTGATTGCTGTAATTGATATAATCCAGATCTGTAACATCCCTGTGATAGCCGTTACTGATCAGGATATCTCTTTTCCCATCATTATCCAGGTCTATCATAAGCGGTGCCCAGCTCCAGTCAGTTTTATACACTCCTGCCAACTGCGCAACCTCGCTAAATGTACCATTACCATTATTCAGCTGAAGGGTATTACGGACGTATTGATGCTGATATCCCAATCTGATCTTCATCTGATATTCGTCATTATTGGGAGCAGTAAACATCTTCTTTTGTCGGAGGTTGTCTTCGGGCATCATATCCAAAACGATAATATCTGGAAGTGCATCATTGTTGATATCTGCGATGTCTGTACCCATACCATTATGACTTTGGTGGCGCAGGCATTTTTCAATCTGGTTGGTAAAGGTGCCATCCTGATTGTTGATATACATGAGATCGTTGGTGAGAAAATCATTAGATACATAGATATCAGGCCATCCATCTCGATTGATATCGTGAATTGCCAGTCCCAATCCCCACCCTTCTATCGTTATCCCTGCTTCGGCAGAAATATTGCTGAAGGTACCATCTCCTTCATTTCTATATAAACGATCCGTACTGGGTATAGATCCGTCTTGGGACTGACCACCAGGTCTGGGAACCGATCTTACGACATCTCCTATTCCATTGGTAAGCACATACAGATCCAGATCCCCATCAAGGTCATAATCAAAAAAGGCTGCATGTGTACTGTAACCCGGATCATCTATACTATATGCATGTGCCTGCTCTTCAAAAGTGGGAATACCATCTTCATCTATGCCCTGATTGATAAGCAATAAATTGGGAGAGTTTTTTTTAGGATCAGGTGAAACAACACTTACGTAGATGTCCATCAAGCCATCTTCGTTGATATCAACCATGGATACTCCCGTACACCAATTCTCATCCCTAAGTCCAGCATGATCCGTGATATCCTCAAATCGAAAATTTCCCCGGTTGAGATAAAGTCGGTTTGAAACCATGTTTCCACTAAAAAAGATATCTGGATACCCATCATTATTTACATCTCCGGCAGCTACTCCAGCTCCATTGTAGATGTACAAATAGGTTAATACGTTAAAGGAGTCATTCTCATATATTGTATTGGAAAAGTATATCCCTGATTCATTGCTTTCGATCCTCTCAAACTGCGAGATAGATAATTTTTCACAACTTTGCAGTAAAATACCCCCAAAGATGAATAACCAAATACCTGATCTTAAGCTCATACAACCTATTATCATTTAATTCATACCTTATTTAAAATAATAACCGCTAGCTAGAAATAAAAGGTAAATCGCGAGTAAGCAACTTAATGTAAGAGTTTTCTTGGTCTTATATAGAGAAAACCTTATATTAGGTCTCACCTATACAAAAAAGATTTCTGTTAATGCTCTATCGTTTTTTTTAAATCGTTCTTTCTTTATACCCAGTAGTTTGGTTAGTTAGAGGCGCCAACAACTCAGTTGGCGCTACTCTTTTATTATGTCCCTGGTGGATATTGATCATATTTCACAAAAAATTTTGGAATGCTATGACCAACAGCAACAACCTGTTTTCGTTGCGGTTGCAGGCGGATCATCACTGGGTAAGACTTCATACTTTGTACCCCATCTCAAAAGATCATTACAGAAAAAACTGAATGTCATTGTCATCAATCAGGATCAGTTTCGGGATTTTAGTATACCTAAAGAACAATATCATACTACCTATCAGGGAGATGATCCATATATCTATCAGTTGGAACACAGTTTTGAATGCTTTTCTATACTTAAAACCAGGATGCCAGTAGAAATTCCAGCCTGGAGCTTTCAGGTAAACCCCCAAAATGGTCAGAAAGAAATATCTACCTTTTCACATTTAGTTCATCCGGCAGATGTCATTATTTTTGAAGGATTTTATGCCATTTTTCCTCCGCTGCAGACGCTAGCAGATATCTCTATATACTTGGAAGGACCAGCTTGGTCCCGGCTGATCAGACGAATTGTTCGCAATTGGATTGAAAGAGGATATGGAAACCCCAAAGATATCTGCACTTACTTTGTCAATGCTGTATTACCGGCACACAGACAATTTGTTGCTCAACAAAGAGTCAACGCAGATATCGTAGTTTCAAGCACTTACCGTTTTGAAGATAGCCTCAAACGATTTGAGATACCTTCATTAACACGCTCCAAAGGAGTATTAAATTCATTTTATTCATTCCGTATTGATCCTCATACCTACTTTCGAATCATTTCATCCCGAGAATTTCCCTATTTATTTGAATGGATATACAACTCAAGGGTATTCGTGAGATTTGATATGGAGCATACATTGGCCGGACAAATTGCCCATGAAAATTGGCTGGCATATTGATCGCGTCATTTTATCAGGATGTAATCACGGTAGCTCCTTTCGAGCGTCCTTCACGGTTGTTTTTCAGCGTAAAATAAAAATAAGCAGCCAGGATAAGAGCTACCCCTATACCTGTCATCCAGTAACTTGCCTTGACGAAAAAAGCAACCCAGCTAATATTAGGGGCTCCAAAGTTCTTATACAGCAGAATCAATACACTACCTAAATAACCCGTAGCGTCTGCAATGTAAATCAGGTAACCGGCATTCCCCTTACGTTCGAAGAGGGCTATCAACCGATCAAACAACATACTGTGATAAGGTACATAGGCCAGATATAAACCCATACCGACCAGGATAAACCATAAATATGGATCTATCTGATTCTGTTCAAAAGCCAAGGTACTTAACCCAGCCATGAGAATTCCCAGCATCATCAATCCATTTACTGCTCCTAAGGCCCATTTATTGCTGCGTACAAACATGAGTAATCCCAGTACGACTAGGACAGCAAAGGCAATGGGTATCTCCGACTTAGCCAGATTTGCTGCAGCATCACCATATCCGATTGCAGTAAGTATCTCGATGGCAAAGTTATCCCTGAAATCGCGATATGCTGTCAGCATCATATGTAGAAGTACCAGCAGTATCAATCCTGTAGCGAAAGTTTTGAGATAGCCAGTCCGCTCCTTTCGCGTCATGGGGACCCGCTCTGTGCGATGAGCGATATCATACTCACTAGGTGGTGGAATCTTACTGAGCATCCATACAAAAAAGAGCAGGGGTGGAATGAATATTAAGCCCGTCATAAAAGGCATCCAGAATTCATCAACACCCCATTGGTCTATCGAGAATTTTCCTACAGACTTGACAAAACCAGATGAAATAATAAAACTTGCACTAAGTCCAGCTCCAAGCATTTCTGTAAATCTTCTTCCCTCCAGGTAGCTAAACACAAGCCCCCATATCATACCCAGGGGAAGACCGTTGAAAAACATGAAAATGAAGTTATAGGGATATGGGATTATTCCTAAAAATAATAAGGCTAGTTGTGCAAAGCCCATAAGACTCAGTAATGTAATGATACGCTTGTGGGGATGCATCTCGGCAATAACCCTTATTCCGATAAATTTTGAAAGTGTATATCCAAGCACCTGGGTAATGATCATCATGATCTTGTAGTCTATTCCCCATAATGACAAACCTTCGTATATTCCTACTGCAAAAGGCTTCCTGAAAGCGTACATACAGAAATAGGTACCAAATGCAGCTATAATACAATATAATGTAAAAGCTCCCCCACTCGTACGGGACAGCCAGTTTGTAATTCTGTGCGTATACATGAAGTGTTATCTTACCTTAGAATATCAAAAGAAAAGAATCTGCAATATGAGCAAACCAGATTAACTCATTGAAAAAAAGGTATGAGATTAATATTAACAAATAAAGATACAACTGAACTGTATCCCCGGATAAAACATATGTGGGTCTTGCGATATGACCTTGATAGCGAATACGTATTATTCCAGACTACTTCTGCTTCTTGTTTTTTTCTTTGATGAAAATCTAATGATGAAAAAACCTTACATCAGTCATGACTAAAGTGAGATGTAGTTCATCACATATTTGTACAATTTCCTCGCATTTGTCTTCAGGATCAGGGTATTGTAAAATGTATTTGACTCCCAATCTTTTAGCTTCTTCAAGTAAGGAGTGCGAGTTGATAAGTCCATCAGAAGCAAACGTTACCCCTTTAAATGCTTTCATCCAGCTATAGACATCTGAAGCACTAAATTTTCTGTCGATAAAATCATGGATGAGTTGATCTTTTTCGATATTATTGAGGTAACGGGGTATATCCATCGTGAGAATTCGTGGATGCTGTCTCATCATCCAGCTTTTTGCCATTTCACTGGCCAGTTTGGCTGAAATAACTTTGGTCTGTTGTCCTGCTCCAATACCGATCAATTGTCCCTGATAGACCATACATATTGCGTTGGAACGTGTGTATTTCAAGGTGATCAGCGCAATAAGCATATCAACTTTAGCTTCTTTAGAAAGTTGCTTCTCCTGAGTTACCACCTGAGAAAGAATTTCTTCTGTGATCGGAATATGATTTCGCGTCTGGTGAAGTGTAATACCATAGATGGTACGTTTTTCGAGTACATCAGGCTCGTAAGCAGGGTCCATCTCTATGACGAGAAAATCCACTCCTTTCACAGACTTCAGTTTTTCCAAGGTTCCGGTTTCAAAGCCAGGAGCTATTATTCCTACGGAGGTAGACCGGGATATCAAATCAGCAGTAGCCATATCAAGTGGATCACTGAGTGCTACCAGATCTCCTTCATGGATATACCTGTCTGTGCTTCTGGCTCTGAGGTAGGCACAAGCGAGTGGACTTTGATCCAGTCCCTCAGCCTGATAAGCTTTCCTGAGTCGCTCGTCAAGAGGGTAACCGACAGCCGTCCCAGCAGGACTAACTTGCCGGAATGAGCTTACAGCCTGAATACCCGTGGCATATTTTAATTCCTTTACGAGTTGCCAACTGTTGAGTGCGTCCAGCACATTAACATATCCTGGCTGCCCATTTAAAATCCTGATAGGAGATCCACCTGCGGGCAATAGTATCTCTGCAGGAACCTGATGAGGGTTCACACCGTAACGTAGAGGTATTCTCATGTTAGTGTAATCGTTTTGGTTTGATTGAATGAATGTGGAAATAATCTAAAATCAGTGGGGATATAAAAAAAGCGGTTAATACTAAAAATATTACGGATACCAAAATCTTAACAATTCATTAAAATAAACAGATATATGATAATATTTTATTTATGTAAAATTGATATAAAAGTAATATATTAAAAATGGTATTTCCAATAAAAATAGCTCCTGGAAGTAAAATCAAATTACTGCAGTATTACGCACTGACTATCAAGAATAAAAAGGTAAGACCCCGGCACAAAAGATCAGCCTAGATTATCTAGCCGGTCTGCTGCATAGGTATCCTCAAAATAAATATCTCTATAAGCATCATTTTCCATTTTAGGCACGCATTCACTGATATTGTATTCAGAAGCCAGCATTAGATCTGTACTTAGGTCCCTGTGTCTCAATTCCTGGCCTGAGACACATTTTGCCATGTATTTTGCGATATGGCTTTTGACAGCAAGGAAAGCAGCAACAGCTGATTCTGATTCTGGTGAAAGCAGCAAATTGCCCATGAGATGATATATAACTGCACCTGCACCGATCCAGTCTTCCCATGAAGGCCTGAACGCCCCATCTGTCCATTTTTCGCCCGCGGGGACAATTGAAATCTTATCACCATATTGAAGAGCGTGTTGTGCTACTACTGAGCAATTTCTCAGACAAGCAGCTATGGTAGGAGTATTACCCGTAGCTCTACTCAACGTAGATCCATTAGGAGAGGGAAGAACAAGCTTATCTCCATATGCGATAGATGTGAGAGACTGAGGAGAGAGACTATACCCTGAACGATTGTGCCGGTCCTCTAAGGCGAGCTTAGCATTATGATCTTTGGCAAAGTTGATCGCGGTTTCATTCCAGGACTCAAAGGGATATACCTGGGCACCCCGGGAAGTAGCAATTTCTACTGAAGTTGTAAATGATAGTACATCTACTATAATAATTACATCGCTTATAGGACTTAGTATCTCTACACCCTTTAGTCCCCATTCACAACGAATGTCAAACTCATGTTGGTTATACCACATTTCAAGGCTGGTTTCAGCATGATTAACAATATTTTTCAACAAAGGATTCCACATGCATCAGATCCTGCAAACGTTCCCGTATAGTTGCATGATCCCATTCCCACCATTGCGATTCCAGCAATTTTTCTATTATCCTATCTGAAAAACGTTTTTTTATTACTTTCGCTGCCACGCCTACAGCAATTTCATAAGGCCCAATATCCTTTGTCACCACCGCTCCACTCCCTATAATTGCTCCACTCGCGATTTTTACTCCTGGCATGATGATAGCCCCATGTCCAATCCAGACATCGTGTCCTATTTCACATTTATGGTTTCTTCTCCAATCAAAGAAATCATGATCGTCCTTGCTATCAAAGTTATACATTTTCCTCCTATAGGTAAAATGATGCTGTGTTACCCGCCACTGAGGATGATTCCCAGGATTAATTCTCACACTATTAGCTATAGAACAAAAATTTCCTACATCCGAGTAAATAATCGATACATTACCAGCTGTATAGCTATAATCTCCAAATGTCGATTCAGACATTTGTGTGAAAGCCTGTAATTCAGTCCATCTCCCTATCTTACTTTCGCGAATAATACAAGTTGGGTGAATATACGGCTTATCACTTAATTTTTTACCCTCCGAAACAGAAAAGGGAGGAAATTTTTCAATTTCATATTCCATATATATCCGGATAAAAATGATAACTAGGATACCCCGGTTGGGTATGAAATGAAGAAAGATTGTGATAGTATTTGAGTTGTGCTTTCGAAATGTGAAATACCAGATTTTCCCCGGCAATCTCTTTATTCAGAAATGTAAGTAAATCAACTATTTTCTCTTTTGAGTTTAAGGCGCTAGGTCCAAAATATGCATAGGTAATGTGCCCAATAAATGGTCTTGTCCTTCGGATACCTATCTCATTAAGCCTTGAATGAGTATACAGAAAATCCCTGAATTCCTGTATAGCATGATATTCAGACGCTTCTTCAAAAATTCCCAGCAATCCCATCGATGACCCAAATACGCTAAATCCGATCATACGCATCCGCACAGGCTGATCAAGTGCTGTACCAGGAGCCTGTGAGAATACCTCTTCAATCAATTGAGGATAGGTGTCGATGATCCCTGTCTCTACTAAATACTTCTGGTACCGATCTGAAGACAAGGTATTGGCAATAGTCTGATGAAAGCTGTTAGCAGGCAAAACATAACAGATGGCTGCATCTGAGATCTCCCGGATCAATTGATCCCTATAGTACAGAAGTCTGGGCATCAATGAATCATTTCCCGGATTATCATTGACCATCGATACAACGGCAAAACCCGGATAAGGCTCTGGTGTCCAGATTCCATTCTCATACCGGAACCGATCGCCATAACGCATGTGATCCAGAGATAATTTGATCCGCTCATCGGATATGTAGTTCCATTGCCTATCTTGATAAGATTCAAATGTATATTCCGATACGGTTGATATGCGTTGGGACATGGTCTTAACTTGTTGATATGATAGATGCGGGAGAAATGGTATGAGAAGATACAATCTTTCCTGCTACGATATTGTGCGTAACCAGAGGAAGTTGATCAATAATCTGAACGACCATCAGATCAGCTTTTTTTCCTGTTTCGATACTGCCTGTCTGACTCGATAAGCCCATTGTCTCAGCAGGTCTGAGTCCTAATAGTTTTGATGTCTCTTCAAAAGGCAGATCATAGCTTTGCTTGAGTTTGAACATTGAATGCAGCATCGCCGGGGGATAGTAATCAGAACAGAGACAATCTACAAAACCTGATACAATCCCCTCGGCAACGTGAAGGTTGCCAGATAATGAACCTCCTCTCAAAACATTAGCAGCACCTCCGATCACTGTCATACCTTTTCGGTGCGCAGTTTCTGCAGTATCCATATTAATCGGAAATTCACAAATACTGACGCCTAGTTTATGCATTTTTTCCACTTTCTCTGGAGTATCATCATCGTGAGACGCTACGGGTATATTTATCTGAGCGGCTTTACTGATCAGCTTCTCCAGTTGCTCATCTCCCAATTTGGGAGTCTTGCGATATTCTTCAAGTAATGCTATAGCTTCGGATTCAGTTTTCCCCTTCTCCAGCATATGTTTGACAAATTGCTCTCTACCGTATTGTCCCTGACCTGGCGTATGATCCATTAATGACAGTAAATCAATATAGCCCTTTTCCATTAATTCTATACATAACTCAAATGCATCGATACCCGTGATTTCAAAACGCAAATGAATCTTGTTTCTGATGAGTGTCTGTTGCCGGGATGCTTCATAAATCTTCTTAAACAGAGTCTCTCTAGGCGTAGTTGTGCCTCCTGTGGGAGAGGTATATCCCAGATACATCGAGTGGTATACTGTATGATAGCCACATCCACTCATCTTTTTTTCAAGCTCTCTCAATGCTATCCCAATGTCAAAGTCGGCAAAGGGTCTGGGAGCAATCTCGTGTTCTAAAGCATCCGTGTGTA
This sequence comes from uncultured Bacteroidia bacterium, assembly GCA_964468435.1. Lineage (GTDB taxonomy): Bacteria > Bacteroidota > Bacteroidia > J057 > J057 > JBCCTX01. The sequence continues at coordinate 5,128 of CAYXVE010000069.1, read as the reverse complement.
GATCAATGATTCCAGGAAATATCCACTGTTGTTCGCAATTAATGATCTCTGTAGCGGTTTCTGGCATATCACCCTTGCGATAAATACATGCAATATTCCCATCCTGGATGAGCAGAGAACCATTGCGGAGGACTTCACCAGGAAGTATTAAAGTAGCATGCTGAAGGAGTAAGCTATTCATACTATATTATGCACTAATGAGATTCAACTGACAGCAGCTTGTTCCAACTGCCCATCTTTCAACTGTATTCTTCTCTCGACGAGATTGTTGAGTGTGTATTCATCATGGGAAATACAGATTACCGTAGTACCTACATTTTTGAGTTCCAGAATCTTTTTTATCACTACAGACTTTGTCTTCAGATCAAGAGAAGCTGTAGGCTCATCGATCAATAGTAGCCGGGGTCGTGCAATGATCGCTTGTGCGATATTGATGCGCTGCTGTTCACCCCCACTAAAAGTAGCGGGATAAGCATCCCACAATTCCTGAGGCAAGCCCAAGATCTCCAGTAAGCTTGTGGCTTCATTCCTGGCTGACTCCCAATCTGTGGCGCTACTTACTTTGCGTTCTGCGACGACATCTACTGCTGTAACTCGCGGTATTACTTCCAGAAACTGCGAACAGTATCTGATCTCTTTTCTTCTTAGTGCAATGACCGCATGATCAGGAGCAGCTACCAGATCTATCATATCTCCCTTTAGGGTTTGATAGAGAATTTTCCCTCCATTTGCAAGATAGGTACGGTACAGGCACTTCATCAAAGTTGATTTTCCTGCTCCGGATTTACCCGTAAGACCGATAATCTCTCCCTCCTCCACACTAAAAGAGATATCACTCAGTGCTCTAATCTCTTTTCCATTCAGGGTATGAAGGGTAAATTGTTTATGTAAGTGTTCTACCTTGAGGATAGGCATATGAATAATTTTATTAAAGCATTGAGCTGACCAAAAGTTGTGTATATGCATGCTGCGGATCCTGCAGGATCTGATCTGTAAGTCCGGATTCTACGATCCTGCCATCTTTCATGACCAATGTACGGTCTGTAAGCATGCGTATAACGCTCAAATCATGTGATACGACAATCATGGCTATACCGAGTTCCTGCTGTAACTTACGGATCAGATCGAGTACTTTTGCCTGTACTGATACATCCAGGCCTGTGGTAACCTCATCGAGAAACAACACCGGTGGGTTGTTGGCGATGGCCTTAGCAATCTGTACACGTTGCTGCATGCCTCCACTGAAGGTGTTGGGCTTGTCATCCATCCTCAATACAGGTACCTCTGTGCGATCCAGCAAAAATGAAGCTCTGTTTCTGATTTTCCCTACGTGGTAAATATCTGCTCTGAGCAGTTTTTCAGCGATGTTACCCCCTGAAGAAAAGCGAAAATTTAACCCATCACGGGGATTTTGATACACCATCCCCATTAGGTGATTCCGCAAATACCGCTTCAATGGAGGAGAAAGATCCAATATATTATCCTGCCCCTCCTTAAATACCTTGAGATTAACAACTCCTGAAGTTTTCTCCAAATCAAAGTATAAGAGTTGTACGACCGTGCTTTTACCCGAACCACTTTCTCCAACAATACCTAAAACCTCCCCGCGATACAGTTCAAAATTGACATCTGCACAAGCTACAATGCTCCCCGTATCCGGACATACATTGCTACCAAAATCCGGCCCGGTCTTTGAAATTGTATCAGGCTCTGGATACCCATATATCTTGGTTAACCCCTCCACACGTAACAGCCATTCGGGATCTTTCATCATGTTAGATGGTATCATGATTATTTCTTTCTTTTATTTGAACTTTTCGCTTTTCTATATAGGGGTTTGAATGCTGGGTAATCTCGATTTCAGGTGCCCGTTTCTTATCCATGAAATTACTATCATTGATCACAAATGACTTAGCGCCATCATCGTGAAAAAGTTCGTCCATAAAAGCCGGACCATAATTCGTTAGCTCGCAGAGCTGTTGGGTAAAGTCCTCAATGTCAAAACGCACATCCTCAAATTCCAGGGGAGCTACATCAGTGTAAGGAGGAATGGCATAGATGCGCTTTTCTCTTCCCGCACCAAACAAATACAGGCATTCTACCTGATGTAAATTGGGAACATCCCAGCGTGGTATAGGCGATGGAGACATGACATAGCGATTGTTTACCAATACAGGATATCCTGCCCCTACCATGAGTCCCCCATATTTTACATAAGACTCATACAGGGATACATACATTTTGGCATAGTCTTTTTCCGCATGCATACTCCGCGTCCTGAATTCATAGGGTTCGACTCTCCTGAGTGGTTCAGGTTGAGGCACCTGAAAGACCATAATTTGATCAGCTCTTAGCTGCTCTTCCGTGATGCGGTGCCGGGTTTGGATGATACTGGCTTCAGCAGAATCATAAGTTGTCCTACAGCCTGTAGTATTTTGTATAAAATCCCTGAGATTACATGCATTCACACTGGCATCACTTCCCTGGTCTATGACTTTAAGCGTATCATCTTTTCCGATGATTGATAAGGTTACGTGCAGTCCACCTGTCCCCCACCCTCGTGATATAGGCATCTCGGGAGAAGAATAGGGTACCTGATAGCCCGGTATGCAAATAGCTTTGAGCAACTTACGTCGAATCTCTTTTTTAGTGGCCTCGTCAATATATGCGTAGTTGTAGCTGCTGCTGAATTTATGATCTTCTATCACGTCTTAGTCGCTTTTGTGTTAATAATCTGTTATTCAGGATTTATCCTGTACCGGATCCAGTGATTTATGCTGTTGATCTTCTTGATGACCTGTATGATCCTGTTTTCCATTGGAAACAGCCTGTTCTTCCTGTTGTGCTATGGCTCTACGCAAGTTGTCCAATCCAGATTGGAATGTAACATAGTGAGGCAGTTTCAGGTGATTGGTAAATCCCATTGCGTCGATCCCATCGGTATGATACAACACATACTCCTGATCGTTGACAGGGGAACTTCCCTCAGGATTTCGCAAGGTGCGGTCCAATATTCCCATACAGATCGCCTTAGTATCATTTTGTCCGAAGCACAATCCATATCCGATTGAAAAATATGGAAGTTCACGTTTCTTATCGGTTCTCATGCGTGTAATCATTTCAGCCTCTGTAACCTCAACTCTACCGATATATCTTCGTCTACCTGAGGCATCTTTCACATGTACACGTACACTTCCGTAACGGAGTTCACCCACAGTGGGATGAACGCCTTCAAAACCGCGCATACTACTATATGCCAGTGCCATAATACCGCCTGTCTCTGCACGGGCCAGCATCTGCAGACGCGCAGATCTGGGAGCCGGAAATCTTACCGCCACGCGTGTGATATCTACAAGGCTACGGTCTTCATCCTCTGTTACCGGCTTGAGTAAACCCTCACGCTTCAATAAATCAATAACCTTTCCAAAGGTATGGACCTGATCTAGTTCCTTGCCATTGACCAAAGCTTCCAGACTAGATAGCGTCTTTTTGATTTCATCGAGACTTTCATCGGCCATACTGGTTTTTAAGAGGCGTTGGGTATAATCTTTGGTCGGGCCCAGGATCTGCCCTCCAGGGATTTCACGAAAGGAAGCAGAAATCCTTCTCTTGACAAACATTTCCCTTGTATCAATTTCACCGTAGTAATTGCGTTGTAGTGTTGCCCGGAAAGCTCTAACAATAAATGCAGCCTCTAGCACGTCTCCTTCTGCTTGTTTAAAAGCAATCGCCGCATATTCAGGATCATAAAAGCCCCCTTCACCCATAATTTTATCCAAAGCCAGCCGGAATTGAGCCTGGATCTGCTCCAGTTCTACAGGATTGGAAAGATTTTTCAGCCGATAATATTCCGCCAAATCTTTCGCACTTGCAATTGCATCTATTCCACCTTTTACTGCTATGTATCCCATAATGTATTGTATTGTTTCTTTGTGATATTGTGGTCCCCACTATCTAATTATTCTACCCTCACCCATTTGACAATCCTTTAACTAACCTAATTGAATTTGAGTGGTACGTGGTAAACCCATAAAATTACCTCCTGTATCTGCAACAAAAGCATCTACCCCCAGGGGATATGAGTCATTGAGTATTTTCAACATAGATAATAACTCAGGATAAATAGAATCAACATATAGTACACTGGAATCCTGAATCCCCGGGCCAGATAGTGTAAATTTCTGGGCACTGCCAAAGTGTTCATAAGCTAGTTGCGAAACTTGTATGATCAATGTAGCACTTTGGTCGGGATAGCGAATATTTCCCGTTTTGGCGTATTGGATGGGGTCTACATTAGCTACTTCTGCACCATTTAAAAAGATAAAATCCGCATGGGAGAGTTCTACCTTGCCGGAATCCGTATTGGTATGGATATATTCATCAGCCTGAGTAGATAGATTCAGACAGTGAAATCCCACATCTCTATTGAGCAGTGCAAATCCTATCAGAGAACTTGCAGGATGTAATACTGCGGGTGGGTTGATCTCTATTGTAGGAAAAGAATTGATTTTTCCAGGTCTTGCCAAAGCGTCCATGATATGGCGAAAGTGAGCCTGTGCGTCGTGTACTGAATCGTATGATATTTCTCTTACCAAGATATAAATGTTAATAGATGAAAATAGTTGAACGCTCTGTTATGCTTCTTCCATCAATTTGAAATCAACCCGGGTTCTCATGATCTGATTGAACTCTTTCTGCTCTCTTAGTTCGATCTGTTTACCCTGTTTTTGGACAAATTGAACAACCTTTTCCCAGTTTTCATCCCGTGCCAGTCGCAGTGCATCTATCAAAGCGATACAATAGCATCTGACAGGCTGATCTCCCAGACACAATCCATACCCTGTATGCTGCCCTATGGCGATTTCACATTCCATCGTTAATGCTTCACCCAGATAGAAAGGTTGATTTTCAACACTGTCAGCAGCTTCGATCATAGTCATACATTTTGATGGAGATCTCACCATGCGAATATTGTAGTTTGGCTCCAGTGATTCTACCAAAGTCTTCAGTTCCTCCAGATCGCATTCAATCAGCACATAATCCAGATCATAATTCATAACAAAGTTTCTTTTTTGATTTGAAGGCATAAAAATATGTAACAATTGTTTGCTAAATATTAGTAGATGAT
>CAYXVE010000068.1:0-24208 GCA_964468435.1 uncultured Bacteroidia bacterium | reverse complement strand
CTATATGTATATTTTTTAATTAAAGATGATTGTTTAATACACGTGAATATGCAGATATTTTTCCTGGAAAGAGTTGATCAGCAAAAGGGACGATTAAACGAAGAAGAAACAAGGCACTGTATACAGGTTCTCAGGCATAAAGCTGGAGATCGTATTCATGCTATAGATGGACATGGCAACATGTATCTTACGGCAATTGACAAAGTTCACAAAAAAGAAACCTGGTTGGAGATATTGGAGGTGTTTCCTGAATGGGGGGAGAGTAGTCCTGCTATACATTTATATATTTCACCGTTAAGAAGAAAAGACCGATTTGAATGGTTACTGGAAAAGTCTGTTGAACTGGGGGTAAATCGCATTGTTCCAGTTCTCTGTGAAAGATCTTACAAATACCGTTTACCCTCTGTAGAACGCATGCAGAGCATCGTCCTCTCTGCTCTAAAGCAGTGCAAGAGATCGCGTCTCCCCAAACTATCGGACGCTGAGCCACTCGAATCCGCATTAATTTCAGATCAGTCCGACTTGCGCATGATTGCGTGGTGTGAGGCCTTTATTGCTTTCAGACAATTTCAGCATCAGATTGAAACCTCTTCTTCCATTACCATTCTGATCGGCCCAGAAGGAGATTTTACTCCGGAGGAAGTTGAAATAGCTCATAGTCAGCATTTTGAGCCAGTATTGTTAGGTCAAAACCGTCTGCGAACAGAGACAGCAGCCATATTTTTTCTCAGTGCAATCAAGACGATCTGCGGGTATTGAGATAAGCAAGTTTAGCTTATTGCAAAAGAATAAGTAAAATCGTTGCATCTATCTGATTTCGTAACGTATAATATTTGCTCAACTGGTAGATTGGGAACAACTTGCCTATAGTTGTAGGGATTCCCACACAAGAAACGGTTGGATATTAACTGAAATAACATGCTCAAAATAAGTCTCATTACAATAGGTACAGAATTGCTAAAGGGAAGGATCATTAATACTAACGCTGCAAAGATTGGGGAAATGTTACGACCACACGGCTTTAAGCTGTCGCGTACCGTAGTAATTCCCGATACGGTAGAGGCTATCAGAAAAGCAGTTCTTGAAGAAATGTCGGAGCATGATGTCGTGCTTGCATCAGGAGGTCTTGGGCCGACCCAGGATGATATGACCAAGCATGTTCTTGCTGATTTATTTGACTCATCGCTGGTATTGCACGAAAAAACCCTGGCACATATTGCTGCTATTTTCAGTCGCCGCAACCGTCCATTGACAGAAAGAAATCGGCAGCAGGCCATGTTGCCTGAAAAGTGCGAGGTAGTTCCTAATCCCCGGGGTACTGCTCCTGGGATGTTGTTTAGGAAGGCTGGAAAATGGATGGTGTCCATGCCGGGGGTGCCATTTGAGATGCTCTATATGATGGAAAACGAGATTATTCCCCGTTTGAAAGCCGAAAGAAAGCAAGGAGTTTTTATGCATAAAATACTCCGCTTATCCCATATACCAGAATCTCATGCAGCAGACAGGATGCAACTGGTTGAACCGTTGCTGCCAAAGATGGTAGAAATTGCCTATTTGCCCAGAATAGATGGATTGTGGTTGGAGATGTATATAGATCGTTCGGATATACAACAGGACATAGCACAAAAAGCCTTGGAGGAGGCTGCAGAATTGATCTACGAGCAATTCTGGGACAAGTATTATGCATGGGGTGATAAGCCCCTGCCTGCTATTGTCGCAGATGAGCTTACTTCCCGGTCGCTTACCTTAGCTGTTGCAGAAAGTATAACAGGAGGCCAGATTGCGGCCAGCTTGGTTTCCATTTCGGGAGCTTCAGATTTTTTCAAAGGAAGTATTACGGCCTATGCTACAGAAATTAAGGAAAGTGTACTGGATATAGATCCAGAAATTATTCAACAACAGGGGGTAGTATCTGAGGCTGTAGCATCCCTGATGGCAATACGTGTAAGAAGCATGATGCATGCAGATATAGGTATTGCTACGACAGGATATGCTGAGCCGGATGAGGAGATTATCCCTCAGGTATGGATAGGTTATGCTGATGGATTAGAAAACAAAGCTGAACACGTATATTTGCACGGGGATAGAAACGTAGTTATAGGCAGAGCCGTAAGTTATGCACTGCAGTTTTGCCTAAGACAAGTGATAAAGAGACATCGTCTTTCACAAAATCCTGATTATGCTCAGGGGGATCAGGCATGAAAGTAGAAAAATGATTAAATTTGACCTATGGCAAAGATTGAATTAAGAATGCCCAAGATGGGTGAGAGTATTATTGAAGCGACCATCCTTAAATGGACCAAAGAAGTGGGTGATCCCATCGAACAGGAGGAAACGGTATTGGAGATTGCTACCGATAAAGTGGACTCAGAGGTGCCCGCACCCGTTGATGGGAAGTTGGTCGAGATAAATTTCAAAGAAGGAGATGTGGTGCCAGTAGGGGAAGTCATCGCAGTTATTGAAACAGAAGCAGAAGTTGAAAATAGTGGATCAAACGGATATTTGCCTTCTAGGGAGAAGGAATTGTCAGTTGCAGTACCCTTTGTTTCCTCGGGAACTTTGGCGGGTAAAAGTAGTGAAGTTGAAACTAGTACGAATACTGAAGGGCGATTTTACTCGCCCTTGGTACTCAATATAGCCAGAAAGGAAGGGATATCGATGGCAGAACTGGAGAGACTTCCTGGCTCTGGTAGAGGTGGAAGGGTAACTAAAAAAGATATACTGCAATACGTCAAGCAACGTAGTCCAGGGGATGCAGAAGTAATTGCAACTGAAAAACCTCAGGAAAATAAACAAACCATCCCTGTACAGCCTGAAAAACCCATTCAAAAAGTAGAGATACCTCCTGCTAGAAATAACATCCTGATACAGGAAAAGCAATTCAAACACTCAGGTGAATATGAGATAGAGGAGATGGATCGCTTGCGCAGGATGATTGCAGAAAACATGGTCTACTCTGCTCATGTCTCTGCACATGTTACATCCTTCGTGGAAGCAGATGTGACAGCGATCTATCGCTGGCGTCAGAAAGTAAAAAAGCAGTTTCAGGAAAAGTATGGAGAGAAGATAACTTTCACTCCGATATTTGTGATGGCTATTGCCAAGGCGCTTCGGGAGCATCCGAGGATCAATTCTTCAGTCGAAAGCGACAAAATCCTGTTGAAGAAGGATATCAATATTGGAGTGGCTGTAGCACTCCCCAACGACAACCTGATTGTACCTGTCATTCGCAATGCTGACCGCATGAATCTGGTGGGTCTCACCGCAGCGGTGAACAATCTGGCTGCAAGAGCTCGCACCAACAAGCTTAAGCCGGAGGAACTTGAGGGAGGAACTTATACCCTGTCTAATGTTGGTACTTTTGGTAATGTGATGGGTACACCACTCATCATGCAACCCCAGGTAGGCATCATGGCCTTTGGGGCCATCAGGAAGATTCCAGCTGTGCTGGAAACGCCCCAGGGCGATGTCATTGCTATCAGGAACCGGATGTTTCTTTCACATTCCTATGATCACCGGATCATTGATGGTGCGCTGGGAGGACGATTTGTTCGCCGGGTAGCAGATATTCTGGAAGCCTGGGACGAAGAGATGGAGGTGTAGGGAAGAATCACTCCCTACCACTTTCGATTTTGTTGATTTCATCTCTCAGCCTTGCAGCAGCTTCATAATCTTCTCCTGCCAGAGCTTCTTCGAGCTTTTTTTTGAGCTTGGAGACTTTTTCCTGGGAACCCGATCCAGTAGGAAATCGCTTTTGAGGTTCCTCTTCGACGTCAGCTTTTTCCAGTTCGGAGAGGGAAAACTCACCTTCCTCATCTGCATATTGTGAAGAGGTATCGTCATCGATGACAATGCCAGCTTCTGAAAGTACAGATTCATAACTGTAAATGGGTACTTTGAAGCGAACGCCAATCGCTACTGCATCACTAGGACGGCTGTCAATCTCATGAATTTCACCGTCAGACTCCATGATTAGCCGGGCGTAGAAGATACCCTCATTTAATTCAGTAATAATGACCTCTATCAGATTGATATCGAAATGACGAGCAAGATTATATATGAGATCATGGGTCATTGGCCGATTTGTCTTGATGTTTTCCAACTCCAATGCAATAGCTTGTGCCTCTGCCCCTCCGATAATAATGGGTAATCTCCGATTTCCACTCTTTTCTCCCAATACCAGAGCGTAATGACCCACCTGGGATTGGCTGGAAGATAGACCGATGATCTCTAAAGGAATTTTTTCCACCTGAAAATTTTTTACAACGCTACAATTACCTACAATGTACACCCCAAAGATCAGGAAAACGGGATGAGCTTAGAAATTATGTATATCAAAGGTAAATAGAAATGTACAAATTATACAAAGTAAATTGCAGCTTTTAATTTAAGCTCATATAATATTGAAATTCATCATACTGATGCTTTAGCTGCTTTGATACCATCTATTAACCGGGGTACGACATCAAACAGGTCTCCAACAATACCGTAATCTGCAATTTTAAAAAAGGGAGCTTCGGAGTCTTTGTTGATGACGATAATGTGTTTGGAGGAACTTACTCCAGCAAGATGCTGTATGGCTCCGGAAATACCTATTGCGATGTACACATTTGGGCTGATCTGAATACCTGTTTGACCTACATGTTCGTGGTGTGGACGCCACTCCATATCTGAAACGGGTTTGGAGCAGGCTGTTGCTGCATGGAGTAGATCTGCGAGTTCCTCGATCATGGCCCAGTTTTCAGGTCCTTTGAGCCCTCTGCCAGCCGATACTACTACACCTGCTTCAGTAAGGACGATACCATCGCTTACTTTTACTACTTCTTTGGCGATGGCATCAATGCTCACTACACTTTGATCGAAATCAAAGGGTTCTATAGAGACATCTACTTCGTTTTTTGCAAGCTCGTAGCTGTTGTTTTTGACAGTGATGACTACCCGGTCGCGTACAGCTTTTAGCGCTTGTATTCCTTTTCCGGAATAAGACATTCTGCTTACATCAAAGTCATTGCTAGGATCGACCATGGTGATGACGCCTGGAAGAGGTGTAGCGTTAAGTTTTACAGCAACTCTTGGAGAAATAGCCTTTCCATTGTATGTTTCAGCCATGACTACCGCCTGGGCCTGTATGTGCTCAGCTACCTGAGATACTGCACTGGCATAGGCAGCATTGACAAATGCATTGGGTTGATCAGATTTTATCGTATGTATTTTTGACACACCGTATGATCCGAGACTTTTCAGTACTTTTTCTTCTATTTGCCCGATGGAAACTGCGTGTAATTCTGTTCCTATTTTCTGCGCCAGATCATATGCATAGGTAGCAGCTTCCAGCACAGATTTCTTAAAAGTCTCTTCAGAATGTTCTGCAAATAAGAGAACCGACATATATTTTATTTTTTATTAAAACCAAAACTTTGTAGCATATTAGATCAAACCTTTGTTGATGAGCGCATCAACGAGTTCCTGTGTATTTTCTGGATCGAAATACCTGCAATCGGATTTTGCAGGAGGATATTCGAATTTTACGGTTTCCACGTATTCCTGAGTCTCATCAGGTTTGACTACAGCCAGGGGTTTTTTTCTAGCGGCCATGATTCCCCTCATGTTGGGAATTCGCCATTCAGCTATACCTTTTTGGCAACTGACGACAGTTGGAAGGGATACTTCCAGGATTTCTTTTCCGCCTTCGATTTCGCTGTGTATTTCAGCGGTATGATCGTCAATCAATTCCATTTTGGTGGCAAAAGATGCAAAAGGTATAGAGAGATGCTCTGCTATCATTCCAGGAACCATAGCGCTATTGAAATCAATAGATTCTTTTCCTGTAAAGATAATGAAGAACTCCTTTTCTTTGGCATAATTTGCAATCAATTGAGAGACCATGGCTGAGTCTGTGGGTTGGGCATCAATGCGTACAGCATCGTCAGCGCCTATGGCAAGAGCTTTGCGCAGCGTAGGCTCCACCTCTGGGCCTCCCACACAGAGTGCGGTAATTTCTACTTGTTTTTCCTCTTCCCGAAATCCAATAGCGCGCGAAAGACCGTACTCACAATATGGATTGATGACAAAGGTTACTCCAGACCGATTTAATTCTTTCCCTTCGCTGTCAAATTGTATTTTTGTAGTCGTATCAGGTACGTGACTGATGCAAACAAGAATTTTCATAGATAATTTAGAACTGATTAAAAGCCTAGTGCAAATTACAAATAATTCATCATTTATAGAAATGAACGATAGATTAACTCAACTGTTAAAATTTCTGGAAGAATTTCCAGGAGATTCATTCACCTTATATTCAATCGCACATGAATATCAGATACAGGGAGATCTTGAACAGGCAATGAAGTATTTCGCGCGGCTCCAGAAATTGGACCCTGATTACGTAGGATGTTACTATCATCTGGGGAGGGTATATTATGAATTGGATGATCCTGAAAAGGCTAAAGATATCTATGAAAAAGGTATAGTTATTGCAAATAAACAAGGAGATGCGCATGCAGCCTCTGAATTGAGTCGTGCCCTGAACAACCTCATTATGGAAGAGGACCTTTGACAAAAACCCCAATATGAGCATGAGACAGGTTAAGATTTGTACGATATACTAAAATATATAGCTTTGGCGTTTAACAGTTTAACGAGATACTTAACCCGCAAAATAATCAGTCAGTGAAAGAGCGAGATAAAATTTATCCAAAAAATGAAAATTAATGATTCAATACTAACACTTTTTTTATATTGTATTTTTTCAACTTGCGGTTGATTTCATGCTTAATTACAAATGAGCTTCAACATGAATTATACTACAAAAACCTTTTATCTTGCTGTATCACTATTTATAAGTATCCAGTATACCTTTGCACAGTATGAAATGGAAGCATCGCGCTTGAGTACCTGGTATTTGGAAGAGCGCTTCCTGATTGCAGACAGAGATGATGATGCATTGCTCAATAAGCGTGAATTGCTGCGATTTGCAGATGAATTTGCTTATTATCTTGTCGATCATCACTACCATGCCACGGATGTAAACCGGGATGGTCTGCTAAGCTTTCATGAAATCAATCAACGTGTTAGATCTGAAATGGCTTACAGAAAGAGTATGGAAATGCGGGAATTGGGTCAATTGGTGAGGAGATATCCTGAGCTTCCCAATGCAGATGTAAACTATCTCATGCAAAAACCTGATCTGGTGAAGGTACTTTTCGGAAATCTTGTTTGGATGTATCAAAATGAAACCATAGTAGAGACTTTGATAAATCAAAGAGACTGGGTAGAAAAATATCCTGATGTGATATTGGTGCTTCAAAAGAATCTTCGCTGGATGGTATCCAATCCTGTGGATGCTGAAAAAATCTATCGATACAGAGTAGCTACTCAACAGCTTCCGGAACTTCTGGGCTGGAGAGCTGATCACAAAAATTTCCTCAGGAAATATCGGTTTCTGGATAGGTTCTATGAACTGGGATTTATTGAATAATTTGAATAACCGCTGTATTTAAAAACTACCTATTGTTTAATCTTTTGTAGGACTCATTCAATATTTGCAATAATTTTTCTCTTAATCTTTATGGGATACATCGAAAGTTAAAAGGGTGAGACCTGTACGTGTGCAGGTCTATTCAGCCAATATGTTTGATTTGAAAAGGGTCAGTTTGATGAATCTTTTTCCCGGGGTTTAAATTATTTTTTATTTAACTTTCAATGCCAAAGGTTAAATCATTTTAGCGCTACATCAAAAAATTTATCTGAAATTACCCCGTAATTACATGAAAATGATCTTTTTGTGCAGTGTTTCATAAAAATGAATAAACAAGATTGACCGTTTTGGTAATTTTTAATTTTTTTGTTTAGTTTTATCTCCATAAAGGTAAAACAAAGCTAAGTATCATGACCTCATACGAATTCAGTAGTGCAGTAATCAAGAATCACCATTCCCTTAAACCACTAGCGCTAAGGCTGACACGTGATATGGAAGAAGCTAATGATCTGGTTCAGGATACGTTGATGAAAGCTATCTCAAACCGAGATAAATTTACTGAGGGTACCAACTTGAAAGCATGGTTGTATACAATTATGAAGAATACGTTCATCACAAATTATCACCGACTGGTGAAACGTAAGGCTTACATCGATAATACCCTACAGTTTTTCAACACCAACGATTATACTACAGATAACTCTGCTAACAGCAAGATGGCCATGGATGAAATTCATGGTGCTATCGAAAAACTTAATTACGAGTACAAAACTCCCTTCATGATGTATTTCAGAGGGTATAAGTACCACGAAATTGCAGAAATTCTTGATATACCTATAGGTACTGTCAAGAATAGAATTCACATTGCACGCAAAGTCTTGAAGGAAGAACTCAAGAATCTTCGTACAAGTAATTAACAATTTGCTTAACTTGTTAATAAGATCAGCCGCTAAAACCATTAGGGCTTTCTCTAGTTAATATTTTTATAATATTCCTTGATTTTTTCCTGTTTTATTCGGTATGCAACTCTACAAAAACACTTGTCTGGAGTGTAGTAAAATTGTTACAAACAGATATAGCACTTCTTTCTCACTTGGCATCAAGATGTTAGCAAAATGCTATCATACGCCTATTTATGGGATTTACGGCTTCGTACGTTTGGCAGATGAAATCGTGGATACCTTTCACGATTTTAACAAATCCGAGTTACTTGCCTGCTTCAAGAAAGATACCTTTCAGGCGATCAGGGCGGGTATTAGTACTAATCCTCTTTTGTATGCTTTCCAATGTGTAGTTACTCAATATCATATTGAGGACGAATTGATAGAGGCATTTCTTAAAAGTATGGAAATGGATCTGCAAATGGATAAGCATGATACATACTCTTATGATGAATATATTTATGGTTCTGCTGAGGTCGTAGGATTAATGTGTTTAAGAGTATTTTGTGAGGGAGATCAGGAAATGTACGATCGATTGAAAGGACCTGCTCAGAGTCTGGGTAAGGCATTTCAAAAGGTCAATTTTCTTAGAGACATGAGAAGTGATTATCTGGAACGTGGCAGGGTGTACTTTCCAGGTGTGGATTTTCACCAATTTGATAATCATGCCAAGAAAGTTATAGAAGAGGATATTGCCAAAGATTTTGATCATGCCTATGAAGGTATACGCAAACTTCCTGAAGGAGCAAAAAGGGGAGTTTATCTGGCATATATCTACTATCGTAGATTATTTCAAAAGATCAGTCAGCTTCCAGCTGCGAAGATACAGGAGGAAAGAATACGAGTTCCCGATAACCAAAAACTGGCCTTGCTGGTCAAAACATATTTTCAGCATCAGTTTAGCATTATATAACTCCGTAAGATTTGTATACTTACCTGCTACTAAATATTGGGTCCCTCTTTTTCCCTCTTCTCCTATCATTCGATAAGAGCGTGGCATTTTACCGTAAGTGGAGTGCACTTTTTCCTGCGATCTTCATCGTTGCCCTAATCTTCATTATATGGGATGTATGGTTTACAGAAGCAGGGATTTGGAAATTCAATCCAGATTATCTGATAGGACTAAATTTGATCAATCTCCCGCTGGAAGAGTGGTTGTTTTTCTTCACCGTTCCGTATGCCTGTGTCTTTATATATGAGTGTCTGATCACCTATATTTCCTGGGAGTGGAAAGCCAGATACAATCGATATATCTGTGTAATACTGATGGTCTTGCTATGGGGATTCGGAATGGTATTTATTGACAGGATGTATACAGCCGTCACCTTTCTATCGCTGGGTACTGTATTGGGAATCCTGTTGCTCACTGGTATCCCCCCTTACATGGGGCGCTTTTTTCAGGCATATGTTGTACATCTGTTGCCTTTTTTCATGATCAATGGAGTATTGACTGCTCTTCCTGTAGTCATATACAATGACCTGGAAAATATGGGCTTTCGTCTAGGCACTATCCCTGCCGAGGATACCATGTATTCCATGCTCTTGTTTTTGCTCAACATACACCTTTATGAGTTTTTCAAAGGTAAGTTTCAGATCATGCCGGTTTCCAACAATCGAAAAAAAAATGTACAACCTCAAAGTAACCCTGGATAAAGACTCAGGCTTCTGTTTCGGTGTGGTATATGCAGTAGAAATGGCTGAAGAGATACTCGAAAGTGAGGATCAATTGTATTGTTTGGGAGATATCGTACACAACGATATGGAGGTAGAACGGTTAGCTGCTATGGGGTTGAAAGTGATTTCGCATGAAGAATTTAAGCAACTTAGGCATACAAAAGTATTGATCCGTGCTCATGGGGAACCCCCCGAAACGTATCTTACGGCTATGGAAAACGATCTTAAACTGATAGATGCTTCTTGTCCAGTGGTACTTAAGCTCCAGAATCGAATCCGAAATTCCTATACTTCAGGTGATTGTATCTTGATATATGGCAAAAAAGATCATGCAGAGGTGATTGGACTTCAGGGGCAAACGTTTGGTACTGCGATTGTGTTTGAAGATGTGGAGGACCTCGATTTGGAAAACCTTCCCAGAAACGTAACCTTATACAGCCAGACTACCAAAAATAAGCGTACACTTCACGAAATAGTCTCTTATCTGCGTTCTCACAGGATAAGAGTTGAGGTACATGATACCATTTGCAGGCAGGTATCCCACCGCGATGAGGAACTGAGATCATTTGCTGCTCAGTTTGATAAAATCGTTTTCGTCGCAGGTAAAAAGTCCTCCAATGGAAAAATGCTCTACAAGGTCTGCAAAGAGGTGAACGACCACACGTATTTCATTTCAAAAACAGATGAATTGCAGACATCCTGGTTTCAAACTGGTGATACAGTTGGTGTATGTGGTGCTACAAGTACTCCACAATGGTTGATGAATGACGTGAAGGAAGTCCTGATGAGTTGGTAGATCTTTATAAATGCAGGATCTGTTATCTACCCGCTTTTTTAAACAGCTTCTTTCACAGTTCCCTTATCGGTAGATTTGCTCACGGCAGTTTTTTCGACTAGCCATAAAGAAATGATCCCTGCAAGTATAAGTGCTAAGGTGATCCAGGTTTCTGTATTGAATTCTGGTATATACCATTCAAAACCGGTAATTACCTCTTTGTCGGGCTTACCTTCACGACTGATCACTTTTGTAGATGCGTGTTTCCAGGGCCAGATAATGGCCAATGATCCCAGAATAAATCCCGTCATTAAGGCAATGGTCTGATTGTGAAACCGTTTAAAAATCCATGATAACAGGTGGGAGAATGCGATGAGTCCAACGACACATCCCAGCGCAAGGGGGATGAGTATGCTTATCTCGGCATTCCCGACAGCTCTCAGGATCAATGCATAATTACCCATAATGATCAACACAAATGATCCTGAAAGTCCCGGTAGGATCATGCTGCAAATCGCTATCACACCACAAAGGAAAACATACATAAAACTTGCATTCTCGCTGGCAGGAGCCAGTAAGGCAATCCCTACGGCAATAGCCGTACCAGCCAGTAGCGAAAAGATGCTGGAAAGATCCCATCGGGTTACGGTCTTACCAACGTAGTATATGGAAATCAGGATTAGGCCAAAGAAAAAGGCCATGGTCCAAACCTGATAGTTTTCAAGTAAAAACTCCAGAATTTTGGCAAGGCTGATAACGCTTACACCAACACCCGCAAATACAGCCAGCAGAAAAGTCCCATTGATATGAGACCAGAAATCCTTGACTTTGAATCCCAATAATAATTGTAATGCTTTCAGATCAAATGATTTGATAGCGTCAATCAGTTTTTCGTAGATTCCCGTGATAAGTGCAATAGTACCTCCGGAAACGCCAGGAATAACATTGGCCATACCCATGGCCAGTCCTTTCAGGAATAAATGGATGTATTGTATCATGAAAACGAAATTAAGTATTTTTATGCAGGTTGTTAGTAATTTGAGCGTAATTGACTGCATTTTTAACTTATCGGTCATTAGTAGATGATGAATGAAATGAATAGCTTTAAGATACAGGTAGTAAACAATCAAAAGCGTGAGCGGGCATTTATGAATGCTTCTAGGTCGCTGTATGCGGGAGATAACGCATGGGTATGTCCCCTTGATGAAGACATCAAAAACATATTTGACGAACGGAGAAACCCCCTTTTTGAAAATGGTGAGGCCCGTAAATGGATTCTGGTCTCACCATCGAGTGGCCAACCCATAGGTAGGATTGCAGCTTTTTACAATACAGTCAAAGCAAACAGACATAAAATCCCAACGGGAGGAGTAGGTTTTTTTGAGTGTATTGATGACCAGCGAGCCGCTAATTTGCTTTTCGATGCGGCCAAAGCATGGCTTATAGACAAGGGGCTGAAGGCGATGGAGGGGCCTGTCAATTTTGGTGAAAATGACAGGTTCTGGGGGCTCCAAATAGACGGGTTTATCCAGCCAGCATACGGAATGCCATATAATAAAACGTATTACCAACATTTATTTGAAGACTATGGCTTTATCTGTCAATACGAGCAGATATCTAGGATTCTGGATATCAGTAATCCGCTTCCGGAAAGATTTACGCGGATTGCCGAGTGGGTAGCCAATAAACCTCAGGTAGAAATAGCATTTGGTTCTAGGAAGGAACCTGAGGTTTTTGCCCAGGTTATGCAAGAAGTATATAACGACGCCTGGAAACAGACGGAGTTTTTTACACCCATTACAGATGAACAGGTAAATGAAATGGTCAAGACCTTCCGCCATGTCATTATTGACCCATTGATTCCATATGCCAAAATCAATGGTGAATCTGCAGCATTTATTGTAGCTCTTCCCGATTTGAATCAGATATTCAAGCCCTTTAATGGAAAGTTCTCCCTATGGCGTAAACTTCAGTTTTTGCTGAGGAGCCGAAATCAGTTCCAATGGTATCTTAACAAGGGAATCCTGAATCGTGGCAGGGTAATAGTTATGGGGGTCAAGGAAAAATTTCGGAAATATGGTATGGAATCAGCTATGATGATTCCTGCAATAATCAAAGCTCGTGAAATGGGATTTAAGGAAATGGAATTGAGTTGGGTAGGAGATTTTAATGTAGAGATGAACCGCCTGCACGAAGCCACGGGCTCCACGCAGGCGCGTAAACATATCACTTATTTATATGAGTTTGACCGGAACAGCTAGATCAGATCAAACAGTCATAATCTCTTCTTCCTTTGTGGAAATAATCTGATCTACTTGTTTGGTAAACGTACTGGTCATATCCTGGATATCCTTCTCTGCAGACTTGACAAGATCTTCGGACACACCGTCTTTTTGCAATTGTTTTAATTCCTGGTTGGCATCCTGACGGGCATTCCGGATACTGATCTTAGTATTCTCACCCTCCGCTTTAGCTTGCTTAACCAGATCTTTACGTCTTTCTTCAGTCAAGCGTGGAATGGGAATGCGGATAATGTCTCCGTCATTTTGAGGATTGAAACCGAGATTGGCTTCATTGATGGCTTTCTCAATACTTGGGATCATATTTTTTTCCCAGGGCTTGATCACCAGGGTGCGTGCATCTCCTACATTGACAGCCGCAACCTGGCTGATGAGAGTAGGGGATCCGTAATAGTCCACTTTAATCCCGTCTAGCATGATAGGGGTGGCTTTGCCTGCACGTATAGATAGCAGCTCTGATTCAAGATGCTCGATAGCTTTATTCATGCTTTCTTCTGTAGCATCCATGATCGGTTTAATACTTTCGTCCATGAGTATAGCATTTATGTGTATCGGTAAATTCTAAAAATAGCTATTCAAAGATATAGTAAAACTGAGAAAATATAACTTCTTAAACGATTTTGTCAGAGCACATAAAAAAATACATCTATTTGCGGATGCCCAAAATGGATATGGATCGATTATGCTTGTCAATATACTCGTTCATATAACTTTTAGGGTTGAAAATGTTCCCTAGAGTGCGATGTTACAGATTTATTTAGCCTAATGATAGGGATAAAGGGGTATGTGAATCGTATAAATTCGTAAAAATGCTTGATTGAATCAGTATCGCGTGCCGAATTTATAGGTAAATGCAGCGTTTAACCATTCCAGAACGTAATGAATCTACATGGAAGGGTAGGAACAGGATGTATACATTTGAATGAAAATATTAAGTTGTAACTAGCATGTCGCCTAAAGACGAAGAGCTGATCAAAGCGTGTATGCAGGAAAATGCAGACGCTCAAAAAGAGCTCTATGAGCGCTATGCCCCTATGTTGATGGGCACATGCATGCGGTATGCCAAAGATCAAGTAGAGGCAGAGGATATACTGCAGGAGAGTTTTATTAAGATCTTTCAGAAGATCAAAAAATATAATCGTCAGGGATCGTGGGAGGCATGGTTAAGGCGCATCACCATCAATACAGCAATTGACCACTTGAGAAAACAGAAAAATATGCAGCGAAACATATCGATAGAGCAGGATCAGGCGCTGCAGGTTGAAGCCCATGAGGTAGATCAGTTGGAGTTGGAGTACCTCTACCAGATTATCCAGGAACTACCTGCTGGTTACAGGGTTGTATTTAACTTATATGCTATTGAAGGCTATTCACACAGAGAAATAGGAAAACAGCTTGGAATTACTGAAAGTACTTCTAGGTCCCAATATACTCGAGCAAGGGCTATTTTAATGCAACGTATTCGTGAAGATCGTATGGAAACAAATAAATTCAGGAATGCCATCTAATGACTTTGAACAAAGAATGCGAGCGCGGCTGTCAAATGCTGAATTTCCGGCTAGTCCGGAAGTGTGGAATCGCATTGCCAGAGAATTAAAAACCATTCCCTGGTGGAAAGACAAGCGGTGGCTCGCTGCTGCTATGTTAATCGTATTTGCAGTGATAGGGGTAGGTGGATATCTTTTCCATACATATTATGATGATAACCCGGCAGAAGTTATGACCCAGTCTACCACTGACTTTTTAAAAAATCCCACAACAATGCTTGAAGGAGAAGATATAGCAGATTCAAAGACACAGCCCACAGTAGCCCATGAACCGATTGATCAAGGAATGCTTGCAGAGGCTACGGAACCAGAGATAGATCCTTCTGTATTTTATCCAGTTGACACGATTTCTCAGAAGGTGCAGTTTTCCCCTCTCTCTATCGCCTCCTCTCAAACGGATTTACCCATAGAATCGGAAGGGATGGATGCTTTTGAAAATAAGGGAGAAATACAAAGTTTGATCATTGGGAATAATCCTCAGGAGACAGATCAGAGACCACAGGTAAATTCTTTGAGTCCTATTCAGATCGAAGATTCTGTACAGCCATATCTCGGCTACGCTTTGATAAATAAATCCAGTATGGCTCTTATGGCCTCTGGTCGTCCTGGTCATTACCGCAAATCCCGCTTTTGTATTTCCTTTTATGCAAATCCCACACTTGCATGGTATACTTCCACCAATTTCCGGGTAAACCAGGAACGGATAGGAGCAGAGGCTCCAGCCCAGGACTTTGACCCGGAATTTACCATTCAAACCGTCTTCTATGACATAACATATTCCCGCACTGCGATAGAAGCCGGGATAGACCTTTCATACTATGTAAATGACTACTGGCAGATACACGCTGGAGCTGGGATCTTCCGTAGCGGTGCCCATCAGTTGACGGGGATTACCCTGCAACCCATATGGAATGATATCAACAATCAGCAGTTTGAACGCATGCAACTTCAGGAGGTAGAAGTGGCCAACACATCGTTTCACACTACCCAGTTACTGGTACCGGTAGCGGGAAGTTATACGCTGAATCGTGGACGGGGACAATGGGTAGTCTCCTTGGGGTTGACCCTGAGTACCGATATCTCTGGCGAAGATTTCCAGACTGTACGTCCCGGAGGCTCCAATGAAGCCAATAGTGAGGATCCTTTGTTGACCACCCAAAATACGAATCTGCAGGCCAATGCACAATTGCACTATCAGTATAGCTTGCGCCCTGGCTTAAGCATTTATGCTGGTCCTGTTCAAAGTTATGGACTTACTCCCTTGTATGAAACAGCTACCGGAGAATCTATATTCCTCAATCGACTAGGTATAAGGGTAGGGATATTGTTTGATTAAAGATTTGCGTAACTTGATTAGACTCATTGCCGCAGAAACCTATCGTATTTCTAAAGCAGATACCTACGAGTATGCATCACTACGGGTAAAGGCTATGGTCATAAGAGATCAAAAAGGTGATGAAATCACAGATGCAGACTGGAAAGATATTGAGCAGATTCTGATCGACAGCTGGCGCGCGCTTCACAGGGCTGTCGGTCATGCCCCCGTTCTGGATGGATCATTGTTGAGAAAATCGAGATAATTGTCCCTGTTCACAGCCATGGTTCTGGCAACAGGGTAAGCATTCATGAATGTGTTGGAAAATCTGACTTTTTTCAAGGGATTCCATTCAAATTCATAGGCATATAGTTCACCATTTATATCCTCAATTCCCTGTTGCTGATTCGTTTTCCAGAAGTATCGATTAGCATAAATATGAGTGTATGATAACATGATTAGAATAATGGCCTTGTCCTTAAACAAATCAGTAATAATGTGAGGTAGAATGCGTCTGTGTTTTATAATTATACAAGTTACAATCATAAAATTATCTAAGATTTTTCGACGATAAGCTAAAAAATTGAGAGTTATGGATCACTTATTTGATTATCCACCTCCTTGAGTATATAGCTTAGCTTACAACTGAAAATTATCAAATCAAGAATTTAGGTATAATTTTGTATATTCGACCTTAATAAAAAGCAAAGACTAACCGGGCCGGATATGTCATCCAACAAAATCAATATACGTCAGCGCAAATCCACTACCAGCCCAACGGATCAGGATCGTGCTCAATCTGACAAAGAACGGCCTAAAATGCAGATTAAGCCTAAATCTGCTTATCCTTCCAAAGCTCTCAAGCTTTCCTTAGCCCAACAGGTGAAGAACAGGATCTATGAACTAACTCAATATTTCAGGAATGTGGTTTACCATATCAAAAAGCTCCGATATGGACAGTTTTATCTCATAGGAGGCGGAACTATGATGGCAGCAGCACTGATAGGACTGATCGTGGTACTTTCTATGGGTAAATCAGAGGATGATAACTCCCCAGTAGCAGAAAAAGAGATCGATATACAAAGAGCGGGTTTGGGTAAAACGTTTGGATTATACGGTATCGATACCAGTCGCTACAGAATACTGGAGCAGGGAGCCTTTGTAAAAGGTGAAAGTCCGGCGGATATTTTACGCAGCCATAAGATTTCTATTGAACACTTACAGGAATTAAGACAGGCTCTAGCAAATCCCCTCCATATGAATGCTGATTTCACAGCCAGGCGATATACGCTTTTTAGAGGAAATGATCAACTAAAGCCAGACATCATGGTCATTGAGCCTACAGATATGGAGTATTGGGTATGGAAATTTGGAGATACGGTAGCAGTAAATCAGGTAAGTCGTGAAGTCATGAGGAAGCGTGAAAAGCTTGCCATGATTATTACACAGGACTTGAGAAAATCACTTTCCCGGAACGTACGATTGGCGAGTGATCTGGAATCTCACATTGAGCAGGCACTGAGCTGGCAGGTAGACCTGTTTCACCTTGAACCCGGTACAAAGATCAAATTAATCTATGATGCCACATACATAGACGGGGAGGTATACAGCATAGATAAAATGCCTGCTATATGGATGAAGGATAAAAAAAGTACTTATGCGGCCTATTACTATGAACACGCTCCCTATGAAGGATACTATGATATGAATGCCCGGCCTATGAAGACTACTTTCCTCAAGGCACCTGTGAAATACTCCACTATATCTTCTACTTTTGGTAAAAGATTCCACCCTTTGGAAGAAAAAGAGAAATTTCACTATGGAACTGATTACGCGGCAAAAGCAGGTAGTCCTATCTATGCAGTAGCTGATGGAGAGGTACTGGCAGCGACCTTTGCTCCCAAGAGTGGGTATTATGTACAACTCAAGCATAGTGATGGTTATCAGACCTTTTACCTACACATGCAGAAAAACAGCTTTCCGGAAGGTATCCGGAAGGGGGCAGCCGTAGAGCAGGGTGATGTGATTGGATTGGTAGGCGCTACAGGCTCTGCTACAGGATCACATGTATGTTTTCACATCCGTAAGGATGCCAACCCCATAGATCCACTTGCTGTAAATCTGCCGGGCAGAGAACCCCTACCTCCCTTAGAGGTTACAGAATTTATTGCTTTCAGAGATACGGTCAATAAAATTTTTGAGCAGATTACTTTATTTCAATGACTCACGCCTATCATCTCACTTATCTGATCAAGGGTTTTTCACACACACCCTTCTATGAATATCCCAGTCATATAGGCGTCGATATTGCCGACGCAATAGCACGATGGATGGCTTTTCAGTTTTGTGCACACGCAACTGTCAACGTAGGCTTTGAACGTTTGGAAGATGCGCCATTACTCACAGATTTATCTGTCTGGGTAAGGAAAACGTGGGTAAAACATGGCGTTGAACACATTGACATCAATTTTGCAGGGGTAATGGATCAACGAAGCAGATATTTCCAGGCTTCTGTCCGGGTTCTACCCGGTATGGATCAGCGTTCATTCGAGTTCGAACTTACCGACAGGACTTTGATTCATCAATTCAAGATCATGGGGACTATGCTCAAATTGGGAAATAAGAACATATATATCCAGGATCAGTTTCTTCCGCAACCCAAGCGAAAGTCATCGGAGAATGAGCCTTTAAAATGGCCTCTACGAGGCTTGAAATGAGCAAATTTGTTATTTTTGGATCATGAAAACTCTCAAGAAAGGCTACCATTATTTAGTAGAATTCCGGATCAAGCAAGGCGGTAGTGCCTCGTATACTACACGAGAGGAGATACGAATCGTGGATGTTTCAGGTGTGTATTACCAGGTTGAGTTTGTCGACAACAACAATATACAGTGGCTTGAGAAAAAGCTATTTTTTGACAAACACGACACAGTAGATTATGGATATATCGTACATCGGTGTCTAAGTTAGCTTTTTACAGATATTGCTTCAACAATCGCTTAAATCGCTTGTCTTTTTTGACTGGAGCTGACAGATCGCTTTTTTTGATTACTTTTTTGTTGAAATCACCCTGTTGAAATGCCTGTTCCATCAATTCAAAACCTGTTTCAAATTTTTTCTCCCATAAATCACAGTAAGCCAATCCCAGTGTGATATCCGCTTCCCTTCCGCTGGCTATAGTCCCGGCTTGATCAAAGTGGTCTCTGGCTACTTGTGTCTGGTTGGCGTGTAAATTATTATACCCAAGCTGGATTCGCACCTGTGGATTATCGAGTAGATTATCGTTCAGGGCTACAGCCTGTTTGAGATCCCTTAATGAATTATTGTATTCTTCTGCTGCATAGTAAGCTTTTCCTCTTTCCAGCAGAGCATCCACATAGTTATTTTGAGCATTGATAGCAGCGGTGAAATCATCTATGGCTTTTGAATTATTTTCTTCCACATAGCGATATAGTTTGCCCCTTTCATAATAGGCTTGAGCGAAGTTAGATTCGTATTTGATCGCATCGGAGAAATCATCGTGAGCGTTCTTGTGATTGTTAATCATTGTATAAGTGAGTCCTCGTTGGAAATATGCATCTGCATATTCATTATTGATATCCAGTGCTTGATTAAAGCTGGTGATAGCACTTTGATAATTGCTGATCTGCATATACAGCTTGCCAATACTATAATGTATAAGAGCTTGTTCGGGATTGACGCTCAGCGCTCTTCTATATGCCTGAATGGCCTTATCGGGATCATTTAGGCGTGCGTAAGTCTCACCACTTTTCAGATGGGTCTGAATAAATGATGGAGAAATTTTCCCTGCTTCGTCGAAATCCTGTGTAGCCAGTGATAGTTGGTCGTTGGCTACACGTGCTAACCCCCGCTGGTAAAATGCCTGATAATACTGATTGTCCAGGTTGATGGCTTCAGTAAAGTTGGAAATGGCACTTAAGGCATCATTGATTGACATTCTGGCTTCTCCCATGGCAAACCATGCTTCTTTATAAGCGGGAACTATGGCAATTGCGCCATTGAAATGTTCTACAGCATCTAGGTAGGCTTGTTGTTGTGTTGCTTGCAGTCCTTTATGGTACAGATTATTTGCAATGGATTGGATCGTTTGCAGTGAAGTCTGGTCTAGTTCCAGGTTGCGGGCTTTTTCAAATTCTGCAGCTGCACCATATATATCACCCAGATCTACATAAGCCAATCCTTTGAAGTACCAGGTTTGAGGATCTTCTGAGGACAAAGATGTAGCCTGAGCAAAATCATTCAGAGCCTGGTCATATTGTTGAGCATTGCGGTAGAGTTTCCCTCTTTGCATATACCAGGCGGTCTTACCCGGATAGATTGATATGGCTCTGGAGAGGTCTTCAATGGCTTTGGACTCCTGACGGGAATGTAGATTCAGGTTTGCACGGCGGATGAGCAGGGCGGTATCCTGATCGTAGATAGCCAGTGCCATTCCAAAGTCTGCAATAGCATCGGCTATTTTCTGTTCTTTAAGGTGGAGATTGCCCCGATAGATATATGCGTCCCGGAAGTTGGAAGACAAGGCGATAGCGTCATCATAATCATCAAAAGCTTTTTTGGTCCTGCCTTCGAAGTCGTAGGCCATACCTCTCAAGAAGTAGAGGTCGGCAAAATTGCGATTGTCTCTGATTACCTGATTAAGCTCCTTCGTGACATCATCGTATCTACGTTGGTTGATTTGGGTGAGGTAGGGTTCCAGAGTAGCTTTCATCTTGTTCATCTCAGAAATACTATCTCTGAGCTGGTATTGATTGGGGTCAAGTTCCAGTGCTTGCTGGTACCAGGTAACAGCTTCATCATAGTATTTCATTGCACCAAACCTTCTGGCCTTGCTTTTGGCATCCTGTAACCTTTCCCTTTGTATCCTGGCCTGATCCGCGATGATCCTTTCTACTTTCAGCTTTTCATTTTCTACGCTTGCTTTTTGTGAAGGAGTAGCAAAGGGCAGTGCCTCTTCCAGCGCCATCAGCGCGCGTTCGTAATCACCATTATCCAGGGCAAGCTGATAGCTCTCCATTTTATTATTAAACTGAGCTTCCATCTCCTTTCGCTCCCGCTCTTCCCGTTGCTCTATTTTTCTGGCTCGTTCCTCGTAGTATTCTTTTGCGATCGAATCCATCCGGGCCATCATCAATTGTTCATACCTTAGCAGATCTTCCTGTGAGGTGGCGATGACCGCTGCAGAATCTTCCTGGTAAACAGCTTGCTGTACAGGATTCTCACTTGTAATAGAAGCCAGCAAGGCAGAAGCATCTGTCGTGTAGACCGTGTCCTTGAAAGGTTGGCTTTCATCCCAATATGTAACGCTGACAATCTTTGTCTGCCAGTTGTTGTTCACAAAATCTGCACGTACTTCAGCAATACGCTTGGTAGGGCTATAAGGGATACTTACCTCTTTATGGGCATTATTAAACTTACTGTCAAAAAATACCTGTATATAGGTATAATCTCTTTTTTTTACCTCAGAAGACATAATTCCATTGAACACTATGGATGGCTGATCGCTTTTCTGATAGAGTAAATACAATGCATTGAGATAGTCTCTGATGGAAGACTTGGGTGGGTTCTGTTGCTTTTGAGTGGTGTGTAGCGGATCGAGATCATCTTCTACAACTACCAGGCTGTCAGTGAATATCTGCGTACTGGTTGGAGTATAACTGTTGCCGATAATGATTTGACTCTCGGAAAGGGTAGTGCCTTTCATAGAGAGTACGTTCAAGAGGATTTCATACTCTTTGATCAGCATTTTGGCCTGATAGCTGATTTCCCGTTTGTCGTCTGGCTTGAGATCATCCTGTGCCTTACAAGGTGGGATTGCCAGAATAAAAAGGAGAAAATATCCATTTATCAGGTGGATGATCGATAATTTGTTCATTGTCCCAAATATTTTTTATGCTATTGATACCTTAGTTGCAAATTGTTATAATCGGTATGTTTGATCAACCTTGATATTTGACAGAAGCACATCCCAGAGTTCTTTGGAAGTACCGCCAATATCGAGTTCATAGCTTTTCAGCACGACCTCCACCCTTTTTTCTGTTTTGTCTTCATAGACCACATCTCCATCTTTAAAACCTCTGAAGGTCTGGACAAAAGTTACATATCCATAAAAATTCCCATCAGGTCCTTTACGTACATCTCCCACATAATTGATTTCAGCCCATTCGATCTCTACTTTATCATATTTGAGAAGTTTGACGTGATTGAGATACGGGCGAATGTAGTATTCTTTCACTTCCTGTGGGTTGTTGACATTGCTGACCTGTACTACGCAGGTGTCGCTCATAAAAAGAACGATCGCTTCATTAACTGCCTTATTGGATTCGTACTTGTCAGTGTTTTTATCAGTGATGACGCGGATGTATTGGGTAAGTCTGCGTGTCTTGTCCAGTGCTTTCCCGACAAATTCATCCTGATCTACAACCATTTCAAACTCCTCATCGGTGTCATTCGAATCCATCAAGATCTCTTCGCCGAGTGGTTTATCCATATCATGGATCTGAATATTTTCCTGTGCTGGTTCTACAGGTTGCTGTTCTGCCTGGGTTTGTGCGTTAGTTGTGACCTCCACTTCTTGCTGGGAAGCAAGTTGTGGCACATTCTGCGGCTGATCAGCTTTAAAAAGCGCCTGTGCGATGATCGATGCAGCGTTATACTGAATAATTTGTTTGTTCCGGTAAATGAGGGCCAGGATTTCTGATTTGGGAATGGTAATCTCACCTAATTGCTGTTCGAAGAGATTAATAAAGCTAATATTCCCTTCATCAAAGCCCTTGATCTCAACGGGAACGATTTCAAAAGATCTCAGCAGAATCTTATCGTAATGCTCATGATCAAAGGGGATCGTTCTTTTATCTGTTTCATGAAACACTTCGATGTTTCCATTAGCATAGGAGATCCAGGCGACATCTTTGACAGGAATTTTTTGTTCATTATTACCTGTAAGGCTCTGGTAGGTAACTTTTTTGTCGACCTCAAGGATACGGCAGGTAAACTTGGTATCGTCCAGCAGAAAAATCTGGTCCTGAGCCTGTGAAAGAGGTATGTTTATGGTGAAAAAAATGATCGCCCAGAGGAAGAGGGATGGTTGATGGGTATTCAATACATTCATACAGCTATACATTTGTATCCACAAAAAAAATAGATTTCCAGTACAAATCTATGTACCAACTATATACAAGTTACGATGAAACCTGTTAAAAAGTATGTATTACCTTACAAGAACGGGGAAAGGATTAAATTTCCCCGTCGACTAGTTGCTAGATCAACATTTTTCAGTAAAAATGCATTTTTTGGTAAAAGTTATTTTCTCGGAGGAGCGACAGGAGATAAATGAACCAGGATATTGACATATCTATCCATATTGTAATAGGCGTAGATTTCCTTGTTACCGAGGAATAACTGTATAAATTTTCTAAAGGTTGCGGATTCAGAAAAGCTACATGCACCATAATTGGGATCGAAAAATTCATAGCTGACACTACCCTTACAGATACCCAGCATTACATGATTCTGTGTAATGATTTGTATATATCCCGGATTATTCACGATATAATTGGCAATATCGCTGGCACAAGGCCATTTGAGTGTTTTATATCTGCTGACTTGCATGCCAACATGAGATCCGTATTTCACATAATTGCCTTTCAGACTATCCTGGTCCCATAATCCGGTATTCTTGTTGATACCGAGATTCATCTCTTTTGCCATAATACCCAGGTTGGCTATACTAAGGTCCCGGCTATCTTCTTCCAACATATTTTTTTTCTTATTAGAGAAGCTGGAGTAAGCTAGACAAAGTCCACCGCATACGCCCTGATTGTGTTTAATGGCATCCATCACAACGATCTGGTCGAAATCTGTTTTCGTGTGTGATCCAATTTTCCGGAAGGTATTAGGATTATTTGTCGCACCGGGTTCCCGGTGTGCTCCGATAAAAGTCTGCCGGGGTCTGTGGGTAGCCAGTTTATAGGCTTCCTGAAATGCGTTACCCATTTTGTAATATAATTGTTGAGTTAAACTTATCCTTTATGCTATTCTCCACCCACACTACCGGGCATCGGCACACCTGCCGAGGGAGGTACACCTCCGTCGAGATCCTGGAAGCCAGGCCTTCGTTCGATCAGGTAGGAGGGTATTCTATGCGGAGGTTGTCTGT
>CAYXVE010000067.1:0-25126 GCA_964468435.1 uncultured Bacteroidia bacterium | reverse complement strand
ATATAAGTTAATTAAAATCCTTAAATACCGCAGACCATTTTTTCTTTCCTTTCACAAAATACTGCCAAACAATACTTCCATTGTAAAACCCCTCCCTGGGAAACTCATCCGGTAATTTAGCATCGTAAATCTGGAATGTTTTTACCATCCACTTCGATCTGTTCTGCAAATAATCTCTATGCCCCCGGAAAATGGCACCAATCGTAGCAGTATCACCTGTGATTAGGCTTTTTATCCCCCAAACATAATCCATCATCATACGAATAAACATAAAGGCTTTCCGTGAAGAAGCAGGAAGGTTCTTCTGCATCATAATCAGATTATTCCTGACATTGAGATAGGTCTTTCGTGGATTTCCCTGAGGAAGCGTTCCCCCACCAACATGATATACCACACTTTCGGGCCGGCAAGATACCTTATACCCAAAATTGTGCAACCGCCAGCAAAAATCTATCTCCTCCATATGTGCAAAAAAGTCCGGATCAAACAATCCTCCTGCTGCATGGATAGCAGATTTTCGTATCAGACAACAAGCTCCTGATGCCCAGAAGATCTCCATCCGCTGATCGTATTGCCCCTGATCTTTTTCCACCCAGTCAAACATCCTGCCCCGGCAAAATGGATAGCCTAGCTTATCCAGAAATCCGCCTGCCGCACCAGCGTACTCAAAATGGTCCCTCTGATGCCATGAACGTATCTTGGGTTGCACGGCTGCTACTTTTGGATCTGTGTCCAACTCCTCCACCAATGGCTCCAGCCAGCCGGGTGTAACTTCTACATCACTGTTGAGCAAAGCAAGATAAGGTGTTTCTACCTGCGGCAAAGCTTTATTGTTACCTTCCGCAAAACCATAGTTTTGGTCCAAGGGCAAAATCTGAACACCCGGAAAATTTTCCCGTACGAATACCAGACTGTCATCATCAGACCCATTGTCCACCAGTAATACTGAAAATAATGGATAGGTCGTTTTTATCACAAATGGCAAGAACTTTTCCAACCATTTCTTCCCATTCCAGTTTAAAATGACGACCGTAACTTTATTGTCCATATATTTGATTATTCATTCGCAAGATAAGTCAATCTATATAAAAGTTAAATGGTTATTCCAGACAGTTTTCCAGAAACAGTTCATGTACATATGATATGACCCATCAACATCAAACAAAAGAGGAACAGGAAAAACGCCAGTTTATTATAACCAATGCCATTAGAGGTATTTTGTGGCTAACAGCCATTATTGGTGCATATCTCCTGGCTGCTTTGCTCTTGCCAGAGCAGTGGGAAGATATCCTGGATCCCATTACTGATAATACGCTCTTATTGTTTTCAGTCTTTTTTCTTTCGGAAACTTTCATCGGAATTATTCCCCCAGAATTGTTTATCATTTGGGCCTCCAGTAAACCGTTATCCATTTACCTGCTCTATTTGATGTTGATGTCTGTCCTCTCTTGGGCGGGAGGACTCATTGCTTATATGGCTGGAAAACAATTTCACAACCTAGTATGGGTGCAAAGATTGACTCGGTTAGAAAACTTTCAACGGTATGCACGTTTATACCGAAAGTTTGGTGCAGTCGTGATCGTCGTTTCTGCCCTGACTCCCCTACCCTATGCCATGATCAGTTTCCTGAGTGCCTCTTTCAGATTTCCCCCCCGCAAATATTTGATTTATTCTGCTACGCGCTTCCTCAAATTTGTTTTGCTGGGTTGGCTTTTCTGGAACATCAATCTGTCCTGAATCTATCGTCGATAATGATCAGAATTTTATAACTTGGACCTGCTTTTTTTGGTTAAAAATATGTTTATGAAACATGTCTTCCAGGGGTTGAAGATCGGATTCGGTTGCTTGATATTGGGAATGTTGCTTTTACATGAACTTTTTGCTCAAATAGCGCATGAGATTATTCCTCAGGAATACGATTCAATGGCTACATATCATCATAAAGCCCCCTGGCTATCCTACAACCTGAGGCACATCAACTTTCAGGATATGCCTGATACCATTAGTTTTGAGCTAGAAAATCCTTTTTTTGATGACTTTTCACAAGGTGGCTTACACCCAGACAGCACTAAATGGTGGATCACTGACGGCACATCGAGGTTTCCCCTAAAAAGCTATCATATGGCTATTAATCCGCCTTCTTGGGGTGTACTGACATTTGATGGTCTTAACGCCAACGGATTACCCTACAATACACAAATTTTGGAAAGTGGGCAGACCGACGAACTTCGATCACATTTTATCGATTTATCTGCCTATGGCCCGAATGACAATATTGCTCTCAGCTTTTTTCTCCAACCCCAAGGCACTGGAAATGCTCCTGAACCTGAAGATGTATTCAAAGTACTTTTTACCATTGCTGGACAATCACTGGATAGCCTGATAGAAGTTGCCAATATACCGGGTGAGATGGTTCACCCATTTCGTCAGTACATTATTCTCCTGGAAAACCCGGCTTTCTTTCACTCACAATTTCAGCTGGTATTCCAGTCTGTAGGGTCCCGCAATGGATTACTTGACCAATGGCATCTGGATTATGTCTATCTCGGAGCCAACCGCTACCTGGGAGATACTACTTATAATGATCTGGCGATTATCAATACCCACCTGAATTTCTTATCTCCTTATTCAGCTTATCCCGCAGCGATCTATCCACCTGCCTCGGCTCAAAACAATCTGGAAGTCGAAGTAAAAAATCTCAATGATACTGTTCAGAATGCGAACCTCGAAGGAACAATCATCGAACCCAACGCTAATTCTATTCGCTTCGAACAATCTTTTAACCTAAAGCCACTAAATGAGGAAGTAAGAAAAGCAGAATTGAATGGGGCACTCATTTCTCCTCCAAATACCCCTGGAAATATTACCATTACGACGAGGCTACTGGTAGATGATGATATCCCTTGTAATGATGAATTAATCCAACAGATTCCCATAGATTCTTTAATGGCTTATGATGATGGTGAAGCCGATGCCAGTTATGGTATCACTCAGCCCAAAGGCTTTGGTGTGCGTTTTACCCTGCCTGAATCCAATACGTATGAGATAAGCGCCGTCTGGATCAGTTTTGTGCCTTTATTTAACCCCAGTCAGGTGGGGAATATCATCAACTACATGGATGGTAAGGGATTCAGACTGGTAGTATGGAAAGCCGCAGATCCAGATTCAATCCTGATCAGTCAGATCGGAACTGCAAAGGTTATTTATGGTGATAGCTTGAATCATTTTCAAAGATTTGAGCTTGACCAACCCGTTGTTTTGCCCGATACATTCTGGGTAGGTATCAAGCAGGCAGATGGATTGCCTGTAGGCGTTGGATATGACCGCACGACAACCCGGCATTTTACCTACTGGGACTCAGCAGGTGTCTGGACACTGTCCAGACTAGGAGGTTCTCCTATGATACGGCCAGAAATCCGGATACCGGAAACCTCTACAGCGATAGCTTCTATACTCAATCCATCTGATTTATCGCTTAGTATATCCCCCCAACCATCAGAACACAAGCTTGTGAGCGTTCATCTGGGAGAAGCTTTGAATAGCTCAGAAATATCCATATTTGACATTCAGGGAAGGCTTGTCACAAAATACCAGTATGGTGGGTCTTCATTATCCGAAATACAGATACATATTCCGGAAATCAATTCTGGCCTCTATTGGTTGAAAGTCAAAGGAACAGACAAAAGGGGAAAGATGAGATATGGAACTATTAAATTGATGAAAAGATAACTTATGAAAACAGATGTACTTGTGTTTGCAGCCCACCCTGATGATGCAGAAATGTCCTGTGGGGGTACAATATGCAAATTGATTGCTGAAAAAAAAGTGGTGGGGATTATCGATCTGACTAGAGGTGAGATGGGCACCCGTGGATCGGCAGAGATCCGTGATCAGGAATCTGCAGTTGCATCCGACATTATGGGAATACACTACCGGGATAACCTTCGCTTCAGAGATGCTTTTTTTAGAAATGATGAAGCACATCAAATAGCCATCATCCAACAGCTAAGAAAATATAAACCTGAAATAGTACTGGCCAATGCTCCCTCTGACCGCCATCCTGATCATGGTAAAGCAGCTAGCCTGATCCGTGAAGCCGCTTTTCTCAGCGGTCTGAGACGTATTGCCACATCGCTTGATGGTCAATATCAGGAAGCCTGGAGACCTGCCAAAGTGTTTCACTATATTCAAGACTATCGTCTCCGCCCTGATTTTGTCATTGATATCACACCTTATTTTGAACAAAAAATGCAATCGATTAGCGCTTATGAATCTCAGTTTCACAATCCAGATAGCGATGATCCACAAACGTATCTTTCTTCCAGAGAATTTCTGGAATTTCTGGAAGCACGATCACGCGATGTAGGACACCTGATCGGAGCCGAATTTGGTGAAGGCTTTATTGCAGAAACCCCACTAAAAATAAAGGACTTATTAGCACTTGCTTAATGTGTTGAATCGGCTTATGCTTCCTACTTGCAGCTTTGGGTCTAATATATATCTCAAGAAAAACTTATATGTCCTGGCTTACCCGCATTTTTGGTATTACCTCCAAACACCGTTTTCCTGATGATGCTCCGCCAACATTAAAGGAAAATGTACAGGCACTTAAAAATATACCTAAGTTTCTGATCATGATATGGCAAACCCATCGCAGCATGACGGTGGGTAATGTTATACTTCGACTCATTCAGGCTGGTGTCCCTGTAACCACTCTCTATATCGGCAAATTGATCATAGACGAGGTAGTGCATCTGATAGATATATATCAAGCGGAAGGCCAGGTCAATATGGATCAGTTGTATCTCTATATAGGGTTGGAGTTTGCAATCACAATATTGTCGGCAATCATCACAAGAGGTATAGGCTTACTGGATGCCCTACTGGGAGATCTTCTCAGCAATAAAACTTCTATCATGCTCATTTCGCATGCTGCAGAACTGGATTTACCCCAATTCGAAGACTCATCCCTGTATGACAAACTGGAACGTGCACGGCGGCAGACTACCAGCCGAGTAAGATTAATGTCTCAACTGCTGAGTCAGCTTCAGGATATCATTACGATGGTATTTTTGGCAGCAGGATTAGTCTTTTTCAATCCCTGGCTGATTATCCTGCTAGTACTTGCTGTCATACCTTCTTTCATCAGTGAAACCTATTTCAACAGGCGAGGCTACTCACTGGCCCGGAGTTGGACCCCGGAAAGAAGAGAACTCGACTACCTTCGCTTTATCGGTGCAAGCGACCAGACAGTCAAAGAAGTCAAAATATTTGGCTTGTCTCCTTTCCTACAGGAACGATTCAAGACTGTCTCCGACAAATATTATGAAGCCAATCGCAAACTGGCGATAAAACGTGCCAGCTGGGGTGTAGTGCTCAATAGCCTGGGAGATGGAGGCTACTATGTAGCCTATGTCATGATTGTGCTTCAAACCGTCACAGGAACTTTTAGCCTGGGGGATCTTACGTTCCTGGCTGGCTCATTCAGAAGACTTAGAGGTTTACTACGCGGGATATTATCCCGATTCTCAACTATAGCTGAGAGTGCCCTGTATTTACAAGATCTGTTTGACTTCTTGGAATTGGAACCCAAAATCATTTCCCCAGACAAACCTAGACCCTTACCCAAGAAAATTAAGGAGGGATTTATTTTTGAAAATGTCAGCTTTAAATATCCCAATTCTGAGCGTTATGCAGTCCAAAACCTGTCATTTGTGCTCCATGCAGGAGAAAAACTGGCGTTGGTAGGTGAAAACGGTGCCGGTAAAACTACCCTGGTGAAATTACTAGCCAGATTATATGATCCCACCGAGGGGCATATTCTACTGGATGGATATAACCTGAAGGAATACGACATCAAAGCTTTGAGAAAATTTATTGGCGTGATATTCCAGGATTATGTAAAATTTCAGATGACTGTTTCGGATAACATTGCTGTGGGTGATATTTCTTTACGCGAGGAACTAGCTTTGATAGAGCAGGCAGCCAAACAAAGTATGGCTGATGCAGTGATCAAAAAGTTGCCTGGCGGCTACGACCAAATGTTGGGTAGGCGCTTCGCCAGAGGCGTAGAACTCTCTGGCGGTGAATGGCAAAAGGTTGCCCTAGGTAGGGCATACATGCGAGAGGCCCAACTTCTGATTCTAGATGAACCCACCGCAGCCCTTGATGCCAGGGCTGAGTATGAGGTTTTTCAACGGTTCTCTGAACTCACACTCGGAAAAACAGCTGTGCTGATTTCTCATAGATTCTCTACTGTACGGATGGCCGACAGGATACTTGTGCTCGAAAAAGGAAAAATGTTGGAAATTGGATCGCACGAAGAATTATTGGCACGCGAAGGTGTGTACGCAGAACTGTTCCATCTCCAGGCAGAAGGTTATCACTGAGAAGGTAAGCGTCCTTTATCTTCGGCTTGACATTCTATGGCATTTATGCTTACCACACTTCCCGAAAGATCAAACAGATCAATCAATGTGAGAATCCCATGAAGAAGCTCCAGTATCTCCTCCAGCCAATCCCGCCGCTGTTCGGCAAATTCCATTGATATACATTGCCACTTATCTTGGAATCACGCAAGTTTCTCTGAGTCGCATTAGCGCAGGAATTCGATAATTATTTATCATTTGTTAAAGGAGATACTCTAAAACTCATCGAGCTTTACTCTATTATTAAACAAGAAAATAAAAATGGACCATATAAAACTCGGACTAAAGGAGAATGGGAAGCAGTTCACCCTTCTGGTTATCGTCAACGCTTTCGTTGGCGGAATGGTTGGAATGGAACGTTCTATCTTTCCACAATTTGCCGAATTGGAATATGGTGTAGCTTCCAAAACAGCCATACTTTCTTTTATTACGGCATTTGGTATTACCAAAGCCATCGCCAACTATTACACAGGACGACTTGCCAATAAATTCGGTCGCAAAAATTTACTGTTGTTCGGTTGGCTTATTGCCATTCCTATTCCGTTTATGCTCATTTATGCACCCAATTGGAATTTTGTAATTTTAGCTAATGTTCTATTGGGCGTTAGTCAAGGCTTGACCTGGAGCAGTACCGTATTGATGAAAATTGACCTCGTAGGTGAAAAAGACCGTGGTTTAGCAATGGGCTTAAACGAATTTGCAGGCTATTTTGCTGTTGGAATGGTTGCCTTCCTAACAGGATATATCGCCAACACCTATGGCATTACACCTTATCCATTTTACATAGGAATTTTCATTTCTATCGTTGGTTTTATTTTGACTGCTTTGTGGGTAAAAGACACCCGAGTTTTTGTACATAAAGAAAGTGTAACAGACAATACAGCTCAACTCGACAATGTTTTTTTAGAAACGACATTTAAAAACAAAACATTGAGTTCTGTTACACAGGCAGGTTTAGTCAATAACCTCAATGACGGAATGATTTGGGGATTACTCCCAATCGTGCTTTTATCACTGAATTACAATAATGAAAATATAGGCATAATAACAGCTATTTATCCAACGGTTTGGGGAATCGGCCAGCTTTTTACAGGTAAAATGTCTGACCATTATTCAAAAAAGGCAATGCTATTTTGGGGTATGTTGCTACAAGGCCTAGCCATAATGCTCATTCCATTTAGCAGCGACTTTTACCTGTTGGCTTCTATTTCTGCAATCTTAGGTTTAGGAACTGCATTGGTTTATCCTACTTTCCTTTCCACCATTGCCCAAGCAACAAGCCCTAGACAAAGAGCAGAAAGCATTGGTTCATTTAGGCTATGGCGTGATTTAGGATATGCGTTTGGAGCCGTAATATCAGGAATTACAGCTGACTTATTCGGGATAGAATACGCTATATTCCTAATTGGTGGACTTACTATTATTTCCTCACTCATTATTAAATTCCGTATGCCGGTACAAATCAAAACCATCAAAGAATGTATTGAAGTTGAAGAAGTAAAACAGGCACTTCAAGCAAACAAAAAAATTCAAATCATTGACGTAAGAAACAAGGAAGAATACGAACAAGCACACATTCCAAATGCCTTAAATATTTCGCTTCAAGCATTAAAAGATAGCGTTTCACAGCTTGACAAAAACGTTCAATTTGTTACGGCTTGTGAAAAAGGTGGTGGACGTTCAGCAGACGGAGCAAAATTGTTGAAAGAATTTGGTCTGAATGCGATTTGGCTTTGTGGTGGAACAAATAAATGGTTAAATATTAATGAATGACAAAAACACCAGCACTCATCTAACCGCGTAGTGGTGAAAGGTAAATAACTTCAGCAGGAGTGTCTCATTATTTTATTACTGAATAGTCAAATTATCCAAATATACTTGAAATCCTACAAAGAGACCTATTGTCGTGCGGTTTTGAATATCCTCACCAAATACTGCGATGTAATTGAGTGCCGGTTCCACTGCCACATGGTCGTTGAGAAATGCTGCATAACCGATTCCCAGGCCAAAAACACCTCTACCATCTATATTATTTCCATTTTCATACAGCAATGACAACTCCCCGAAAAAACCTTGTTCTAGATAATACCGTGCAGATGGCCCTATACCGATCACAGTAGAAGCATCAAAATCATCAGGTTTTAACCATGTATACCTAATAATGCCTCCTATTGCCAGATGATCTAATACGAAATAAGCTCCTCTGGGTGCAAAGCGAAATGTGGTAAAATCGTTATTGGTATCTTCACTATTGGTTCTAGAAAATGACATATCCCCTCCAGCTAAAATTGTACCTGCTTCAAATTGTGCTTGTACCTGGAGATAAAACATCGCGGTAATGAAACCTAAGAGCTTTTTCATAATTATCATATGATATCACATAACATACTTCCGTACCTGATAAGACAGAAATGTTCTTGCAACATCAATAAATAGGATTAGCCAGAAAACAGATTACTTAAAAAGCTTTCAATATATCCTGCTCCAAAGTATCCATAACAGCTATTTCTGTGAGATAGCGCATCGAATTACCATAAAACATGCGGTCGCTAGACAGCTTTATGCCCCCATAGGTATCATAGCCTTCCCAAGACGATTTAAATCTGGGAGATTCATCTGATGCATCCGCAAAGAAATTCCACTGAACTACCATATGGGTCTCAGGATCGATAAATACATGATATCTATTCTTAGGAGTATCTCCGACTCCTTTGAAGGTCATTTCTACTATTTCAGCTGTGGAACCAGTTTCTGTCGTATCCTGACCTGCGTATTTCAGGGTTACCCCATCATCTTTCATTTTAAAAGGCATGAAGAGCCAGTACATGTCATTGATCCAATGAGACTTAGCAGCCTGGATCAACTTATTGGCAGAATCAGCATCCGCCAATTCCTGCCCATCCATCTGAATCTTACCCTCCATGTCATGGACATTGAAGCGTACAACTTTACTGTGTACGGTATCGCGTAAGTAATCAATCCGTACATCCCCGCTATATTTATCCCATGTGTGTTTGCGACTCCCAAAAAACACCCAAGTTACGTAGTGTAGGTCATCCCATTGCTTCCTGCCACCCATTGCCTCCATAACCTGATCAGCAAGCGCTATCGCTTCTGAATCAGAATTTTCCATGTCAAAGCCAGGCATAGCAGGATTTACTACTTTTGCCGCAGTCTCCTCAAAGTTATATTTACTATTATTCTCCTGAGACTGACAACCCGATAACACAGCGATCAAAGAGAAAACACCTAAAATTGAAAATATATAAGATTTCATGATGTTTATGAGTTTAGAGATATTTAGTATTTCAATACTTTCTCAATATCCTAAAAATATTTAAGGAATTATATCTTCTCTACTCTATCCAATCAGCTATAAAAATGTTTGTTTCCCGAGTTCCACCATTATTCCGGTTGGAAGCAAAAACCAGCTTGGTACCGTCGTAGGAAAACATGGGAAATGCATCAAATTGTTCGTCGTAGGTAATCTGCTCAAGTTCCGTACCGTCCAAATTGACCATGAACAGATTAAAGGTTCTACCACCAGATCTATGATTTGATGCAAATATAATTTTCTCTCCAGATGGATGGAAAAAAGGTGCCCAGTTTGCCTGTCCCAGTTCTGTGATACGCCTTAGTCTGGAGCCATCGGCATCGCAGACAAACAATTCCAGTGCTCCAGGACGGATCAATCCTTCATTGAGCAAGTTGCGATAATCTTCCAACTCTTCACCTTGTGGTCGGGAAGCTCTAAAAATGAGCTTAGAACCATCTGGAGAAAAAAATGCGCCACCATCATACCCTGGGATATCCGTGATCTGCTGTATATTAGTGCCGTCTATATCCATGGTGTAAAGATCTAGATCACCATTGCGTGTAGAGGTAAATACAATCTTATCTCCCTGTGGAGATACTGTAGCCTCTGCATCATAAAATTCATTAGCTGTCAGTTGCTGGCGAATATTGCCGTCAAGATCAGCAATAAACAGCTCATATCCTTTATAGATGGGCCACACATAACCCATACTACGGTCAGGCTCAGGAGGGCAATCCTCTCCAGTTGTATGTGTCGATGCATAGATAATCAATGAATCCCCTGGCATAAAATAAGAGCAGGTAGTACGTCCTTTTCCCGTACTTACCAGATTCATTTCAAAGTCCTCTTCGGAAGCCCCGGGTATTTTCCCGTAGTATATCTGGTCGCAAGGGATATTCTCTGCATCGTAAGCACGCTGAAGCACCAGATGCTGATCGTCAAAACTGAAATATGCCTCTGCATTATCGCCTCCAAAAGTTAACTGACGTATATTTTTTAAGTGAGTTTCCCCTTCATATTGCAGTGTATCACTTACCGTAGGGGTTGCATTACCCTCTTGTTCATCGCGGTTTGATTTTTCTGATACATTGCATGAGCTTAGACAGAGCATCAATAAAATCCAGATTAGTTTGTTCATATGAAGCATTAAATTTGAGCGCAAATATACAGGAAGTCATGAGATTTAGTGTATAGACTAAACCCATCAAACTAAATCCGGTTAATTTTCCCTGACTAATCCTCCAGTAAGACGTATTAATTCTGTTTCTGACTCCTTAAGATCGCGTAGTGCTTCCAAACGGCTAAGCTGAGCATTGAGAAACTGAAGCTGAATCTGACGGTAATCCAGCGAATTAATCAATCCGCTCTCAAATCGATCTTCTGCGATATCCAGATTCAATGCAGCGTTTTCTACCAGAATATCTCTGAGTTCTTTTACTTCCCGTCTGGCACTGTAGGTATCTAGAGTTACTAACAAATCATTCACCAGGGATTCCTTGAGTTGGCGTTCAGTCAGTAGGCCTATCTGTTCATCGATACGTGCATTCTGTATAGCACGACGTACTCGCCCCCCATCAAACAGATTAAATCCTATGGATATTCCAGCAGTATAATCAAATGCACTAAAAGTAACGGATCGCCCATCTGCCCTGTTAGCCGTTCCACTACCATAAGTTATTCCGGTATTGAGAGAGATTGTGGGATACATATCTGCTTCAGCAATGCGTGTATCCTGCCGGAGAATATTGTTGGCTATGTATTGATTCTTAAGATTATTATTGTCTTCAAGCATCTTATCTCTTAGATTTTCAAATTCATATCTCGAAAAACGTTCCTGTAAATTATCCGTGAGCTCCCACTCACTCTCCACCGGAACATTTATCAACAGATTGAGGTTGCGGATCTCATTTCTTAGATTGAGCTTTTGAATGACCAGATTTGCTGAATCTGTGAAAAATGCATCCTTGAATTGAAGCAATTCAAAGGTTCCAGAGGCTCCCATTTCCTTCCGAAGTTCTTCATAATCATATCTTCGCGCTGAAGCAGCCAGCACTTGATTCAATACATTTTCCTGCTCCTGAGCCAGTAACGCATTATAATATCCCAGAATGATTGCCTGTATGGTAGTCTCTACAATAATAGCAGCATTACCCTCACTGTCCGATTCCAGTAATTCGAGACGATCCTTGGTGGCTTGGGCACGAAACCCATCAAATAATGTCCATGAAATCGTGGCTCCAACATTGGCATTTAGCCTGCTGGTGATAAAGGAAGCCGGACTGCCTGTGTAGAATCCTGAGCCACCCAGATTCAGATCAATGCGTGGCAGCATACCTGCCTCACCTACAGCATTGATATTAGAAGCTATATTGACCTGATAATCTGCTATGCGGATATCAAAATTGTTCCTTAGCCCAATGGAAATCGCATCAGCCAGAGATAAGGGTGTATATTCTTGCGCTTGTATGATACCCACATTTATCCCCAGGAAAAGACTAATACACAAACATTTGGTAACCAAATGATCAAAGTATTTCATAATTATGTGTTACAATCAACCTTCAAGCAGATTAGAGAATTTTTTCCAGTTGTTCTTCTTCTTTAATAGTAGGTTCTACCTCCACCCTACTTGGTAAATATACCTTAGCATTCCACAACCATCCCCATATCCAGGTAATTCCCACGCGTAGATCATTCCAGGCCACGACTAGTGCAGGGAATACCGTCAAAATAAAAAAAGTACCCAGTAAAATCCCATATGCTACCGATATAGCCATGGGTACTAAAAACCTCGCAGTAGCACTTGTGTCTCTTATCAGTGGAAATAGCCCTACAACTGTAGTGAGGGAAGTAAGAATGATGGGACGAAATCGCGATTTGCCCGCAAAAAATATGGCCGATGCCACGTTATGACCTCCCTTTAGGAGCCTGTTGTACTTATCAGCAAATACAACAGCATCGTTGACAATGACCCCGGAGAGGGCAAGCATCCCATAAGAACTCAAAATAGAAATAGGTTTACCTTCGATCCAATGCCCGATAGCAGCCCCCAGAATTCCAAGTGGAATCATCAATATGATGAGAAATGCCTGGGAGAATGAACGGAATTCCAGACTGATCAACAGAAATATTCCCAATAAGATAAGTGGGCCGGCAAGAGCCAGCGAACCGCCAAAGCGATCTCCCTGACGTGCTTGCCCCTCAAAAGTAACCGATACACTCGGGAAGGCTCTTCTCATCTCAGGCACCAGATTATTTTTTAAATCCTCTAAAATCGGTTGCGCGGCATCTCTGGGATTTGTAAGATCTGCTTCCACTCGGTTTTCCCGTGCCCCATTGAGGTGCTTGATACTTACTACCCCTCTTACAGTTTCATATTCTATGAGATCTGTCAAGGGGTATTCCGCTCCATTATCCATTTTGATCTTGATCTGCTCAAGTTGACCAAGACTTTTGCGATTTTCTTCTGGATATCTCACCCATACACGCACCTCGTCCTGGCCTATCTGCAGGCGCTGTACCTCCTCCCCAAAGAATCCTTGACGGATCTGCCGGGTAATATCATCGTATGTCAGCCCAAGAACATAAGCCTGTGGCTTGAGCCGTATATTAATCTCTCTTTTGCCAGGAATATTGCTATCTGTAATATCTTTCAGATCCGACCTTCGCATCAAGGCGTTCTTTACCATGTTTTTGGCTCCTTCCAACTCAGCCAGATTACGACTCTTCAGACTCAGTGAGACAGGACTGCCAAACCACCTTCGCCCTTCACCTACGGTGAGTTGCTCGGCTTCGGAAATACTCCCAATTGCCTCCTGTAATCTCGCTGCAACAACAGGCTTATCTACTTTCCGGAGCTGTTCGGGTAGCAACTCTATCCGGATGTTTCCGGTATGGCCACCCGACTCCGTTCCCGCAGTACCTATTGTTAATCTCGTGCTTAAGACCATATCTCTTCCATCTGCACGTTCAACCTTTATTTTTTCATTTTCCTCCCAAATGGTCTCTTCAATCTGTGTAAGTAAGTCTTCTGTTTTCCATTCCCTAGTCCCGGGTTTCAACACCAAGTTCACATCCAGATTATCCGAGCGGGAAAATGATGGAAAAAAGGTCAACTTGATATATTTGCCCTGTATCATGCCAGTCATCACCAGACAACAAGCTATAGCAAGTGCCAGCGTGATATAGCGGTACCTAATAATCCGGGTTAGAAAACGTCCATACAAGCGGTCTCTCACATAGCGAAAACCCTTGTCAAAGGACTTTCTGAACCTCCCAGGCTCTTTATCGGATAAGGCTCCGGAGTGTGCAATGTGTGGTGGAAGAATAAAGGCACACTCTACTAGCGAAAGGGCCAGACAGAAAATGACTACTATGGCCATTTCTACGATAAATTGTCCAAATCTACCTTCGAAGAAAAAGAAAGCCAGAAATGCAATGATAGTTGTAGAAACTCCCGTAAATACCGCAGGAAGTACTTCAAGCGTACCGTCCAAAGATGCCTGTAACGGCCTTTTGCCCTTTTCATAATGGGAATAGATATTCTCCGCGACTACGATTCCATCGTCCACGAGAATACCCACTACGAGAATCATCCCAAATAGTGAGATGATATTGATCGTAATACCTACCATTTGAGCTAAAAACAACATTCCCATGAAGGAAAAAGGAATGCCAAATGCCACCCAAAATGAAAGTTTTACATTTAAAAACAGCCCCAGAAATACTAGCACCAATAGTAATCCTACCGTTCCATTATTCAACAAAATATTAAGACGAGCAAGGAGGTAATCCGAACGATCGTTGTCAAGTATGATTGATACCGTTTCGTTGGATGCATTGTATTCTTCCGTGTAAGACCTTACATAATTTCTTATATCGATGATATCATCTTCAGGCAGTTTGGAGATCTGCACGGTAACGGCAGCTTTG
This sequence comes from uncultured Bacteroidia bacterium, assembly GCA_964468435.1. Lineage (GTDB taxonomy): Bacteria > Bacteroidota > Bacteroidia > J057 > J057 > JBCCTX01. The sequence continues at coordinate 10,450 of CAYXVE010000067.1, read as the reverse complement.
CCGTTGTACATCGTTTTGTTGGGCACATCAGCAAACTGCTCTTTTACTTCAGCTATATCCTTGACCCTAACAATAATCCCATCGGAATTGGTACGTAGGATGATCTCACCTATTCCCTCCGCGTCATACTCTTTTGCTCTCGAACGTATCAATATCTCCTCATTAGGAGATTTTACCGATCCGGATGATACATCCCGGTTGTTGAGCCTTACGGCTCTTGATAGCTGATCGAAGGTCAGCCCATATCGTATCAGATTTTCTTCTGATACCTCGATCGATATTTCCCGCTCAGGATATCCTGTGATTTCAATCTGTGTGATGATCCCGGAAGCGAGCAGATCCTCCCTGATACCTTCTGCATATCTCTTCAATGTCCATAAATCAACATCTCCCACCAAGATCATATCAATCACGTCTCCCCGTGGTTTTTGATTGTAGATCACGGGTTTCTCTGCATTCTCAGGAAATGAATTGATGCGGTCCACCGCATTTTTGACATCTGTCAGTACAATTTCCGATTCGTACTTGGGATCTACTTCAATGGATATATTGGCTGTATTTTCCGAGGCTATCGAGGTCACCTCCTCAATACCTTCCAATCCCTTCAGCGATTCTTCGACTTTAACTACCACGCCTTCCTCCATTTCCTCCGGCGAAGCACCTGGATAGGATACCCTAACGGTAATAATATTAGGTTCAATTTCCGGAAAGAAGGACTTGTTGATCGTAAATGTACTGACCAAACCCAATATTACTACTAGCAATATGATTACATTAGCCCATATGGGGTATTTGGTAATATAAGATATTATCTCTCTCATATTCGCAGAAATTAGTTGGTTGAAGGAGATTGAACAGGTGCTGATGTATTTCCCGAAAGTTTTTCACCTCGATCTGATTTTGAAACAGCAGGAGTTTCAGCTGTCTGCTCAGGAGTCTCGCTCACAGGTTGTACCGTATTTTTACTTTCAGTGCTGTCGGGTATAGCTTCTTCGCCTTCCATGACTACTTCCATATTTTCATAAGCATTGATCAAGGGTTCTGTTACGACCATTTCTCCCGCTTCCAGACCCGAAAAATATAGTGTCTCCTCATTGAAGTTTTCAATCTTAATAGGCTGCACATGCAGACGGTTTTCCTTGACGAGAAATACTTCATTTCGGTTAAATACAGCATTTCTGGGAATTTCCATAACGTTCTTGAGACGCGTACCGGGTATTTCTACCTCAAGGTACTGACCGTCATAGACTCGCTCTTTTTGTGGATTAAAGCTAATGTAGATATTCACAGATTGTGTGGTTGGATCTACGATATCACTTATTCGGTTTACACTACCTTTCCAGGTACTTCTATGGGTAGGTGAAGACACATTGACTACTAGTCCATTACGGATAAAATCCAGATCTTCGGTTCTTACGGGTAGTTCTACCTCAAGGCGATTGGAGCGAGTGATTCTGGCAATCCTTGTACCAGCATTGACAACAGCTCCTTCCTCCTGAAGTACCTCAGAGTAACTACCTGTAAAGGGCGCCCGTATAATGTATTTATCCAAGCGCTCTTCAACACTTTTGATGGTATAAAACTGATTGATGATATTGCGGGTCGAAAAAAATACTTTTTCCTGGGATGAATTAATCTCCGGTAGAGGAGAGAGTGGCTTTTCTACTGAAAGCTGGTCAAAATATTTCTGCCACGTATTGTAGGTATCTTGATAATCTATCTTGAGTTCGGGAAGAACATTAGCTATAGCAGTGAGAAAATCGCTTTTCTGAGCATAAATGGTAAGTCTGGCCTCTTCATCATCGATCTTTAATAAGATCTGACCTTCCCGAAAATTTTGCCCTCGCTTCAGCGCTACGGCTCCAGGTAAGATCTCCCCAGGCACCTCTGTAATAATGTCTACCGCACGTTCAGAGATAACCCTGCCCATATTTGAAAGAGAGATTTCCCGGCTACGATATTCTATAGGTGTGGCCTTGACCGTTCTCTTTTGCTCTTGAAATGACATTTGTCTTACTGGAGAAGGTCTGTCAGCTAGCATGGATTGGATAGCGATTCCTATCCATAAAATAAGTACTGCGCCTAATGCCGAGATGAGAATCCTTCGAATTAATATCTTCTGCATGTCAATATATCAAACTAGTGTAACGGTTTAACATCCAGGACTAATTGTATACGATTACAATCCTTTAATAGCCTGTCAGGTGAAATTGTTTTGGGGATTGAATCCTGCTACTATTTTTAAAACAAGTAGATAATGCGCAAAATAACATAAATTTTAACAAAAATATTAAGTGGTAATTTTCTCTTTTTGTTCAATAATCCCAACAAAAAAAGGATATGGAATAAATCCATATCCATTCTTAACCACAATAAACCTATAGTCAAAAGGCTTTCAAGACAATAATCTTATAATTCTTTGATATATGGGTTCAACAAAACATAAAAAACCTACACACATCCCGAGAAATATCCCAACCGGATAATCAACAAGGGCCGTAAATGCCATGCCTGCAAAAAATGAAGCTAAAAATAATGCCCAGTGGTATTTTTTAACTTCTGTATGGATTTCTGCTTGAGCTTGTTTACCTGTAGATTCGGCTACATCACGGAGCCGTTTAGAATAATCCTGAGTATATTCAGAGTCATCAACACGTTCAACTACTTCAATTTCTCTAATATCTAAATGAAGGGATTGAAAAAAACTCATCTCATAAAATTATTATAAGCTATTTTACGAAAGCCATCAAAAAAGTTTTCTCAAACAGATGATTTTATCAAGTATAACTTATAAAAGCGACTTTTTTAATAATAGCCAGTTTAATTACTGGCTACCTTACCCAGGCGTGCTTTTCCGTATGCTTCTATCTTGGCACGACTCATTTTACAAGTAATCCATTCACCATCAAATTCGACCCCCATTTTTTCATAAAACTTGATGGCAGGTTCATTCCACTCCAGTACATGCCAACGAATCTGACGAACATCCTGGTCCATTGCGTAAGATACCAGCCTGTCAAGCAACATTTGGCCGATCCCATGCCTTCTGTAATTTTCTGTTATGATCAGGTCATCGAGATACAATTTTTTACCTTTCCAGGTGGAATATCCAAAATAAAACAAGGCTACACCCACGATCTCGCCCTCACTGGTCTCTGCAACAAAAAACTCAAACAAAGGTCTTTTCCCAAATCCGTCTTCTTCCATCTGCACTACAGTCGTATGAACCTCTTCCTCTGCAAGCTCGTATATTGCCAGTTCGCGAATCAACTGATAAATGGAAGTAATATCTCTGCGAACTCCTTTGCGTATATGAATTTTCTCTTTTATCATCATGAATTTATATTTTTTGAGTACTGTCAGTTATCCAGTCTAGGTATTCCTTATTTCCTGCAACAATTGGAAACGCTACCACACAAGGAACTTCATAACTATGCAGTTCCGACACTTTTTCATTTACTCTATCAAACAAATTGCTTTGCGTTTTTGCGATTAATATCACTTCCTGTTCCTGTTCAACCTTACCGTTCCACCAATACATAGATGTCATTCCTTCTATGATATTGGCACAGGCGACCAGCTTATCCTCAACCAATTCTTTTCCTACCTCTATGGCCTCTTGCTTATCCTTGCAGGTGATGTACAACCAAAGTTTGTCCATGTGCATAATATAAATAAAAAATAAGGTTTATATGCTATCGTCTGCTAAACGAACTACTCCTAAAAATAGTTGGTTGTGTAGTAGTTAAATGCAACATTGCTAAAAGTTGATCTGCATTTTGATTTATTTCGATAATTTTGACTTAATCATATATATTATGTTTCAATTTTTAGGTAAACGGTCCTTTTTTGAAAGAATCGATTTTTAGTATTAACTATCTCTTATTACTAAAATTATTATATGTATGGATATAGATCTGGCTAGTTTAAGAAAGGAATATAAGCAGTCAAGTTTGGAAGAGCAGGAAGTAGACAGGAATCCACTGGTACAATTCCGCACTTGGTTTCAGGAAGCACTCCATTCAGATATCCACGAACCCAATGCAGTAGCATTGGCTACTGCTAATCAGGGAAAACCTTCGCTGAGAATTGTTTTATTAAAAGGGTTGGACGAAAAGGGGTTTGTATTTTTTACTAACTATCTCAGCCGGAAGGGGAAAGAGATGGCTGATAATCCTTACGTTGCACTTACCTTCTTCTGGGCCGAACTTGAACGTCAGGTACGGATTGAGGGGAAAGTAGAAAAAGTTTCTGAAGCAGAATCCATTCAATATTACAACAGTCGAAACAGGGGCAGTAGGATCGGTGCATGGGCTTCCCCACAAAGCAAGGTAATATCTGACAGAGAAGAGCTCGAGAGACGCGTCTCACAATTTGAAGATCAGTTTGGATCACAAGAACATATTCCCAAACCGGATCACTGGGGTGGATACCGGGTTATTCCGCATTATATAGAATTCTGGCAGGGTCGTCCAAGCCGTCTGCACGATAGGATTGCTTATAGCTTACAAAAAGAATCACAGTGGTTAGTACAGCGCTTAGCTCCATAATGACGTCCGTCAATCTTTGATCAATCCGGCATATAGCAGGTATGACAGTTGTAGCCCTACAACTAATATTCCTCCAAGGCCATACAATTGTACCATTCCCATAGGATTGAGATAGTTTCCACCGATCCACAGCAAGATAAACCTTGCAAAGAAGACGAAAAAGGTGAGAAATAGAAAAGGTTTTAACATGCGTTGAATATCTACAATGCATGAGAGGGGTGAAGAAATAAATAGCAAATACATTGTTGGGCTTAGCCAGCGGGCATATTCGCCAGCTGTCTCCCATGCATTTCCCAGCACCCATTTAAACAACCAGGGTCCTGCGATTAGTATGCTTACAAGAAAGGGGAGCCCCAAAATGCTCAACCTAATCAGCGTACTCCGGGTTTCTGCGGCCAGTGCTCCTCCTCCCTTGCGTTTTGCCTGACTTGCCCTGTCAAAAAACACGTTGCCTACAGATGCACTAATCAGTCCGACCGGAGCCAGAAGAATCTGCTCAGCCTTACCAAACAAACCGTTAATGCTAACTCCCTCTGTAAAAAATAATGGGATTAAAAAGAAAGGTAGCTGCTTAGAGGCAGTAGTCAATAAGGTACTCCAGATAGAATATCTTGGAAAATCACTATATTCTCTGCGGAGGCGCATAAATGAATACCTCGAAACGGGAACGAAATTCTGAGAATTTTTCCACTTTACATATGAGCATACCAGCAACAAACTACAAACAATCTGTCCAGCCAAAAACCCACAAACCAATCCTTCGAAGCCCCAACCCAGATATCCCGTAATTAATGACACCAGTGCCTGGATTCCTGATTTACCTATCCTTGAAAAGGCTAACATACGATATTGCCTGATGCGATTGATCATCACACGCAAAGGCTGTGTTGCCCCTTCGAATATCAGACTTACCGGAATCAACCATTTCCATGGCGACCCAAAATCCACCCTGAAGTATTCTAATATATCCTTCCCTATCACCAGGACGCCAAACAACACCAGCAATACCATCCCAATGGCTGTCCAAAGACTAAGGTTCACAAGTGATACAGCCTCTTCGTTATTTTCAGGTAGCATAATTGCCCATTCATATCCTCCATTGACTACTACAGCCAGTGTAATGACAATCGCTACAAAAACTGAGAAAATCCCAAAAGCTTCCGGGGAGTACAAGCGGGTCAAAAAGGGTAATGCTATAAATGTCAGCAATTGCCCTAGTCCATTGCCAGATACCAATAGCAATACAGGCCTCCAAAATTGATCTAATTGCTTCACAGGAAGTATGATGTTAACCTGGGAACCAAAGCCTGGTCAATTGGAAAGGTAAATGCTGAAGGCTTTAGCTCCCGGATTGAAACCCAACGGAATATCTGCTGTCCTTCTTCCTCATGATCGAAATCCATAGCATTTTCCTTTAAAACGATATTTAACGCATTGAGTGGTTCTACCCAGAAATACATACTCACGACCTGCTCGTGCCGATCAAAAGCTGAAATCTGTAAAAATGGATTGACAAAAAAAATATCTCCAACTTCTATTTCTACTCCTAACTCTTCTTTCCATTCCCGAACCAGACATTCACTTATTCCTTCCCCATACTCCAGACCCCCACCGGGTAACTTGGTCATTTTCAAACCCTTCCTGATTTCATCTGTAACCAACAAATGTAAGTCTTTTACATACAATCCATACACCCGGATATTGAACCTATTGATTAGTTGTTGACTCATTCCCATGTGGACTTTTTAATCCTATGACAAAAGTAATAACAAGAACTGACATACGTTGTAAAGACATGAGGCTAAAAATATATTTTTAGTATTAAAATATTATGAAAATGTTGTATCTTTTTATATGAATTACGCCTCCATTACTTTAGTATCTTTTTTACTCAAATTTCCAGTTTTAACTTATTTCTGGAATTCTACGCTGTAGCACATTATGCTTTTTAACTCACTGGAATTCGCTATCTTTTTTCCATTGGTAGTAATCTTATATGTATTGCTGCCACATAAATACCGGTGGTTCTGGTTACTCATAGCTAGTTACTATTTTTACATGGCCTGGAATCCGGCTTACATCGTTTTGATCCTGTTATCTACTGTCATTGATTATTTTTGTGGTAGAAATATGGGAAAACTGCCTGATAAGTCGAAGCGAAAACCCTACCTGTATCTCAGCTTATTGACCAATTTAGGCATCCTAGTAACATTTAAGTATGCAAATTTCATCAATGATTCGCTCAGGGAACTACTCGGTTATACCCGTATCGAGTATCCTGTGGGACCGCTAGAGATACTCCTTCCTATGGGCATTTCATTTTATACATTCCAGACGATGAGCTACTCGATAGATATCTATCACGGAAAGCTCAAACCCGAAAAACATTTTGGCATTTTCAGTCTTTTTGTCTCATTCTTTCCCCAACTGGTAGCCGGACCTATCGAACGTGCCAGACATCTTCTTCCACAGTTTCAGCAACCTTTTGCATTCGAGAAACAAAGAACTATTTCGGGGTTGAAGCTTATGCTATGGGGTATGTTCAAGAAAGTAGTTATCGCAGACCGGCTGGCTATCCTGGTCAATACTGTATATCAAACTCCTATGGAATATGAGGGAATGGCTTTGACGATTGCCACTGTATTCTTTGCATTTCAGATATACTGCGATTTTTCGGGTTATTCAGATATTGCGATTGGAACTGCTAGAATCCTGGGCTTTGACCTGATGAAAAACTTTGATACGCCCTACAGTGCCAAAGGTATCCCTGATTTCTGGAGAAGATGGCACATCTCATTATCATCCTGGTTCAAAGACTATGTCTACATCCCCCTTGGAGGTAACCGGGTGATGAGATGGAGATGGTACTACAACATCTTTATCACATTTGTAATGAGTGGTCTTTGGCATGGTGCCGCCTGGACTTTTGTGATCTGGGGGGGCTTACACGGGCTTTACCTCATCATGTGGAGAGTCGCAAGTCCAGTCATTTATCCTTGGTTTCAGAGCAATTCTATCCTGCGCAGTGCCCAGAGACCCCTGGAAATTGCTTTCACCTTTTTCCTCGTAACATTTGCATGGATATTTTTTAGGGCTCAGTCTTTCTCCGAGGCAAGCTTTATAGCTACCCATATCTGGACTCCTACATATGCAGAAATATCTCTGATGTACAATATTATACAAGATTCGATTAGAGGTATCTTAGGCATGGGTAGTACAGGTATCACACAGATGATCATACTCCCCAATGGTCTTTCACTGGGTATGAATCTCGCAGATTTTATTCTGTCAATTGCCCTGATATTATTCATGCTTATGGTAGAGGAAGTTTCCAAAAGCCCTCAATGGCAAGTGCGTTGGGATCGTCTACCGACAGGCATACGTTGGAGTTTCTATTATGTAATCCTGTTGATGATATTCTTTTTTAGATCATTTGAAAGTTCTGAATTTATTTATTTTCAATTTTAATCCATGTACACTGCATTCCTAAAGCGACTATCGCTCTTCCTGGCTATTGGCATCTTTCTTATAAGTTTTATTACATACAACTTTGTTAAGAGGATAGATGCTCCACCTATTATTTCAGAAAGTATAGGATTTGATGTAAAACTGAAAAATCTGAAAAGTAAAGACTGGGATCGTATTGATTTATTAGTACATGGGTCATCTGTATCGTATAATAATCTGCATGCTAATACCCTTTCCAGCCATCTGGATTCTTCCATCACTTTCTATAATACAGCTTCAGGTGGATTGAACATGTCTCAGAATTTTGCTTTTTTGAAAATACTTGATAAACTGTATCATCCCAGAGTAGTTTTACTGGTATCTTGCCACATTGATTTTGGCGATGAGAAATTCAGCCTTAGCGATCTTTATTCTATTGAGAAGTATCTGAGCATACCCTCTTCATATCCTTTTTATTTGAAAAAGTTTGATCTGATACGTCTCATCAACAGAAATAAATTACTGAACGATTATCATAAAGATGACCCCACATCAACCGCTACACTGGCGTATGATGACCATGGCGGAATCTCCTTGATGGTCCCAGTAGAAAAAAGGGACTCCCTACTATGGTCAAGACCATTGGTCTCCAAGGTACGTATAGAACAATATCAGGCACTTGACAGCATATGTAAATACTTTAAAGAACGGAACGTCACACTCATATACGTCCAGTCCCCCATGAAGCAATCCAACTGCAGAAGCACACAATGTAAAAAGTTCCAGGCAACTCACATCGAAAAAGTGAAAGATATCATTTATTCACACCATCACCAGTTTATCAACTTACATCAGAATAACCCCTATCCCGATTCACTTTTTGCGGACGATATCCATCTCAATTTTGATGGGCCCAAAAGGTTTACCCTGGAACTAATAGACAAGATTAATCTCAACCAGACAGTGATCCATGCGATGGATAACTACTCAGAACTATCAGAGGGCAACATCTAGAGAAAATTTTATGATGCGATATGAAAGTATTTCCGGAGATATCAGCTTCCATTGGGAATCGTATGAGTATGAGATATCTGGCAGAATGTATCAACTTATTAATATCACGGACAAAGACAGATTATTTGATCAGATATTGGGACTATCGCCTGATCATCCTGCGATTCAGGATGAACAAATACCTTACTGGACAGATCTGTGGCCATCATCCATTGGGCTTTCGGCCTTTCTCCTCGAAAGACCCGAAATATTGAAGAACAGATCTGTGGTAGAAATTGGAAGTGGGATGGGATTATGTGGAATGATAGCATCACAACTGGGCGCTAAAGTCGTATTGACTGACTACCTTAAAGAGGCTTCCGAGGCTGCTGCCATACTTTGGAGTCTAAATGGACTCGATCCCCCGGAATTTAAAGTAATGGATATCAGAAACCCGGACCCCTGTCTTGCTTCAGATATAATCTTAGCCTCAGATGTGATTTACGAAAAACGAATGCATGATCCTTTGATTAATACCTTTCAGAAATTATCCCATGAAGACAGTATCATACTCATGAGCGAACCTCAAAGAAAATATTCTGCCCCATTTTTTGACTTACTGGCAAGTAGCGGTTACAAATGGGAGCGAAGTGAATACAACATCATCCAATACGGTAGGTCTTACAATATTTCGGTTTTCACCATACAGGAAACGTTGTAAGGTTCTGGGTTAAAAATGTGTTAAAGAGATTTTTAAGTATTAACGGATTTTCTGGGTTTTGATCAGAATCACTTACATCCCATCGCCTAATATTTTGATTTCCAAGCCATCCAATTCAGAAGTCAGAGGTAGCTGACAGGATAGTCGGCTTTCTTCAGTCAGGTTAGGGAGACTATCAAGCATAAACTCTTCATCTTCTTCGGGTTCTTCTAATTTATTAAATCCTTGCATAACGGAAACGTGGCAAGTGCCACATCCGGCCATGCCACCACATATTGCTGGAACATCAAAACCTTCCGAAGTGAGTATTTCCATAAGATTACCAGATGGATTTTCTTCAAATGCTATTTCACGATGTGAACCATCACGGTCCGTTACTTTGATTTTGATCATTGGCAAGTGAATTATTCCTATTTATTAGGTTAAACTTTCATGGAAAGATGATTGTTTTCCGCACATAAAAAAAGCGGCCGCGGACTAAGTCCGCGACCCAAACAGCCATGAAAACGCCCTAAATTTTTATACTTAAATTACTATTGAAATCATTTTATTCTTGTGCAATAAAATAATTATTATCTAAAGATCAAATTTGTTTTAAAATCTTCGTATTGTTTATCACTATGCTAAAGTAAGAGTCTTGGCCTCTATTTCAAAATAATATTCAATATTTAGGCTAAGATTTACGACAGAAAAATCAAAAAACTGTCTGTTGACAGTACTCTGTTTTATTATTTACAAT
>CAYXVE010000066.1:0-26526 GCA_964468435.1 uncultured Bacteroidia bacterium | reverse complement strand
TCTCAAGGGAGATTGCGAGCATGAGGATCATCTCGAAGGATCGAGGATTAATCCTTTTCAAGTATTATTACAGTGTTAAATATTATTACATATATTTTTTTCAATTACCACCGTTGCAAACGAAAGCCATCTGCAAGGCCATTTGTAGGGAAATGAAACGCGTTCTTAAGCTTTCAATATTATTTGATCCGCATTGCTCCCAAGGTGTTGATGGTCGATACATAGCGCTCACAGCCGATGCCGGCTTCGATAAAGGTCTTTTGCATGGCAATAGCGACCTTGAAAGCGGTCTGATCGCCCTCACAAATGGCAAATACCGCCGGTCCAGCTCCTGAAATGCTACATCCCAATGCGCCTGCACGAGCTGCAGATTTTTTGACTTCATAAAAATGCGGTATCAGCCGCGAACGATAAGGCTCTACAATCACATCCTGAAGCGATCTTCCAATCAGTTGGAAATCCTTTTGCATAAATCCCGCTACTAACCCTCCTACATTGCCCCACTGGATGATGGCTTCTTTCATGGGAATCTCCGTACGCAAAATGCTCCGTGCATCAGCTGTCAGTATCTCCAGCTCTGGAAGCACAACCGAAGCAAATAAATTCTCGGGAACAGGTATATTAACTGTATCTAGGTCTTCGTTGCTCCTAACCAGGACCATCCCCCCCATCAGACAGGGGCCTACATTATCTGCATGGATGGCACCACCACTGGCAATGGCTTCTCCCGCTAACGCAAAAGGTAATAGTTGCTGCTTGGATAACGGATTTCCTAAGAGTTCATTGATAGCCATAGCTCCCGCAACAGCACTACAAGCACTAGAACCCAGACCACTCCCAATGGGTATTCCCTTGTATATTTCCATTTCCACACCTCTATCTACCTCCAAGTGCTCCATCAACCTGAGTGCAGCTACACCTGCGGTGTTTTTTTCCGGATCTGTTGGCAATTTGCCACGGTCTCCAGCTATTTTGGTGATACGAAGCCCTTGCACATCAGAAAATCTTACTACTACATCGTCTCCCGGACGGTGTATGGCAAAACCCAGCGTATCAAACCCACACCCGACGTTAGCTACACTTGCCGGAGCAAATACTTGTATGTCATTATGCATACTACTATGTATATGTATTGAAGTAAACAGAATATATGCCTGGCTATATTTTTGTTAGTTATTCTATAGGGTATCGACGGTCATGAAAGATAGTACCCGATACGAATAATCTCGGCAAAAACACCGGCGGCTGTAACCTCAGCTCCTGCTCCAGGTCCTTTGATTACTAGCGGGCGTTCTTTATATCGCTCTGTAGTGAATACAATCATATTATCGCTACCAGAGAGATGATAGAAATCACTGTCTTTTCCAACAGCCTGAAGCGATATATAGGCCTTTTCTCCTTCTATGGTACCAATAAACCTCAGCGTCTTTCCCTCCCGAGCAGCTTCTAAACGCATTTGCTCAAAATGTTCATCATATGCTCTAAGCGCCTCAAAAAAGGCTGGAATACTGGTAGCCTTGATACATGCTTCTGAAAGAATAGGCTTGATTTCAATAGCCTCACGTTCCAATGCCAGACCCGATTCACGCGCAAGGATCGTAAGCTTTCTTGCAACATCCGCACCTAGCAAATCTTCCCTCGGGTCGGGCTCGGTAAATCCTTTTTCCTGAGCTTCTTCCACTATTTCACTAAACTTTCTTTCTCCATTTTGAAAGGTATTGAAGATATAGGACAAAGACCCTGATAGTACTCCCTCTATTTTTTGAATGATATCACCACTATTTACCAGGTCCGTAATCGTCGTGATTACAGGTAATCCTGCGCCTACATTGGTTTCGTACATAATCTTTACCCCGCGTTCATAAGCCAGTTCTTTCAGATCCTGATAGGATTGATACTGTCCTGAAGGAGCGACCTTATTGGGAGTAGAAATTGAAATACTGGAATCCAGTATCTGCTCATAATACTGGGAGATCGTAGGATCAGCTGTATTGTCAATAAAAATACTATTGCGCATATTGAGATCCTTCATCTTTGAGACAAACTTCTCAATGTCCATTTTTTCTTCAGATGCGTTGAGCTGTTCTTTCCAATTGTCCAGATCTATACCATCCACATCAAAGATCATTCGCTTGCTATTTGCCAAAGCGACTACATTGATCTCTACATGCTGACTTCTGCGCAGGAAGCTCATGTGTTCGCGAATCTGCTTGAGCAACGTACCTCCAATCAATCCTACTCCCACGATAAACAGATTTAACGAATACGTATCCGATAAGAAAAATGCTTCATGAATGGCATTTAGGGCTTTCACTTCATCCCTTTTATGGATAGCAACAGAGATATTCCTCTCAGACGATCCCTGTGAGGTTACCCCTACATTGACACCATTTTTCCCAAGAGCGAGAAACAACCTGGCAGAAATACCTGGCCTTGACTTCATATTCTCTCCAATAGCCGCGATGATCGAGAAATTGTTTTCGATCACGACTGGATCCATGTACTTTGATTTGATCTCGAGTTCAAACTCCTCTTCAATGGCTTTACGGGTAAGTTCTGCTTCTTCAGGTTTGACAGCAAAGCATATATTGTGTTCTGATGATCCTTGTGTGATCAGGATAATGTTGATGCTATAGCCGGCTAAACAACGAAATAACCTGTAAGTATGACTGGCAACAGCACCTACCAGAGCACTGCCCTGTAACGTGACCAAGGATACATTATCGATCGAAGAAATTCCCTTGATGAGATGCTCATCTGCCGGGCTGGGATCCTCTGTGATCAGTGTGCCTACTTCTTCGGGCTGAAAAGTAGATTTGATATATATTGGGATCTTTTTTTCCATAGCAGGAATGACCGTAGCGGGATAGATCACCTTAGCTCCAAAATGAGACATTTCTAGAGCCTCCTGATAGGTAAGGTGTCTTACAGGCAATGCTTTCTGTACCTTATTGGGATCTGCAGTCATCACACCAGCTACGTCTGTCCATATTTCTATGGCTTCAGCATCCAGGGCTGCACCAAATAATGAGGCTGTATAATCAGATCCTCCCCGCCCCAGTGTAGTTGTTTCTCCTCTATCTGTAGAGCCGAGAAAACCTGTAATGATCTGAAGTTCCTCTGATTGTTGAAAATATTCAGCAATATTCTGATAGGATACTGAGACCATGACTTTTGCCCTGCCAAAAGCATCATTGGTGCGTATCACTTCTCGTGCATCCAGATGAGCAGCGTTGACCCCTTTGTACCATAGTACTTTGGACAACAAATATGCAGAGCAGCGCTCACCAAAACTCAGTATATAGTCCTTTGTGCGAGGTGTCAGTTCTTTAATCAGATATACTCCATGTAAAAGGTCGCTAAGCTCTTCTGCTGCTTTGGAAATAGTGTCTTTAATTCCCTGTTGCTTATTGGCAGGGATAAGTTCTGCGATCACCCGGTGGTGTCTGCTAACAAATTCCTGTACAAGGGGCTCATATCCTTTATCTCCTTCTTTGGCAAGATCCCCCATTAGCACGAGGAAATCTGTCAACCCACCCATTGCAGATACTACTACGGCAAATTTTTCACCACGGGCGAGATAGGATTCTACAATATCTGAGACACGCTGAATACAGGCGGAGTCAGCCACAGATGACCCGCCAAATTTGAGTAGTTTCATACAAGATCATTTCAAAAATAACAGACAGGTCTGCAATATATCAATCTACATAGTAATCTGCTTCTGTTCTTCCAAGTCCATTTCGATCAGCTCGATAAATTCATCAAATAAGTAATGATTATCATGCGGCCCTGGAGATGCCTCCGGGTGAAACTGTACAGAAAATGCTTTTTTATTTCGTATCCGTATCCCTTCGATGGACTGATCGTTGAGATTAACGTGGGTTACGACTACATCCGGGGAGTTGTCTATCGCCTCTTTCTGTACTCCAAAACCATGGTTTTGGCTGGTAATCATAGATTTACCTAGTAGCAGATTCTTGACAGGGTGATTGGCACCTCGATGGCCATGGTGCATTTTGAACGTAGGCACACCGCATGCAAGTGCAAGTATCTGGTGTCCCAAGCAGATTCCAAAAAACGGTCGGTCGGCCTCCAGAATTTTTTTGACTGTTTTTACAGCATAGTTCATCGCTGCAGGATCTCCTGGTCCATTGGAAATAAAATACCCATGCGGATTGAAGGAAGATAGTTCTTCAAAGCTGGTTTTGGCGGGAAACACCTTGAGATAGCAGTCACGCTTTGCCAAACATTTCAGGATATTATTCTTAATGCCAAGGTCGAGTACTGAGATACGGTATTTGGAATTGGGATTCCCGTGAAAGTAAGGCTGAACTGTACTTACTTTTGATGAAAGTTCCAATCCGTCCATAGAAGGACATTTTTTGAGTTCTTTTTCCAGTTGCCCCTTTATGGAAATTTCAGAAGAGATAATCCCGTTCATGGCGCCTTTATGGCGTATATGTGTTACGAGTTTACGTGTATCAACATCTGTGATTCCCACAATGTTGTTGTGGGTCAGGAATGAGTCCAATGATTCTACAGCTTCATGCCTGGAGTAAATATTGGAAAAATTGCGGACGACCAGTCCGGCAATTTTAGCAGAAAAACTCTCATATTCCCGGGTGTGTACCCCATAATTACCTACATGTACATGCGTCTCAATCAGGATTTGACCGTAATAAGAAGGATCTGTAAATACCTCCTGATATCCCGTCATACTGGTATTAAAACATAGCTCTCCAGTTGTAGTGCCACGCTTGCCTATGGCTTTACCTTCAAAAAAAAGCCCATCTTCCAGTAGAAGATAGGCTGGCTCGTACATTTTTTGCTTCATCATCAATCTTCTATAACGCTTTGATCGTACAGTGGTATCTTCTCATAAGGTATCTCTTCTCCATTACGCACTTTATCAACGAGTTCTTTTGCCTTCTCTTCAGTTAGATGATGTACATAACGGCGATTATTGACTTGACACATGGGAGCAGTATCGCAAGCTCCCAGACACTCCGCCTGCCTTACCCATATCTTACCATCCTTACTCCTACCTTTTTCATCTACTTCCAAAAAATCTCTCAGAAACTGATACATTTCCAGGCCTCCTACTTCGCCACAAGAAAAACAGGTACAGATCTCAATGATATTAGGAGCTATATTTTCCTTGAAATACATGGTATAAAAAGATGCCACGCCATAAACATGCGCATAAGGCATGTCTATCGTCTTTGCCACCAGCTTCATTACATCCGTGGAAAGCCAACCAAATCTCTCCTGGGCAATCCATAACGCAGGCATTACAGCAGAGCGGCGATCCGGATATTTATCTATATGCTTCTGGATCTCTTTTTTCTCTGCTTCGGTAAAGGCTAGATTTATTTCTTCCATAAGTTAAGTGCAAATATACAATCCCATTGAAAATTCACAACATTTTATACACATCCTTCAACAAGATTACCCTGGTACTAAAAACTACAGGAGCAACCTTCACAAAGGTTACTCCTGTAGCTTTACTTCAACCAGTCTGTAAATGCTTGATCAGCTTTCGTAATAAAAGCGCTCATGTACAATCTGATCTCCCTCCCACTTCTGTACAGCTACCTGCTCCATTTTTACCCGGTTTCCATCCTTGAAAGTTACATCCATGGTCGATTCTACAAATGTAGTGGCATTTTCTTCATCGGATGCCACGCTATGAATATCCAATCCATGAAATTCCTGCAGGTTGTTGAGAAACTGGATTTCATAATCACGACAAGTTGCCTTACCCTCACGGGTACCACGAGGCTCTGTCATGACGATATTTTCTGCATAATACTTATCAAAAGCTTCCATGAGCTGTCCTTGCCCCAGCATGTTGTAAATGTCTTGTGCTTTTTCTTTGTAAGTCATGATTAATTAATTAATGTTTAAACATCGTTTTTTCTTTTTACGATGATGCACGCTTTTTGTTTGGTGGATTTCCCAGAGACCTGAACAAAGAAAATGCGTAATTTTTCTCGCAAAATTACGCAATGATTGAATTAAGTTACATGAAAATCGGAGCTACTGTTCCGCTGGTTTTCGCATTGCTTTTTATGAGGTCTTTAATATTGCGAAGCATCCACAACAGGGAAGATATGTAAAATAATTATTTGTAATTTGAACAAGGAAAAACCAACTGTTAAATCCGATGAACACTTAGTTATTTTTTTATGAAAAAAACATATTCCGTTCTTGTCTTATGTTTGTACATATGTACTTCCTTTTCTCAAAGTCTCTACTATCCTGATCGGAATGTCTGGGAAACACGTACACCCGAAGAAATGGGGCTTAACCCTGAGACCCTTGAAACTGCGGTTCAATATGCTGAGGAACACGAATATGAAGGTGCCTATGATCTAAAGATTGCCATTCTGGAGGGTTTTGCAAGGGAGCCTTATCACGATCTGGCAGGCCCTGTAAAAGACCGGGGTAAACCTGCCGGACTGATTCTTAAAGATGGATATATCATCGCTCAGTGGGGAGATATAGACCGGGTAGATATGACCTTCAGCGTTACTAAGAGCTATCTCTCTACGGTAGCTGGCCTGGCCTGGGACCAGGGATTGATCAATCTTAGCGATCCTGTTGCTGAATATATTTGGGATGGAACCTTTGAAGGTGCGCATAATTCCCGCATCACCTGGGAGCACTTACTCACCCAGTCTTCAGACTGGTCGGGGGAGCTTTTTGGCATGCAAGACTGGGCCGACCGTCCACCCCAGGAAGGAGGGATCGATGACTGGAAATACCGGGATCTATATGAACCAGGTACTGTTTTTGAATATAATGATGTGCGTGTCAATGTCCTTGCCTACTCACTGCTACAGGTATGGCGACATCCCCTTCCTGTAGTGTTAAAAGAACAAATCATGGACCCCATTGGTGCTTCCACAACCTGGCGCTGGTATGGGTATGAAAACAGTTTTGTCAACGTAGATGGACAAATGATGCAATCAGTAAGTGGGGGTGGCCATAGTGGCGGTGGTATATTTATCAACACCCTAGACCATGCCCGTTTTGGGTTGTTATTTTTGAGAAATGGCAAATGGAAAGATCGCCAACTCATCTCCAAAGCCTGGATAGAAAAAGTACAGCAACCCTCTCAGGCCAATCCCAACTACGGCTATATGTGGTGGCTGAATCATACAGCAGGTCCCAGATACTTTGAAGAAGTGCCAGAGAATATATACTATGCTGCTGGATTTGGGGGTAATTATATCGTAATCGTTCCTACAGAAAATATGGTGATCGTCACCCGTTGGCTACAGCCTAGCCAAATTGATGAAATGGTTCGGAAAGTATTGGGGAAATCATAACAACGCTGATCACTACAGGTTAACAACTAAAATATATGTCCTAGAACAAATATGTAAGTTATGGGATAAATCACATCTTTATGAAACATTAATCCGTACTATCAACAAAAATAAAATATGTGGTATCAACTCTTATTTTCAGCACTCTTTCTTTTTGCATTTCAGGGATGCGACACAAGTAGTCAAACGACTCAGTCTCAGAAACTGGATATTCCTGAATTTTCCTATGAAAAAATATCTCAGAAATATCAGAAACTGGAAAAAGCCTATTTTGCCAGTGGTTGTTTTTGGTGCGTTGAAGCTATCTACGAATCTGTGAGAGGCGTAGAAGAAGTAATTTCCGGCTATTCTGGCGGTAAGGCATCCACAGCTAATTACAATATTGTAAGCTCAGCCATGACCGATCACGCCGAAGCAGTAGAGATATACTATGACCCCAGCGTTGTGGATTATGAAACACTGATCAAAGTATTTTTTGGATCACATGATCCGACCACCAAAAACCGTCAAGGTCCAGATATGGGTCCTCAGTACCGTTCTGTAATATTTTATCGCAATGAAGAAGAAAAGACTATTGTCAATAATTACATCAAAGAACTGGAAGAATCCGATGCCTTTGATGACCCAATCGTAACAGAAGTAGTACCTCTTAAGGCATTCTATCCCGCAGAAGATTACCATCAGGATTATGAAAGGAAAAATCCCAATAACCCCTACGTACAGCGGGTATCCATTCCCAGACTCAAGCGATTTCAGGCCAAATTTCCTGAACTGTTGAAAGATCAAGTAGCTCACTAAATATTGATATTCATCCCATCCATCATGTAGGTAACCTGCATGTCCACTGGAAACACATCCTGGATTGCAGCAGGTATTTGATATCTCCAGGATGGATGGGCATGAATCAAATAGGTACGGTCTACGGGATATCTTTGCAAATAGGATTTAATGGCTCTTGCCGAACTATGTCCGGGTAAATCTCCTTCTGTCCCCCAACATTCATGGACCAATACCCTGGTATCTGTGGCACGTTTGAATGTCTCTTCGAGTGGCTCAGTATCAGTCGCGAAATACAACTGGTCCTCAACCTGAAGGCCGAAAGAGTGATCTGCATGCACCTGCTGGAGCACTTTTACTTTCATTCCTGCTATTTCAAACCCTGACTCATCATAATCAGAAATGTCTACCTGATCTGTAAAGGTATGAATGGACTTGGGGAAAAAGGGAGCCCGGGTATAAGTAGACAGGATATCTTCACAGGTCTGCGAATAATAGGGCTTCCCAGGTCCTTTGATAACCAATTTCTTACCTTGGACAAAATGAGGCAAATATCCCAGGCCTGCCACATGATCGTGGTGATAATGTGTATAGATAATATGCAAAGTATCATAGCGATCAAGTAACCATGCATAGTCCATAAGCCGGGTGATACCCGAACCGGTATCAATGAGAACTAGATGCTGATCTGTTGACAATAAGTAGGTACAGGTATGTCTCAAAGGTGAAGGAAACCATCCCCCAGAGCCTAAAGCAATGAGTTTCATAAGTTATAATTGAGACTTAAACTAATTAAAAATCAAGCACGAAAACAACGTATCACAAAGAATGGGAGGTTTTGCTGTTAATACTTTTGGGTTTCAGTCCTAGAGAATTCATCTCATAGTATTCAAAAGAGATACGATAAGGCTGATTGACTAGTAGGTCTTCTCCATAAATCTCCTGTTTATCCATTCTCTTTTTTACATATCTGATCATTTCTTCAGAATCTCCTGTGATACAATGTATGCGTATCATATGTAAGTCGTCGATGGTAAAGGTAACATCTACCTTACCTTCCAGATTATACTCACGGGCAAATACGTCAAATGCCACCTTGCGCTTGATCTGCTCTTGTACGGTGAGTGGATCAGAAGCTGTAAAGGTTTTGGTAAAAGTAATCTGCATGGCGAAGATGGCTGTAATGGCAAGTGTAAGTAATGTCTTCATAGTTAGTTATCTTTTAGGGGTTAATATCTGGTAATTGAAACGCTGTACTTTACTATAAATGCTATCTATGTTTGATCATAGCAACAATTGCTATACTACAAAACAAACGAGTATGCCGAATAATCCATAATTTATGATATTAAATAATCATAAATTGATCGTTATTAGATAGATAGTATATCAACTACCTTTTACAGCCTTTGGTCTATGAATTTTTTTCTGATGGTTACTACAATATAGATGACCCTAACGTGCAAAGAGTTGCAAAACTTTCCTAAAAAAATCGATAAAGTTCTATATTTACTCTTGAGAAGATGCACTTTGACATAGAAATACTTTCGTACGACAATTTGACCATCATTTTTAACGCACCCAAATATGGAATTCGATCTCTTTGATCCCGATCAGTGGCTATCTGGAGCGACCTATATATTGCTCTATGTCATTATCTTTTTCCTGGCAAAATGGATTAAAGGCTTTTTTTCCCAGTTTAACTTGGATGAAGAACTTACCCTCAAAGACAACGATGCTGTATCTGTTAGCACTTCAGGATATTTTATCGGGATTACCATTATATTTATCGGCGCATTGGATGGGCCCTCCTATGATTTTGTACAGGATGTTATAGAGGTTGTAGCATATACCCTGGCGGGTATGATGCTACTGATTCTTACACGTGTCGTCAATGACAAACTCATTTTATATAAGTTTTCTCCCAACAAAGAGATTGTCCACGATCAGAATTCCGGAACGGGTGCTGTGGAAGCAGGCATGTATATCGCATCAGGGCTGATAATAGCCGGGGCTGTTCACGGTGAGGGTGGCGGTCCGCTGACAGCTTTTGTATTTTTCCTGCTGGGACAGATCAGCCTGATAATATTTGCCTTGTTATATTCCCGTCTTACTCCCTATGATGTGCATGATGAGATTGAAAAAGATAATGTAGCTGCTGGGCTGGGATTTGCCGGAGGTATGATTGCCATTGGGATTATTGTGATGAAAGCTGTATCGGGCGACTTCACCAGTTGGGGCTATGACTTAGCCAAACTGGGTATAGACGTAGCCCTAGTTTTTGTATATCTGATCGGTATCAAGCTGATCTTCGATCGTTTTGTACTTCGCAATTCCAATCTGGTAACAGAAATTGTCAATGACAGAAATCTGGGAGCGGGTTTACTGGAGATGTTTGTGTCAATCTGCTTTTCAGCGGTGCTGGCCTATTTATTGTAAAAATACCTGAATCTACTCCCACAAATTTTCTTATTTTTAAAAAAGATTTAAGCAATCAAAGAAGCATTAGATGCCAATCACAACCAAAGATAAACAGGAGTTTCGCAATTACGACCAGGGTGATGTCACCGCTGCTGTTCGAGAGCATTACCGCAAAATGCGCAGTCGTCAGACTTATGACTATGTACAGCGCATGCATGAAAAATATCTCACCTTTGACAAGCCTCTCCACGTTTGGGAAGCCATGGAACGTCTCAATGAACTAATCGACGTCAGTGATCCAGACATCGACCTGCCCAATGTGCAGCATCTCGTACAGTCAGCAGAGGCTATCCGCCACGACAATCGCCCAGAATGGATGCAAGTAGTAGGCCTGATCCATGATCTAGGTAAAGTCATGTTCCTCTGGGGATGCGATGAAGATGGTACCAGCCAGGCCGAACAATGGGGGATGGTGGGAGATGTGTTTATCGTGGGTTGTAAACTTCCCGACAGTTGCGTATATCCTGAATTCAATGAACTCAATCCCGATATGCAAGATGGGAGATACAATACCCCCCTTGGAATATACGATCCTCATTGTGGTATTGACAATACGGATCTGGCATGGGGACACGACGAATATCTTTACCGTGTACTTTCCCAGCATTCTGGCAATAAAATTCCACAACCTGGCATGATCATGATACGCTATCACTCCTTTTACCCCTGGCATACCGGAGGCAGCTATCAGGAAATTACCCATGAGAAGGACGAGCAATATAAGAAATGGGTAAAAGATTTTAACCAGTATGACTTGTATACCAAAACCGAGACGATTTACGATCTCAACGATATGAAAGACTATTACATGCCCCTGATAGACAAGTATCTGGGAACAGGGCCGATTAATTGGTAAATAATAGCTCTAGCTTGGTAGATATCATCGCTTTACTAAGTTGATCATCAATTGTGATGGGTCACAGACTCTTATCTTTCATACACATACTTAATATTCGCCATCAGATTGATTCGGTCGTAGCCACCCACTTCAAATAATACCTCCCATTCGGGTGGAACTTTGCCTAACTCTGCCGAAATAGACTGCTCTAGTTCAAGGATTGAGGCAGGTCGGGTGATCTGATTGATAACCTGCATGATTCCGGTATCCGTAAAGCTGGAAATGATCATGATCTGATTGTTATTTGGACCATTGACCTTTGCCAAATAACCGTAATCCTTATGACGTGCCAGAGGATTTCCCTCCTGGTAGATCACTTCACTCGTGGGCTCATGAACCAGTTCAGTATACGGGGTCGTCAGGAAAAAATGTGAAGAGTCAAATACATATTCCAATAATCCCAGGGTTTTGTATAGGCCTATAAATATGAGATCCCGGTCGTGAAGCTCTTCCGAATTTATCCTCGACATCACGCGAATAAAGAAGTCATCGGACATTTCACCCACTACAGGAATGAGGGATTTTAGGCTAAATACCTGACTTTTGGTGAGTAAGGGGTTTTCTGCTATGGATAGATTGCGGTCAGAAAGACGTGGATCGCTATTGACGAGTGATTCGAGATCATCTGCGGAATTGATCCACGAATCTCGTACCATTCTCATTCGCCCCAATAACGTATCATATTCCTCAAATAAAAATATATCTCCCATAACAATCGAAAGAGTCATGCCTTCTGGCTGAATGAAACCAGCCCATATCTCTGAATCAGCAACCGTCTTGTCTTGCTCTTCTACATTTCCCAGCTTAAACAACCAAAAGTTCAACGCCCCAAAAATCAAGATTAATATTACCAGTCCTACCATCCACTGCAGGGGGATAGATCCCTGTTTGGACGCTTTTGAGGAAATGCATTCTGGTTCTGCAAAAATCGCTTCATATTTACCCTTGGGAATCGTGATCTGATAGGATTCTTCTTTACCTTCATGCTCATAATAATACTTTAACTTTTTACGAAGATTATACATATATACCCTGACCAGCGTATCTTGAGCGGGATTATAGTTTTCATCTTTTCCAAATACGTCAATCGCGATAGAAATCTCCTTGGGTACTTGTCCTTTTACTGATGCATGTACGATATAACTCAGCAAACTGGCATAAGTCTTGGAATGCCCAAACCCCTTACTATAAATAATGCGTTGTATATGTGCCTCATAGTCTTGCTTTACCATATCTTTAATATACATACTTTTTCCATTAACAGTTAATAAACTTCAATATTTATGAGTTTATTAACCGTTAATAAACGGTTTGTATCCCTAATAAATCCAATAAATTCTCACGCAATTTATTATCTTGGGAAGTATTAACAAAAAACTGGTTTTTTAAATAACACCTTACATCAAACAATGGGACTACTACGAATAAGATATTTGAGTGTAGCAATACTCACGTTTTCTTTGGCATTTATTGTATACTTTTCTACGCAATCCTTTGTTTCTCCCAAAGTCGACTTCAATATAGACGTAAGGCCGATCTTGAATAAACGCTGTATGAGTTGTCATGGTGGAGTCAAAAAAAGTGCTGGTCTGAGTCTGCTGACCCGGGAAGACGCTCTTCTGGCAGGTGATAGTGGCAACCCTGCCATCGTGCCTGGTGATGCAGATGCAAGTGAGCTGATTTACAGACTTGATCACAGCGATCCGGAAATCAGAATGCCGCTAGATGGACCTCCCCTTTCCCAGGAAGAGATTGATGTGATTACAAAGTGGGTTAACCAAGGAGCTGAATGGAAAACCCATTGGGCATTCGTACCTTTGGATCAGTCATTTAGGGAGAAAGTTAACGACGGTCTTAGTCCGGGGGAGAATGGAATCGACCATCTGGTGAAGAAACAACTCAGGAAGAAAGGGTTGAATCTCTCTCCTAAAGCTGATCAAGCCACCCTAATCCGCAGGGTATCGCTGGATCTTACCGGAGTGCCACCTACATTGGAGGAAGCCCAGGCTTTCATGGAAGACGAAAGTCCCAATGCCTATGAAAAAGTAGTAGATCAGCTATTGGCTTCACCTGCATTCGGGGAAAAATGGGCCGCTATGTGGATGGACCTTGCACGTTACGGAGATTCGCAGGGATATCAGAAAGATCGGCAACGCACGATCTGGCAGTATCGCGACTGGGTCATCGATGCATTCAACCAGAATATGCCCTTCGACCAGTTTACCATTGAGCAATTAGCAGGGGATCTACTACCTGACGCCAATGTCGATCAACTCATCGCTACTGCCTTTCACCGCAACACCATGTCTAATGACGAGGGAGGTACAGACGATGAAGAATTCCGGGTTACAGCTGTCATAGACCGCGTCAACACTACCTTTGAAGTCTGGCAGGGTATCACTATCGGATGTGTCCAATGCCATGGTCATCCCTATGATCCCATCAACCACGATGAATACTATGAGTTAATGGCCTTTTTCAATAATACTGCTGATTCGGACAAATCCAGCGATTATCCCAATCTAATGGCGTTATCCAGCGTACAGCAAAGACAAATAGATGAGATCAAAACCTGGATGGATAGCCTGGCTCAGGAAATAGATACTACAACTCATCCAAAGTATCTCTCGCTGAAAGAAGACCTTCAGCAAATCAAGCCATCCAAAACGCCTATTATGCAGGAACTCCCACCAGATGAATGCAGAACTACACACATTTTTACACGTGGCAACTGGCTGGTTCACGGTAGAGAGGTGCAGCCTGAAGTTCCAGACAAGCTATCAAGCCTGCCCATGTATTATCCCCGAAATCGTCTGGGCCTGGCTCAGTGGCTCGTCAGTCCGGATAACCCCCTCACCTCTAGGGTGATTGTTAACCGCTTTTGGGAGCAAATTTTTGGAATTGGCATGGTGGAAACACTGGAGGATTTTGGAACCCAGGGTATTAAACCTTCCAATCAGGCGTTGCTCGATTGGCTTGCGATGGAGTTTATATATACGCATGACTGGAGTGTGAAGCAATTGCTAAAACAAATCGTAATGTCTGAGACCTATCAGCAGCGCTCTACTGTATCACCCAAACTCCTGGAAATAGACCCGCGCAACAAATTACTGGCCCGTGGTCCCAGGTTCAGGCTCTCAGCAGAGCAGATTCGTGATCAGGCGCTAGGAGTAAGTGGCCTACTCAGTGATAAGATGTATGGACCGAGTGTGATGCCTCCACAACCTGAAGGTGTGTGGAATGTGATACGCCACGTCATGCGTTGGGAATCTGAACAGGATGAAGATCGCTTTCGCAGAGCCTTGTATACTTACATTCGAAGGTCTAGCCCCTACCCCTCCATGATCAACTTTGATGTGCCCAACCGGGAATTATGTGTGTCCCGCCGCATACGTACCAATACACCCCTTCAGGCGTTGACAACTATGAATGATACAGTGTATCTGGAAGCTAGTCAGGCACTGGCACACCGGATGCTTACAGAGGGAGGAACAGAGCCAAAACAACGAATTAGCTATGGGTATGAACTAGCATTGATGAAATCTCCTCCTAGTAAAAAACTGAAAACCCTGATGGACTTTTATGATCAATCTTTTGAGCATTACCAGGCACACCCCGAAGATGCAGACAAGTTGCTGACCATGTATGATAGCAATCCTGAACATGCAGCCTTGACTCATATAGCCAATGTGATGTTAAACCTTGATGAATTTATAACCAAAGAATAATGGATAATCTCCTCAAAGAATTACTCGAATCTCAACAATCATATCTACAACGGAGGCATTTTTTCAAAAAATGTGCCCTGGGAATGGGGGCAATGGCCTTTGGAAGTCTGACAGGATGTAATCCCTTCAAAAGCGATTCATCCCATCAAGCCGTCTATCAGAATCACCAGGCTGTAAAGTCCCCTCATTTTGCCCCAAAAGCTAAAACCGTTATTTTCTTACATATGGCTGGGGCACCCTCCCAGTTGGAGCTATTTGACTACAAACCTGCCCTTCAAAAATATGACGGCAAGGATTGTCCCTCAGAGCTGCTGAAAGGAAAGCGCTTCGCATTTATTGTCGGCACACCCAAGATGCTGGGACCTCAGACACAGTTCAACCAATACGGACAATCCGGAGCATGGGTGTCGGAATTATTCCCACACTTTCAGGAGGTAGTAGATGAAGTGTGCTTCCTGAAAGCTATGCATACAGATGAGTTCAATCATGCACCGGCACAGCTCTTTATACATACTGGTAGCCCACGACCCGGACGTCCTAGTATGGGTTCCTGGATTACATATGGCCTGGGCTCTGAGAATGAAAACCTGCCAGGATTTATCGTCATGGTATCCGGTAACTCTCAACCTAGTGGGGGAAAAGGCCTGTGGGGTAGCGGATTCCTGCCCTCCCTCTTTCAGGGCGTAGAGTTTCGCTCCAAAGGCGATCCGGTACTCTTTGTATCTGATCCCGATGGAATGCCCCGCGACCTGCGCCGAGGCGCCCTCAATGCGATCAATGAGATCAATCAGATGCAATATGATAAAGTGGGTGATCCCGAAATCCTGTCCAGAATTGCACAGTACGAGATGGCTTTCAAAATGCAAACTACCGTACCAGAAGCGATGGACATCGACTCAGAACCCGATTACATCCACGAGATGTATGGTACAGAACCCGGCAAGTTATCTTTCGCCAACAATTGCCTGCTTGCACGTCGTTTAGCGGAAAGGGGGGTGAGATTTATCCAACTCTATCACAGAGGATGGGATTCTCATGGCAGCAGTCAGTTCGAAGCACTGGAAGGTGGATTTTTAGAAAGATGTAAAGAAGTAGATAAACCCATGACTGCTCTCATCAAAGACCTGAAACAACGGGGCATGATGGAAGATGTCATGGTCGTATGGGGAGGAGAATTTGGCCGGACTCCCATGCGAGAAAACAGAGGAGGTAAAGTCGCGCCATTCAATGGCCGGGATCATCATAGTGATGCCTTTACCATGTGGGTTGCCGGAGGCGGTGTCAAACCCGGTATCGTTTATGGTGAAACAGATGAAATTGGCTATTTCGGAATCAAAGATCGCGTTCACGTTCACGATCTACAGGCGACGATCCTGAACCAGATGGGAATGGATCACGAAAAACTGACCTATCATTTTCAGGGGAGAGATTTCCGGCTGACAGATGTACATGGTCATGTGGTGAAGGATATACTGGCTTGAAGTGTTTGAGTTCTGGCTACATGGCATACTTCAAATAATTTCAAATACCCTATGAAATTATTATCATAAATGTGTTAATTTAGCCAGGCTACTCTGTTTAATCCCTGAATAAAATTAGTTCCGGTACATGAATACTACTTTTCGCAAATTCAACAAGATCCTTGTTGCTAACCGTGGTGAAATCGCCATACGCGTCCTCAGAGCTATCTCAGAACTACATATTTCGACTGTTGCTATCTACTCTTTCGAAGACCGTTACTCCCTGCATCGCTACAAGGCTGATGAGGCACATCAGGTCGGCACGGAAGATGAACCCCTTAAATCCTATCTGGACATTGAGGATATTATACGAATTGCCAAAAAAACTGGCTCGGAGGCCATTCACCCGGGGTATGGGTTTCTGTCGGAGAACACTCATTTTGTGCGAAGATGCGAAGAAGCAGGAATCACCTTCATCGGACCCAGGGCTGAAGTTATGGACCGACTGGGAGATAAGGTAAAGGCCAAGGAAGTGGCCCAAAGTGTAAATGTACCCTTGATACCCGATAGTGAAGATCCGATAAAAACCACGGAAGATGCTATATTGGAGGCCCGTAAGATCGGATATCCCTTAATTCTCAAGGCCGCCGCTGGCGGCGGTGGAAGAGGTATGCGGGTTGTCCGCAGCGAGCAGGAACTGGCTACAGCCTTTCAGGAAGCCCACAGTGAAGCACTCAACTCATTTGGGGATGGTACCATTTTCATAGAACGCTTTATCGAAAGCCCCAAACATATCGAAGTGCAGATATTAGGAGATAACTTTGGTAACATCGTTCACTTATATGAAAGAGACTGCTCCGTACAACGGAGATTTCAGAAAGTAGTGGAAATTGCTCCGTCCAACCTCCCCCAGGAGATCAAAGATCAACTGTATGACTATGCACTACGTATCGCTCAGGCTGTGCAATACAATAATGCTGGAACGGTAGAATTTCTGGTGGACCAGGACAATCAGGTATATTTCATCGAGGTAAACCCCAGAATACAGGTTGAACATACAATCACTGAGGAGATCACGGGAATCGATATCGTCAGAACACAGATACAAATCGCCTCTGGCCGGAGGTTGAGTGAACCCCAAATCCTTTTAAGATCACAGGCCGATGTCAACTGCCATGGCTTTGCTATTCAATGCAGAATAACCACAGAAGATCCTATCAACAATTTCAAACCCGATTATGGCAGGATCATAGCCTATCGTAGCCCAGGAGGATTTGGTATCAGACTCGATGGAGGAAGTATCTATCCAGGTATGCGGATATCACCTTTTTTTGACTCAATGCTGGTGAAGATCTCCAGTTGGGGAAATACCCTCAAAGGCGCCAGTCAGCGAATGGATCGCGCTTTGCGCGAATTCCGTGTCAGAGGAGTTAAAACCAATATTCCCTTTTTGCTCAACGTAGTCAAGCATCCTGTATTTTTCAGGGGACAAGCACGAGTGCCTTTCATTCAAAATCACGAAGAGCTATTTGAAATTGAGCCTAGCAAAGATCGGGGAACACGCTCCTTGCGATATCTCGCAGATATAGTAGTCAATGGAAATCCAAACATCAAAGTTTTTGACCCGAATCACAAATTCAGAACTCCCAAAGTTCCCGCCTTCAAACCTGGAAATGATTATCCTCAAGGTACGAAAAACAGATTGACAGAGCTAGGACGAGCGGAATTTATACAAGAACTCAAACATGAGAAACGGATACGCTACACGGATACAACATTCAGGGATGCTCACCAATCCCTACTGGCTACTCGTATGCGTACGATAGATCTGCTGGCAGTCGCAGAAAGCTTTGCCAAAAATCATCCGGAAGTGTTTTCGATGGAAGTATGGGGGGGAGCTACCTTTGATGTTTGTCTCAGATTCCTCAAGGAATCTCCCTGGGATCGACTGGCAAGAATACGCGAGGCCATCCCCAATATTATGTTGCAGATGCTGTTGAGAGGCTCAAATGCTGTAGGCTATAAAGCCTATCCCGACAACCTGATCATCAAATTCATCGAAAAAGCCTGGGATACAGGCATAGACTTGTTCAGGATTTTCGACTCCCTGAATTGGGTTGAAGCCATGAAAGTCAGCATTCGAACAGTAAGAGAGCATACCGGAGGAATTGCTGAAGCATGTATCTGCTATACAGGAGATATTCTCGATCACAATCGCACCAAATACACGCTTCAATACTATTTGGACCTGGCAAAGCAATTGGAAGATGAAGGCGCTCACATGCTTGGAATCAAAGATATGGCGGGACTCCTCAAACCCTATGCAGCTTACAAACTCATTACCGAGCTCCAAAAAGTAATCGATATCCCTATCCATTTACATACCCACGACACTTCATCCCTCCAAAGTGCTACTTACCTGCAGGCTATAGAGGCTGATGTTGACATTATAGATGTAAGTATCAGTGCTATGTCGGGCCTCACCGCCCAGCCTAGTTTCAATTCGCTTGTGGCCATGATGAAAGATCATGAACGCGAATATCCAATGAATCTAGACAAGCTCAATGAGTTTTCCAATTACTGGGAAGTGGTAAGGTCCTACTATTATCCGTTTGAATCTGAATTGAGATCGGGTACAGCAGAAGTCTACAATCACGAAATACCCGGCGGACAGTATTCCAACCTGCTGCCGCAAGCAAGGGCGATGGGACTCGAAGACCGTTTCGAACAGGTCAAACAAACCTATGCTGAAGTAAACAAACTATTTGGAGATATTGTCAAGGTTACTCCCTCTTCTAAAGTAGTTGGAGATATGGCCCTTTTTATGATCTCTAACAACCTCAAAGTTGAAAATATCTTTAACAAAGGAGAAGAAATATCCTTTCCCAGTTCAGTAATCCAGTTTTTTCGTGGTGATCTCGGACAACCTTATGGAGGATTTCCGGAAGAACTCCAGAAAATTATTCTTAAAGGTGAAAAACCCTATACAGACCGGCCCAACGCACACCTGGAACCCATAGACTTTGACCTGGATTTTAAAGCGTTTCAGGCCCAGTTTGATGACAACCTCACAGAGCTGGACTTTATTTCTTATCTATTATATCCTGAAGTTTTTGAACAGTATTACGATTTTGTGAAAACATTTGGAGATGTCAGTCAGATCCCTACCTTGGCTTTCTTCTACCCTATGAAACCTAACGAAGAGATTCTTGTCAAGATCGAAGAAGGGAAAAACCTGCTCATAGAATACATGTACAAAAGCGAGCCCAATGAAAATGGTGTTTGCACAGTTTACTATAAACTCAATGGGCAGACCAGAGCAGTAGAGGTGACAGACAGAACCCTTACCGTACCTAAGATTGGCAACCGCAAAGCTGAAAAAAAACATGAAATAGGTTCGCCCCTACAGGGCCGTCTCAGCAAAATATTTGTCAAAGCTGGCGACGAAATCAAGATAGACGATTCACTCTTTGTAGTTGAAGCCATGAAGATGGAATCAACCATTACAGCTCACCAGGAAGGAAAGGTCCTCGCTATCCATTTGAAGGAGAAAGATATGGTGGAACGCGACGACCTGGTGATTGAGTTAGAGGATTGAGTAACGGGTAAAATACTATGACTCTATTCTGACCAAAGGAGTGTGTTCAAGATTATGAATCACTTCAAGCACCCTGTCCATCATATCTGTATTGATATCCAGATGTGTTGTAAGACGTAGATGTTCAGGGCCAAACTGAACTCCCTTAACACCGTGATGGTCAAGTTCTGCCAGCAATGCAGGTGCAGTCATCCAGGCTGGATCTGGGCTAAATATAACAATATTCGTATCTACTGGCAAAACCTCCCTGATTCCCGGATGGGCATTCAGGGCTTCTCCAATAAGCCGCGCCTTGCGATGATCCTCCTTTAAGCGGTAAATGTGATGATCCAATGCATATATACCAGCGGCTGCCAGATAACCTCCCTGTCTCATTCCCCCTCCCAATACTTTTCTCACGCGTAGCGCCCGTTCGATCATTTCCCTGCTTCCAACTAATACCGACCCCACAGGAGCTCCCAATCCCTTTGACAGACAAATAGATATACTGTCAAAATAGCGTCCGTATGATCTGGGATCATCTCCAGTCTCGACCAGAGCATTAAATACCCGTGCCCCATCGAGATGCAACTTCAACCCCTCAGCCTGACAAACCTCACCGATAGACGCAATGGTAGAAAGATCATAATAACTTCCCCCTCCTTTGTTACTGGTATTTTCCAGGACAACTAAAGCAGTTCTGGGCAGATGTATATCATCGGGATTGATGCACTTCCTAACTTGATCTGCATTCAGTCTCCCACGATCGCCATCAACCGTTTTAACCGAAACCATAGAGTTGTACGCAATCCCACCTCCTTCGTACAGATATATATGCGAGCGATGATCGCATATCAGCTGATCCTGAGGCTGAGTGTGCGTACGTATAGCAATTTGGTTGCACATGGTGCCTGAGGGACAGAAAAGCCCTGCTTCCATACCAAACATCCCGGCTAATTTATCCTGAAGGGCGTTTACAGATGGGTCTTCTCCAAATACATCGTCGCCCACCTGAGCCTGGAACATGGCCTCACGCATTTCTTCGGTAGGCCTAGTTATGGTGTCACTTCGTAAATCAATGATCATGAAAAATAACAGTTTGTATTAAAATGAGTATATTATACTACTATATTTACGCGTGATATGCTAAAAAAAATTCTCAATAGTCAGGAAAAACTGGTCAGAAAGAAGCGAGCATTAGGTGAAAAAGATGCCAATATTACTGGAGTCTGTGAAGGGATTGGGGAATATATAGGGATAAATCCCTGGTATATACGACTGGGATTTGTTGGCTTCACATTTCTCATGCCCTGGGTAGCAATACCGGCTTATATTGCCCTGGCATTATTCCTACCCAATGATGACAAATCTGCTCCCCTAGTTAGCCAGCTTTTCAATAAAGCGACCCATAGTTATTACAAGAAATCATCTACATACGGTTCACCTGATTCCCCAGATAGTTTTGTAATTTGTGATCATTGTAGCACTGCTGTGAGACAAGATTCAAAATTTTGCCATAACTGTGGCACAAAGTTATGAAAGAACGCAAACGACTTGAAAATCTTTATTCTGTAGAGTATGAACACCCTTTTGACAAAAAGGCACTGGATCAACTTGAAAATACACGTGGAATAGATCTGGTGACCCGAAAAGCACTTAATCATGGACTAGAGCGATACATGCGTATCAAACACACCGGTGACAACATCCGGATTACTCCACATAATATTCCAGAAATATATGAGATCCTGGAAGAAGCATGTCATATCATGGGTATCCAGGAGATACCAGAACTACATATCATGCTGGATGATCAGATTCAGTCGTCTACGAGTGGAGAAAAAAGACGCATCATTGTTATGAGCAGCGGAGCAATAGAATTACTCAATAGTGATGAGCTACTATTTGTTTTCGGAAGAGAACTGGGACATATCAAAAGTAATCACGTCATATATCACATGATGGCCCACTCCATTAAAGTCGTGGCTCAGATCATCAGTGATATGACCTTGGGACTGGGCAACATGCTTTCCATGCCTCTACAAGCAGCTCTCTTGTACTGGCACCGAATGTCGGAATTTACTGCTGACCGTGCAGGACTGCTGACCTGTCAGGACATCAATATTGCCGCTCACTGTCTGATCAAAATGGCTGGCCTTCCCGAACAATATCACGGCAGAATATCCATACAGGATCTCAGAGAGCAATCAGAAGAGTTCGAAGACATCAAAGAAGGGACTTTCGATAAAATGATTCGTTTTGCTGCAGAATATGACAATCCTCAACCTTTTACCATTATACGTGCAGCTCAGTTATTTAAGTGGTATGATTCGGGAGCATATGAAAGGGTATTGTCTCGGCAGACCCAAATGGAATTTTCAGAAATGCTATGCCCCAACTGTCAGGCAATCATCTTGCCTAGCTATCATTTTTGTAGAATGTGTGGAACAAAACTCAGGGAAAAAACCCCGCTTAAACTGGCATCTCATACAACCGAACATCAAGACTCCATAGATCAGCAAAAAGGGAAAGATACACCTTCAATCTGATCTCCAAATAAACCTCCACACAACCCGCAAAAAATTGATCCCTTCAGACATCAGAATATTTACGTTGACATGACTAAATACAACCCCTTCTTTGAGCTTTACCTCGACGGGCTTCATCCGAAGACCTTTTTTTCTATCCGCCAGATAAATGAATTCCAGATCACACAAGTAGCGATTGATGGAAGTTGCTAAAAATACGTCTTTACCTTTTTGATTAAACCCCTTTAATCCACACTGTGTATCGGTTATGGAAATTCTGAGAAAAGATCGGGCCATCCACCTCAACCCTTTGGATATTCTTACCCTGGATTTGGGAAGATGCTGATAATAGGAAATATCCTTTATTCCCACAGCTATGTCTGCTTCCCCTGTTGTCAATGCTCGGTATATCTTTAGAAAACTCTCCAAAGTATAGGGAAAATCAATATCTGTATAAATACAAAGCTCGTGCCTGGCAGCCTTGACTCCATTTCTGAGGGTATAGCCTTTCCCCATGTTTTGTGGATTTTGTAAATAAGTGAGCTGAGGAAAATATTCCTGGATTAAAGCTATATCACTGCTTTCAATCCCTGATAGTGAACCATCATTGACAATGACCGGGTGTATGCTTACCTCTGGTATCAGGTCCTGTATCTTTATCAATGAACTAACGACAGTTGTTGACCAGCCTTCAACCGGATTATAACAGGGAAGCACAATATCTAACGCTGGAGTAGTCAATCTAATGTATAGTAATAATTATTGTACATCAGGCTTTTTCCTTGAGCAACGGGTCGAAATATATGACTATTCACAGGACGAATCAAAATAGAGGTTATCCCAATGTACTTTCCCCGAACTGTGCAAACAAATCTGTTGTCAGAATCTGACACATAGAAGTATCTCTTTACGCTTACAAAATCCTGATATACATCTGTCAGAAATTTGGGGTTGACTTCATAATAATTGACCTGTTCCCCCTGGGGGTTGTACTCTTGCAGATATACAACGGGAAAACCGTCGGTCCTTGGGTCAGCCTTCACCCACAACGATAATAACATCTCTCCTCCCGCGGCAACTGTACTATCATACACTACAATTTCACCTTCCTGCGCTTCATAAACCCTTTCCCCAAATTCATATTCATCCATATTGCCTTTTGTATCATAATAATACCATTCAGCACTCTGAGTGTAGACACCTTCCTCATTTGCCTGTACCGTATCCTTTAATTGCTCATAATGATATATCACGGAATCCTTTTGTGATTCGAGTGCTTTGAGATCCAGTTTCAGCAAAGTTATATTTTCCTTTTGGCTCAATGTATCTGCCCTGGAAAGCAAATTTTGCTCATTATCAGAAAGGGCTACTTCGTCCACTACCAGCACCAGGAGCGGCTTATCATTGGCATACTTTTCCAGGACCGTTTTTTCGATATATTCATTACTGAGCAATTGCACGAGTTCCAGGGATTGAGAAAGTGAGGTCCTGGAAAGCAATCCAGTGGTGAGGGGTAAGCCCGTCTGATAAGATGCAGTAATTCCTTCCCGGGTGGAAAAAAAGTTGACATACTCAGTCGAGAACTTTTCCGAACCAATAAAATAGGCAGGGATAGGCAGAATTGCCTGAAAATCATCAGGTTCATAGCTATTTTCTCGCAACCATGACACATAATCGAATCTGGGTTGGGCCAGGATATTGTTGTGATCCCATTGCTCTATGCGTTCTTTGCGGGATTGGAGATATATCCACATTTCCCCCCCCCAAAAAAGTAATACGAGAAACAGCATCCATCCTCCAATGACCTTCAGATTTTTCTGACACAACCTTTTGAAGATTAGATACATGTAAATACCCGTGTACAGGGTGAAGGTATAATAAAATACCCAGGCAAACCTTCCCAGAGAACGAAACTGCTTCAAGGGTCCGAGCCAGTCTACAACAAAATGTAGATTCCAGTTGAATGGCCAGCCAAAGGAAAAGAAAAGTACCAAAACGCCTGCCCAGAATGCAATGTGAAAATTGCGTGGTAATGTAGTAAGTCCCAGTCTGTCAAAGCGTCCGTGTACGATATAATTCCCCCATCGAAACACCGTAAATAGCAAGGTGATAAATCCCACCATCCCCACATAGGCCCATCCTTCGGGTACTACATCCCGGATATCGCCAAATTGATTGTAAAAATCCCATAGAGGTCCGTATTGAGGCATAAATATAGCCTCCCAGTAGGTGATATGACTGAAAAAGCCATAAGGACTCACAGGCCGATCCGCAACGGGATCTGTCAGGACCAGGTATAACTTGAATAGAATCAGGGGAGTTGCTACAGCGGCAACAGCATATATCAACCCTCGTTTCCATAGAGCAGTATGATGCCTGTTACTGAGGGCATACACCAGAAAATACGCCAGGACAAACACCCCACCGATCATGACATAATAGACATGGATCAGGCTGAAGAAAAATAATGACCATACGATTAGTCCTACATATATCCATGACTTATGGCGATCCGGATGTGCTTGTATAGAAAGCCACCAGATCAACGGAATGACAGTGGGATATGCCAACGCATAATGGCCCGCAAGCCTATGCAGTTGCGGGGACATTGCAGCAATGATGATTGCGATTAGAGCTGCATACCAGTCAGGTAAGAGGTAATGCCTTCCCAACTGATACAGAATCCACATGGTGAGCAGGATCGAGGCAAACATCAGAAGGTTGAAAATAGCTGGAATATGGTCTGCTACATTTATCCCCCAGGATTGGAGCAAGTGAAATGTGTAAGCTAGAATGGGTTGGCCATCAGTAAATACCAGATGTTCTCCAAAGGGATAATTCATCCCTGAAAAATGCCATCCCAGGGGATCGTACTTAAGGTAGTACATGGGATTGTAATAGTTCTTCAATCCATCTATACCTGTATCCAGCATGTACTGTCCTGGATGAAGGATCAATTCACCGAAATGAGTATGGATTACCAGAAATCCCAGCCCCCATAATGCAATATAGACAAGCGCGCGGTTCAAGTGTTATGTCTTTTACTACCTTCAAAACTAGCATTATTATTCCAAAACACTAATGAGAAAAGAACACAATGTTACAAAAGCAAAAAGGAGATACTCCGTAGAGTACCCCCTTCAATAACGCTCTTGTCTTATTAACTTTTCTAGCGCTTAATTATTTTATCCTGGTGAAGATTTTTTTCATTTTTTATCTGAATGATATAGATCCCACTGGGTAGGCTGGAAATGTCCCATTTGAGTGTCTGGGCAGCGATATCAGCCTGAACTTTCCGGAACATGACCCGTTGTCCCTGAAGATTTCTCACCTCTAGGTCATACTTTTCGGAGGACGAACTGGCAGGAATATCTGTGAAGATCACATCCCGGGCAGGATTAGGATAGACATTAAAATCCTGATCGAGC
The DNA here is from genome assembly GCA_964468435.1 of uncultured Bacteroidia bacterium. Lineage (GTDB taxonomy): Bacteria > Bacteroidota > Bacteroidia > J057 > J057 > JBCCTX01. The sequence goes on along the minus strand of CAYXVE010000066.1, from coordinate 312 downwards.
GACTGCGCATCCAGTCTCACTTCAATGGTAGAGGAATAATCATAAGCTCCATCGAAGTCTATCTGACGGATCCTGTATAATACATTTCCGATATAAGGCTTATCATCAGTAAAGGTGTAGTTAAGCACTTCTTCTGAGTTACCAGCACCTGCTACCCTGCCAATGGTCTGAAACTGCTGGTCAAGTCCTACCACCTTCCGCTCTATCTCGAAGTGCGAGTTATTCAGCTCAGACGCAGTCTGCCATCTCAGCACTACGCCAACCTCTTCCAGTCTATAGTCAAAAGATAACCATTCTACAGGCAGGATGTTG
>CAYXVE010000065.1:0-26671 GCA_964468435.1 uncultured Bacteroidia bacterium | reverse complement strand
TTCTCGGGCATATTCAGTGGATCAAACCATCTATGTTTCCAAATAAAAAAGCTGATATTTTTTTAAGCTTTTGTTAACTTCATTCCTGATAGTAATCGCTGTCTGAATATATCTGAAATCCCTTAAAACTTACTCTGTAGGTGTTTGAAGGTATATCGGACCATGATAGATATTTTCAACACAAAAGAACAGACCTTGAAATATGACCAAGCATTTATGTATACTAATTTTTTATGGATTAGTCTCGCATGTTTATAGCCAGGAAGCTCGAACGCTTACCCTGGAGCAAGCTATTGCCCTGGCTCAGGAAAATTCCCTCCTGGCTAAGCAGGCTGAAAATCGATATCTGGTCGGATACTGGCGATACCGATCCTATCAGGCAGAGTTGAAGCCTGTTGTCGATCTTTCAGCTATACCATTGAATTTCAACCGGGCCGTAGTGGAGCGCTATGATTCCGAACTCAATAGCGATGTGTATCGCCAACTGCAGACCTTTAACAATACCATAAGTCTCCGACTCAGCCAGCGAATAGGACTCACCGGAGGAAGCGTCTTCCTGGAGACGGATTTTGGCAGACTGCAAACGCTGGGAGATAATGGGTTTACCAATTATTTTGCTACTCCTGTACGCTTGGGGGTCAATCAGGCAATTGGAGGATTCAATGAGTTCAAGTGGCGCAAGCAACTGGAACCGCTGATCAATCGAAGGAGCCAACAGGAATACATTCTGGCTAGAGAGCAGGTCGCCTTGCAGGTCGTTCAGTACTTTTTCGAACTCGCTACTCAACAGCTAAACTACGAACTGGCAGCATTTAACCTGGCCAACTCCGATACGCTGTTCAAGCTGGGACAGGAGCGATTTAAGCTCGGTACCCTCACCCAGGATGACCTACTGGAATTGGAAATGGGCCGGTTAGAGGCACAAATAGCGCTCACGGAAGCTCGCTTGAGTATACAGGAGGCTAACTACCAAATCAATATGTTGCTAGGGATGGAGGAAGTGGTGGAATGGCAACTAGAGCTACCTTACAAGGTGAATGACGTGACTTTTGAGCCGTCGATGGCTATACAATTGGCACAGCGAAACCATCCTGATATCCTGAAATACCGCCAACAAATACTGGAGGCCCGTCAGGAGGTAGAGCGAACCTATAAGGAGAATCGGTTTCAGATGAACTTCAACGCTAGTTTTGGGATCAACCAGCAGAGCGACGAATTGTCAAATGCGTATGCCTTTCCCATGGAGCAACAGCAGCGCGTCTTGCTGAGTCTGGATATTCCGCTATTAGATTGGGGAATGCGCAAAGGGCAGTATGAAATGGCCAAGTCCAACCAGGAAGTCATAGCAGCCGAAACAGCTCAAGGTCGAATGGAATTTGAGCAGGAAGTACGAATGCAGGCTATGAGCTTCAATCTACAACCCCAATTGGTACAACAGGCCCAGGACGCGGAAGGACTGGCATTAAGACGATACGAAATTACCCGCCAGCGTTTTGTCCTGGGCTCTGTGGATTTGATTAAACTCAATACCTCCCTGGAGTCGAGAAATCAGGCACGGAGGAATGTCATTCAAGTGCTCCGCGCCTATTGGGAATACTACTATACGTTGCGTTCATTGACGCTGTACGATGTTGTTGCCAACAAGCCACTCGAACAACCAGAAGAATGAATAGTCATTGTTTGACAATTTTCCCTACAGCTCGAGCATGATCTTGTTGCAAGACATAGTAATACATTCCCCCCGGCAAATTTGCCACATCAACTTCCCATTGATTGTATCCCTGGGTTGCGACCAACTCTTGTTGAAGAAGTATTATTCCCGAGAGTGACAGAAGTTGTACCTCAACCTTTGATGCATTGGGTAGCTGTGTGGAAAGCGTGAAACGATCAGACATGTGATAAGGATAAACCTGGACTATTAGTTCCTGTAGTGCAACATTGTGCACTGCTATTATTTCTGTGTATTCGAATGCACCATTGAGATCTACCTGTTTAAGCCTATAGTATGAGATTCCTCCAAATGGTTGATCGTCGATGTACTCGTATATGCTCATGTCATCTGTCGTACCGATGCTCTCAATCTGGCCAATCTTGTGAAAGTGGATGCCGTCCTGACTACGTTCGATCTCAAAGTGTGAGCTATTGAGTTCTGAAGCTGTAGCCCAACTTAACTGTACATGGTCTTTATGATCACTTGCTCTCCACAATGGCCAGGTTACTGGCAGTATGCCCAAATCCGTTTCGAAATCTATTTCCTGATCGCGGTTGCAGGTATCGATAAGATTAGTAGCTTTGACAACTTCTGAGACACTGCTATCATTGGTACGATCTCCTGTATCCCAGGTATAGTCACGGTCCCAAAATATTTTGATGGTGGGATTAGTAGGAGCGGATACGTAGAAATTTATCCGGCATGCATATCCCTTACTGCATTTTTCATAGGTTAATCATTTTTCTACTAGCTTTTGAAAAATCCATTTTCGAAGTATAGTAATAGGTGCCTCCTCAGGAAAATAGGAAAGATCAATTTCCTATTCGCTATAGCCTGAAAGAGATGTGATCGTATGATTTAATACAATTTGACCTGTAGCAGAAAGGACTTCCAGTTGATGGAAAATGGCTCGACGAGCATCGACAGAGAAGGTAAACCTATCTAGCTGAACGTCGGGAATGCATGGATGACAGTAAAAGAGGACTTGAAAAAGGGAATATCTTGCATATGGTGAGTGGGCTAAAGCCAGGTTATAAAGGCTTGCACCAATGCCAGCACGACAAAGATTGTTCCAATAATTTTATTCATAAAGTCTCCGATTCTTCCCATCCTTTTTCGTATGAACAGACTAAAGGCGACGAAAATAAGCAAAGCCATAAATTTTCCAATTCCAACGCCGAACAAAAAAGATGGGATGGTGTCTTCGCGAATGGTAAACAGCTTGTGAGAGGTGAAATACGTGATGACGAACAGCCAGAAGGGGAGTGCCTGAGGATTGATCAGGCTTAAAAACATCCCACGAGAGAAATCAGTAACTTTGACTTTAAATCGTTTTTTACGTTGAGGTGGATGTTGCTTTTTGAAAAAGAAAAATAATCCAAGGGTGAAGAATACGACGAATACGGTTATTTGGGTATAGGGATTATCTTCAAAGTTATGACTGAAATAAGCCGCACATTGAATAGCCACAAAGGCATGTAAAAACTCGGTGAGGGTAGCTCCTGCTGACATCAAGATACCCTCTTTGGTCGTTTTACGCAGTGTAGTTTCCACCACATTGAGGTTAACGATCCCAAAGGGCAGCGCACCCAGGAAACTGGCAAGCGATACAAGCACCCAAACTGGCAAGTGAAAGCTTTCCATTCTTTGGATTAGATGAACATAGCCGTAAATTTATTAAATTTATTAGCTAAATAAACGATTAATTCGATAGTATATGACGCAGGACATGTTAAAGGAAATACAGGAGCGTAAGGAAGCATTGGGAAAATACCTAGACATAAGTAAAAAGCTGGCTTTAATCGAGGAGAAAGAAGCCATTACGCAACAGCCCGACTTTTGGGATTCGCCGGATGATGCACAAAAAGTACTCAAAGAAATTAGTAATCTGAAGGTGTGGACCGATGCATTTGACAAAGTGGTGGAGAAAGTTGGAGAGGTAGAGGTACTGAATGAATTTTATCAGGCAGACGAGGTGAGCGTGGAAGAGGTAGATAAAGCTTATGATCGTGCACTAAAAGCGATAGAAGCTCTGGAGTTTCAGAATATGCTTTCCCTTGAGGAGGACCGGTTAGGTTGTATTCTGGATATTAATGCTGGGGCGGGTGGAACAGAGAGTCAGGATTGGGCACAGATGCTGAAGAGAATGTATATAATGTACGCAGAGAAACACGGTTTTAAGTGGACTCTCCTCAGTGAGGTAGAAGGGGATACAGCGGGGATCAAGAGCTGTTCGATCGAGATTAATGGTGATTTTGTCTACGGCTATCTCAAAGGAGAATCCGGTGTACACCGTCTGGTGCGTATCAGTCCCTTTGACTCTAATAATCGCAGACATACTTCCTTTGCTTCAGTATTTGTCTATCCTCAGGTAGATGACTCGATTGAGATCGAGGTAAATCCAGCAGATGTAACGTTTGACACTTTTCACGCTAGTGGCAAAGGAGGACAGAATGTGAACAAAGTAGAGACGGCTGTACGATTGACCCACTTTCCTTCCGGAATTGTTGTAGAATGTCAGCAAGAGCGAAGCCAGCTTCGCAACCGGGACAAAGCCATGCAAATGCTGAAAAGTAGGCTCTACCAGCAAGAAGTAGAAAAGCGAGACGAAGAGCGAGCAAAAGTAGAGGGAACTAAGAAAAAGATTGAATGGGGATCGCAAATTCGTAACTACGTCATGCATCCGTATAAATTGGTCAAGGACGTTCGCACCCATACAGAGACCAGCAATGTACAAGCAGTCATGGATGGGGAGTTGGATGAGTTTATTAAAACCTATCTGATGAGTGCAAGTGAGACCAGTTCCAAGGAAGTGATTTAATGGTTAACTATTTATTTTTGACTAAATACTGTAGATGATCGCAATCAACTGTAAGAGTTTTTCAGAAGTATTATGAGTGTTCCCTCTTATTCTACCTAAAAGACCTACCTACGACTGTTATTAAGATTTTGTCTCTATTACAAAATTTGGGAGAATTATTTTAACTTAATACTAATCACTTCACGATTCCTGCGGTGTATCCCATAGATCACTCCTGATTCATAGCGGTCTAATGCTAACCCTTGTCCCTGAAAAGGCACTTCAATTGTTTCCAGCCACTCCAATTCATAGCCCATTTTGGGAAATTTTAGGATGTAGATCTCTTCGAAGTGATGGGGACTGCAATAGATCAATCCATCTACACCAACTGATCCTCCGGAAATACTCATGGGTCTCAGTCTGTCAACCAAGTCTTTGGGAATAGTCCAGCCGGCAGTTCGTCTCCATTGATCATCGAATTGCACCAAAGTAGTATAGGAAGCATCTAGGTCGCGTTCTCTACCTTTCTCATCATAGTGGACAAACATGGCATACCATTTTCCCTCATATCGATCAATCCAGGTAAGTGAACCGATGTACATCCCAAAGCTATGTGTACCTATGTGCTCCAGGGTTTCTGGATTATAGACCTCAATAGAACTGGCCATAGGTGTATCGGGATAATTGGTATTGGCGCAGTAGAGTTTTTCATCAAGGATAATTCCGCTGTTGAGATGCTTGAGGGGACCTTCCCAGGAATCGACGATCTCTCCATCGGATTTGTTGCGTTTGACAATCCTGGAATTGCTGATGGTGTAAAAATGGGTTTTGTCTACTGCTACGGCCTGTGTGGCATTAGGAGCAGATATTCGAAATAATTCTTCCACTTCCTGAGCGCAGGTAGAAGTCAGGGAAGCCATGATGAATGATAAAGGGAGAAGGAGATTTTTCATTTCAGAGATTATTTTTCTACAAACCTATCATCCATTTGTCAGCAATGTATAAAGAAAAGGTTAAATGTTGAGGGGAGAAATTGTGTCATTGGGGTATTGTGCCATTGGGGTATTGTATTGTTAAAATATTGTTTATCGTTTGTGGTTCTTCAACCATGGTCCGTATCCACAATCCACATCAAGCTTATATAATTAGCTTCATTGCTTACCAGTCCTCACTACTGCGAAATTCACTATCCATCGAGTCGAGCCGGTATTCAGACAGGCGGTAGTTGACAAATGATACGATATCCTGAGCAGTCTGCTTGTGTTTGCGTTTGATCTTGAGGGAAACGCCGCCTTCCTTGGTTTTGGGAAAGGCCTGGAGTAAGCTAAGCTGACTGACGTAGATCTGCAATCTTGAGACAAACCAGTTTCTTTTATACTTAATGGATACAATTTCACTGATGGGTATCGTTATTTTACGGGGTTTGGACATGATAACTCCGAAGACAGTATCTTTGGTCTGGAATTCAAATACCAGTTCGTCGTTATTTACGGTAAGTATTCCTTCAGCTTCGGCAAATCCGCTGTAGATGTCATCCAGGGAAAAGGGAATGCGTTGGATGCGGGTAAACATAGGTTGTCTTTACTTAAGAGTATTTTAATTGGGAAGATAATAAAATTATTGTTTTTGATCACTCGTATTTGAATGTGCAGTAGCATCTTCATCTCGTTCCAGGGGATGATTTCTCAGTTCTTCGAAATGATCGTAAGTCTGCCGGAGAACCTTGGGGTTTTCGAGATCATAGATCCAATGGTGGTCAAATACGGGCAGGGGAGCTGTTCTAGGATCGGGTCTTCTGGTGATGAGCATACTGTGAAAGTGGGTACCGTGTTGTTGACGCTGTTCCAGTATTTTATCAAATATATCCCGGTCCATAGCAGGCAGGACAAAGTCTGAGATGACCAATACATCGGCCTGTTCAAAATGTTCTTCTTCCAGCATTTTCAGGGTTCGGCGTAAGGGAGGCTGCAGGTCCGTTCCTCCGTGAAAGCTCATCTGAAGAAATTCGGCCATTCTCTCAAAGTCCTCTTCCACCCCTGTAAGTTCGATCTGCTCATAGGTCGTAGAAAAAGAGATCAGATAAGCCTTTCTTTTCTCTTTCAGGGCAATATCCAAAATACCAAAAGCTAATGCTTTGGCAATTCTTTCGGGTTCTCCATACATCGATCCACTGGTATCCACACACATGATCAGGGGGCCACGCTTTTCGGCATCACTTTCCGGTATTTCCCGTGTACTGATCTCGTGCTCGATAGACAAGTCTTTCGAATGGAAGTGAAAGGTCAAAAGTTTTTTCTCTACAAACTTTTTGGAGAATAACAGTTCGGTTTCCGGACTACCCAGTAAGGCTACCTCCGAGGGCAGCATAGCACTGAGCTGATCGCTATGATGGACGCCAATGATCTCTGATTTACCGATGGGGTTGGGAGTCCATACGGGTTTGGGGTTGATGGTAGTCATCTGGACTGTTGTCCTTTCAGCATCGTGGATCTGCCATCTGCCCAGTAGTTCAACCAGGGTCTGAAGATGCGGATCCTGCTGCAATTTCTTGGCAGTTTCGGCCATTTTATCCCAGTTGATATTTTCCCAGCTTTCGAGCGAGTTATTCCAGGCGTGTCCAAAGAAGCTGTAATAGGGAGCCAGAAGATCTCCCACCAGATCCAGCTGATCAATTTTTTGCTTCAGTGAATCGTAATAACTGGCAAATTCCCCCAGTAGAAAAGATTCCTCTTGATGGGTCTTTTTTTGGAAAATAAACTGCTTCCAATCTGAGATGACCTGGTTACGAACAATAGACAGCTTTTCCTGTTTCAAGGTATTGATTTGATCCGGGTCTCCGGCTTTGATTTCCTGATATAATTGTGTGAGCTGGCGAAGGTAAAAATTCCAGCTTCGCTGATGCTGCGGATACCACTGCAGGAGTTGCTCGATCGAATGTTCCCATTGTGTGAAACTTGCCTGTTCTATATTCTTTTCAAAATATTTGAGATGATCTTCTTCTTGTTCCAGATCGTGATCAGACTCAAGTTTCATAAAGGTTTGGCGAAACCAATTGACAGCTTCTCGGGTTACGCTTAATGAAAAATCTTCATTGTTCAAGGTATGAATCCTGAGATTTTCTTCTAGCATCAGCTGCTTGAGCAGCTGGCTCCAATTGGGATACTGGCTGGGGAGTTCTGAAGCCTCCAGTTCCCTAAGGCCCAAAAACGAAGCATCATAAAAATGTCTGAACAACAGGTTGATTATATATTTACGTTGCTCTTGAGTCATAAGCCCTCCAAACTCAATGAATCCAGAAAGTTCTTTCTCAATCCTGTCCGATGCTAACATAGCTATCCTTTAGTTTTTCGATCTCCAAACGGGTATTCAGCAGTTCATTGACTGTCCGCTGGATACTTTGATGTACGATTTGGGCCATTTCAATGTTTACAAATATATTTCTGGAAAATCCCTGAGCCTCTTTTTTCCGTTGTTGTTCCAGGTTTTTCAAGTCCTCATCTATGGCATCCAGTAGTGTCTGTATGCGACGGTTCCAGATGCTTTTCTGGTTATCTGTGGGTACTATTATCTCTATAACCTCTTCTTCGATCGTTTCAGTTTCTATAGGTAAGATTTTGTTTTTACTTTTTAACTTAAGGGGGCCTTCTTTGTAGAATACATATGTCTGAAAGGGTCGAAAAATTTTACCCGATTTTTCAAAGATGGGAATATAGTTTTCGGTTTTAGGCGATAATTTTTCAAGATCCTGAATGCGTACATATACATTGTTTTCAGACCAGAATTCAAGAATATGTGCATAATTATTCTGGTTGTCATCCTGATAGACTTTAATTCTCTGTCGCTGATTAGTTTTCTGTTTGTGCGTACCCTTGTCGATTTCTTTGCTGAGTTGTTCGAGTTCTTTTCTGATAGATTCGGTATGTACCAGACGCATATATCCATAGTTTGAGATACTTCCTTTTACCAGTTCCACTATTTCTTCATAATGGCTGGGATATTGCCAAAGGCAATCCGTAATCAGGAAGCAGTCCATCACTTCTATGGAATCGCGACCATTGAGGAATGCTGCTGTACGCAGTAGTTTGACAATTTTACGCCATCTGCGATCAGAAATGTAAATTTTCTCATCTGTTTCATAGGTGCTGTTTCGCTGATGTAGGGAGTAACGAATGTGGTGAATGATACCTAGAATATGGCCAGGTACTTCAATTTGGTCGATACGGCTTTGCCAGTCGTGATATTCTGTTTCAGATATCTTGAGCTGATCATCTACGCAGTCTTCTGCGTTGTTGATATCAGGCAATTTGACCATTTCATTGAACAGCGATTCATCCTCGATATTATCGATGACGATGCGTATGAGAAAGCGATCCCACAGAGCTTCAAGTCCTTCTCCTTTCCGGGGGAGTTCGTTGGATGCTGCTACGAGTCCTCGAAGATTGACCTTGATTTCATGTTCTCCATTGCGGTATACCTTTTCATTGATCACGGTGAGGAGTGAGTTTTGAATAGCAGGGCTAGCTTTCCATATTTCATCGAGGAATACGATGTGAGCACCCGGAAGGTATTTGTCAACCATACGTTCGTACTTATCTTCATCTTTCAGCTTTTTGATCGAGACTGGCCCAAAAACTTCATCGGGGGTACTGAATTTTCCCATGAGATATTCAAAAGAATGGGCATCCTGGAAGGCGTATTTAAGCCTTCTGGCGATCATGCTTTTGGCTACTCCAGGAGGACCGAGGAAGAAGATGCTCTCCCCTGCAATAGAAGACAACAAGGTGAGTCTGATAGACTTTTCCTTGCCAAAAAGGTTATGGCTCAGTTGTTCGATCAGCAGTTTGGTTCGAAGCGAAATGGTCGAAAGATCCTGTTCAATCATTGTCAATACCCATGATTTACGTCCAGGTCATTTGGAGTTCATCCAGGTCCTGCAGACAGTGTGTCAGAAGGTCTATGCTATGCTGTATATCTTCTTTATGACACATTTCTACTACCGAGTGAATATGGCGAGCGGGTATAGAGATACAACCTACGATGGCACCATCCCCACCGCGTTGAATACCTGCTGTATCAGTACCTCCAGCGGTGAGTATTTCTCGCTGGAAGGGGATATTGTAATTTTGGGCTGTCTGCTCCATAAATCTGACCATACGGCTGTCGGAGATAACCGAACCGTCCATAATCTTGATGGCAGTTCCCTTACCTAGAAGGGTTATTTTTTCATGGTCTTGAGCACCCGGCACGTCGTTGGCGATGGTCACATCCAGACCAAATCCCACATCGGGATTGATCTTTCTGGCAGCGGTAGTCGCTCCGCGCAGTCCTACCTCTTCCTGTACTGTGAAGACCGCGTAAAAGTCAAAAGCTGATTTCTGAAGTTTTTTGAGGGTTTCAATCAGTATGAAAACAGAGATCCGGTTATCGAGGGATTTGGTACACACGCAATCTCCCATTTCTATCAGGTCTCTTTCACGGGTAACTACATCCCCCACGGAGACCAGTTCTTTTACCTTCTTAACTGGCATACCAAAATCGATGAAATAATCCTTGATCTGGGGTGCCTTTTTGCGTTCTTCAGGGGACATGATATGGATGGGTTTACTACCCATCACACCTACAAGATCCTCCTTTCCGTGTACGATGACCCGTTGTGCAGTAAGAGTTTTGGGATCAAATCCACCGAGGGTGTGGAATCTGGCAAATCCATCCTGATCTATATGCGTGATGATAAATGAGATTTCATCCATATGTGCAGCTGCCATGGCTTTCTTATTTGTGTTGCCTTTTTTAAGGGCAATAACATTACCCATGTAGTCTGTATCGATTTCATCGACCAATGGGGTTACTTCCTGAAGGACAATTTCCCGTATGTTAGATTCATAACCTGGAGCACCAGGTGTTACACATAGCTTTTTCAGTAGATCTATATTCAATTCCATAAATGTGAAGTTATTTCATTTTATGATGTATGAAGGCATGTCAATATATTAAAATGAGTCGACAAAAAGACACCTATTGGAGGAATTCGACCATTTCTAGAGAAATATATCACGATTGCGTCAATAGTTTATTACCTTGCAATTCTAATTTAGAAGGAAATGGGTCTATATCAAAGGATCACCTTGCTAAGTGTATTGATCATTTTTGTGAGCTGTGTTCCCAAAGACCGGCTAGATAAAGCAGAGGCGAAATATCAACGATTGGAGCGTGTATATCGTCAGACTAAGGATCGGGCAGACACTCTAGAGTGGTATGCAAATAAAATACTGCCAGTATTGACATTACGCGAAAGTCCTGATGTACAAGCACAGGTGCTACCGGATATCATAAGGCTTAATAACCAGATGATCGAGGATAGGGAATGGGGAGATATTTCACCGGGAAATCCCCGGGAACAGGAGATGGCAGCACTTCTTACCAGAGATATAGCTTATTTGACAGATGAGGGAATTCAACCCGTTACCGCTCAGGATGTTGAGGGTAGGTTAGACTTAGCGTCAATACAGGCTAGCCTGGATTTGGGAAACGCCATAGCTTTTACACCATTGAAAGACAGTATGCGCTATAGTATGACACTGGACCGGGATCTGTTATTTGATAAAGGTGAGTATGAGATCAAAGCTTCTGCTAATAGATTCCTCCAGGATCTTGCATCCAGATTAAAACTATTGGAAGGTTATTGGATTATAGTAGAAGGGCATACAGATAATCTCGAATACTATGAGCAAGAGGATGTGAGTAGTAGTTGGGAACTCAGTGTGTTGCGCGCTGCACGAATGGTTGAGCATCTGGACGCTTATGGTGTCCCTCCTGAAAACATGATAGCTTCAGGAAAAGGCCAGTTTCACAGTACTTTTATCAATACAAGAGAAGAAAATAGAAGATTAAACAGAAGAATTGAAATAATCCTTAGTCCTAAAGACAAGAATTGAAATTTAAAATTACTACTTTTGCTTCCCTATGAATCCCATTTGGCAGGCGATTGCAACATTTTTGATTAGATATAGGATTCCTATCCTGATCGTTCTGGTTCTCCTGACAGCCTTAATGTGGTGGGTAAGAGGTACAGAAATCTCTCACCAACTAAATGAGGTGATACCTTCCGCTGATGAGGAGATGCAGAAATATGAACAGTTTAGAAAGGAATTTGGAGACGATGGTAACATTATGGTCATCGGTATCGAGGACGGCCACAGCGAATTGAAGGTCTTCAATGGTATTTACGATATGGTCGAGCGCATCAAGACAGTTCCTGGTGTTGAGAACGTCGTTGCGATAACTCATCTCTATGACATCATTGCGGATTATGAAGCAGAACAATTCAGGCTTCAGCGATTGGTAGTGCAGAAGCCCACTTCTCAAGCCGAGGTGGATAGTATCATCAACCGTATTTACGACTTACCCTTTTACAAAGGTCTATTGATCGACAGGGAGACAAACACTACTCTGATTGCAGTATCGATTGATGATGCTTTTCTGAACTCTGAACGGAAGACTGAGGTATTTGACGGTGTAAAAGCAGAGGCAGATATATTTGAAGAAGAGTTTGACATACCCTTGCGTTATGCTGGGATGCCTGTGATACGGGTCAATGTCCACAAAACGATCAAGGTTGAATTGGTATTATTTCTGATTATTGCGTTAATCGTACTAGCATTGACCCTGTTATTTTTCTTCCGCTCGCTGTATAACGTTATATTCCCCATGATGGTGGTTATTGCAGTAATCATTTGGACTGTAGGATTTATTGGATTATTTGGTTTTAAGATCAGTCTGGTAACAGGAGTGATACCTCCGCTGGTGACAGTGATTAGTATTCCCAATTGCGTATATCTCATTACCAAATATCACATAGAATATAGGCTGACGCGCAACAAGATGAAAGCGCTGATCTTGGTCATTGAAAAAATCGGTATTGTAACGATTATGACCAACGCTACTACTGCTGTTGGATTGGGAGTACTCGCTTTTACAAATGTACGCCCATTAAGGGAATTTGGTATTATTGCTGGATTGAGCGTAGTATCTGCCTTTTTTATTTCGTTGATCCTGATCCCGATCATGTTGAGTTTCCTTCCCGCTCCCTCCAAACGTCAGACCCAGCATCTGGATAGAAGAACCCTGTCTTTTGGGATCAATCTGATCGACCGTATCGTACATCATAATCGATGGACAGTCTACATTGTTTCCTTTCTGCTTGCGGTCGTATCGCTGTATGGGATGTCACTAATTTTACCCGTAGCCTACGTAGTAGATGATATACCTAAAAATAGTCAATTGATAAAAGACATGCGCTATATGGAAGATCGCTACAATGGTGTTCTTCCCTTTGAAATCTTGGTAGATACTAAGCGCAAGAGTGGTGTACAGCGTCTGTCTAATCTGGAGAAAATCTTTGAATTACAGGAAAGATTGAAGGATTACAAACAAATTTCGCGTTCGGTGAGTGTCACTGATTTTACGATGTTTCTCCGGCAATCTTTCATGGGGGGTGATTCTGCACAGTATATGCTTCCTACCCAGAGGGAACTGACCTGGATCAAAAACTTTTTGCTGAGGACTGATTTGGAAACGGGAAACATATCAAAGAATCTTACAGATTCATTGATGCAGAAGACCCGTATCACAGCCACAGTTAGGGATATTGGTTCGTTAGAAATGGATATACTTCTGGATTCACTTCGTGAAGAGGTGAAGGAGATATTTGATCCCGAGCGATTTGAAGTGACTATCACCGGAACCACACCTATATTTATCCGGGGTAATGAATATCTGATCAATAATCTACTTACTAGTCTAGCCATTGCATTTGTGATTATTGCCATCATCATGGGGCTACTGTTCCGTTCATTACGTATGGTCGTTATCAGCCTGGTTCCCAATACATTGCCACTAATTATGGTAGCAGGCGTCATGGGATACTTAAACATCCCTCTCAAGCCTTCTACGGCACTTATTTTCGGTGTGGCATTTGGTATCGCTGTAGATGACTCTATTCACTATCTATCGAGATACAGGCTGGCTAGGCGGGCAGGAGATTCTATATCCCGAGCTATATCTAACTCATATAAAGATACAGGTATCAGTATGATATATACATCAATCATTCTCTTTTTAGGTTTTATAACTTTTACAGCCTCATCGTTCGGGGGAACTCAAGCTCTTGGTACACTCACTTCTCTAACGCTGGGGATAGCGATGTTTAGCAACCTAATCCTGCTGCCTTCGCTGTTGCTGAGTTTTGATAAGGAGTGAAATAACCCATATGTTATTTAAAAGCATGCTGAATATGGTCACACTACTTAAAATACTTGCACGCCTGCAAACTTCTGTAATATAGTAATGACCACGATAATACCCAGTACCACTGGACATACTATGGTGATCATCAGGTTTAGGAATTTCTGCATGGAAGAGCCTGCAAAGTTGGGGTTTCCATCGAGGATTTCCTCGGCAAGATTATGTGTGCTCCAATGACGGGCGATGAAGATACACATCAGGAAGCCTCCAAGTGGCAATCCTACATCGAGAAAAAGGCCTGATATAAGATCGAGGAAGGACTGGTCCTTACCTTCAAAGCGGATGAAATTGGGAGGGGATAAGAACGATACAGCTCCCTGAGAAAGCATACTGGGCAGTCCCAGTAGAAATATCACGAGTGCCATAAAGGAAGTAGCTCTGGGTCGAGCCCATTTGTGTTCATCTATAAAATACGAAACCGGCACCTCCAGCAGTGATACTGTAGAAGTAAGCGCAGCAACACTGAGCAAGAGAAAAAAAGCACCTCCAACTATTTTTCCTGAAAAAACTCCCATGCTTTCAAAAATACCCGGGAGTGTGACGAATACCAGTCCGGGGCCTTCACCAGGAGTCAGCTGTTGGAAAAATACCAGGGGAAAGATCATTAGGCCGGCTAGAAATGCTACGCCGGAGTCTGCTATGGTTACGATTCCTGCTGCACTGACAATATTCTCTTTTTTACTGATATAAGAACCATAAGTGATCAAGGCTCCCATTCCCAGCGATAACGAGAAGAAAGCCTGGCCCATGGCAGAATAGATAGTCTGTATGTTGATTTTACTAAGATCCGGCTGTAGATAAAACCTTACTCCATCCATCGCATTTTCCAGGGTCAAAGCATAAACAATGATCCCAAACAGGATGATGAATAATACTGGCATCAGGATCTTGGATACGGTTTCGATACCGTGTTGTACACCTCGTGCCACGACAAAAGCCGTAATGATCATAAATGCCAGCGAATAGATGAGGTTATCTCCCACGTCCGCAACATATCCACCAAAAAAGCTGCCATAAGCTTCTGATGAACCTAATGTAAGCAAGTTACCAAAACCAATCTGAATGAAATATCCAAATGCCCATCCTGCGACGACATTGTAGAATGAAAGGATCATTACCCCACAAATTACCCCAAAAAGTCCCAATAAAGCCCACTTCTTACCTCCTAGTTGCCGGTACGCACCATAGGGATTAGCTTGGGTACGCCTTCCGATAGCTACTTCCCCAACCATAATAGGAAAGCCTATTAGGATAATACATAAAAAATAAATTAACAGGAAAGCAGCGCCACCGTTTTCCCCGGTTTTATAGGGAAAGCTCCAGATATTTCCGAGACCAACAGCCGAACCTGCCGCTGCAGCGACGAAACCCAGTCGAGAGGTAAAACCAGATCTGATTGCCATAGGATTGATTGTATTTTTTAGGGTTGTAATTAGTCGTGTGATATTTAGTAGAAGAATGGGTGGTTTATCATTAGTATAAATCCTTACTCATCATAAAGCGAACAAAATAGTAATAAATCTTAATTATAGAGTTGGGTATTAAGGAAAATATTAAAAATTGATGGTCTGGTTTTCAAGAAATACAATATTAATCCCTGTTTCATACCATAATTTCTGAAGTTGAGGTGGTACAGGGGTGGGAGCAAAGGTAAAAGAGCCTAACCAAAGATCTATATCTCCATCTTGGTCCGGATCTCCATGTTGCATAACCATCCATCTGCCTTGTGATCCCTGAGGAAGAATGTGATAGTCAAATTTTATGTGATGGGGGGTAGATACATTCTCCAGATACGTAAAACCTGAGGCTGGTGCGGATTCATAATCAGGGAAAAATGAGATAGCCGCAAAATCTAGATCGCCATCCAAATCAAAGTCATTGGATACGATACGCGAAATACCCGGGACGGGTATGAACCATTTTTCTTTAAAAGTATTTTTTCCTACATTATCATAAAGTCTGATCCCATGATAGGGTTTAATTACCGGGGAATAATCCGCATTATCTCCATGGGTATATAGTATATCATAATCTCCGTCTGAATCGAAATCCAATACTTCTATCCCATTTGAACCGTATACGGCTGGGAAACGCAATAGGATTTTTTCTTCGAATTTTCCATTTTCATTACCTGAAAACATCACAATCTTTTCATCTCCCTGTGCCATCAACACGATCAGATCATTAAAGCCATCCTCATTCATGTCTTTTATTTTAATATCACAAGCACCAGGCAACGAGGATAGAATTTGCCACTTGTCAGGAGAAGTATTCAACGAGGGGAGTACACTTATTTTCCCTAGATAATTACCGTACTCAGCTAATACCCATTGTGATGAAGATAAGTTTTCAGCATTAACAGGAATTAATTTGACTGGTCTTTCCAGCTTCTCTTGAATTTTATGAAGTCCTTGAGATGGAGTCCATCTAGCGATGTAGCCCAATTGCTGATCCTGAGGATGAATGATGCCTATGGATAATAATAAATGAGAATGGGAATCAGGTACTATATCTACAAGGGGATACTCCAATATTAATGAGTCCACCTGCTTCCCTTCTGGTGTAAATCTACGCATGAGGGTTTCATCACTTGACCAAAGAAGCTGTTCTTGCTCATCCCAGTGGAGCATTGTGATCATAGATCTTTCATGGGGTAGCTTGAATAATGTATTCCAGGTAAATGGGCTTTGTGCCTGATAGGAAATGGATACGCGTTCAAGCGTATCTGGTGCTTGAGTAATATAGTAGGTGCAGAGTTTTTCCCAGGCAACGGAATCCATAAGGGGATTTGAGGGAAAGATACCTGCTTCAACAATGCGTTGAATTTCAGTAAATTCCATCTGAGAGTATGTTTTCTGGGCTATATCGCCTATCCCCAGCCTGGCGCTCATAGCAGGGAGGACTCCATATTCCCATTGCCGTTTTCCTAGTAGATCCGGTTTGGGAAACTCATGACACGATCCACAATACACTTGTGCAAGCTCCTCGCCGGAGAAATGCTGCGTATGAGAAATATCCATTCCAGTAATTTCTCGTTGGGAGGGTTGACAGGATATGTTAAAAACCCAAACACATATCAACAGGAAGTTGATTTTTATCATATTATTGAATCAGATCAAGAATTTTGTAAACACGTAGCGTATCCCGGTTAATACCAACCAGCAATAAAGGATAATCTCCTTCCATGTACACCAAGGATGCTACCTGACCTGTTAAAATCATCCCTGATTCTGAAGGTTCCAGCAGATTAAAAGATCTTTCAGATCCTCCTAGCATAACATACCCTCTATTGGCATCGTAATTTCCCGTAGATACATCGAAGCTATGGTCATTGCCTGCCAAAATGACATCTTCAAATCCATCCTGGTTGAGATCTTTAATGAGGATGGCATTTATTGGGGAAAACTGAAGTTTGAGGGGGAGTTCTTCCCAGGTGAAGGAGCCATTCTCATTCCACAAAATATAGCTACGAGTTTCATTGATATATTGAGGAGGGGCTATGTCCAGATTACTTTCTGCAAGGATTGAGGGCATATCCATTTTACTGAATTCTGTATAACTGGTAAATAACTTCCGGAAGAAGGGTGATTGAGAGGCTAGTTCGTCCAGGTAGTTAACGGGATATTCTGTCATTTCTCCCTTATCATTTCTCCAATATCCAGAACAAATAGGGTCTATGGTTCCGTTCTGATCAATGTCTACCGCATAGAGATTTAGGGGATACTTTTGAGAGATGTTAAAACGATGATTAATGCCGAGATTCCCCACGATATAATCATCATCCCCATCCTGGTCCAGATCTGCGGCTTCTATTTCCATCCACATCCCATGCACGTTTCCAATCTCTTCTGGTAAAAATGGGCTAAGAGATTTCCCAGTTTCATTTTGAAGTATAATCAAGGAATTCCACTCTCTGGTTAGGATAAGATCTTCCCAATCGTCCCCATTTACATCTGACCATGCCGCGTCTGTTACCATTCCCAGGTCGTAGGATAGGGTAGAAGCTTCTGAAAAGTTCCCTTGTTCATTAATCAATACATAGGAAAGGGGAGCGTCAGGGTAATTACCTCTTTGAACTCGGGCACCTACAAATAGATCTAAGTCACCATCCTTATCAAAGTCGCAGAGAGCAAGAACTGAAGCGGGGAATGCGGGTATGGGAAGCATTTCTTCTTTAAAACGATCTCCCTGATTGCGGTATAACTTATGAATGTATTCCGTATTATTCTTCTTTTCATATCCTCCTGCTAGTGCAATTACGTCCAGATCTCCATCGTTATCTACATCCACAAGCTTAATATCCGAATGTGTAGTAACCAATGAATCTGTTAAGCCTGAAAATTCGGTTCGAGTGAAACTCCCTTCATTCTGTAAATAGACTTGAATCGGCTGCGTATTATGGGCCCCAATGATAAGATCGGCCGCTCCATTTCCATCTATATCTCCTGGGTCCATGAAGGGGCCTATCTGAGAAAGTTTGTGCTGAAGGATAGGTTGATTTTGAAAAAAGTCTATATAATCTTCTTGTTGGTGAGTATAATCGATGTGTCCAGTAATCTCTTCGAACAGATAGGATTGGGGAGTCCCAGTTCTTATTGAGTGAGCGTTTGTATGGGACTTACTTTCCTTTAGGTTGAGTGTTTGGTTTACTGGAATATTCTTGATCACTGTCTTTCTCTTTCCAGAAGGCCATATTACTCTTAAAGAATCAAGGAATTGAATTTCACCTAATCCGAAATGTATTACGGGTTCAACTGATGAGATATATCCTCTTGTGAGGAAGTGTTCATAATATTGGTAGTGATTCCCTTTCCATATTTCTACTTTAGCCCCAATAGCGGGAGTATTGGGGGCATTTCCCGTAAGTGAGAGTCTGAGGTAATTTGAGGGGGAAGTATTTTGTTGATTATGATTTTGGTAAATGAATGCGGGATCATTGATATTATTGACTATATAGTCCAAATCACCATCATGATCCAGATCAGAAAAGGCAGCCCCATTTGAGAAGGAGGGAATCTCAATCCCCCATTTTTGCGTTGCATTTTCAAAAGTCAGATTTCCCTGATTCTCAAAAGCATAGTTTGACACCTTTACAACAGGAATCTTGCTGATGACTTGCTGCGCAGTAGCAACATATCCATAAAATTGTGCTTTATAGTTGGTAAAATCTTTATCTGTCAAGTCTTTGGGAAATCCATTGGTAATCATCACGTCTTTATCTCCATCATTGTCATAGTCTGCGAACAGGGCTGACCAACTCCATTCAGTCTGATATAGTCCAGATAATTGGCCTATTTCGCTATAAGTAATGGGTTTCCCTTTATGTAATCCATTGTGGAGGTGCAACATATTTCTCACATACTGATGCTGATAATGGTATCGATCATCGTTAATATAAAATTGATAGGAGTTTCCATTTATGGTCTGCTTCTTTCGGGAATATTGTTCTGGCATCATATCAAGGGTAAAAATATCGGGGTACCCGTCTTGATTCACGTCTGAAATATCATTTCCCATGGAAAATTTCGACTGATAAGAAAGGAGCTGATCTGCTTCATTTTGGAATGTGCCATCTTGCTGATTGATGTACAAGATATCATTAGAGACATAGTCATTAGAGACGTAAATATCAGGATAGCCATCTAGGTTGATATCTCCAAATGCCAATCCCAGACCATACCCTTCGATAGTTATACCTGCTTCTACCGAAACATTTTTATATATTCCGTCTCCAACATTCTGATAGAGACGATCATTATTGATTGCCGTACCATCGACGATTTTGGGACGATAGTTAGTTGGAACCTGTCTTTTTACAATGTTGTTGATAATATACAAATCCAAATCCCCGTCCAGGTCATAATCAAAAAAACCAGCATGTACCGAAAATCCTGTATCATTGATTCCCATTTTTGAGGCTTCCTCTTTAAACCTGGGAATTCCTCCTGCGTCTGTTCCCTGATTGATCCAGCACTCGTTTTGTCTTTGATAAGGATCGGGACTCGTAGTGGAAGTAAGATATATATCTGTCCAACCATCTCCGTTTATATCGGCTATAGCAATGCCACTATGCCATTTTCTGGCACTCAGCCCATCCAAAGAAGATGTAATATTTTTAAATGTAAAGTTACCTTGATTGAGATAGATTTCTGTGCTTACCAGATTACCTGTAAATACGATATCCTGAAGGCCATCATTGTTGAGATCCCCAATTCCCACTCCACCTCCATTGTACATATACTCATTGGTGAGAATATTAAAACTATCGCTTTCAGTAATCTCATTCACGAAGGTGATACCTGTTTTTTCAGAGGGCAATAATTCAAAAATTTCATGTTTTCGATCACATGACCACAATATACCGATAATAAGAAGCATGGAAATATACTTCATAATCTTCAATATTGAATGTTTGTCTTAAAGGGATAGCCTCAAGGTCCTACCCTTCGAGATTTCAGTAAACGCACTAATATAGATTGTAAAAATAAAAAAGGAGACCTTTTGGGCAAAGGCCTCCTTTCATGACATCATTATGGGTTAGCGATTCTGTACCAGATTTCCTCCACTTAAATCAATTTGACGTTGAGGAATTGGGAAATGAATATCTTCAGGTCCAAATACTGCATCTCCATAGAGAGACTGGCGAAGAGGCTTTTCGTATTCCAGAATTCTATTGATTTCTTGTTGAGCGATTCCCCATCTTTTCAGATCAAAGAATCTGTGTCCTTCCATCCCCAGCTCAAGCTTTCTTTCCATGCGAAGTGCTCTACGAGCAAAATCAGCATCTGGGAAAGATTCATATAAGCTGATCTGGTAGTTAGCAGCAGGAGTCACCCCATCTTCTTCCATGACAAATCCATCAGGATTTGCTGCACGACTACGAATCGCATTGATATTTTCCAATGCACCGCCTAAGTCTCCTGTTTCTATCTGACATTCGGCTAGTAATAGCAACACATCAGCATAACGGATCATTCGATATCCATTCGCTGTCCATCCAGAAGTCCAGTTACCTACTTCTGTAAACTGACCTTCCTGACTCTTCCTATATACCTGTTTCTTGGGACTGAAAGGACCTGCATAAGATTGGTCGCGAGTCCAATCCTGACCTGTGTGCTCACCCCAGTCCAGGTATGGGATACCTCTACGACCTACTGTCCAGTCAAGACGTGGATCCAGAGGTCCTGGATCTTCCACATAAGAAGGATCACCAACAGGTAGACCATCATCATTTAAAACAGGATCTTCGTTGTAAGAATTATCTAGTAAGGGAAGCCCATCTCGAGTACGGAAGGAGTTGACAAATTCCTGTGTAGGCTGGAAAAATCCACAGCATCCACCTGGAGACTCTCCACTTTTGTAGGGGAAATTTAATACTTCTCCATAACCGGCATTCCACCCGCCAGAGCCATCATTCACAGAATACTGTACAGTGTACACAGCTTCTAACTCATTTCTATTTTCTACATCAAAAATTTCTCCAAATCTATCCATGAGGCCTATTGCAGACCCATCGGGCTTGGTACCATTGGCTACTACGTCTTGGAGGAGCGCCTTAGCAGCATCGTAATCCTGATACATTTGCATCTGGGCTTTTGCAAGCAAAACTTTACAAACGGTGCCATTGAATCTCCCAATTTGCCCCATATCGTTAGGAAGTTGCGTTCCAGCTTCCAGGTCAGCGATGATTTGTGCTCTTACATCACCCGTATTGGTAGCTTCTGTTGGGTCGGTATTTTCATCGATGTAGGGGATGTCATTGAATATTTTCCATGCTTCTGCATGAAAATGGCCTCTTAAAGCCCTCGCTTGTAAGGTGAAGTTGCTCGCCTGATCAGCGGTGATATTTCCATCTTCTAATGCACGATTAATAACTTCGATCGTACTATTTGCACGAGAGATTCCTTCATACAAAGATCTCCACTTCGTGTTGAGGTATGGATTTGCAGCATTTTCAGAATACGTCTGAATGGGATTAATATCAGGTTGGTCTCCCGAATCGGTTCCTTTATTGGCTTCCATACTGCGAATACTACCATATACCCAGTTGGAAGCAGCAGCAGCCCATCCAAAACCATTTGCTGAAACGCCATCCACCATTGCATAAGTGCCTATTAGCAGCGCATCTACTCCATCTGCTGTGGCAAGTACGGGCTCAGCAAGCGCTCCATTAGGTTCGACCTCAAGGAAATCTTCCTGGCAACCTGTGAATGTGAACAGTGTAAAAAAGACTCCGAGGGAAAAAACTGAGATAATAGTTAATCTTCTTTTCATAATTTGTAGTAGTTTATTTATTAGAATCCAAGATTTACACCAAAAAGATACTGCTTGACAACTGGAAAATTACCTTCATCGACTCCAAATGCACGGTCATCACCTCCTAGTTCAGGATCTTGCCCAGAATAATCGGTAATGGTGAAGAGGTTAGCACCTTGCAAATACACTCTGGCTGAGCGTAATCCAACTTTCGAAGCTACACCCGAAGGAAGATTATAGCCTAATTGTAAGTTTCTCAGTCTTAAGTAAGAACCATCCTCTACGTAATAACTCGTGGATTGCGTATTGGTTGAGAAATTTGATATATTTG
This sequence comes from uncultured Bacteroidia bacterium, assembly GCA_964468435.1. Lineage (GTDB taxonomy): Bacteria > Bacteroidota > Bacteroidia > J057 > J057 > JBCCTX01. Next base: position 4,270 of record CAYXVE010000065.1, on the reverse strand, counting down.
AGGCTTTGGGTGTACGAGCCTCGGGATTTTCTGGTGTCCAACTATTGTAAAGTAGATTTCTACTCTTTTGGTTCTGAAACGAAGGCCAAAAGTCAATCCACCATAGGGTGTAATTGAAGATATCTGCACCTTGTGATCCATAGAAAAATGCACTTAGATCAAAATCTTTATATGCTACAGAAAGATTCAATCCATACGTGAAGTCTGGGTTGGGATTGCCAATAAAAGTACGGTCATTCTGGTCAATCACGCCATCAGGACCTGTAAGATTACCAGCTTCATCTTCTGGACCTGCCAGATCTGCAAACTGGAAAAATCCTGGCTCAGCCCCATCTTGGGTAGGTGCACTTGCTACTTCTGCATCGTTTTGGAATAGTCCTAATACTTCATACCCAAAGAAAGAAGATATGGATTGACCTACCTGATTTCTGTTAAACGGGCCAATACGAGAACCTCCGAAGTCAAAGAATTCAACTCCTTCAGCAAGCTTGACGATTTCATTTTGATAGGTAGTGAAAGTTAAGTTAGCTTCAAATTGCCAGTCAGAACCATACTGATCGCGGTAGATAAATTGTAGGTCGACTCCAGTATTTCTCATTTCCGCAATATTGATGAAGGGTGCAGAAGCTGCACCAGCGGTACCTGGTAGTTCAGGATTGAACAACAGGTCCTGCGTTTCTTTATTGTACCAGTCAAAGATCAATTCTATTCTGTTATCAAAGAAAGAGGCATCAAAACCTACGTTTGTCGTTACATTAGTCTCCCATTTAGCGTCGGGGTTTCCGATACGAGTAGGACGGAATCCCTGCAAAGAAGAAGTCCCCGTACCATCCAGGTCATAATTAGAGGTATTGGGAGAACCTCCAAAGAGAAAGAATGCGTTTTGGGGCGATACGGCCAACTGGTTACCCATCGTACCATATCCGCCACGGAGTTTGAAGTTAGATATAATGCTATTGTCCATCAGGAAAGGCTCTTGGCTAATACGCCATGCTGCAGTAAATGAAGGGAAGGTGCCATAGCGGTTCTCCTCACCAAATCTGGAAGAACCATCTCTTCTTACAGTTGCGCTGACAAAATATCTATCATTGAAATCATAGTCCACTCTACCAAAGTAGGATACTAACGTAGTTGGAGTAGATACTCCTGAGTTTGCATTTACGATGGTAGCCCCATTACTTAGGGTACGGAAGGAAACATCATCGCTAAAATATCCAGCTCTTTGACCTGAGACCCCTCTTCCTAAGTCGTATTTAACTGATTCATATCCGCCAACGGCCAATATCGTGTGTGCGCCAAGATCGCGGTTGAATGTCAAGGTATTGGTCCATACCCAATCTCCCCCGTAGTTTGCCCCTTCCGTAAATTGGGGGGTTGCAACATTTTCCGCGCGTTCATAGGTAGCAAATGTGTAATTGTTGAAATATCCATGCGTATAAGTTCCCCCAAAAGTTGTACGGAAGTTTAATCCCTTAAGAATTTTGACATCGACAAAAGCATTACCTAAAATGCGTAGGTCATATCTAAAGTCATCTTTATCGCGGGTTAAATTGGCATAGAAGTTACTCAGATTTCCCAGACGTGGAGCAATACCCGTTCCGCCAAATTCACCCGGTACGAAATTGTGGCTGATCCCTTCAATAGGAGTAGTAATAATATGAGGGATGATAGGTTGCGAATTTAAAGTTCCGTTGATGGGTGCCCCTTCTACATTGTTTCCAATACCATATGTTCTAGAAGTGTGAGTAACCGTAAGGTTTTCGCCTATTGTAACCCGGTCCTTGATGTTGAACTCCGCATTGAAACGGCCACTGAATCGCTCAGAATTGGAATGTATGAAGATACCATCTTGACTGAAGTAGTTGATACTTCCGTAAAATTTGGCATTACGGTTACCTCCAGATAGCGATAGGTCATAGTTTTGAATCGGAGCAGTCTCGGTTAAGACATCCCACCAATCGGTATCTGCTGCCCATGAGGGAAGCTGTGGATTGGATCCGCCTGCAGCAGGAGAAGGTCCATAAATGGGATGGATTTCGTTTGTACCGTCATTTCTGTACACCAGCCACTGCAGGTCAGCAAATTCCTGAGTATTCAATACATATTCAGGTCCATCTCCCGGATCTTGTACTCCGTAATACATGTTAAAGTTCACTCTCACACCTTCAGTACCACGCTTGGTCGTTACCACGATTACCCCGTTAGATGCTCTCGATCCATAGATTGAAGCTGCTCCCGCATCTTTCAATACAGTGATATTCTCGATGTCATTGGGATTTAGGGTAGAGATGTCCTGGGTAGGCACACCATCCACAATGTATAGCGGATCATTGTTCTGAAAGGAAGAAAATCCTCTGATTCTTACTTTTGAAGGAGATCCTGGACGTCCATCCTGAATTACCGTTACCCCTGCTGCTCTCCCTTGTAGCTGATTGGCTACATTACTTGTGGGCTGAGCAATCATTTCGTCAACATCCACAACACTCACCGACCCGGTTACGTCTCCCCTTTTCTGAGAAGCGTATCCGGTAACGACAACTTCTTCCAGGGTTCCTACGCTGGACTCGAGTGCAATATCGATTTCATTCTCCCCCTCTACAGGAATCTCTCTGGTTGCATATCCATAATAAGAAAAAACCAGTACAGCATCTTCGTTTGGAGCAACTACGGAGTATCGTCCCTCTCCATCAGTATAAGCCCCGGTTGTGGTACCTCGTAAAAGAACTGCTACCCCTGGGATAGGTTCCCCTGTTTCAGCATCTGTTACCGTACCAGTTACTGAGCGTTGTGCAAAAGTAGTCCCTACACAACAAAAGATAGCCAGCAAGGCAAATAGTCTGCTTATTGATTGTAAAGCTTTACTCATAACAATAGTAGTTTAAGTTAAACAATTGGTAGTCTAATGATATATGCTAAATTACATCAAACATATGCCTGGATTTAGAAGTGAAATGATCTTGTCTCTCAACTGGATCCAATGGACAAGAAAAGTACTTGGGAATAGAATTGGATAAGACACACTTATCTCGTGGAGAATGATAGATAGTAGCATTCATAGTAGTAGTAGTATTTCAATCTCATACGCTTGTACTAGTTTAATTAATTAACATCTCTTATACAAGAAATAAACTGAGAAAATTAATAAACCAGTAGACGTTTCTCGACGTTTTCGTATCAATTAGTCATATTGATTGCCTTCTTCATGGCTTCAATGGTAGCTTCCATCGCTTCGTTGTCAGGCATATCTCTTAGAGGCTGATTGAAAGGTTCTGCCCTCACTGGGCCATCATATCCGATAGCTATCAAGGCTTTGAGAAATGCTTCGAGATCAATCACTCCTGTGGCAGCGGGTAGCTCCCGTTTTCCATCTATCTGTTCGTCTCTAGAAAAGCCTAAACGGGCATCATTGAGATCACAGGCCACCACATCCTGGTTGGTGAGTGTTAAGATATCGGATACTTCTTCATGGGCAGTAAACCAGTGGAAGCTGTCCAGGACAAATCCTACATTGGGTTCTCCAATGGCTGTAATGAGTTCTTGGGTTTCAGCCATTGTATGCACGAAGGGATACTTCTGGGCAGCCCATAGGGTTTTAGGACCTACGTATTCCAGTCCGAGACGAATGCCTTTGTCTCCCAGGATCGCAGCAATAGATTTTAATCTACGGGCATGTTGGTGATAGTTCTCACGGTATGTGAGTTGATCATGCCTGGGCATGATCCAGGTATTAACGCGCTGTACGCCTGCCTTTTCAAGGGCGCGTACGATATCTGGAAGGGCTGAAAGCCCTTCGCGGTAGGTGGCCTCATCTTCGCGAAACTGGATGGTAAGCCCTGCAGATCCCCAGACGATGTTTTGTTGCTTCATGTCATCCGTAAAGGCTTGTATTTCATCATCTGAATAGGAGGCTAATTCTGTAGGGATGGCTGAGATAGCTTCGAATCCGTGTTGTACGGCGTAATCCAGGAGTTCTTGTTGATTGGCCTTAACTCCTAAGGCTCCTGGATCAAGCCAAAGGGTAAATTTACGTTCTATTGGCTTTTCAAAATTGAAATTGTTGATTATAGGAAGCATGGACAGGGCAGCATATCCCTTGATACTGTGTTGTATAAATATACGACGTTGCATGAGATGAGGAATCAGGTTTATTTTGATTCAATATGGGATTTTTTTGTCTTTAACAAAAGGGGATCAATTATTTAGACGCTAATTTGACTGATATAACAGATTGGTACAGGAATGATTTAGAAAGTAACAAGTCTCTGTTAAG
>CAYXVE010000064.1:0-26687 GCA_964468435.1 uncultured Bacteroidia bacterium | reverse complement strand
AGGTAGCGCAGTGGCCAGGGAAGTTCCTGTACGATTGTAGCGATTTGTTCGGGATCGATGTCTTCCCGCTGTGCAATACGGAGTTGTTGTATAGCATCAGTGTATTCCAGGTGCTCGATATGTCGTTGAGCGGCTTCATAAGCCAGGGTGAAGCGCTCCTCGCGCTGACGGGTATATCGCTTCTTATCTGCCTGGTAAATCGCTTCCACCTCATCAGGTAGCTTACGCATATTGTATCTTCCTTCCTCCACAGAAGCTATATCCGACTCACTAAAGGATACATTTTCAAAGCCTTGCTTTACTTCCCGTTCTTTGGTCTCCACAATGCGCCAGGCTCGTTGGGCGCAGTAATCTGAATTGAGATACTTCCTACGGATCACTCTAGCCAGCGAGTCGTGAGCCAGGCGGGTAGATCCTGCTTCGGTACCTGCTTCCGTTAGTAAATACACCCGTTTGAAGGCCTGAAGCAGTTCCAATGGGTTCAGATCTTCAATGTGCTGATAAGCAAGCTCAAAATCTTTCTCCCTGTAACTCGTGGCGGTCCCTTCCTCTGTAGTAAAGAGATACAATACGTCCAGCCCCAATCCTTTGTCGATCCGGTGGCCCCAGTCGTACTGCTCGCTGATCTTGTGGAGTTGATCGTCTACAAAGCAATCCAGATCGCCCTGGCGGTGTGTGGTATACAGATCCACGTCGAAGACAATGGGCTGACCGCGACGGATATTATTTCCATTACTTGCAACATCCCAAAGCTGCCTGAGCTGGATCTGCAGCAAAATCCCATAAGGGCTGAAATCATCCCCCACAAAATCCTGTACGATGTGTTCCACACAGGATTCGTGGATACGCAAATTGAATTTTCTTTGGAAAGAAGCTTTACAGGGTCCTAAAGCTGCTGCCCGAACCCCCTCCCGGGTTAACGGAAGCAGGGGCATGGATTCTGCCTCCGCATTATGTTTCGGTACATACTTACCTAATAACCCATAGTCGATTTTGCGTTTGAATTCACTGCGAAATGCCAGCAGGATATGAAGTTTTGGGGTGGATACCAACAGCTGATCCAGTGCTTTTCCGAAGGTGGCTATTTCCTGAGCACCTTCCTCCTTCAACGGATCGGTATACATCTCTTCCACCTGATCGAGAATGAGTAAGCCCCGTTTCCCTTCAGGTAGTTCCATGTCTTGAATAAATACTTCCAGTTGATGGTGTAATCCTCCAGCCTCCCTTTTTCGTCGTATGGGTTCCCAGATTACCCAGTGATCAAGATGCTTCATCCGAGGGAGCAGTCCTGCATGGAGTAAGGAGGACTTACCCGATCCTGAATATCCATCCAGGAGACTCAACCGGCTTCTGCGCACCATGTGAAAAAGTTGGCGGATTTCTCGTTCCCTACCGTGAAAGAGCACTGCATGATGCTCCTGAAAGAAGGTAGGCCCCAGATACGGAGCAGCTATCAGGGGTTCGTCTTGTTCGTCCAATTCCCAGAGTTTGTTATCATAATCCTGATGGAGCGGCAAACTCGCCAGGGGTTCCAGTGTGGGAATCGGAACATTTAGTGAAGGTCTTTCTGCACGAATCCCTATCAACTGATCGATGCTGCGAATTAACTTTTCCAGGCTTTCTACTTCTCGATGCGCTTCAATGGTAAAAGCCTGTCGGTTGAGGAGTTCGTGCAGGGATTCGGGAAAATAGGCGGGAACATCATCCGTTGAAGGAAGATTTACTCCAGGCAAAAGCACAGGTACAACGTCCAACCCTTCACGTAAGGCATATTCGATCTCAGTACGAACCCAGTCGGTAATCTTATTTGTGTTTGACTCCTTGCGCTCATCTGCTACGGAATCAGCATGATACTTCTCAAAGCTACTCACCCATTTGGGACCGATCACTGCCAATAAAATCTCTGCATTTTTCAATGCACCCCATATCTTTTGCTTCCAGTCTTGGGTCAGCCGGATATCACCCTCATCTCGAAAGGCAACATTTTTTGTTTCAAAGGCGTGATCGAGGGTACGTTCCAGGGTCCGGGCAAAATCGGTGCTGTCATCTCTCCGGTAGTTGATAAACAAGGCTCCTTCGCGTAGGGGTATCATGTGCATGGATCGGATTAATTATAATTACTCACAAAATAATCACTAGCGTAAAAAATTCAAATTTATACACGATGAGTTGTATATAGCGGAGAGGCGCGACGCCTTGCATCGCCAGTTAATGTAAGCGCATGACTGTGGCAGATAGCACCTGTCAGGCAATGGTTACCTTAATGCTTCCACTTCTAATCGGCTCAGGCCTGTGTACTGTACAATCTTCTCTATTGGCTCTCCCGCTTCTATCATCACCTGTGCCATTGCGATGGCTTTTTGCTTTTTTCCTTTTTCTTCTCCTTCTTTTACCTCCTCCTCAAAACCTTCCTGGTAATAAGTATCCATCGAGCTTTTCAAATCCCAGTAGTTCTTCAAACTTTCCTGATAGATGGAGCGCTCCTGTTCATCCATCTTCGCAATTTCAGCCAATTCAAATAATTTCCTAAAAACCCCTTCTTGCAGCTTTTTGGGTTGTGCCTGTAAGCGGTGCAGTTCTTAAAAGTAAATAATCCTTTTTCGCATTCACTCTCGAGTTCGTCGAGTTTTCCATCCTGCATGAGCATGCAGCGAACGCTGGTTATCCTTTATGGCGAGATCCTCCCCCACCTCATATACCGTCCCCTGGATCATGCCATCCACAGGTTCCCCTCGGGAACCTTCCAGCCCATACCTAATCTCCAGCGCCCAGGTGGGCGCGATCGCCGGCACCGTCAATATGACAGTCTTGCCATCTACGCCCAGCTGCGCTTCGGTAACTTCCAGCTTTCGGATATTGTACCGGTCGGAGCCATAGCGGCGCGTGCGCTTCAGGTCCCACATGCGAAGCTGATAGTTTGCAGTATCGATGGCAGAAGCTGGGTTCAGCGCCTCGGAGAAGGTTAAGCTGATGCTGCCTGCATGGACATGATATGCCACCGGAAGGTATATGGGCTTGCTTGTGTAGCGGATGCGATACAGTGCCCCTTCCTGCAAGACGCGGGTTGTGGCCCAGGAGGAGAGGCCGCAGGCGTAGAGCTGGCCGTCGGTGGGGTTGAAGCGGCCACGCATCACACCGCTGGCAAACTGCGGCAGCGGCAGCTCAAACAAGCCACCTTGGCGGCGGCCATTCACTGTCTCGTGAAGGACCTCGTAGACCTTTCCATAGCCATAGGAAAAATTCAGCAATTTTCCACTTAGTGGGCCCCAGTCCGGGCCTGCCCAAAGGAGCTCGGAAGGAGAACGGTCTAGTTTCTTATCCACCCAGCAGAGGGGCATTTCCATGCCCTCATCTGTGCTGTCGGCAGGAGCGCCGTAGCCGTACATATTGCCGTAAAATTTGCCCGGCTCAACCCAGTTGATCCGATTCATCGGATTCCAATGGCCCTCCTGATCGGTGACGATAAAGGTGCCATCGGGATTGAGGCAGACACCATTGGCAGCGCGGAAGCCATGGGCAAGGATTTTAGTGCGCATGCCATCGGCGCTGACCCTCAGCAGCGTGCCGTGCTGCTCTACAAGTGGCGTGCGCGCATGGCGCGCGCTTTTAGCATAGTAGAAGTTACCTTCCTCATCGGCCTGTAGGCCCATAGCAAATTCGTGGAAGTGCTCCGTTACTTGATGGTCGCTATTAAAAGCTTCGTAGAAGTCGGTATCACCATCGCCATTGAGGTCGTGGAGGCGAACGATCTGATCGCGGCAGGATACGTAGATGTCGCCATCGACATATTTGATCCCCAGGGGCTGAAACAGCCCCGAAGCAATTCGGCGCCATTTCATCTGTCTAGAATTGCCTGTAAAATCTTCGATTTTCCATACATCTCCCCCTACGGCGCACACAACAGCTTCTTTTCCCCCGGGCAAGAAGTCAATCCCACTCAACATCATTCTGCTCTTCCATGGAGTAGGCTTGGGAAGGTGAAAGACATCGACCACATAGGCTTCGTCATTCTCTGCTATGGTAACGGGACTGGTCAACACTTCTGGATAATGCGCAGGACCACCCTGGGTATAGGTGGTGAGGTCTTCTGGTAGTTTTTGAGCCAACCCCGTTTTTCCTAGGTCTATTTCTGTATGTTTACTCACCAATATCTTCACTTTTGCTTCTGTGTTTGCAGGAACCTTCATCACATAATACCCATGTTCTGATTTCATCGTAACTTGTTCATGCTCACTCACCATCGCCACAATTGTACCTTCAGCATCTGATATGCGGTGAAACAGTGTTGTAGAAGAAGGGGATATATTCAGGGTTCTGACAAATACAGGCCCATCATTTTCCCAATCGATATCCTGTTTTTCCAATATCTCAGCATCTCCAACGGTATATTTTACGATTACCTCATTTTCATAATAATACAAACCCTGATACTGCGCCCACTCCCGCGGCAAAGGCCCAAAGGGCCTTCTATCCAGCCCTCTGAAGCGCGGATCTTCAAATGATCCGGTCTTGGGATGTGCCCATCCGGGACCGATGGGATTGTCAAACTGCAGATTCCCTGCCGTACGAGGATAGATGTTGTGTTCACCATTCATCAGGATGGCTCGGTAGTCGATAAACGCTTCTCCTGTCCACGCTCCGGCAACGCGCATCAGGTCGTGGTCAAATACCATCCAGGCATTGCCCTTTGTTATGCCTCCTCCTCCTTCATCCAACCTCACAGCAATCCCTTTATAAGCAAAATTGACACTGTCATAATTTTCATCGGGTAAAGGCGATGGCCCACCGGAAATGTCTCTGGGCAGAGCATCTTTATCAGCCATTTCATAGGTATAGATTAGAAAATCTCCGTAATCCATCTCGGCCCATGGTTGGTATTCCTTGGCTTCAGGTCCCAGACTGTCTCCTTTAGGGAGGGTAGCCAGGTAGTCTTCCGTAATTTCTATATACTGCTCTGGATTATACTCGCGAATGTAGTTCTCCCGGAGATAATGGATCACATTGTACTTTTGTTGGGGAGTGAGTTGCACCTGGGGGGCCATCAAGCCATAGCCTTGTGTCAGGGTTTGATACATTTCGTATGGGGTATTTCCATTTTTGAAGGTATCGGCCCAGAAGCGGAAGGCATTGGGGAGCGATCCGGGCTGTTCAGCATTCCCATGACAGTTGAAGCAGGTCGTGCCATAGATTTTCTGCCCGTTTTTAAAGGCTTTTGCTTTGTAATCTTTATCTTCGAGGCTGGATAAGAAATAGGTGTGATCAAGCTGTTGCTCATAGGTGGGAAGCGCTTCAAAGGGGAGTAACAGTTGAGCTTGCTCATCTTCCGGTTTAGCGTAGTGAGATTGGCTACAACCGAAAAAGGTTGCCAGACAAAATCCCATAACTGTAAACAATACGTAAGAGTAGTAATTTTTCATCGAAATTAGTATTTTGAACAATGGGAATAAGGTACGAATAAATAGGAGAATTCTATGACACGAGGACTGATAAATGCAGATATATCATGCGAATAGTGGACAAACTAGGATGCATACACCACAGGTGAAGCGTGATGAAAAGCCTCACGCAACGAATCATAATGATAGAGATCCAAATAAAAGCTTATGTACCGTATCAAAAGACTGGGATTCGTTTTGATTGTAGGATTCATCGTTTTGTGGATGAACCGGGGCTGGATTTATCGCCATACCATTACCTACAAGATCATAGGAGAACGCAAAGGTTATGAACTTACTGATCAAAGACTACGATCAGCAATGGACCAGGAACTTACGGTTCTGGAGCTGCCTCTCGATGATTTGATTGATATTTCCCTGCATCGAACCCATCGTGAACTCAGCTTTGCGTTTGAAGCCGCTTCTCAGAATCCCAATCAAATCCTACAGAAAGGCACTACCCATTGTATTGGGTATGCTGCTTTATTTCACTCCATTGCTTCACATATCATTACCAAACAAAAAATGAGCGGGTATTATCGAAGTAGGCATCTGGTGGGAGAAATATATTTTCTGGGAATCAACCTTCATCAATTCATTGATCACCCTTTTTTCCAAAATCACGATTTCAATGTGCTTGAAAACCTTTATACTGGTGAAAAGATTTATGTCGATCCAAGCATGAGTGATTATTTAGGGATAAAGAGGGTGAGCGTGAGATCATAATTAGGATGAGTATACGACGGATTTGATCCTCGAATATTGACTATTTTTCTTCAATCTTACGTACTTCCTTGTAAAAATCAAGTGATAATTGCTTCCCCTCATGAGTTATTGTAATTGTTTCTGGTTTGCGTTCAGTCATGGAATAAGGGGAATCGAAACGAGCGTATTCTGTAACGAGGGTCTCATCATTGATCAGGGACTCTCCCTGATAAGTTACTGATAGAGCCTCCCCGTCTGACGAATAGGTTAAACGCCGATGGGTATAGACAACGGGATTGCTCATAATACGCTCTACAAATGCTTTAAAGGATTTCTCTTTTTCCTGAGTGCTGGCTTCAAAGATCCAATAGCTGTCTTTTCCGGGTTGTATCAAATCAAAATCAGAGCCTTCTCTGTACTTTAACTCATTTTTTCCTATAAATGCAACATATGTATCGCCTTTTCTTCCAAAGGCATAATTCTCTTTAAGCTGAACCTCATCCATGGAAGATTTAGGAAAATGAGCATGGGTATATTCAGTTACTGCCTCTTCCATAAAACCAGGTTTATCAGGAATCTGGTATATACACAATACGATGTTCTCGTGTTGAATGGCATGAGGTAATCGGCCATTTCCGGTCCAGTAATCTGGAGTACCTTTTGAGTTACCCTCAGGAGTATACGGTTTGCCAGGATGGGTCGTAAAAATACTCAGATCATCGGATATGGTGGCGTTCCAAATATGATGCTGGTCGCCGTAGGTCCCTGGATGATAAGCCTGAGCAGTTGCAATCATGAAATCAGGAGTACGGTAGGTATAGGTATTGGCTCGTTGAATGGCCGTTCCAATGGTCGCTGAGTTAAGAGAACGACTGATCATAGGCAAAAGCCTTGTTTTCCTAAGTATCCCCAAATTGACCATTTTGAATCCACTTAAAAATTCATTGCTAAGCATATTGTATTGATCGATATAATTCAGCGAATTTTCGATCACATCGGGATGCGAAAATGCTTCCATGGCCCACTGCATCATAATTTGTCTATTTGCCGTTCCATATAATCCTTCTTCTTTGAGTTCATGCACATCTATACCATTGGAGGCTTTAATAATTACCGTCGAGGAATCTTCTCCAATGGATATGATCACTTCAGGGACTTCATAATTTTCCAGCAAAATAAAATTGAGATCCATTCCCTTTCTCATAGGATGAGTATACCCCCAACGGCCTTCTCCCCAGATATGGGTAATCACACTTTTCATTGAATTCCCTTTCCCACTAAATTTATTTCCCTGATACATTCTCCCACTGGTACTAATGAAAGTGCCTCTGTAAGATTGAGTTGCCACATCGTGAAGCAACAAATCCAAAATGATGGTTGCTTTATTGACAACTTCTTCATCCTCAGCAAATTCAATCAGGTTGGACAGGGGAGCGATATCTTCTACGTAGTAGACATTTGAATACCATTCCGTAAAACCATATAACCATCTCTGTTCCAGCCATGTAAGTATCCTGCTTCTAGCCATTTCCCGATGTTTCTTACCTGTTTTCCCCGAATTCAAAAAGATTTCCTCTGGCCAACGCTGTCCTGCAAGATATTCCGCCGTAGCAAATAGCAACTGATGATTCTCGGACCAGAAGCACATCCCATCTTCGCCGGGCTGATCCATCCAATACTTAAAGTTGAGATAGGTGTCTTTGATTTGGCGCTGCATCTCAGAATCAATCTGATCCCAGTACTTATATACAATCCGTGTCAAAGACTGTAATCTGAAATCAGATACGTCATATCTTCCATGAACATATTTGAGTGTAGGGATTAGCTTTTCAAATTCCACTTCCTTTCCCTGTTGTAGCTCAAACAATAACTCATTTACCTTATTGGGTCCTTTGTCCTGAGGATAAGAGGCGATCGTTTCGATCTGACTATTTTGATACATGTCCCAGCCAACCCAGGCAGCCAGCAGGGATAGGATGAATGATGTGAGGATAACTATTTTTTTCCACATAGGGCAATAAATTACTGAGCATACAAAACACACTCCAGTAACTAACGCTTAGTTATTCAAAACCGTTTGACATTTTCGCAATTATTCTTTTCCTTTTGTAGAATAATTCTCAAAATGGTGATAACCATCCAGACTATGGTTCGATACTTTGTAACGTTGTCGCTCATTTCATTGTTGTTCCCAATTGCTGCACAGGGTATTTCCAGGGATACGCTTACGGTTGGTTACAAAGTCTCTGCTCCTTTTGTTTTTGAGCAAAACGATGAATTGGTTGGAGCTTCTACCTGGTTGTGGGATGAAGTCAGTGATGAACATGATCTGCCTTACAAACTGGTAGAAATGTCCCTCGACAGCTTACTTCAAAGCCTAAGGAGTGGAACCATAGACCTAAGTCTTTCCCCTTTGACGATTACTAGCGACCGCGCTCGTCAAATGGATTTTTCTCCTCCTTACTACATTGCATACTCATCAGTGCTCGCACCATCGTCTTCCACCCTGCAAAAGACCCAGGCATTGGTGGGTTCCTTTTTTTCTTTGAATTTTTTCCGGGCGCTTGGTGCACTGGTTTTGGTGATACTCGTGTTTGGATTACTGGAATGGTTATTCGAGCGGAAAGTAAATCACGAGGAATTTGGCAAAGGAATCAAGGGATTATGGAGCGGTTTTTGGTGGTCGGCAGTAACCATGACAACTGTAGGATACGGTGATAAATCTCCACGCACATTAGGAGGGAGGATCGTAGCACTCATATGGATGTTTACAGCCATCATTATTATTTCGGGTTTTACAGCGAGTATCGCCTCCTCCCTCACCGTCAACCAACTCAACGTTTCTCAAAACCGGATCGAAGACTTCAAGGAAAGACCATTGGGGACTATCAGTAATTCCAGCACAGAGGAATGGCTGAAAAAGCACTTTTTTACCAATACTCAACCCTTTTCAAATTTCAGCGACATGCAGGGGGCGCTGAAAGACCAAGAGATAGAAGCCATTGCCTATGATCAACCCATTTTGAAGCATATCATGAGACTGGATACCCTAAACGGTTATGAAATCCTCCCCATAACCTACAATGCTCAATTCTATGCTATGGGATTTCGGAAGAATCTTCCTGATACCCTTAAAGAAATCATCTCAACATCCATACTGGAGCAAACTGAAAGAATGGATTGGCAGGTACTGTTGGCAGAATATGACCTGGAAATTGAATAAAATCCACTCGTATTTTGAATGCAATAACGTAGCTTGATATCAATCAAGTGGAGCAAGTAAGCTATATATACCTAGAATGTAACTCCGTCAACTAATCTCAACTTTTGCCAGACTACCTTGGAGTTTAATACTCTTCCCAGGTCTTATCGTTTCATGTCAGCAGGTGGATACTTCATCAGAAGAGCGTAACGCTGGAAAAGTCGTTTTCCCGCCTTCCAGGTCACAATATTTTCCCCGCTTTTCCGAGCAGGCTTAGAATGATGATGCATCAAATCGTTAAAGAATCTTTCATACGCTATTATTTTCTATATCAATTTCTTTATATTCATATGTTGTAATCAACGTCTTTTCAATGAAAAAAAATCCAGTCCTTTTGTTTACCCTTTATATATTCTTCAATATACATCATATCACTGCGCAGGACAGTGATCTTTTCAATTCGCTGATCTTTTACGCCCCGTTTGATCAGACTACCGATGCCGAAGTTGGGGAAGGAGTACTGGAGTTACATACCGCACCAGCTTATGATCAATTTGATCAAGCAACATCTGGACTTAAAAGCGATGATATCCAATATGCAACATCACAGGGACTTTTTGGAGATGGTCTACAGTTTCTCAGGAAAAGTAAAAATGTCATCTTTTACCCTGCAAAAGGTAATACCAGTTACAACATGGAATCCTGGAGTGGAGCAATCTCCTTTTGGCTCAAATTGGACCCCAATGAAGATCTGGAACCCGGCTACTGCGATCCCATCCAGCTCACCGATCAAGCATACAACGATGCAGCCTTATGGGTGGATTTTTCAGATAAAAATCCCAGGGTGTTTCGGATGGGAGTATTCGGGGATCTGGATAAATGGAATCCCGAAGGACTTAAAGGCGACAATCCTCTGTTCAATAATCGACTGGTACCCATAGAAAATCCCCCTTTTAGTTCCGATATCTGGACTCATGTCGTGATCTCTTTCAAAGAACTCAATACTTCAAAAGGATCTGCAACGCTTTATCTCAATGGAAAATCTCAGGGTAAAGCAGACATTCCTGAACAGTTTACCTGGGATCTGGATGAGGCTAGAATAATCATGGGGGTCAATTATGTAGGAATGTTTGACGAACTGGCAATTTTCGATAAGTTTTTAAACGATTCGGCAGTGCAAAAGTTATACAAACTAAAGAATGGTTTAACTGAGTTAATAGATTAAACCCTCCTAATACCCTCAACTTTTTTTCAATACCACACAAGGCAAGCCAAAACCGCATTCATGATAAAATTTCCATACCTCCCGTTATTACTCCTTTTTATGTTCAATATTCTGATCCTAAAAGCTCAGCAAGAAAGATATATTGGGAGAGTTTTTGATTCTATTCAAATCACCAAAGACATAGTTTATGCAAACGCCGATCAGTATGACTGGTGGAATATGGATAAGCCAGAACCCTTGACCCTTGAGTTGTACCAGCCTGCAGGAGATTCAATCCCCCAACGGCCCCTGGTAGTGATGTTCCACGGAGGCGCATTCTTGTTGGGGAATCAAAAGTCTAAGAAGGATATCCGGCATTGGTGCGATAGCCTCGCACATATGGGATATGTTTGCGCTAACGTCGACTACAGACTGGGGTATAATGTGCTTAGCAAAAAGAGTATGATACGTGCAGGCTACCGGGCTATTCAGGATGTTAGAGCATCCGTCAGATATTTCAAGGAGTTTCACGAAAAATATGCTCTTGACACCACGAAAATCTTTCTAGGGGGAAACAGTTCGGGAACTATTGCAGCCATTCACTCGGTATACATGTCTGAGGAGGAGAGACCTGTGGAGACTTATGGAGTAGGAAAAGACCTGGAAAGCCGGGACCTCAAATGCCTGGATTGTGCTGGTAATGATTACGATCACACTGTAGATGTGGCAGGTATTATCGCCCTTTGGGGGGGTATATATACACCTGAGATGATAGAACCTGATGAGGCTGTTCCCATGCTGCTGGTTCACGGTACTGAAGACAAGATCGTACCTATAGGTGAAGGTCGCCCCTTCAAACTTCCCATGTTCCCTACTTTATATGGCTCCGAAGAGATCCATGCCCATATGGATTCTCTATCACTTCCTCATGATTATTATCCATTTGCAGAAGAGAAGCACACCTTCTATCATCGACGGCCCTTTTTGCTCTTCCCCAACGACAACTGGGAGACTGTACTTTCCCTCGGAAAAAACTTTCTATACAACCAGATAAAAGGTAAAACTCAAGTTGCTCTGGGTCAGGGTAAAGATTCAGACCTGGAAAGCAGAAAGTAATTTTCTTGCGATGGACTATCATGCAGGCTATATTTACACAATAGCTAACTTGGTTTTGGATTTACTTTATGCGTCGATTTTTGACTGAAAATTTTATTTTGTTTACATTTTTGCTTGGGTATCTTTCTTCTCAGGCACAGTTGGAAGTATCCCAGAAACTACTCTCCGATAGCGCACTTTTGGCAAGACAATGTAACCGGTGGGTTGATAGTATTGAGTTTGCTCAATCGTTCATAGTAATGGATACACTACACTACTACGATAGCATTGTCTCATCTTATCCCAATATTCACCGCGCAGTTCCTTATCTCCTTGCCTTCTCTCTCGGAGAGTCTTATCAGATCATAGGAAACATAGAGGAAGCCTATCTTTGGCATTTGGAAGCCCAAAAAAGGGCAGAAAGTATTTGGGGTGAACATACTTTGCCAGTCGCTACATCGCAAAATGGACAGGTATTTGACCTGATATACTTAGGGAGATATCCTGAAGCACTCAAATGTTCCCAATCTGTTCTCAATATACGCAAGCAACACCTCCCCCCTGATCACAGTGATCTAGCTCAGGCTTACAACAATCTCGGAGTATTACACAGACTAAATGGATCACATCTAGATGCCAATGAGCAGTTGATCAAGGCCATCAACATATGGGAAAATCAGGAACCACTTCCCATCCAGGACATATGTGCAGCATATGTCAATGCTGCCATTAACTATGCCCGGATGGGCTACTATCAACAGGCTATAGATAATTACTATAAAGTCCTTACGTACAAAGACAGTTTGCCTGAAGTGGCGAAATCCTCCATGCTGTCCCAGGCTGCAGTATACAACAACATGGCTGTGCTTAACCGCCTGATAGGCGACTATGGAAGATCCCTGAATCTCTATCGCCAGGCAATAGACCTCGAAAAAAAGCAGCCTGACCCCAATCAAAGGAACCTCGCGATCTATTACGATAATATTGCTAAAGTATATAGTGCACTTCAGGAGCATGACTCAGTAAATATATATCTCAATCGTGCCTTGGAGATCAAACAGAAAATATTTGACGAAGACAATATTCTGATCTACGATACTTATCTCAACTTTGGTCAGACCTACATTGATCAGCAAAAATTTAAACAAGCTATCCGGTACCTGGAATCTGCACTGCAGAGGTATAGGAAAGAATTTCAGGGAGACCATATAGAGATAGCTACCCTGTTAAACAATCTGGGAAAAGCCTATGCCATGACAGGAGATTTCGACCAGGCTATTGCCATGCAGGAGGTAGCGCTCAGCATGCGCAAGAGACTTATGAATAAGGATAGCCCACTCATTGTTGAATCACATCTATATCTCGCTGAAACCAAATCCATGTTGACAAATGGATATCAGGAAGCTATGGCTCAACTCGACAGTGCTTTGAGTATATATATGCCGGGGTACGATCATACCCGTTTACCGGACGAGCTTCCCAGGGTCAGAGATAAACAGTTGGTTCTGGTGTTGGGAAATATGGGTAAGTATTATCTTCAAATGGATAGTAATGAAGCTTTTCAGCAAAGTTGGAAAGCTTACAAGCTTGCTGTTGCGGCAATAGACAGCATCAGAAACAGATTTCGTCCTTCTACATCCAAAGAGCAGTTTCTCCAGGAAACCTGGCCGGTCTTCAATGGAATGATGGAGGCTGCATGGCTGGGGTTTCAGCGTACGGGAAATGTAGATTTCATCGTGGAGGCATTTCAGGCTAGTGAAAAAAGCCGGGCTATGATCCTGAGGGAAAGTATCAAACATAGCCAGGCAAAACAATACGCTGGAATACCCACTGAAATGTTGAAGGAGGAAGAGCGATTAAAGCAATTATTGATATTCAAAGGAAGAAAGCTCAATCAGGCAACCGAACAAGATGATCCTGAGATTAGTCAAATCCGTATGGAGCAGTTTGCGCTCCAGCAAAGCTATGATTCTTTACTCAGTGTATTTGAGACTTACTATCCAGACTACTATCAACTGAGATATGCATCTTCTCAGATAGATTTACCATCCCTGAAACAATACCTTCGAGGTTTACAGGCAGATATGATCGAATATTTTGCCGGACCCAAAGACCTTTTTGCATTTATCTTGAGGAGCGATTCCATTCATATGGTGAATATTCCTTTGCAATATCCTTTGTCGGTATGGGTCGATAGCCTGAAATCGAGTATATATCGCGAAGGACATCCCGTGGATGATCTACAGTCCTACTCACGTATTGCAACTGCATTACACCAGAAACTATGGGAACCCATTCTGGAGATCGCTCCTGATCTCAAAGAACGCCTGATCATAGTGCCTGGAGGGGCATTAGGATATTTGCCATTCGAGTTATTGCTCTCTGTACCAGTCGAAACTGGCGAGATCGCTATCAGGGAAATGCCATTCATGGGTAAAAAGCATCGTATAACTTATGCTTATGCTGCATCCTGGCTGGTCAGGCCACCACAGCTGTCTGCTGGAAAAAGCAACAAGAACCTGTTGGCCCTTGCACCAGATTTTAGTCGGGATTCTGATTGGCCTTCCATGATTCGCAATTATGCTAAGCTGACCTTCAACCAGCATGAGGCTCAGAATATAGCTGGAATGATGCACGGTGAAGCACTTCTTGGACAGGAAGCTACAGAGGAACAATTTAAGGAGATTGCGAAACAGTATAGACTGATACATATTGCCAGCCACGCTTCTGTAAATGATACAGATCCTCTATATTCCCATGTAGCGCTTTTGCCAAGTGAAGGTGAAGATGGAAAACTGGATATGGCAGAACTTTTTGGAATGCAGCTCAATGCAGAGTTGGTCGTCTTGAGTGCATGTGAGACAGGGTATGGAAAATACATGTATGGTGAAGGGATCATGAGTATGGCAAAAGGGTTTTCATTTGCAGGTACTCAGTCTCTTATCACATCACTATGGCAAGTCAACGATGAAGCGACCTCTCGCTTAATGAAGTATTTCTATCAGGAGCTAAAAAAGGGAATTCCCAAGGATGAAGCCCTGGCCAATGCCAGGCAAATGTACCTCCAGGAAAGTGATCCCCTGGCTGCTCATCCTTTTTATTGGGCGGGGTTTATTTTGACAGGGGACCCGGGGCCGGTTGCCTTTCCTTTCCCTATCGCTATCAGCATTTATATTTCATTAGGCATCCTGCTAGCCCTTGCTTTGGGCTGGATTATTTACAGATCCTGGCAGAAAACTGTCTGAAACCGGGGCCATGCTTTTCCTGTCCTTACGTCTATCCTATTCTTAAGAATTTCTGTGAAAATGATATATTCGTAAAGTTACCTTTACCTAAGCTTAAGCATCTAATATGAAAAATCAGGGGCGATACCCGGATGAGGAAATTATCAAGGCCATAAAAGCTGGGGGGAGTAGTAGAGAGAAAGTAACAGCTTACTTGTATCGGCAACACATTGATGAAATCATCGCTTTTATCAAAGCCAGGAAAGGCAGTGAGGAAGAGGCCAGGGATGTCTTTCAAGATGCATTGATACAGTTGCTGATTGCAATAGAAAAAGATCAGTTTAAAGGCCAAAGTACATTGTCAACATATCTCTTCGCCATGAGTAAAAACTTATGGTACAGGAGATTCAGAAGAATGGGTGTTGAGAAAAATTATCTGAATACGTTGACTGATAAAGAAAGGCGTTTGGTGGAAGAAACGCCTGAAACACGTGTGCTAAGTAAAGATCAGGAGCAAATCCTCGAAGAGCTACTCAATAGTCTTGCAAAAAAGTGCAAGGAGGTGTTGACATTATGGAGTATGAAGTATTCGATGAGGGAAATAGCCAAACGCTTGGGTTACAAGAACGAACAGATTGTAAGAAACCGTAAAAATCTCTGTATGAAAGCTTTGAAACAGTTGGTAAGTAAAAATCCCAATGTAAAGCAGATAATCGCAGAGCTGGTGGAATAGCTCCTGGCTTGTAGGCCGTAAAAATAAGTATTTCAACACGCGCATACCGCTGCCAGCTACTAGCTATAATCTGCAATCTAATTACGATCTGATATCTACTAGCCAAAAAACGCAATAAAATAGGGCTTTTATGGATTATACAACACAAATAGAAAATTATCTGGAAGGACGCTTGAAAGCGGAAGAAAGAAAGGATTTTGAACAAAGACTGTCGCTTGACCCTGAATTGGCTGAGGAACTGCGTACCCATCGGGAAATACGAGTTCTGTTGGATCTGAGAAAACGGAAGTTGTATAAGGAAGAACTACAGGCGCTCGATAAATCTCTCAAACAGGAAAATAGTATGCGTTCATCACATTCTTTTGATCGCCTACTTGGCTGGGGAATCGGTGCAGCAGCAGCCATCCTGATCGTTATTGGGATATGGTGGTTAATCCCTCAGAAGAATCCCTTTCAGGAGGCTTTTTCTGCTTATCCCGATAGAATTACTGTAAGGGCTGAAGGGAAATCTCAACTCAATCAAGCCATGGAAGCTTACAATACTGGTGATTTCCAGGAAGCAACCTCTCTACTCAAACCGCTATATTTGCAGCAACCTGATGATGCAGCTTTGGGTTTCTATCTGGGAGTGAGTCAGCTGGGAGCCGGAGAACTCGATGCAGCAGTCGATCGGTTAATCAAAATACCGCCAAGTAGCCTTTATCATCAGGCTGCTCAATGGTACCTCGCACTTGCCCTCGGCCAGCAAGGCAAGTACCTGAAAGCTCAGGAATTATTAAAACAGATCGCCGCAGAGCGTGCTCACGCTTATGCTGCAAGAGCACAAGAACTTCTCGATAAAGTAACTCATTTCATCGAACATGGGGCCAACTCCGATACCGTTGTGGGAAAACCCTTAGAATGAGGAGAATTTACCTGTATTCCGGTTGTCCGGATTGGCATGGGATTTGGCACAGGCTGAAGCGGAGGAGATGCCCCTCAATATGCTCATGGAGAGGGAGAGGGAGCCAGTGCTGGTGCAGGTATCTTTAGTTTGCCCTTCTCCCGTAAAATCACTGCCAATGCTCGTATATAAATGGGATTAATTTTGTTATCTTCGCTTTTGTGTACAGATTATAGTACATAGGTTGTATATGAAAATCTTTACCTGTAAGGCGCTAATGGCTATTTTAATGTGTAAATCAATCGAGCCTTGTCTCCTGTTATAAAAAGAGATACATAACTCATACGGATGTGTATCAAAAAGCATCCTGGTGCGTTCAATCAATGGAACCCAAAAATTGAATATGTGTAATTTGCCAGCACGATAGATGTCTGGTCTGTGCGTTGAGAAGTAGTGATTTATCAAGAGAGAGTTGAATGAATAAAATCGAATTGCAAATTATCGCGTTAGCTAATAGTGAATCTCATCCTGGTAATTTTGCTATTATATTGGAAGAGAGTGAAGGTAATCGCCGTTTACCCATCATTATTGGTGGATCTGAAGCTCAGGCAATTGCTGTGGCATTAGAGCGGATTCAGCCCAACAGACCTCTCACCCATGATCTATTTAAAAATATGCTTATCGAATTAGGTGCAGAAATAGAAGAGGTTACGATCAGTAAGCTGGAAGAGGGTGTTTTTCATGCTACCATAACCTGCAAAAAGGAGGATGGCGAGATATTGGAGATTGATTCCAGAACTTCGGATGCCATTGCTCTGGCTGTGAGATTTGGTTGTCAGATTTATACCGTAGAACCTGTTATGGAAGCTGCCAGTATTCAGGTGGATAACAATGTGAAAGAAGAAGCGCAAAAGGAAGAAAAAGAACTAAGGCCTCTGGAGCAACAATCCCTGGCAGATCTTAGAAGCCTGCTGGATAAATTGTTGGCTAAGGAAGATTACGAAAGTGCCGCCAGGGTGAGGGATATGATCAAACGAAAAGAAGACAATAACAATTAGGATAAAATCTTGTTGGGATTTATGTTTAGTCTCGGACATAATACTAATATTGGTAAAGATATAAATAAGATTATAGTAGGTTGGAGTTTGGCGAATGAATAAATTAAAAGCAGTGATAAATCCTTTTGAAAAATAATATTTGCTATTACAAAAATCTATTAACAATTTCATTGACACTTATAATTCTCAGCATAAAAGACTCATAATTCAGTTGAATAATGTCAAATACAACAGCAAAAGAGCAGACGAATAAGCAGCAGTATTCCAAGGATCAGGTATTGAAGTGGTATGAGAGCATGTTGCTCATGAGGAAGTTTGAAGAGAAAGCCAGCCAGCTTTACATGCAGCAGAAATTCAGAGGATTTTGCCACTTATATATAGGCCAAGAGGCTGTTGCTGTAGGCCTGGAAACGGCTATCAATCCAGAGGATTATGTGATTACAGCATATCGCGACCACGGACCTGCTCTGGCTAGAGGTATCTCAGCCCATGCATGTATGGCAGAGCTGTTTGGAAAGGCTACTGGATGCTCAAAAGGTAAAGGTGGCTCCATGCACTTCTTCTCTAAAGAACATAATTTTCTCGGTGGACATGGAATCGTGGGAGGACAAATTCCATTGGGTACGGGAATTGGTTTTGGAATCAAGTACCTCGAAGAAGACAAGCTTTGTGTTACTATAATGGGGGATGGAGCTGTTAGACAAGGTTCATTCCATGAAGCCCTGAACCTGGGAATGTTGTGGGAACTCCCCATATTGTATATCATAGAGAACAATCAATATGCAATGGGTACCTCCGTCGAGCGTTCTTCCAATGTTACAGAGCTTTATACACTCGGTGAGGCTTATGATATGCCCGCAAAGCCTATTAATGGGATGGATGTGATTACTGTTTATAATGAATTGCTACCCGTCATTGAACACATACGCGCAGGTAAAGGTCCTTATCTAGTGGAAATGAATACCTATCGCTACAAGGGACACTCCATGTCAGACCCCGCAAAGTATCGTACGCGTGAGGAACTCGACAATTACAAAGGAAAAGACCCTATTGCCAACCTGAAGATATATATGATGGAAAATGAGCTGTCTACGGAAGAAGATTTGGACGAAATTGATAAGCGGGTAAAACAAGAGGTAGTAGATTGTGTAAAGTTTGCAGAAGAATCACCTTACCCAGAGTTGGAGGCCCTCTACGAAAATGTATATGTGGGAGATTATCCCTACATCATGGATTAATCAGAACAACGTAATCCTTACCCTATCTGAGCTATGCCAATCCTAAAATTTGCATAGCTCTCTCCCTGTATTACTTCCATTTTCCCTAACAGTAACTCTCAGCGCCCTCAATCCGCTTACCCCCTGGACAGGTGCTAGTCTGAGTCGTTCAATTTCGGGTTCTATTTCCCCTCTTTCTGCAAGATACTTCAAATAAGAATTGTATTCCCGTTCTTCTTTATCCTGTGTAAAGACAATCGCTATTTTACCCGATACGGTCAGTCGCTCATTAGTGCCTTCAATTAATGCCTTATCTATTCGTTTTTTCAGAATTTCATAGCGAACATTATAAGCCCCATCTACATCAAATTTCTTTTCATCCAACCGGAAGCAGATTGTCAGTGGCGTGTCATGTGCGAGGATCAGTTGGGCAGTGGTCAAAGCTACGGGCAGATGCGGCTGGATCTCCTTTACTTTCTGGGTGACCTCACACATGGACAACAACTGCCACAAGCGAAGGTTTTTTAACTGGACAAGTGAAAATTGCTCACGCTGCAACAGCGATTGACCCACATATATGTTGTATTCTACCCCATCAGTCTTGTATTTTTCAAAGCAATGCGGAAACATTCCCTGTGCATGTGTTTGCTGGCGATCAAGCGTTGCACTGAGTATATCATTGATCATCATGACACTTTCTTCGTAATCTTTCCGCTTTTGATAAATGATCCCCAGTTCTGGATCAAGTTCTTTAAAATACTGCTGTATCTTTATATCGAGTACTGTATCTTTATTTGTAATCTGGTGGAATACTGGATGCACGTCGCTGTGTATAAACTCAAGAATCCTACCTTCATCACTGGAATTGATTCCTGCTTCTATGGAGTATATGTTTTCGCGTAGCTGAAGGCATAAGTGGTCCAGTATTGGATATCGCAATATCTCAAACCCAGCTTTTGCGACCTGTTCTGCCTGCTTGAGGTTGTGTATCAGATCCAGCAGTATTGCATCATTGCGATAGGAAGAAGATCTCACAATGTCCATCTGGCCATAGAGTGGGTATACATCGTCAAAGGTGATGGGCTCAACTTTGGCACGGATACCATTGTGGTTGCGATCTTCGATCAGACGAGCAGCTGTCTGTGTGAATCGCCAGGCCACCGTAGGATGTATGGCAGTATATTGCTCCCGGATCACAGCTTCAATCTCGTTCTGTACCTCCTCACGCTTTCGTTCTACAGCAATTGTGAATAAGGGCAAAATCTCTGATAGCCTCAAGGCTGCGAGTGAATTAATGTCACGAATGTTGGGACTGCCGAGTTCGAGGACACCAATGATGTTACCCTGAGCATCTTTTAACGGGGAAATAAGTACATTGTTGATACCGCGCTCCAGTAGCGCTTCTTCTAAGGTGGTTTTGTACGCTTCTGCTTCCAGGTTCTCAATCAATACGGGCTCACCTGTACTACACATCCTGCAATATACCGATCCTTCGAATTGTGGGTCGAGTAGATTGAGCTGTGTATGAGATAAGAAGCTGTTTTTCACACGATTGGGTAATAAAGTACTTTGCCTGTCATGACAGTCCACGGCAGTAACCCCTATCGTTAGTTCCGGAATGCGAAAAATCGTTTGTAGTTGCTGCTGTATATCCTGTATTCGCACCTCATTGATTACTGCATCTTTTTCCAGTAAAATGAACTTTAGCCTGGATAGGGCTTCTTCATCTGTGACATCTACCAGATTCATGACCGCTACTCCATGAAACTCAAAGTTTTCGGGAGGTATATACTTCTGCCACAATTCCAGGTTATTGACATTGTGAAGTAGCTCATTAATTTGACTGGGAGTCAGCTCTTGGAGCGGTTTGACCGCTTTGACTTCCATAAAGGATAGATCGATCTCAGACTTATAATGTTTTTCCAAACCCTTGTCTTCGGTTTGAACCGTGAATATCGTCGGATAATCTATATCCACATTCTGGCCGTAAAACTGATTGAGAATCTCCACACTGGGGCGTATGACCAGAAAACTTTCCATGATTTCCGGCTCCTTACTGAGCAACAATCCCACTTTTTTCTTCTGATAAAGCTGTTCAAATCCCGGCGTCTTGTAAAATCCGTCTGGATTAAAGGGATTGGTCACGACCGACATAACAGATTTTCTCCGGGATATCGGTAGCAATCCTCCGAGAAATATGTCGACGACATCTTGATGCTCTTCCAGAATGGAATAATCATCTATAGGACCATAAAATTCCGGAGCATCTTCAAGTTTTTCAAACAGTGTTTCAGCCAGTTTCTTTACAGTAAGATCTTCGCTGTCCAGTTGAGTCTTCCAGTTGGCAATGAGTTTGGAAAAATTCAGCCGACTCCTAAAAGGTAGTCTTTTCTTAAAGTCTCTGTGAATTTTATCTGCTGTCTGGATACTCATTGCAGGTTCACCAGATGTTGTCGTTTCAGCCATGAGCATAAGAGTTTCTTGATAAAAGAATGTTGACCTTACAATACGTTTGTCAAGACGTTGCGTTGGTGAAATCCACCATGGGTCATGGTATATTTCATGTAGATGTCGTCAAATTGACAATGCTACTACCGGGATATCATTCCCATCAACGCCTTGTTAATCCTCGCACGCTCTATACGTATCTGCTCCTGACTAAGCGTCCCATGGCTGATTTATGATTCTAGCTCATGATGGCCCGTCTGTAGCAGACGGAGTGCATCTGACTGTTCTGCGTATTCTTTATTTTCCCAAAAAGAAATGAGCAAGTTAATGAGGATCCGCTGTTGGTTTTGACTTAGCAAATCCCTGAGCAAGGGCCGCGCTGCCTATCCCTACACCTTACAAAGACAATTCAAATTCCACCCTGCGATTACGTTCGCGACCTTCAGGCGTATCATTGGTCGCGATGGGCTTAGCCTCTCCATAACCCATATATTCCAGCCTGGACGAAGTAATCCCATTTTCGATCAGAAAATCGTGGATAGAGCGGGCGCGCTTGGTGGAGAGCCGTAGGTTTAGTCCATCATCGCCCGTACTATCGGTATAGCCTGAAATCGACAGCATAATTTGTGGATATTTTTTCAGAATGAGAACCAATTCCCGTTTGAGGTATATTTTAGCTTCATCTGATAAGGTGAAGCTTCCCGTGGGGAAATAGATGGTATTCAATTCAAGCTTAAGGGCTTTTTCTTTCATTTCCGCCTCCAGTTTTTCCTCCTCCATCATTTTGGCAAACTTTTCCAGCGATACAGACTCCGAGAGACGGTTGTCGTGAAAGTTGAACTTGCTATCAGTCCTGTAGAGTAGTATCTCGCCTCCTGATTCACAGTTATTGGCATACCATGTACCTCGTAAAACATCCTCTTCAGAATCATAGGAGAGGTTTCCATACTTTTTGCACCATTTATATCCTAGATAATTCTTTTGACGGATAACCTGGACCTCTTCGAAATTGAGCAGATTACCCGATATGATCCCCTGCATACGCGATACTCCATAGGAAGTCGTATCAGATATCTCGATCCTGGAATATCCCCTCATCAGCCCCGCGTCATTCTCAGAAAATTTTAGCCAGTATGTGTAATTGGGTACGAGATCGTGTTCAGGTTGAACCAGAACACCCTGCCAGGTACCCAGTATGTCACCTGCCGTAAGTTCATATAGGGGTTCGGAGTATTCGGTAGCAGATTCCATCGGAACATTCTCAATCTGGGATAGCATGAGCACTTCAAATTCACTGAGTGCACGATTGTAGAAGATTAGATCATCCAGTTTTCCCGTAAATCCTCCCCAGAAGTAAGGATGCTTTCCGATATAAATATCCTTAGCCCCTGTATTAGACTTGGTATGTGATTCCCAGCTTTGGTCCAATGCTCCATTAATATAAAGAAATAGGTTTTCAGGATGCTTAACCAATACTATATGATACCATTCTGCAGACGCCCAGCGATCTTTCGTACCTTCAGGGAACCCACCCTTTACGCCGTTGAAAACCGTTAAAGGTTTTTTCATTCCACTCCACTTGATCCCTACATCCTGTTCTTTGAGCAGGATACAACCTTGATTGTCGTCGCGAGGTTGTAGCCACAGTGAAATGCTGTATGTATCATATTGAGAAATGTTAAGCCTTTCATGAGCCGGAATCAGGATCTGCTGATCCACTCCGTCGAACACAACAGCAGTCTCTTCCGCACCAAAGCGATTGAGGGTCCAGTTGGCTCCCTTGTTGATCGAAACCGGATTGTCGAGTACTGGACTCTGAAAAGCCTTATCAAAGGGATAATAGGCAATGATCCCATCGGCAAGGTCTATTTCCTGAGATTGAGTAATAGTGGGCAGGAGCAAGGTGAATATGCAAACGATTGATCTGTATCGATTCATTTTTATTGGGGAAAATTATAGTATGAACTTCTTTGAGAAATATCTTCATCCGAAGCATTTCCGTTAGCAGTATCTCTGTTACGCTGGTTGAGATTTCCTTGTTCTTGAGCCAGATGATCCCTTAGCGCTTCCAGCGAACGGGTCGACATATAGTATACACACACTGCCAGAAAACCTTTGTTGAAAAGATCAGCAATATTGTACATAATATTGACCGTGTTAACACTCAGGGTGCCTTCCATGATGTTGCCGGGTACAGTCATGTATCCTAGCGGATAAATACTCCATCCGATCGGTAAGAGGAGAGATAGTAGCAAATACCCATTTTTCAGGATAGGGTCTGTATGCTTGCGGAATATTTTGGGATAGCCAAAACCCATGATTGATCCAATTATTATTCCAAAACCGATGGAGCCCAAGACTCCCCATTTGATGGACTCTTCGGGATAAATGGCTTCTCCCAGATATCCAAAACCGATCATAAGGATGCTGCCAATGAGCAGGCTAAACAACATGCCCAACCTAGCTCCTAAGGGGCGAAGCAGGTAGTAAAATACCACACACATCAGCGGTACGGTGAGAAACCAGTCAAAAAAGCGGAACTCAACCGGACTCGTCTGTGTAGTGACCCAGTAACTTCGACGGTAAAAGGAATTTAATGCTGCCACCAAGGGCACCATGGTTGCAAGCAAGACAGGCGCTTTCCAGGCTTTAGGTACGTTTTTGTGTTGAAATAATAGAAACAGTGCAATAATCAATAGTCCTGTAGAGGTGAAAAAAAAAGAGGCCGCCACAAAATCTCCAACTTGAAGGAAGGAATCGGGGTTTCGTAATACATCGTTTTTGGTTTCCATATATCAATATTGTTGTTACAAATGCCGCAAAAAAAGTGTAAGTAGGGTAAATTGCCTAGACAATTATTTTGTGATACTTAATAGAATTTTACATAAAAATATTTTCTATAATTAAAATTAATAATTAACAGTGGCTAAACAAATAAATCATACGATTTTTATAAGCGTGGATAATTTTGCATGAAACTTTTTGAGCGTATTGATTATCAGTTATTAATACGAATCGGGGTGGGTAATTCTTATTCCAAGTTCATCAATATGTAAGTATTTTAGTAGAATGAATCCAGACTATATATTTTGTAAATAGTAATATAAATTTTTAGTATAACCTATATATTTTTACGAAAAATATAATTTACTTCGTATATTACGTAACTTGCTATTTCTATAGCATTTTACAATGCTCCTGAATTAACCTTTCACAAGCATTAAATAGGCTTTTTTGTCTGAATCCATTGATAGACAGAGGATTAGTTTAGGTAGGGTATTAAAATAATGACCGGGTTCAAAACGATGAGTCATCTACTTCCCAGTTACACTAGGTTGATCAATGGATAAACGTTGATTTATCCAAAATAATCAATTTACGATCCCATAAAATGTAAGAAAATGGCTAAAATTTGGTATATTTCAGTTGAACAATAAAAGGCGTAAGGTGTTTGTGATCACTTTGCAGGTAGTAAGATTAAGTCAATATCTCCACGAAGTGAGATCCGCACCCTCAGGTGCTCGGGACTGAATCTCTTCCGTCCATTTAGGGATAAACATCCGGTGATAGCGTAGGCGTGAAATGTGATTGGGCTGATCGGGATCGCCATTCCAGCAGTGTTCTGCACGGTCGCCATAGGCGACCTCGCCTGCATAGGGCGGATTCTCCGTCGATTCGAGAAATTTCTCCGCCAGATAGACGGCATTGTTGAGGTAATAGTTGTCCATATCCCCGCAGTAGATGTGGACCTTGCCACGCAACTTCGGACCCAGCGTCTCCCAGTCACGCTGCATGATATGAGTGAGATCATAGTTCTCCTTCCAGTACTGCGCAACCTCGCGATCGATCGCTCCAGTCTGCTTGTCCCAGATGCGCTGCGGATAGCCATCGGCTCCTACAGGCGAGTACACCGCCTCCCAGATGTCAAACTGCTGCCCAGAGCGGCTCCTGCTGCCCAGAGCCAACTCCCTGAGGTTCATATCCCGGAGGCTGGCATCCACATGTCCCAGATAATTCCGGTGGCCGGGACGCAACACCTGCTTGAAATCACTATCATAGTAGTAGGCATTTTTATCTTCATAGAGGTTGACCAAACAGTAGGCCCGGAAGTCTATCGGGTCAGGACAGGCTGCATAGGAGCCTCCGTATTCATCGGGATACTTCACCTGGGCTGCCAGCGCCTCCCAGCCGCCGGTGCTGCCACCGTAGAGAAACCGCGCCCAGCCTTCACCAATCCCGCGAAATTGCTCCTCAATGTAAGGGATCAGCTCATAGGTGATCGCATCACCATAGGGCCCCAGATTCTCCGAATTGACTGCATAGGAATCATCGTAGTAAGGATTGGCATGCTGAATCTCGACCGCGATCACCCGCGGAAAATTCGGCCCCGTCCAGGTCTTGTAAAAGTCATAAGCCTCCTGCTGTACAATGCGGTTATAGCCTTTCACGTCGAAGCGCTCGCTATAGTCCGGCTCCAGGTTCGGGTCCGGAGGCTCCATGCGAAAGCCATCAAAGTCATAGGGAAAGTGCCCATGCATGATCGCCAGGGGATATTTCACTCCTGGATGCTCATCAAACCCCTCTGGCAGCAGCACATGCGCCCCCAGGTACATCGGCCTGCCCCAAAACTCCGTGAGCAACTCACTCTGGATGCGGATATGCTTGATATACTTCGTATCCTCCGGCGGCTCAATCGGTGGGATCTCCCGGTCCATCCGGATCTCGACCCTCCCGGAGGCAGCGGCATCGAGCGTCATCCTGACAGGCGTGCTGTACAGATTTCCTGGAGCACGATTCCACTGCTGCCCCTCACCCCGGTCCATCGGCAGCTTGACCGTATGACCGTCCGACCGCTCAAAGGTCTCGTATTTGTGCAGCAGCGCCTGTACATAGTAATCTCCCTTCGGAATATCTGCTATACTTCGTATAGGATAGCCATACGCATAGGTACTGACAGTTATGGGTTCACCCGGCTTCATGTGTTCTACATCCACCCCAAAGATCATCTGTGTCTTCGGACCATCGCTGATCTGGAAGCGCGGCTCTGGCTCTGGATGCTTCGACAGCATTAGCAGCAGCCGACCATCCTGCGGCTCAGCCTCTAGCGATTCCGGAAAAACAATATCAAAAGACAGCACTTCTTTCCTGGTAGGTATCCAGGCGATCGCAGCCACCGCCATAAGCGATAGCAGCAGCCCATAAATAAAGGTTCGGGGGAGTGAGTATTTCATGAGAATAGATATTGGGTTAGATGATCAAGATATGCATTATTCCTGTGAAGGGCAATGAGATAAACCATAGGTAACATGATCTTCTTTTCCCTTAGAGCTTTTTTATTGCTCCAACTCATCCAGTTTCCCAGCCACCGCATTCAGATATCCCTCAAACTTCGGAATCCCCGTCTGTGCCTTCAGTTGGATGCAGATTTCCTGCGCTTGCAGGAAGAGCTCCCGGGCACGCGGAATTTCTCCCAAAGCCTGATA
>CAYXVE010000063.1:0-27153 GCA_964468435.1 uncultured Bacteroidia bacterium | reverse complement strand
CGTTTACAGCGTGGACTACCAGGGTATCTAATCCTGTTCGCTCCCCACGCTTTCGTGCCTGAGCGTCAGTTACGACATAGGTACCTGCCTTCGCAATTGGTATTCTGCGTGATATCTATGCATTTCACCGCTACACCACGCGTTCTAGTACCCTCTGTCGCACTCAAGTCTACCAGTATCAATGGCGGAGATCCGGTTGAGCCGGACAATTTCACCACTAACTTAACAGACCGCCTGCGCACCCTTTAAACCCAATAAATCCGGACAACGCTTGCACCCTACGTATTACCGCGGCTGCTGGCACGTAGTTAGCCGGTGCTTATTCCTCAGGTACCTGCAAGCGAGCTTATAGCTCACAATTATCCCCTGAGAAAAGAAGTTTACAATCCAGAGGACCTTCATCCTTCACGCGGCATGGCTGGTTCAGGGTTGCCCCCATTGACCAATATTCCTTACTGCTGCCTCCCGTAGGAGTCGGGCCCGTGTCTCAGTGCCCGTGTGGCTGATCATCCTCTCAGACCAGCTAGACATCGTCGCCTTGGTGAGCCATTACCTCACCAACTAGCTAATGCCACGCATGCCCATCCTTCAGCGCCTCAGCTTTTATCCCAGCCCCATGCGAGGTCGGGATGACATGCGGTATTAATCTGGGTTTCCCCAGGCTATCCCCCACTGAAGGGCAAGTTGCATACGCGTTACGCACCCGTGCGCCGGTCGCCAGCCGAACTGCTGCCCCGCGACTTGCATGTATTAGGCCTGCCGCTAGCGTTCGTCCTGAGCCAGGATCAAACTCTCAATTGTGAAACTCTTGACTTCCCCTCCTTACCTTTTCTTTGGCTCGAAATTATAATCTCTCATAATTCCTCAGAACTACTGCTTCAGTCTTGTCAAAGAACATTCTTCCACACTTGCCTTCTCCTCTTGTCCTTAGTTTATCTATCATTAGCCTAATGGCTTGATATTCAACATTTTGATTAATAAACACAACCTTTGTCTCTTAAAGGGAATGCAAATATCTGGTATCTTTTAATAAAACGCAAAAAAAATGAAATCTTTTTCTTCTGTATTGTTAATACCTTACGTTTATTCATTAAGACAACAAATACCCGCCTAACGGGTATTATATATTTTCAAATGAAACGGACTGTAAATGTGCAACAAATTCCTGGGTTTTCCAAATGATTACAGCGACTTTTGGCTATTAAGTAAGCGATTTTTACCATTCGCCCTATTTGCATAAAAATTTCATAGCGTTATTATGTAATATTATCAATTAGGCCAGAATGAAAGGATATTTTTTAACAGCCAATACTATAGTATTCAGAGGAAGTCCCATAATAAGACTTCCTCTGAAGATCAGCACAGAAGATAGATTAACCAGTAGGCTGATTGACATTAACATCCATAGTGGGGTAGGGGATGTTAATTCCTTCTGCATCGAAGGCTTTTTTCACATTTTCCAGCATAAAGAAATAAACATTCCAGTAATCAGAAGTGCTGGTCCATAGTCTTACAGCAAAGTTTATCGAGCTATCGGCCAGCTCCGTCATCACGATAGCCACATCTTTATCTTCGAGGAGATGTGGACATCGGTCGACTACGCTTTTAAGTACATCACGTACTTTATCTATATCTTCCTTGTAGCTCACTCCAAATGCGATATCCACTCTGCGTGTAGACTCCCTATTGATATTGGTAATAGGCGAGTTGGAGAGTTGTCCATTGGGGATAGTAATGATCTGGTTGTCGAAGCTCCGAAGAACGGTATTAAAAACCTGAATCTGATCCACTACTCCAGTAAATCCCTGGGCTGTAATCACGTCTCCTACTAGAAAAGGTTTGAAAGTAAGGATGAGTACGCCACCTGCGAAGTTTGCCAGGCTACCTTGCAATGCCATCCCGATGGCAAAACCTGCGGCTGCAACAATCGCAGCAAAGGAGGTAACCTCCATCCCCAGTGTGGCTGCAGCACTGATTAGGACCAGTACTTTGAGGAGAACTCCTATGATAGATGACAGGAATGGAGCTAGCGAATTATCCATTTCGCTCTGTTCGATTCTTCTTCTGATGAATCGGCTAATGGCTCCCGCAACGTAGAAGCCAATGATGATCACCAGTAATGCCAGAAGTATGGGCCTGGCAAAGCTGACGATGTTCTCTAGGGTAAGTGTTCCGAATAAATTTTCCATGATACTCGATTTGACGTTTTTTTGATTTGATTTAAAACTGCACAAAAGATATAGGTTATCTCGAAATATTATTTCATATAATCCATTTTTTTAAAAAAAATGAGAAAAAAAATAATAGTATGTATTTGTTTTTTTCGCATGAAACCCTCATATTTGCAATCCCGTTGTATAGATGATAATTTTTTAGTTTTTTACGTTCTAATTCGGGTATATACAAGATCTTAAGATCATCGTCCGAATAGATAAAAAATAAAACTTAAAATATATCGCGGGGTGGAGCAGTTGGTAGCTCGTCGGGCTCATAACCCGAAGGTCACAGGTTCGAGTCCTGTCCCCGCAACAACTTTTGAAAAGCGCTTATTATCAGCGCTTTTTTATTTGTTGCAAGTTGACACAAATGAAGATTCTATAACGTAGATGACTTACAATCAATTGGTTGTGTTATTTAGTTTCGGGTTAATTTCCTGCCATTAAAATTAGGTGTATCATAAATCCTTTTAAAGACATACTATACGCGTTGCATCTTTTTGTGTATCACGATGCGACTTTTGTTATGATATTAAAGACTATCACAGCTCGAACCGTAGAAGATATCGTCAGGAATTTCTGGTCTTTTAGACATTTAAAATGCATTATTTTCTAGTTTATAAACTGCTAAATTTAAAGTAAAGTCCAAAATCAGTGCACTGTGAGACTACTGAAAGAGGTCTCTTACATCATCAGGTGTTAGTTTTTTGATATACCCTGTTTCTGTATGGATGATATCCTGGGAAATAGCCAGCTTTTTGTCTTGTACATTCAGAATCTTCTCTTCTATGGTATCCAGACAAATCATCTTGTAGGCAAATACCTGCCTTGTCTGTCCGATGCGATGTGTGCGGTCAATTGCCTGCTGCTCAACAGCCGGATTCCACCAGGGGTCTACCAGAAATACATAGCTTGCTTCCGTAAGATTCAGACCAAAACCTCCAGCCTTCAGGCTGATCAGAAAGGCTTTTTTGTGGTTACTCTCTTTGAATGCTGACACCAATTTTTCCCGGTTCTGGCTCTGTCCGGTCAGTAAAACATATTCAATACTTCGCTCAGTTAATTCCCTGCCTATGAGATCCAGCATACCTGTAAAAAAGGAAAATACGAGAACTTTATGTCCTTCAGCAAAAATTTCGTCCAGATGTTCCATCAACACCTCCAGCTTCGCAGAGTCCTGCGTAAACTCTCCCTCATCTGCAGGAAGTAGCTGGGGTGAGTTACAGATCTGTCGTAATCTGGAGAGACCTTGCAGGATGTAGATCCCTGCTTTATTCATTCCTTCCTGCTCAATTTTTTCTGTGATCAGATCCCGGTAGGTGTCTTTGTAATAATCATACACCTTGCGCTGGGCTTTTGACATGTTGCAGTACAGGATGATTTCTGTTTTTTCGGGCAGTTCTTTGGCTACCTCCTGTTTTTTACGGGAGAGGATAAATGGATAAACCAGCTTCCGCAAATCTGCAGCAGCTTTCTCGTCACGGTCCTTATCAATGGGATTAGCAAATTGCGTACGAAAGGTTTCAATGCTTCCCAGCATACCTGGGTTGAGAAAATCCATCTGCGAATAGAGATCAAAAGTGTTGTTTTCCACGGGTGTACCGGTCATCACCAGCCTGTTGCGGGATTTGAGCATTTTCACAGCTTTTGCAGCCTGAGTTAAGGGGTTTTTGATGGCTTGAGATTCATCGAGTACCACATATCCAAATACATACTCTTTCAGCCAATCAATATCCGAACGCACTAATCCATAGGTGGTAATGATCAGATCATATGTTGAGAAGTGATCGCTGGATTTGATACGTTCTGATCCGGTATGGCATAGTACACATAGTCCTGTACTGAATTTTTCTATTTCCCCAACCCAGTTGAATACGAGCGAACGAGGCACTACGATCAGATGTGTCGAGCCTGGATGTTCTTGTGATACCTTCATGAGAAAACACAGAACCTGCAAAGTTTTCCCTAGTCCCATATCATCAGCCAGACAACCTCCCCAACTAAATTCATCCAGGAAATTCAGCCAGTTATAACCTTCTTTCTGATAATTTCTCAGCGTAGCTTTTAATCCCACAGGCAGTTCGATATCCTTGATTTTCCGAAATTCCCTCAGCCGTTTGCGTTTTTGCAAAATTTCTTTTACTGACTCGGGGTTTTCCACCTCATCTGCCCAATCTTCCATTAAGCCTACTTGAAATAGTGAGACCTTCAGGTTGTTCTTCGAGACCTTTCCCATTTTCAATATCGAACTATACTTTTTCAGCCAATCTTCGGGTAGCATTCCTAGTGAACCATCGCCGAGTTTAACAAAGCTCTGCCGGTTCATGATTGCTTTGCGTATGTCAGTCAGTTTGACTTTCTGATCTCCAAACGATACATCCATTTGGAGGTCAAACCAATCGGTACCACTACTTGCACGTATTTGCATCACTGGACGAAAAGGATTATACTTGATTTTATTGAGGGCTTTGAGCCCCATTACTTCATATCCTGCTCGCATGATCTGCTCAAAAGTCTTGAAAAACCAGTTTTTTTCCAGTACCTGATCAATGGGCAATGCAAAATAGTATTCTTTGGAATATTCAAATGACGGATGTAAATTCCTAAAAAAGTTCCAGGAATGTTCTTCTTGGTCTGTAGCTCGATCGATTGATACAGGCTGATCCATCCCTTCCGCCTGAAAGATCAATTTAGATTCTCCGTTGAGCTTTACCTCACGGCTATTGCCGTTTTCATCAGTATATTCAAATGCAGGGATAAGCAGGAGATAGTCTTCAACTTCCCGGAGGTATACTTTTTTTTGAATGTTGGCGATACTTTTCCGGAGTTCAAAATGATGGCCAATGGACTGGACGGTATATTTTTCAGCCAGCGGCATAAGAAAATCCCTGCTAAAATCCGCTAGATCTTCGTGCCTGATCCGGTAAGTTTGCTTGACTTTAAAGAAAAGGGCTGTATCTGCATCATCCAATTTCAATAGATATATCCGATCTTCAATCGAAAAAATCCCAAAATTTAGGAAATTAACATCCTGAATCGGGTGCCAGGAATCATCGATAACCAGGAAGGGTTTGAGTAAGTAGTGCTTGGTTGACTTACGGAATTCGAATGCCAGGGTAGGATACTCTTCCTGTGGATAGATCCTGGTTATGTCGCGGACTGCTACGGTATCTCTGGGACTATCTACCTCTATCAGATAATGATCTTCATGAAGCAAAGAAGGATATATCCGGAGTAGTTGCTTATGTATACTTCTGACAGCCAGTTTATATTGTTTTGGATTTAGATTGGGTGTATAAAAGCTATCGAATGTTCCCAGATATATACTGGGCTTGACATTTGAGAGTCTTTCCAACTGCATTTTCCTATCAATAGGGAGGCTTTGGGTATTCTGTAAGCTTTTGTTATCTAATTTGCGAATGGGGGCGCCAATGTCTCCATTTTTCTTGCGTTTACCATGTATCAGATGCAATCCAGGTATATTATATGGACCATATACCATTTCCCAGAGGATGGCATATTTTTTTTGATTATCTGGTAGTTTAAATTGCTGTTCTTCAATTTGATCGAAAGGTTTTACATAGGTCTGTATTTCTGCTCTCCAGTTGGCAAACTTCGCTATTTTGGAAAGGCCGGGATCCTTGGGATAGAGATGTAGTGTAGGATAATCTAGTTCAACTTCAAATAATTCCTGCCAGTTATCTTTCCATTTATAACCATACTCCTTAAGTTTTTCAGAAAGGAGATTTTTATGATTCCTGAGCGGAAACACGACATCAGGTTGACAGTGATATTGTTGGGACAGATTAATCAGCATGACATATGCGTGAAAACAGATCTTGTTTTTTCGCTGACCACAATTGCAGGTGCATATGAGTTGGTCATGCTCAGTCATTTCAATCTGTATGGAGTACGCCTGATTCTGGTGTATCACTCTGGCTTCGAGTGTAGAAGCTGAAAGTTTGTAATGAGTAATTTCCGGTCGGTTGTATAAAAATCCGTACATCATCTCCTGGGTATGTAAACCAGCAAGCTTCTTGAGTTCCTCTTGAGACAGCTCATTCATACATGGAATAGATGATGTTTTGGGGCTATCAGGTGCCGACTTTACGGGGGTTTTTGTAGTTTTCGTTAAGATATCCCGAAGTGAATCCTCTTCCAACACAAAACCATTATCTTCCAATACATATGTTACTTCGAGCAATGATGCGATGGCGTGCTTACATACAGGACCGTCAAAGGGACAGGTACAACTGGTCAAAACATTTTTGCGATCATCGAGACAACGTAGTTTTACGTGATAAACATCAGGATAGCCCGATTGGCTTATAACTTCACAATGTACATTTGAACCTTCTTCATCCAGTTCAATAATTTCTACATATCCCTCATGACACAGAGTTTCTCCCCGTTTGTATATCCGGGAACGTTTATGTTTTTTTAGAAATGCCTCAATTTCTTCCAGGATGATCATATGCGCATATACTAAAGTTCTCTTTGAATACGCAATTTACAAAATGTGGTGGTGATAAGTAAATTCAAGGTTTATTTTGCTCGTTTCTAGAGCTGTTATTTTGATCTTGTATTGATGTCTGATTAGGAAGTGAGAGAGAAAAAGAATGAACGGTTTTGCAGAGTAAATTAAGGTGTTGTATTAATGCCTTCAGAGATAAAAAATGCTTTACAGGATAATAAAAGTTTAAGATGTAAATATTTCACTCCTCTGCAACCACTTCTACTTGCACCTCCTCTCGTTCAAACAATCCCGGCTTAAACTTCAGGCCTAATCCAGGTTCTTCTGGAGGTCTAACCGTCCCTTCAACGACTCGAGGGACATTTTTTAAAGAAATATGGATAGCGGTCGTGCCAGTTTTGATAGACGCTCTCTACATAGAAGAGGTTAGTAATCGCTGCAGCCAGATGCGTTGAGGCATACCAGAGAATCGGACCGCCGGCTGTGTGCATCATGGTGGGGATGTAGTAAGTATTGGCCATGTGAGAGATTTTTTTGCCTTCGGAGATACCTCCGCAACAGGTGAGATCATATATGGCAATATCACCAGCCTTGGATTCAAACACTTCTCTAAAATCAAAGCGCGTGTCAAGGCGTTCACTGATTACGAGTGAGATGGGAGTTTCTCGCGCTAGTGTTGCATAGGCTTGTATATTATCCTGTAGCAGAATATCCTCTATAAACTTCGCTCAGTATACCACGAACAGCAGTCATGGGTTTAGTCGCCTATCAGTGGTACAATGTCTTAATATAATGATTTTACCCTTTCCCAATACCAAATTTTCTTATCACATCGCTGTATAGATATATCGTCCAACAAATGCGATAAAGGTGGCCTGCAGGAACTGGGTAGAAGTATTTTTTATGAGGTTGATGTAGGTGAAAAAAAGCTGCTAAACCCCATTGCTCTTTTCCCCTTGAAGAACTTGATTCTTTTACTGTTGTAACTGAAGTGATATGTTTTAGGGATAGGGGAAAATGAAAGGATTAATCTTGTATCAATTTGAATGTATCTTACATATACAAAATTAGGATGATGTATAGATGGAATGTGTAATTTTTATAAAAAATAGTAGAAGATTCATTTTTTTCATGGTGAAAATATATGATGGGTATACCACTAGAAGTACACTTACAGCTAATTAAATGGATTTTTTAGATTAAGAGGGGCTATTCAACGAGTCAGTTTATACATAAATAATATTTTGCAGATTTTAAAATAATGAGTATTATTGTACTGCAAATATATATTACTAAATATAAAGTAATTATATTCTTACCTTTGTACTGCTGAATTGGGGTTAATAATTAGCACAGTATCTCTGATGAATGAAGATTTATTCATCACGTTCTATTTAGATGTAGACAGTCACGATGGCTGATAATCAGAAACGCTAATTATTTAAATTAAATTAAACTCAATGATTAACAAATTTACAAGCTTAATCCAGCTCAAGAGTAGTCATCTCACCACAAGATCCTGGTGGGATGTTCTGCGTAACTGGATTTCTTTATGGATCTTGCTCGTGGGTATTTGGTTCCCGCTTTCTGCCCAGGAAACCATTGTTCAGCTCAGTCTGGAAGGTAACAATGGGGGGGAAGAATTTGTAGTGTTTGACGCAGATGATGTGGTAGCTCCAGGTATTCTCACTGGAGCGGACGAAGCAGATGCTATTATCCGTAGAGGGCCTGGTCTCCAGAATACTTGGGG
The DNA here is from genome assembly GCA_964468435.1 of uncultured Bacteroidia bacterium. Taxonomy (GTDB): domain Bacteria; phylum Bacteroidota; class Bacteroidia; order J057; family J057; genus JBCCTX01. The sequence goes on along the minus strand of CAYXVE010000063.1, from coordinate 18,713 downwards.
GGCACTTCTCAATGGGTTTGCACCCGACAGCTACATGGGATGTGCATTCACAACTGCTACTGAACTGGATGAAAATGATTACTTTGAAGTAGTACTTAGGTTCGCTGATGGAGTAGTGGTGAATCTTTCGGAATTTAAATTCCACATATACAGATTTACTCGTGGCCCGACAAACATCAACGTTCGTACGGATCTTACTGGAACTACAAACTTGCTGGATACAGATGACCTCGGGTTGGGTTCAACAGAGTTTACCATTGATCTTACAGCGTCTAATGTCTTTGTGGGTCTTACAGATTCAGTGGTATTTAAAATATATGGCTGGGATGCCGATGATTCTTTTCTTTCTTCCGATGATAGTCGTTGTATGTCTATCGAGAATACTGATGACCTTGAAGTAGCATTTGACATCGAATTCAGTGGATGTATAAATTTTCCTGTAACGCCATCATTCACCAACCCTAATGCAGCGGGTGATACGATTTGTAGTGAGGAGGGATTAGCCGTTTCGTTAAGTACTTCTGATGATGCAGGAGAAGAAGGTACCGATTTCCAGTTTTTGCTAGATAATATTCAGCACATTACAGCTGAAGGGGATACCCTGGATGGCTACGGACCTGTGGAAGGCTTACTCGAAGTCGGTCAGATACTGGAAGGCGAAGAGGTTGATGAACCGCAACTTTACGATGAACCCGTCAACAATTCTGCTGAAGTGGTCGAGCTGATCTATAGTGTGAAGACCGATCAATTGGGGGATGGTTTTGAGGACTGCGATGGGGCGGTAGAGCAGATTAGTGTATTTGTCGCACCCCTACCCGTACGCCCTGATGTGAATTTTTTGAATCCTACTGCCTTCCTGGATACCATTTGTAGTGGAGACACCTTGGATGTTACCTTTGATCTCCCGGATGTGTTGAGCGAACTAGAGGACGGCGAATACGAATTTAGGGTTTGGGTGATCAGAAATGATACACTGCCTCCCTTTAATAAAAATGAAGGGACTGAGGATGGATACGGAGCTATTGTACCCGATACGATGATTGTCGTGGGAGATACCGTTACAGACGGCTTAAAGGTGGCATTGACCAACCCTACCGACAAGGCGATCCGACTATCGTTTTTTGTAGAGACACAGCTTGCCGTTGCACCAGCGTGTACTTCTAGACCTGCCAGATTAGTAAGTGTGGTGGTATTGCCTGAACCGGCTGAAACAGATGTATTTTGGGTAGTCAATGGAGATACAATCCGGGATGCAGATATCAAGGTGTGTGAAACCGACACGGTCCAGAAGATAGTGCTCAATGAAGGCATCCCCAATATGCTGGGTAAGTATGTCATCAACGACACTATGGATATATTTGAAGTCGGTATTGACCCTCAATATGAAAATATATTAATACTGCCTGGTGAAGGACTCAACGATGATCTGGGATTGCAAGGGGATCTGGACCAAGAGCATTATGCTGATAATGGTATCAATCCCCAGTTCTATTCGGAATTAATTGCCAAAAATGAAGGTAAACGCTATATTGAGATAGCTTTCTTTGTAGATGAAAATAAAAATGGAGTTCTTGACCCCTACGAAGAGGCTTGTCCAGGCGATACGGTAACTTGTACGGTAGAAGTGACGCCATTGCCTTATCTTACGGAAGTTGAATTGGATACTGTGTGTCACGAAGAGCCGATTAGCATCGAGGTAACAACTGAAGATGGAGAATTGGTAGCAGGTGAGGATTATGTGATCGAAATCGTTGACGTATTTTATGATAGCGATGTAAGTCCGCTAGCTGATTCTGTGGGACAAGGATATGGACCGCTTATGGTAGCCTCAGGTGATAGTCTGATTATCGGTGATACGTTGACATCTCCGCTTACTCAGACGTTGACAAATGCAACGGCTGGCCCAGTGAGACTGACCTATCGGGTCCAGGCAAAGTTGATTGATTCTCCAGAATGTATTTCACCCACTATCGATGTAGAAGTACTGGTAATACCAGAATTACCATCTTCTGACATTTCATGGGTCGTAAATGGAGATACCTTAGAGTCTACCGATATCATGGTATGTGAGACCGATACTGTGACAAAGATTATTGTGAATAACGGAGACCCTTGGTTATTGGTTAAATACGAAATTGAAGATACTGCAGACGTATTTTTCTTGGCTGATGAATTAAAGACAGATGGCGTCTACAGTGTTGAGGGAGGTGAAGTAGATGGAGGTATGCATTTGAATGGAGAGATTGAGGAATACTTCTTCAACCAAGAGCAGATAGCGAAAAACGGCGGTACTCGAAATATTAAATTGTATCTGTTTACAGATGCCAACCGTAATGGTATATTGGAACCTTTCGAAGAGTCTTGCGAGAGTGATACCATTGAATGTAGTGTTTCCGTTACTCCATTGCCTTACCTCGTAAATCAAGTGGAATCAGATTCACTATGTAGTGGAGATATCCTCAATATAGATTTTGCTACACAAGATGAGAGCCTCGTATTAGGAGAAGATTATTATTTAGAGATTACCAGTATTCGCCATGATGTGGACGAGGATCCTTTCAATAACCCACTGTCTCCTGGGCAAGGTTACGGACCGTTGATGATCCAGGAAGGGGATTCATTGAAACTCGGAGATACTCTGCAATCTACGTTTTCTCAGGTACTGGTCAATACTACTAGCAAACCGGTCAGAATGAGATACCGCGTAAAAGCTGTCTTAATGGATAAGCCTGATTGTGAATCACCCGAGGTAAATTACGAATTCATAATTTGGCCCAAGGCTCCGGCATACGATCTGGCTTTTATGGTCAATGGAGAAGTGGTTAACCAAGATACAGTAGTTGTATGCGTGGGAGATGTTGTCAGTAATTTGTTTATCAATCTCTCTGATAGTACAGATATGCTGGTAGATGCTACGCTGGGGATCGACGAGATTGAATATGTAGCTGCTGGAGATACTCTGATCGGCGAGCCTATAACCATGGAAAATGTGAATACATTCAGCTTATCCGCTGTCAACTTTCCGGATGCTAATCAAAATGAAATATTGGATGAGCAGGAAGAGGAATGTGTAGGTGATACACTTTCTCGTACGCTGATCGTGATCGATGCACCACAGATTACTATGCAGCCTGAACCCGTGCTAGATACGGTATGCCAGGGAGAGGAGCTGACTTACAGTGTCATGGTAGATAACGAATCAAATGTTTGGGAGGGTACATGGCAGTGCTTCAGTCCCGGAGAAAAAGATTTTGAAGATTTGGAAGGAGAGACTGAGACGACACTGAATGTTATCGTAGGGGACCCTGATAAGTTTGACGGAGCGAAGTTCCGTTTTGCAGCTTACAACCAGTGCGATACGGTATACTCTGATGAAGTTGAAGTTATTCTGCGGGATCGTCCGACATTCATCAAACTGCCGACCGATTTCATTGCTTGTAAAGGTGACTCTGTGGAATTGACCGTAAGAGCGACTAGTACGGATACGTTGATCTGTCAGATTGAGCAAAATGGCGTATTTAGAACCGATAAAACCGTAAATGCCATTGAGCCTAAGGCCATTGAAAAGACATTTAAGTTCGAGATTGATACGACCATTAGGTTGCGTTTTATCGCTGCTAATGAATGTGTACGCGATACCGGAGATGTATTGACCATTACAGTTCCCGATTCTGTGAAAATCACGCATCAACCCGGAGATTACGCTACATGTCAGGGAGACTCAGTAAGCTTTCTCGTAGGAGTGATTGCTGAGAACGGTGGTGAATGGCAATATTGGAATGAGACGACATGGGAAAGTACCGAGGTATCTGATACGATCCTTACTTACCTGGATGTAATGGGAGAAATGGACGGCAGAATGTTCCGCTATTGTGCTTACAACGAATGCGATACAGTATATTCAGATACCGTTACACTTTCTGTGGATACAGCATGTGATCTGAGCATCACAGATCCCTGTAATTGTCTGGCCAATGAATCCGAACCCGGAGCAGGTGATGGACAGTTTTCTGAAACGTTCGAAATCACGGGTCCTGAGGGCCTCATAATAGTTATCGGCGCAGGTTCTGAGGGATTGTACGACAAAGATAGTGATCAACCTCCCATGGCTGCTACTCCGCTGAGCGTAGGGGATACCATTCCCGAAACTGCTCCTGGAGTATATACCCTGGAGATACGTGCTCTTAACAATGAAGAGTATACACTGAATGTAGCGATCAATGATACGAACACGATCATTCCCGATTTGACGGTCACGAAAGCGTGTGGATATGAAACACCTATTGTGAGCTTGCAACCTTCAGACACTTTGGTGTGCGTGGGAGACACGGTTACATTTACAACCTATGTCTCAATGGCAGATAGTATCTCCATACAAACGAAGATGGTTGAAGATGATCACTTCGTAGAAGTAAAAGGTGTTGGGGGGCTTGAAGGTAATGACTCTACAGAGACTTATACTATCAACTCAGTATTGGCCGGTCAGGATAAAATGATGGTGCGCGTAGTTGCCTACAACTGTGGTACGGCAATCTCCGACTCATCTGTATTGAATGTATTAAACGTAAGTGCAGGAACCCTGATTCCAGCAACCATAACTTGTATGGATACTGCGCTGGATCTGTTTGCAGTAACTGGCGATACACCTATCGTTCCAGATGGATTTGATACGGTTTATGTACTGACGAGTACAGACTCGCTGGTTATTGAAGCTACTAATGATCATCCTTTCTTCACAGTAAGCGATACAGGTACCTACAGGATCCATACACTGATTGCAGAGTTGGATGATACAGATAGTGATAATTATCTGAACCTAGGAGTGGTTGAGCCAGGCGTCACGCTTGCTACAGAAGTCTTGTCGATCATTGCAGCTAACAATATCTGTGCAGATCTGGATGCAGCTGGAGCCTTGTTTGAGGTAGAGCGTTGTAACACAATCGGCGAATGCGATAATGTAACCATTACTTGTGAGCTGTATGATTGGGATGCCGATGACAAGGGTGCAAGTCCATACAATCATGCCTTGTATTTCTACGAGTCCCTGATCAACGGGCACAAGGGAGATGACTCGCTAGCTAACAGGTTCACCCTGGACGGCGTGGGGCAGGTATTAATCAAAAACGACACAGCGATTGTTACTGGTACTACTTCTAGTAAGCTGGATACCACTGCTAAGCTCGATATGATGCTCGTATTGACCAACCCTCGCAATTGGATGCACTTTTCCAACGACGGAGGTAGCTGGTTGGCACAGCGTCCCGATGCGGTAGCAGTTGCCGAGCACGAGTATCCCAACTGGACCTATTGGATTATCGACACGACCAGTAGAGTAGTAGGTATGGGTAGTCTGGCAGGTACTTACCTGAACTTAACGCATGCACCAGCAGATTCTTCCAAGGCCATGCAACAAGGTAAAGGAGCCAATGACAAAGATGGAGATATCGGGCTTGCAGGATGGTTTTCCTACGAGGGTAATGTCGTGTACAATGGTGATACGACTTACATCAACTCTCAGGGCGACCTGAACAGCGATTATGGAAAATGTGATACCATCTGCGACCTTCCGATTGTCGGACCGATCGTAACTGGTTTTTCCGTACAAGCGGTATCCAATGATGCCGTACAGATTTCATGGGGAACACTTACCGAGGGTAATAGCGGATATGTCGTTGTAGAGCGGTCTATAGACGGTCAAATCTACGAACAAGTGGCAGTGATGGAAGGAGATGATGCAGCGTTCAACCCTGAAAATCACATGATGACAGATGTACAGGATCAGCCCGAGGGCACGTTCTTCTACAGATTGAAAGTTGTGAAACCAGATGGAACCTATATTTACACTAATGTAGTAGAGGTATCCATGGGTGGATTGAGTAAAAATACGTACCTGGTGTATCCCAATCCTACCGAGGACGGTACATTTAACATCAGGGTTGTCAATCCTAAGTCAGGACCTCACTATTATGAGATATACGACTTGGATGGTAGGCGTCTGATTCGTGATGAACTCAACGTGTACAGAACACAAGTGGATGTATCACGTCTGACTTCTGGTACATATTTCTTAAGAATTATAGATCCAGAAGGCGAAGAATTCTCACAGCGAATGGCAGTGAAGCCGTAGGTTAAGTTGTAGAATATTGATTGAGGAGGGAGTCTCAAAAGTAGACTTCCTCCTTTTTTTATTACTGCCAAATGGTTGGACCCGTTTACATAAGTGTAAAAGATATATGTTACGGGATCTTACTGGCGAGGACAAGCTAATCGGGCCGGTTGAATTTCGCTCTTAGCTCCGTCACTTTTTTCCTGCAAATACACCCTTCCAAATGGTCATTGACCATTCCCATGGCCTGCATAAAGGCATAGGCTGTGGTAGGTCCAACATAAGACCAACCTCTTTTTTTCAAATCTTTGCTCATGGCCTTTGACTCAGGAGTTTGGCTTATTTTACTCAAGGTATCGTAATCAAAAGTGCTAGGCCGATTGGTCTGAGAGGGTTCGTATTGCCAAAAATATGTGCTGAGAGAACCAAATTCTGACACCATTTCACGTGCTCTTCGAGCATTATTGATCACGGATTCAATCTTTTTTCTATGTCGTACAATTCCGCTATCCTGTAAAAGTCGTTCTACATCCTCGACCATAAATTCAGCTATGACATCAAATTCAAATTCTTTAAATGCTGCCCGGAAATTCTCCCGTTTTCTCAGGATCATCAACCAGTTCAATCCTGACTGGAACCCTTCCAGACAGATCTTTTCAAACAGGGTTCTGTCATCAGCAACAGGATGACCCCACTCCTGATCGTGATAAGTCAGGTAGTCCTCGTACCCTCCATGCCACCAGCATCGTAGCTGGCCATTGGGGTCGGTAATCAGACCTTTAGGTGTATTATTCATGAATGCCTTTTTGAGTTAAGAATATGAATTTAAGTTTCTTGTTCTGAGATTTTCATCATTTACTTTGTGTTGAGATGCTCGGCTCTATATTTTATGTAGAAACGCTCGGCCAAGCGTTTTAACACAACTGCAGTCAGGTGCCAAATGGAAAGACATGCTGCCGCAGCGTCTCTACCGGTCTTTTTGCGTAAATGCAATGATAAACTTCTAATATCACAATCTCTCAATTCTCTTACCCCGTAAACGTCAGCATGATTGCTGCCACGATACCTGCAACGAGAATTGATACGACAATATCCCAAATGTTATAACTGGCGCGATTGCTGGTGCGCTGCTCTTTTGTCAGGGTAGGAAAAGTCAGTCCTACTAGCTTATCTCTGACAGGAGCAACTGTCAGCAAACTGACCCCAATCGTAAGTATAACGGAAAATAGAAAGAACCAGGCGGCAAATGTGAGGAAATTCATATTCCCAATAGTGTAAAGCAGCGTACCCTCTACAAATTGCGCTTTATTGAGTTCGAGCACAATTCTTACTATCGCAATGAGCAATCCAGAAATCAGCGCTGCCATGGCTCCCTGCGCGTTGACGCGTTTGGAAAAGATTCCCAACAGGAAAATTGCCGTAATAGGTGGAGCAATGTAAGCCTGTACAGACTGGAGATATTCATATAGGACGCCTGAGATTTTTTGCATGATGGGAATCCAGGCAATTCCCAGTACGACTACTATGAAAGTGGCTACACGGCCTATTCCCACCAGCTTTCGTTCAGGAGTATTGGGATAGAGCTTTTTATATATGTCTATGGTGAAAAGGGTAGAACAAGAGTTGAAGACCGAAGCCAGCGAACTCATTAGGGCTGCCAGTAGACCTGCAGCTACCAACCCTCGCAGCCCTGCAGGTAACAGGCTGCTCAGCAACACGGGAAATGCCTGGTCGGGCGTATCCCATTCGAGCTGCCCTTTTTGCTTCAATGCGAGAGCTATGACGCCCGGAATCAGAAAGATGAATACAGGTAGTAGTTTCAAAAAGCCTCCCCAGATAGCCCCTCTGCGACCCTCTTTGATATTCCGGGCAGTCAGTACCCGCTGTACGATATATTGATCGGTACACCAGTACCAGATCCCCACGATGGAGGAGGTAAATACCAGGCTGGGCCACGGAAAGTCCGGATCGGAAGCTGGGCGCCACATATTGAAATAATCGCTTCCTACAGTAGCTCTGAGTTCAGCGATGCCGCCCACGGCATTCAGCCCCATAATGGTCAGCGTAGCAGCACCAAATATCAGTACAAGTGTCTGAAGGGCTTCGGTGTATACTACCGCTTTCATTCCTCCCAGGACGGTGTATATACCCGTAAGTATCACTGTGGCAAGTGCACCAATCCAAAAATTGATCCCCATAAGGGTGGAGATGACTATGCCGCCGGCATATACAGTAACAGATACTTTGGTGATTACATAAGCCAACAATGAAATGATAGATAAAAACCAGCGCGCACTGGCATTGTACCTGCGTTCGAGAAATTCAGGCATCGTAAATACTCCACTTCGGGCGTAGAAAGGGAGAAATACCCATCCTAAAATCAGGACGATCCATGCATGGAGTTCATAGATAAGTAGAGGCATCTTATCAGACGCGCCAGTCCCGGCTAATCCTACAACGTGTTCCGAGCCTATGTTGGAAGCGAAAATAGAAGCACCAACGATAAACCATCCTACATTTCTTCCCGCTAGGAAATAGTCCTCCGTATTGCGCTGTCGTTGAAAAATGACCCACAGGGCAATCCCAAACAGAATGAGAAAGTACAGACCGATAACGATCCAGTCGAGTAGTTCGAATCCTTGCATAATCGTAGGGTTAGGTGTGCATGTATGGTGGTAGCTTCAGATTGATGATGGAATAATAATCAAATTTACAGGATTTTGTGCAACGTATCGTCTGGATTTCCTATCTTTTGGTAGCTTAAACACATGAATGATAATATGCTGTTGTTAGAGGACATGGTCTTTACTTTAACTCACACATAAAAGATGAAAAAATACCTTACCGAGCACCGTTTATGGGTCTTTGTCGTGATCAGCCTGGTCTTCCTAATCCTGGCAGTATTGGGTAATTTACGTATCATCCATCACAGCCATACTTACAAGTCCCTGCGTGTGGAGTATGCTCAGACCATGAATTTCCGCGAAAGATTACTGGACCCTAATGAATGGGTGGAGGGAAAGCAAGCCGGTACCCGTCTGACATTGGCTGAATCATTAAACGAGAAATCAGTTCAGGCCAAACTTCGAATGCGAGGATGGATCGCCGGAGTGGTTGTACTGATGCTGATCTATGCTATCACTGTAGTGATCTGGAGCCGATGGCATACCCATCGCCACCTGATACTCTGGGGTATGATCCTGATTTCATTAGTCTGTCTGCATGTAGGTCTTTTTGCTCCCATGATGGAGATCGGCGCGTATGATCAGGATGTGGATTTGGGCGATATACCTATTAAGGCCAATGTCATGTCGTTGAGTATCGAAGTAAAGCTCAATCAGACCTTTGAGGGAGACATGTATTTCTATTACCAGAGTAAATCAGTGGTAGAACTCATCGAGGCTCTCTTAAGACAGAATAATTATGTGGTGGGGATTAGTATCCTGGTATTCAGTATTTTATTTCCTCTGGCCAAATTATTTCTCCTGATTAGCTTTCTGGTACTACCTGTTGCTGGAAGATGGAAACCCTTGCAGCATTTTGTCAATTATTCGGGAAAATGGTCTATGGCAGATGTATTCGTCGTCGCGATCTTTCTGGCCTATCTCGCTTTTGAAAATATGCAGGTAGGAATTCCCACCACCAGCAATGTGATGGTGGGATTGTACTTTTTTCTGGCTTATTGTATGATATCGATTGCAGCGACTACGCTGCTACGCCGGGAAAGTCATGAGACAATGTCATAAATCATTTGTTACAAAGAATTGTTGAAAACAAGTGATGCTTTCCGGAGGAAAAATGATTGTGATGCCCGTTTTCGAGCCTTCTGCTAATGTGAAAGTTGTTCAAAGGATACAGTTTGACGCTCGATTCCTGGTCCTTCATAACTTACTTCGAGCGTTTCACCCAGAAAGTCCTCAAAGTAGTCAACCTGGATGGGATGAATTCCTTTTTCCAGAGCTATCATGCCTTTGCGTGTACGGGCGCTGTGTGATCCATCGTTATCTACGACCATTTCACCTCTGATATACAGTTTACTCCCATCGTCTGAGTGGACATAGAAAGTATAGATACCCGTAGCAGGTATATCTATGTATCCCTGATACTGAATAGCATAGTGATCTAGCCGTTCTCCAGCTATCGCTTCAGGGTCAAATTCCATGGCAATACCATCCCGCAGTGATGTCAGTTCTGCATAATCGGGAAGTGTAAGGAAATTGCCTTCGTAGTATGCATAAGCTAATCCGGGTTCTGTGCGTTTGGCTTTCACGGGAGCCATGGGAGAGACTTTTTCATAAGTCTTTTTCCATATATCGCTCACTTTGTCTTCCTTATCGGCAAGCTCGATGGTAAGTGCGGTGGTCTCACTGATTTCAATAGGACCTTTATAGACAGGAGAGGAAGCGGATGGAACCGTTCCATCCAGGGTATAGCGGATTTCCAGTCCTTCATAAGGATGCTCAATTTCCAGGGTATGTGTATCTAGAAATATGGGCCGTTCGGTAACTGTCAATCCTGCGTAGGAGGCCTTTGTTTCGATGGGTAATATGCCGGAGAGTTTGAAGTCTGGTTCTAGTTTTTCCATTTCATATCCTATTTCCCAGTTTAGTTCAAGGGGATCGATGAGGTTGGGCACATCGGGTGAAACAGGAGAAATGGCCAGTGTAAGTTGGGCAGTCGATTGGGGTGCCAAGGTAGTGTCAATAACATTAGGAGTAATGTCAAGATGGTGATGGTGAAAGAAACGTCCGTCGAAATGAACGGGGATATCTGAAGTATTTTGCAGGTGAATATAGGCTGTGTAGGTATTATCAGATGTACTTTGAAGGATCAAGGGTTCGATCTGAGTGGCCTGCATCAGGGCGCGGGCCTGAGCAATGGAGTTCATATTGGACACATCGTGATCCAGGATGCCGGAAAGCTGCAGATTGACCATTTCAGGACCCTGGTCGGTAAGGGTAACCCAGGTTAGATGGTCATATTCTCCAAATCTGGGACCTCTGAGGCGGCTCCCTCCACCAGTAGTCCCCAGGATGTAGTAATTATGCTCGTTGCGTACCTGCTGGAGATATCTGTGAGTATGTCCTGCAATGACAGTATAGGGTCGTTCTGCAAGGGCCTCCTCTACCTGATCAAAGCCGTTATATTCGCGGTAAGCCCAGATGGGGTGGTGCATAAATAGCATGGTCCATCTTACATCGGGATATTTTTTCAGGGTTGAGGTTATATATTGAACCTGCTCTTCACTCAATACGACCCCATCACCATCATTTGTATCCAGGGCAAGAAACAGGACGTCTTTATAAATAAAATGATAGTAAGACCTTCCATACCGGGTCAACCATTGATTGCGCATCATGCTGTTGGAGATATCGTGATTGCCGGGAAGGTAGAAAAACCTGATAGAGAGACTGGAAATGATATCCTGAAATTCATCCCATTGCCCATTTACCTCCAGCGAATCCTTGGAATAGCCTTCGATCAGGTCGCCCACACTCATGACAAATTCCGGATGGAGTTGGTTGAGCTTTTCTATAGCTTTGCCAAATACGCCCTCGCGATGCCCTCCAGTGCGGTCGCTAACGATGGCAAACTGAAAGTTCATTGGGTCCTGATCAAACCCTTTCTCCGTCCAGGGTTTGCGTTCGGTGTTTACTTCGTGTTGAAAAGATTCAGGAGATTGAGCCTGAAGTCGAACCGTAAATATGATGAGAATAATAAATATGGTATTCCAGAAGTGCATGGTAAGTTGAAATTAAAATATGAAATGAAAGTAGGTGATTTGGATCTTTATGGGCAAACTGAAATGGAAACTTTACAGAATGTTAACTTTCAGATTATGATGTGGAGGAAGTAGGATCGGTGCTTATCTGGCCTGAATACGCGTCTAAAAAACCTTTTACCATCATTTTGACCGCCCAGTTCATGGTTTCCTTGCCTTCCTGGTAACTCACTTCGCAGATGTCACGCACCGCTATCAGGGATTCAATGCCCATAAGCGCAGAGAGGGCTACGACAAGCTTTTGGATAATTTCTGGAGGAAGTTGATCCTCGACCGGCTCGAGTGCAGCTTCCAGGAGATAGATTCTCCTTCCCCCACGGATGGAGGATACTTTTCCTTCTTTTTCCAGCCAGCTTGTCATTGAGGCTTTGATAAATTGACGAAACTGAGCTTCATTGTTTACTGCCAGATCATATAGATAGTCCTGAATGATTCCAATTCTTTCAATGACATCTTCAGATGCATATTCAAACAGTTCATTAGCTTCCTTGGTCTTAATATCCAGAGAGGCTTCGATCACCAGGCTTTCTATGTTGGGAAAGTACCGGTAGAGGGTGGTCCGGGAGACCATGGCAACCTCCGCAATCTCATCTATGGTAGGGTTCTGATTGTCTTTAAGTATGCCGGCTACTGCTTTGAGTATTGCATTTCGAGTGCGTAATTTTTGATTTACCCGTCCCGATTCCATATTCATTCGTGCCATAGTTGTTTTTTCATGAAACTCTTGTAACATAAAAATTATTCGCAAAGGAATTTCGTGATGCATTTGTTTCATAAAGTTAAATCTATTTCATTAATATTCTACTATACCATGAAAGAACAAGCTCAATCACTGTATGTACTTGGTCAGAAGATCATGTTGGTACAGACTCCTAAAGATTTCGATATGGCCTATGTTGTTACTCCAGCGGGAATGCCAGGTCCTCCTCCTCATTATCACGACAAGCAGACTGTCATTGGGTTACCACCTGGAGTCCCAAGGGATTTGCGCCCTTCTTTCCTGAGTTGGGAATTGCTGTGGATGCTGAAAACGCGTTTGAAAGATCTCTTGCAGAAGATATTTTGCAGCGCGTACCCGCTGTAGCGGAGAAATATGGAATGATTATACCGCCAGTACCGGCATAACTGGGAGATCGTAGTAAAAACGAAAGATACCTTCTTTCCTGAATCCTTACAAGCTATGATCTACGATCTTTCTACTATTCTGCCATTTCATCGAGAATGTGGAGCAATGCCATGTGGATCTTGTTTCGCTCCATTTGTTGGTCTGCCCGGGAGATAATCCCATTATTTACATCGTCCTCCAGGTGGCTCCAACGGGTTTGTTGGAGGATGATGCTATTTTTCATCTCGTCATTGTTGCGAATCTTGGCCAGGTCGAGTAATTCTCCGACTGCTTTTTCCACCTCTCCATTCCGTATCAGCATCATGATCTCTTCGGGATCTGCATGATCATCATTTTCCTGCACATTGAATATCTGCTTTCGTCTCTTCTTCCGGAATATAAAAAACAGAGGGGTACCCAGCAGAATAATGGCACCTAGTGCGACCAGGGAAAGTTTCCATGAAGTGTTTGAGACTGAAGTATTGGATCCAGTAGGGGTTATTGGGATCGTATTGGTGCTGGTCACCATCACGGTAGCGCTATATACCTCGAGCGTCTGAAAAACAGGCTGATGGGTTGGACTCATCTTGCCATCGAGGTTCATGGACACCTTGATTTGTAGGGGATGCTTTCCTGCTTTTAGGGGTTTGACTGCCCAGTCCCACTTAGCGATAAACGTCGTATCCTCCAGGTCCAGATACTGAATTTCATTTTCTACGCCTCCAGTGAGGTAAATATCGAAAAAGCGTTCTGTTCCTACGGCATTGTAATCAATGAGTTCTGCTTTCATGTAGTAAGATAACTTCTCAAGTGGAGCCGTAGTAGCCATGCTTTGGATCTGGGGATTGAGTTTTGCCAGGGCTACCTCTGGTGAAATTGCGCTGGAGAGTGTAAGTTCGACATGAGATATTTCTCCGGTTTTCATTTCCGGAGGGATATAGTGCGCAAGCGATCCTTCCACGCGTTTACGCATAAAACTACTGTCAATCGTGGAAGGAGTTTCTGGAGATTGGGTCGGGGATGGACTTTCAGTAGATTCCCTACGCGATGCATTACCTCGATCAGGTGCTTGTGTTTCAGGAAGTCTGGCAGGTGGAAGTTCTGGAGTTTGTTCCGGCAATATGGGAATTAATTCTGTTTCTCCTTCCGTATCGATTCCGATCGTTTCAGGGAGTTCAATGTGTTCCCCTTCTGTTTCTTGTTCCCCGCCTATTTCCGGTTTTTCTTTCAGCTTGGCATCTTCTGTATGATTGGACTGATTTTTCTCAGGTTCGACGTTGCTCTCAACATTATCGATAGGATCGGAAACTTCTTTGTTGCCGGCACAAGCTGCAAGCAACAGTAGGATCAGGATTGTATATATGTGAGAAAAGCGTATCATTGGAATTTCTTCTTCAAAAGGCCTGCTTCTTCAATGATGATGACACGGTATAATATACGGTAATTTATAAGTTATGGCTAAGAGAATAATTACTATGGTTGTTTTTTAGGTTTGTCTGGAAGTTTATGTAGTGTGAATAGCAAATAATATACCTAGGGAGTCTCAAAAGGCGACTTTTAAGACTCCCCCTTCATGGAAGAAAGTGAATAAAAAGTATTTGGCTGTTTGCGTTTATCTGAAAAGTCCCCCAGATGCAGGAACTAGCCCGGGACCCCAGATTTTAATATTATCTATTTTTCCCGTATCGTCAAATGACCCAAAGCCGATATATCCATAATCGAAATGTGTGTCTTCAGCTTCCATGACTGGCGTCTCCATATCGTCAAAGAATACCTTGATGGTACCCGCCTCTAGGTCTCGCTCAATCCGCACCTTGTGCCAGCTTCCAGTCTCTCCCCAGTCAACTCCTTCGGTGGTTTTGCTGGCAATAGCTACGCGAGGTTCATCATTGACGAGAAAGATATTATGCGCATGGGGATCTGCGACCGATGCAATATGGGTATAATAGAAGTTGGAAGGATCTTTCATGCTGTAAAAGAGACACATATCCCGGTGGCCATATTCTCTGCCAGTCTGAGCGAGTTCTACTTCGAGGATAAAGCTTCCGAAGCGATGGGTATTGATATAGGCAATGTTAAAAGGAGACCTTACTTTGGGTTGGTAGTCGCTTTTCCCAGATAGTTCCAGCACCTTATTGTCCCTATCCTGAGCGACTTTCCATGCGCTTTCATCTGTCATGGTAAAGCCTGCAGGAGTGTGCAGGTGTTCAAAGTCCTGCTGATAGAGCAACTGGTAGTTTTGGGGAATATCGGCAAATTGCGCGGCACTGTATGTATATCCCGCTACGATCAATATACAGCAGTTGATTAAAAGGTGTATGGTAAAATTTTTCATGTAGTAAGTCCTTTGTGTTAAATGTAATGTGGGTTAAAAATACGCATCCTACAGACAATATGCCAGTATTTACTTTACAATAGCCTTAGTGGAGGCCTCCTGGTTATAGGGCAGGGCTTCATCACCTTTTAGCCCCAGAAGCTCATTGATTTTTTTGAGGTGGTGGTCCACGCCGATCTCTGAGCCCGGAACAAAGCCAGGAACTGTAATGACTTGAGCCAGTACGCCATCTACTCCTCTGTGAATAACGCCACGTGGCAGGTATACAACATCTCCCACTTCTAGCGGAGTCGTTTGTAGTAGGTCTTTGGCATCTTCCCGGGTAACCTTTTCCGGATAAGTGATTAGATCCAGTTTGTTACTGGTGATGATCTTGGCGTCGTCCATTGCCATTTGTACCAGATAAAATTCATCAAATCCACCTTCTTCAGGGTGATAGTGAGTAAATGAGTCCATAATCCGGACACGGTGTGCATTGACTGCATGGTAGAGATAGGTACCTACTTTACTCCGCCAGGTAAGTAAAATACGGCGGTAGGCATTGGTCTCTGTCGCGCAGCCACCTGGTATATCGGTAATATTCATGTCCCAGTCCGGGCGGACGAAGGTAGGAGTGTTGTCCTCGGGAGCTTGAGGGGAGAAAAAGATCAAGAAACTCAAGGCACTGTCGGCTTCTAGAGATATCCCCCGTTTTAGCATGACAATATCTCCCACAGACACCTTCGATGACTCCCCACTACTAAGGGTAGCTGTACCTCCACCCGTCTGTACGAATGCCACGCGATATGAATCTTCCGCAGGTATTTCGAAGGTTTCCGCCATGTAGGCCATATCAAATCCGGGATTTCGCTTTTTAAAAGCCTCACGGATGGATTTAAATCCTTCTGAGTCTCCCTTGCCCATATGGGCAATCTGCATTTGAGGTAATTCTTCCTGCATGGGTTCTGAGGGTATCGGTAAAAATGCCCATAGCATCAGGACTATTCCAGCCAGGCCACTTATGATAAGGTAATGATAGATCTTCATGAAAACGGGGTTAAAACAGTGCTATTCATCAATTTCCAATTGAAGTTACTGAATTTTTGATAAAGATGCGACAAGTGGGAAGATTTTGGGTTACCCTATGAAAAAAGCGCACCGCCCGGGCGGGCGGTGCAAGGCTGCTAGTGTGAGTGATGGAAGGTAATAATAGGAACGAGCGGATTGTCCATTTATTTTACTGAATTAACTTTTGTAGATATCTCTCCTCAGAATTTTTCGCCTTTCCGAAGCACCTTTCTTTTCGTCGAAATTCATTTGCGTAAAATGTAAAAACTAACTTTATTAGCAGCATAATCTAATATAATTAGTAAAATTTATTTCGTATGTAATCTCAAAATGTGAATCAAATGCAACTTAGACGTCTTGTGAGTACGCAAGTACTGGAATTGTTCTCAGCCGATACGACGGCCCAAGCAAAGATGCCCCTGCCGGGAAGCACGGTGGCGGCAGGCTTTCCTTCTCCTGCAGATGACTATATCGAGCTCAGGCTGGATCTCAATGAATATTTGATCCGTCATCCATCAGCTACATTTTACGTGCGTGTGAGGGGAAACTCTATGGAGGGTGCAGGTATTCACGATGAGGATATTCTCATCGTAGACCGCGCTCAGGAAGTTGAGAGCGGTGATATCGCCGTCTGTATAATCAACGGAGAATTTACGGTCAAGAGGCTGCTCATCGCTTCGGATGCCGTGTATCTGATCCCGGAACATCCGGGCTACGAACCCATTCAGATCTCAGAGATCGAAGAATTCAGCGTTTGGGGACGCGTTGTCTACGTCATCCACAAGACGTAGCTACTTTTTCTTTCCACAAGGCTGGCTAGTGTGGGAATGGAGGGATTGAATAGTATGTTAATGAAGTGGTATATCATGTACGCACTGGTAGATTGTAATAACTTTTACGCATCGTGTGAGCGGGTATTTGATCCCGTTCTTACAGGTAGGCCCGTGGTGGTCCTGTCCAACAACGACGGCTGTGTGGTGGCGCGTTCGCCAGAGGCCAAAGCCTTGGGAATCCCCATGGGAGCGCCTGCATTTGAGTGGGCAGCGCTATTTGACAAATACAATGTTGCCGTTTGTTCGTCAAATTATGCCCTTTACGGAGACATGTCTCATCGGGTCATGCAGACTCTGAAGGACTTCGTTAAGGAAGTGGAAGTATATTCCATTGACGAGGCTTTCCTGGATCTGTCGGGGTATCCCCTGCAAAGCCTCGAGGAGATGGGCCGTGAGATTCGGCAGCGGGTGTATCAGTGGACGGGAGTTCCCGTTTCGGTGGGCATCGCGCCCACCAAGACCCTGGCTAAGGTAGCCAATCGGCTCGTCAAGAAAGACGAGCGACTTAAGGGGGTCAGGTGGCTACATCAGCCAGCGGAGATCGAGGCTGTACTCAAAAGGCTGGAGATCGAGTCGGTCTGGGGGGTAGGGGGTAGGTATGGGCGCATGCTGCGTAAGTACGGTATCCAGACGGCCTACGATTTCAGTCAGGCACATGAAGACTGGGTCAAGCTACGCATGACCATCGTGGGCTTGCGTACGCTCCGCGAGCTTAGAGGCATTCCCTCCATCCCCATGGAGTCGGCGCGTCCTTCCAAGAAGCATATTTGCACCTCGCGCTCTTTCGGTCATACGCTGACCGAGTTAGAGCCGATCCGCGAAGCTGTCGCCAATTATGCCGCGCGTTGCGCGGAAAAGCTGCGCATGCAGCGCAGCTGCGCCAGCCTGCTGTCGGTCTTTGTAGAGACCCACCGCTTCCAGGTGGACCAGCCCCAGTATTCCAACTGCCGAGAGTATCGCCTGGCTGTCCCCACCAACTACACCGGCGAACTGGTTCGCTATGCAGTTAATGGGTTGGAAGAGATTTTCCGCTGTGGTTACCGCTACAAGAAAGCAGGTGTAATCGTCTCGGGCATGGTGCCCGAGGACCAGGTGCAGGGACAGCTCTTCGACACGCTGGACCGCGATAAGTATCGCCGTGCGATGCACGCCATCGACAGCATCAATCAGTTGATGGGTAGAGACGTGGTGCGCTGCGCCGCGCAAGGCTTTGGGCGGGACTGGAAGCTCCGCCAGGAGCGGCTTTCACCGTATTATACGACGCGGTGGGGAGATCTGCCGGTTGTGCAGGTATAGTCATAGCTTACTGGACGTTATTCACCCTTACCCATTGCAAATGGGTAGATAGGAGAGTTGCAAACGAGCAGCCTGTTGAGATTCGCCCACACCCGTTGCAAACGAGCGCGGGCTTAGGGGTAATGGCGGTCCCCCAGGTGCTGGCGGTCCCCCTTAGATGATGGCGGGAGTTTGCAACTTCCGCCATCCAACTTAGCTCAGCTCAGCCT
>CAYXVE010000062.1:0-27264 GCA_964468435.1 uncultured Bacteroidia bacterium | reverse complement strand
GCCATACAATCGGCATACGTAGCATCGTATGGCTCGCCCACACCCGTTACAAACGAGCGCGGGCTTAAAAGTTAACGAGCTCGGGCTTAAAAGTTGACGATGGATTTATCCCGAGAAAAATTCCCGCATCTTGGAGAAGAAGCTTTTTTCTTCTTTGGTAGGGTTGGGAACAAAGTTGGGAGACTTCTGGAGGCGGTTGAGGATCTTGCGCTCTTCAGAGGTGAGCTCGCGGGGTGTCCATACATTGATATGGACGAGGAGGTCGCCGAAGCCGCGGCCATTGAAAACGGGCATTCCTTTGCCACGCAGACGAACCACTTTTCCGCCCTGGGTGCCAGGACCTACCTTGAAGCGAGCTTTGCCGTCAAGGGTGGGCACCTCTACATTGGTGCCAAGGGCTGCGTCGGGAAAACTGACAAACAGCTGATGGACCAGATTATTGCCATCGCGCTCAAAGTACTCGGATTCCATTTCGATAATATGGATAATCAGATTTCCGGGAAGGCCGCCGCGCTTTCCGGCGTTACCTTCGCCTCGGAGGGACAGATCCATGCCTTCCTCCACGCCTGCTGGAATTTTGAGCGATAAAGAATAATCTTCTTTCACCCGACCTTCACCGCCACAAACTATACAGGGCTTGGAGATGGTCTTACCCTCGCCCTGGCAGGTAGGACAGGTGGTAATAACGATTTGCTGGAAAAAACCTCCACCCGCCTGCTGGCGTACTTCACCTGCACCTTTACAGGTAGGGCAGGTATTGAAAGCACTTCCACCGTCCGCTCCCGTGGCGTTGCAGGCGGTACATTGAGTGTAGCGATTAATCTTGATCTTCTTCTCTACGCCAGTGGCGATCTCCTCGAGTGTGAGCTTCATGTTGATGCGGAGGTCGGATCCGCGCTGTCCTTGTCGGCGCCTGCGGCGCTCGCCACCTTGCTGACCGCTGAAGAAATCACCAAAGCTGTCTCCAAAAATGTCGCTAAACTGGCTGAATATATCTTCAAACCCCCTACTCTGATAGCTACCTGCTCCTACCCCTGCATGGCCAAAGCGGTCATAAGCAGGGCGTTTTTGATCATCACTGAGTACTTCATAGGCTTCTGCAGCTTCCTTGAATCTTTCCTCAGCCTCTGCATCTCCCGGATTTTTGTCCGGATGATACTTCAGTGCCTGCTTGCGATAAGCTTTCTTAATATCATCTTTGCTAGCGTCCCGAGAAACGCCCAGTACTTCGTAATAATCTCTTTTTGCCATGCTATTCGCCTACAATAACTTTGGAAAATCTGATAACCTTATCTTTTAACATATACCCTTTCTCTACCTCATCCAAAACTTTACCCTTTTTCTCGTCCTCTTCTACCGGCACGCTGGAAATGGCATCGTGGTATTGTGCATCAAAATCTTTGTTGAGGCAATCTATGGGCTTAACACCAATCTTTTCGAGCTGATATTTCATGCTGTGATCCACGATACGAATTCCTTCCTTGATAGCTGCCAAATTGTCAGTTTTTTCTATGGCATCCAGCGTTCTACCAAAATTATCAACAATAGGGAGTAGGGTTTTGATCAATTCTTCGTTAGCAAACCTAATCGTATCCAGCATTTCCTTTTCTTTTCGCTTGCGGAAGTTGACGAATTCCGCCTGCATTCTCATCAGTTGGTCCTTAGTAGCAGCCAGCTCAGCTTCAGTCTTTTCCAGGTTTTCCTTGATTTGCTGCACATCCTGGTCTTGTTTATCGGTCTGCTCTTCCCGATTTTCTTCCTGGACGTTTTCCTCTACTAGTTCTTTTGTCTCTGATGCATCCATAGTCGGGTTCTTATCGTCCTCATTTGTCTCGTTTCCAACATGTTGTTCGCTTTTGAGCTCCTCTTTTGATTGGGTTATATGCGATTTATCTTTATTCTGTTCCATAATTAATTGCAAATTACGATTACTTGCTGTATGAATAAAATGCTAATTAGCTTAAACACAATTTATGCCAATGACAGTTTGGCAACTATCATTGGCATATCCTGACAAAATGTGAAAATTTGTCCTTCAGAAGCTATTATTGAGCTTGTCCGCTGGAATATTGCTCGAAAGACTGCTCTTTATAAGCTTCTTCATTGACATAGGAAAGTAGCTGTGAAAATTGGCCAGGCTTGATAAAGCCTGGTACTACGCCGAGATTTTTCATGTTTTCATCCAAAAAAACTGTAGAAGGATAAGACATCTTACCTCCTAGCAGGTAGGCTGCATACTCATGAAATCCTCTACGTCCTCTGGCTACATAGTCATAAGATGTATCACCCAGTTGAATCGCTTCACGCTGTTCTGCATCAAGTTTTACGGCGTAGAAATTTTCATTGATATAAGAGGCGATAGACTGTTTTCCATAAGTCTGACGGTCCATGACCTTACACCAGCCACACCAATCCGTGTATACATCGACAACCATTTTGCGTTGCTCTTGTTGATTTAGTTCATATGCTTTCTCGATGGAAATCCAGTTGATGGAATCATCCATATCCCCGGGATGATAAGCATAATGGTTGACAAAGCCATAACCTGCCCATAGCATCACGCTGATCATCAGCAGTGGAACGACAAAACCTAACTTTTTCATAATTCAGCTTCTTATATAATTTTCCCTTATCATTCTAACGAAAATCGTACCAGTTCGTTGGGTAGCTAATTTACCTTCGACCTTCATCAAATTAATACAAAGATAACGATATGTGAATATCTAAAATAGCGTATAGCTTACCTCTCTAGTCCTGCACTCTCTGGATCTTTGCACCGAGACTG
The DNA here is from genome assembly GCA_964468435.1 of uncultured Bacteroidia bacterium. Classification (GTDB taxonomy): domain Bacteria; phylum Bacteroidota; class Bacteroidia; order J057; family J057; genus JBCCTX01. Next base: position 24,479 of record CAYXVE010000062.1, on the reverse strand, counting down.
GTAAGTCGTGCTTCGATATTTTGGTATCCTCGGTCTATCTGTTCGATATTATAGATTCTGGAGGTTCCCTGCGCGGAGAGTGCTGCGATCAGGAGTGCTACTCCTGCACGTATATCGGGGCTGGACATTGAGATACCTTTCAAGGACTGCGAACGCGCCAAGCCGATTACAGTAGCTCTGTGCGGATCACATAGAATGATTTGTGCACCCATATCAATGAGCTTGTCGACAAAGAACAAACGACTTTCAAACATCTTCTGATGAATGAGTACAGAACCTTTGCACTGGGTAGCAAGTACCAGGACGATACTGAGTAGATCAGGAGTAAATCCCGGCCAGGGATGATCTGAGATCGTCATCAGACTCCCGTCAATAAAGGTTTCGATCTCACATACTTCCTGTTCCAGTACCACAATATCATTTTCCTGCATTTCCAACTTAACTCCCATTCTGCGAAATATTTCCGGGATAATCCCCAGATATTTGGCATCTGCGTTTTTGATCCGGATGCCACTTTGGGTCATGGCTGCCATGCCGATAAAACTGCCTACCTCAATCATATCTGCCAACATCCGGTGGTTGGTACCTCTGAGGCTTTCTACCCCCTGAATGGATATGAGGTTACTGCCAACCCCCTGTATGCGAGCCCCCATGCTATTAAGCATTTTACAGAGTTGCTGAATATAAGGTTCGCATGCAGCGTGATAGATCGTAGTATTTCCCTCGGCGAGTGAAGCAGCCATCATGATATTAGCAGTACCAGTCACAGAGGCTTCATCCAGATGCATATAGGTTCCTTTGAGTCTTCCTGGTGCCCTTACTTCATATAGCCCCTCACCATCATTAAAGTGAAAAGTAGCACCTAGTTGCTGGAATCCCCAAAAGTGCGTATCCAGTCTCCTGCGGCCGATCTTATCGCCACCAGGACGTGAGATATGGGCCTTCCCAAAGCGAGCCAGGAGAGGTCCTACCAGCATGATAGAACCGCGAAGTTTGCGTGCTTTCTCCCAAAACTTATCTGTCTGGATATATTCGAGGTCAACTTCCTTAGCGCAGAAGCTGTAAGTATCAGGGGACTTTTTTTCAACTTTCACCCCCATATCTCTGAGGATATCTATCAGGCGGTTAACATCTACGATGTCTGGTATGTTGCTGATGGTGATAACATCCTCTGTAAGCAATGTCGCGCAGAGGATCTGAAGGGCTTCATTTTTAGCACCCTGAGGGGTAATTTCACCTTGTAAGCGATACCCCCCTTCAACTACAAAATGTGACATTTGGAAACTGGGTTATTTTTAATACCAAAACCAGTGATTTGAAAAAAGAATCAGTTTTAAACCAAATTAGTGTTTTTTCTTTCTTCCTTTCCGGCCCCCTCTTTTCCCATTATTTGAACCATTACTTCTGGAAGTGGAAGTGTTTCTGGTCGTTGTGATTTTGTGGATGGTAAGATCCTCCCCTTTGATTTTCAATCTGCCTTTGGAGATTTCATTGATATGTTCAGCAATGACCGTTTCAGGGGTGGTTTCTCGGTCGATATTCCACAAAAACTGTTTCATGGTATTAGCGATGAGATTAATAAATTTCTTTTTAGATTCTCCCTCTTCCATTTCACAGGCACATTCTACCATGAGATCGATGTTATGGCCATATTGTCTGAAGGAAGGTTTACCCGTATAGTAATCCATCCGTTCATCTTTACTAGGAGCGATAATCGATTCGTCGGGTATGGGATAGGGAGAATCAACGTCCAGTTCAAAGTCGCTGATGACGAAAAGATGGTCCCACAGTTTTTGCTTATAATCCGGAAATTCTTTGAGCTGAGGTTGAAGGTTACTCATGATTGCTACGATTTCATGAGCCATTTGTGTCCGCTTTTCTCTGTCTTCTACTGTTTTCAGATATTCTACCATCGACTGTATATTCCTTCCGTATTCTCTCAGTTTAAGCGGTGTGTCAGAAATTTTATATTTCATATAAATAATTTATAAAAAAGTAATATCTGGTTATTTTACTAATTAGGCAGGTACTAGGTCAAATGACAATATTACTTAAAATTTTGTGAGTAGCCAATAGGTATGATTTTAGATGTAAATATAGCTAAAATCCATTCATACTACCAGATATTTTCAAACTATTTATTTTAACTTATTTCAAACACCTAAGCGCTTCCGCATTTTGTTTTATGCAATAAAATTTGCTTATTTTGCAATAGTTGTTTGTGAAAAGATGCTCAATTCGCTGTTCAACCAATTATAGTATAGCACTGTAACCTGCGTGAAAATCGCTCGTAGACGGCAATATAAACGAACATTTACAGATTTTTATCAGGGTCAGTTTATTCTGATCTATATTATTTTTGTATATTATTAATTAAAGTTAGAATTCATGAATAAGATGCTCAATACCAAGATCCTTCATCCCTGTCCCAGCCAGGGGGTATTGAGATTCTTTTTATTCTATTAATTTACTATTAACAAAATACCTTACCAGGTGGTTCAATTTTGAGCTTAATCCTTGGTTAAGGAAGATGTTTCACCTTAAGAAAGATGTATTATGAGTGAAGTGACCTATTTAACACAGGAGGGATACGAAAAGCTCCGGGATGAACTTCAAAAATTGAAAGGCAAAGGTCGCCAAGAGATTGCCAGACAAATACAGAAAGCCCGCGAGATGGGTGATTTGAGTGAAAATGCAGAATATGATGCCGCAAAGGATGCCCAAGGCTTGCTCGAACTAAAAATATCCAAACTGGAAACGATCATTGCCAATTCCAGAGTGATAGAGGACGGCGATTTGGATACTAGTAAAGCATATATACTATCAACCGTCAAGTTGAAAAATTTGAAGAATAAAAAAGAAATGAAATACACTCTTGTGGCGGAGCAAGAGGCAAATTTAAAACAAGGGAAAATCTCTATAAAATCTCCTGTAGGGAAAGCTATCTTAGGAAAGTCTGTAGGTGATGTGATAGATATTAAAGTTCCTGCGGGTTCGATGCAGTTTGAAGTGCTTGAAATTACTCGTGGGTAGCAAAATTAATTTAGCATAAACATATACCTTTGAGAGGGAGTCTAAATGCAGGCTTCCTTTTTTTGTTTTTCACTAACGAATAGATTGTTATGCCATCGATATTTACCAAAATTGTACGAGGTGAAATTCCCAGCTATAAGGTAGCTGAAACAGAGGATTTTATAGCTTTTCTGGATATTCAACCTATTGTCAGGGGGCATACGCTCGCGATTCCCAAGAAGGAAATAGATTATCTATTTGATCTTCCGGACGATCTGTATATCGGCCTGCATGTCTTTGCGCGCAAAGTAGCTGCAGCCATTGAGCGCACAGTGCCCTGCAAGCGTATCGGAACGGCAGTCATAGGTCTGGAAGTACCTCATACGCATATACACCTGATTCCTATCAATCAAATTAGCGATTTGAGTTTTGAAAAGCCCAAGCTGAGCTTTTCTCCTGAAGAGCTAGAGCAGCTTGCCCAAGAGATACGGGGAAATTTATAGTTCACAGACTACAGAATAGGGACGACGTAACACCTTACATATCTCCCCACTTTGAGGAATCTCATTAATCGATAAATACCATCCCGATTAATCTTATTATCCTGAGCAACGGGACAAGCAAGCTTAAAAATCGCCTCGTTTAAGGGTATCAATTTCAAGAAATAAACTCAGATACGTATTATCGTATTTACAAAAACCAGATGGTAGATTTAATTTCTTCTAATCAAATCCCAGGACTATACCCGGAAATTCTCAGAAAGACTGAAGAAATCGGCTTTTCGATGGCTTCGGATATTCACATGTGCTCGTTATTGCGAACGCTTGTAGCTTCCAAACCAGCAGGACGCTTTCTGGAACTAGGTACAGGCACTGGACTAGCGCTGTCCTGGATAGCGGATGGTATAGACCAGCAATCGAGGTTGATTTCCATCGACAATGACCCTGAAATAATGACAATCGCAGAGAATTTCTTTCAACAGGATGACCGGGTCGAACTGCTTTGTACAGATGGTTCAGCATGGTTGCGCAGTTATCATGGATCACCATATGATCTGGTCTTTGCTGATGCTTGGCCGGGTAAATACAGTGAACTGGATGAGGTACTGAATCTATTGAAGCCTGGCGGAATTTACATCATTGATGATATGCTTCCTCAGCCAAACTGGCCTGAGGGCCATGCTGAAAAAGTGAAGAAGCTGGTAGCTGACCTGGAAAAAAGGGAGGAATTGATAATTACTAGCTTGAATTGGTCTACCGGGATTGTGATGGCAGTCAAAAGGGACAGACCATAAATAAAAATGTTGATAGGTCCAAGACATGCCCTGGACTTACCGGCGTTTGCGGATGCGTCTAGGATTTTGGGCGATGAATGAGGACCAATCTTTGTGGGATTTCTGCGCACCGGCGATAGCAATGCGGGACTGGTGAAAATGGCACACAGCGACGGAGAGGCCGTCCGTAGCGTCGAGAAATTTCTCTGCCATTTTGAAATCGAGGATAGATTCCAAGGTTTTACATATTTGTAATTTGCTGGCAGTACCGTTGCCAGTAACAGCCATCTTGACCTTGCGGGGCGCATACTCAAAGATTTCCAGGTTGTTGACCAAACCTGCTGCCATAGCAATTCCCTGAGCACGTCCTAGCTTAAGCATCGCCTGAATGTTTTTGCCATGAAATGGCGCCTCCAGCGCCATTTCAGATGGCTGAAACTCCTGGATCAGTCCATCGACGCGATCAAAGATTTTTTTGAGCTTCACCGGATGAGGCACCTGCTGCTTTCCGAGCTGGATCACCCCATAGGTAATAAGCTTCATGTGTTTTCCCTGACAATGGATAATTCCATATCCGGTAATGCTGGTACCAGGGTCTATACCTAGTATGATGCGTTGAGCGGGTGTTGTCTGTTTTTCCATTGTGTGAAGAGCTAAGAGTTCTTTGCAACAGGCTCAGGATCGTGTATCAATTTCCACAGTTTATCTTCGAGTGTACCCAATCCTTTCTGTGCTATTGCAGAAACAAATACATGATCTATGCCCATGGGAAGTGTATGCTCTATTTCCCGCTTCAGCTCCGTATCCAGCATATCACTCTTGGAGATCGCCAGCAGACGCGGTTTATGGAGCAGATCCTTATTGTAGGCAGCAACTTCCTGGAGGAGTATTTGATATTGCTGTTGAATATCATGGGCATCTGCAGGGATCATAAATAGCAGGACACTATTTCGTTCTATGTGGCGCAAAAATTGTAGTCCCAGACCTTTACCTTCATGTGCCCCCTCGATGATGCCGGGTATGTCTGCAATCACAAAAGACTGATAACCTTTATATCTTACGATACCCAGATTAGGAACCAGGGTCGTAAAGGCATAATCTGCAATCTTAGGCTTGGCCTCACTTAAAACAGAGAGTAAAGTAGATTTTCCCGCATTGGGGAAACCTACCAGACCTACATCGGCCAACACTTTGAGTTCCAGGATTATGGTCAGTTCACCCGCTTCTGCTCCCGGTCTCGCGTAATCAGGTGCCTGGTTGGTTGAGGATTTGAATGCAGCATTACCCTTTCCTCCACTTCCTCCATGCAATACCACCCATTCATCATGCTCTTCTATAATTTCCCCCAGTACTTCATCTGTTTCGGCATTTTTGATCACCGTACCCAGTGGAACCTCCAGGATTTCATCTTTGCCGGTTTTACCCTTTTTATTATTACCTGCTCCATCCTTGCCAGATTCAGCCTTGATAAATTTTCGATATCGCAGATCCAACAGCGTCCAAAGTTGAGGATTGGCTTTTACGATCACACTTCCTCCATCTCCGCCATCTCCGCCATCAGGTCCCCCTTTGGGAACATATTTTTCCCTCCTCCACGATACAACACCGCTTCCACCCTTCCCACTTTGCAAATGGATGATTACGTGATCTATAAAAGAAGAAGTCATGTATTTTAAGCTTCCTGTTCTGCTAGAAAAGAATCCAGAATTTCCGCTATTCTTTGATTAATTTCCTCTATAGAACCTACGCCATTTACTTCATATAGTTTATTCTGCTCTCTGTAATACGTTGCGACCGGCAGAGTCTTATCCTCATATTCCTGGATACGTAGTTTGATGGTCTCCACATTATCATCACTCCGGCCTTTCTGTTTACCCCTTTCCAGGAGGCGCTTTATCAGTTCTTCTTCATTAACGACCAGGCTGATCATGCAGATGATTGAGGTACCCTGCTCTCCCATGAGTGAGTCGAGGGCCTGTGCCTGGGCTACGGTACGAGGAAATCCGTCAAAAATAAATCCATAGGCTTGATGACTTTCCCTAAGGTGATTGCGAATCAACTCAATGACAATTTCATCACTGACCAGTTTTCCCTGATCAATCAAGGACTTGACTTGTTGCCCCAATTCAGAGCCAGAGGCAATCTCTGCTCTCAACATATTTCCAGTAGAGAGGTGTACTAACTGATATTTATGGACAATGAGTTCAGACTGAGTGCCTTTTCCTGCTCCAGGAGGTCCAAAAAGTACAAGATTAAGCATATATAGTATTTAGTGTGTATGTATAATTTGCCATAGTAGGATCATAGTATTAGACCAAGCTCAAAATTAAACAATATCCTTAGGTAAGAAAACCTACCTCCTGTTATTTTCTCAACAATGGTTATTTAGGAAGCTATCTATTACCTGCCAGCATCACCTTTTGTATGGTTTGTTGATGGCGTGTATGCCAGTGTATGAGGTATATCCCAGGTGGAAGTCCTGCAGGAATAAACCAATGAAGATCAAAGGGGCCAGCGGGAACAATGCCTTCATAGATATTTGCCATAGTCCTACCAGTCAGGTCTTTGAGCTGGATATTGAGCGGTATGGGGTGGGAAAAATGAGCATTAAGCGCAAGGCGGTTCTCAACCGGGTTGGGGGCAATGGAAAAAAACTCCACATTTTCCGATATATCTTGTGAAGTATTGTCAATCAGGCAAACTACTATTTCCTCAATATAAACACTTTTGCCCAGGAAATTTTCCACCTCCAGTGTAACTTGGTATACTCCAGTTTCTTTATATTGGACCAAAGGGTCTGGGACATCGGCTGTGGTACCATTTCCAAAATCCCACTTCCAGCTAAACGGATCATTGGAGGAAAGGTCATGAAACTGAAGGATATCTCCACATGATCCTGTTTGGATGAATGAAAAGGAAAATAATGCTTCGGGGGCAGATTCAGGAATAATACAAACGGGAGAATAAGTCAGAGAATGTCGGTTAGGAGAGCGTTTCAGAACCGTTCTCATTCGCAGTTTTTGGCATTGGGTAAAAATATTCTGGCAGGAACCATCTGTAAAATCCATGTAATTTTCGATCATATCTGGTGTATCACAGGTAGATTTACCTACGGGACAGAATAGCGTTGCTTCGTTGGAGGGAGGTGTATCCTCGCAACCATCGTCGATACTACAATCAGAAGAATTTCCCCAGGTATGTATCAATCCCAGATAATGTCCTATTTCATGCGTAGCTGTTCGCCCTGAATTTTCAGCAAATCTACCCCACTCTTCTGTATCGATGATAATACCATCCGTACTATCTGGGCCATTTTCTGGTGCCAGCAGACTTAGCCCAGAGCTATCTGGAAACTGGGCAAGACCTCTGAATTCCTTAAGATCCAGCACCCAGATATTTAGATATTTTTGAGGATCCCAGATGGTTAGCGGTTTGATCAACGAATCGATGTAGGCAGGTTCGTAAGGAGGCGTGGATAAACCGAGTAACTGAGCGTCAACCCTGTCTACTCCAGGTTCTTGCAATGGAAATCCAGTCGGCCCCAGTTGGGCCAGGCAGAATTCAATTTCAGTATCTGCTCCATCAGGATGATCGTTGAATCCAAAGGTACCGGGGATTCGCCGGAAGTCTTCATGAAGAACTTCCAACTGGGACAAGATTCTGGAGCTGGCAATATTCTGTCCTGTACCTGGCTCAGATCCCTGATGAATCACATGCAAGATAATGGGTAAGGTAATGATATTATCCGCCGTATCCCAGGATTGAATATGAGGTATGATGGATGGAATATTTTGATGTACCCATTCGTCACCTGTTACTTTAAACCATTCCCCAATTCCATATTTCCTACGCAAATCTTGTGCTGAAATGCTCACATGAAGCAGTTCGATTATCAAAAACAGACAGATATGTAGTCTTTTTCTCAACACCATACCCAGACTCATATAAATATATTTAAGTTACAAATTAGCTCCCGCTTGAACAACTCATTGCTTTTTTTTATGAAATTATCATGCAGAGATAAACGGTAGGCATAAGTACCTCGCCATATTTAAAAGTAAATGATAACAGCCCGTTGATCACATGATGGATATTTACTGCCCCCCCCAATTCTTACCCCTCGAATTTCTCATTTCGACATTCTGCCCTCTTTGACCCACCGTACATTCCATGTAAAGGAAGCGTGTTTGGAACATGTACCCAATATTCCCCCATCCTGCCCCCTTCGTTGGATAGTGCTTTGCACAAGGGGGGCTGTCAATGGGCTGGCGGGTTTGTGAAATAAGCAATCTGTCAGATGAAATGCTGTAAAATGACAACCTGACTTCTCCCAAATATTATTTATACATATAAATCGTAATGCCCAACCACTCAAAGGGTTGAAGAACCTTCAAAATTAGATATTCTGATTGGAACCTTTTATAAAGGAACTCTATAAATAGACAACTTATCGTCTCATTAATCCGTAAATTAAGTTAGTATTATATACTGAACATTTATTTTTACATTAAAAAGGAGGAATTTTTGAGAAGAAAAAGAACTAAAAGAACGCCATTTCAGAGGAAACAGGAACCCAAACATCGTATTAATCATTTAATAAAGTCTCCCAACGTAAGATTAGTTGAAGTAGATGGATCATCCGAAAATGGTGTAATCACCACACAGGAAGCGCTACACCGGGCCAATGGCCTGGAGATGGATCTGGTGCAGATCTCAGATAAAACTGATCCACCAGTGGTAAAGATTATGGATTACGACAAATTTCTTTACCAGCAGAAGAAGAAAGAAAAAGCGCAGAAGCAAAAGCAATCTTCTAGTGAGATGAAAGAGCTACGCTTCGGTCCAAACACAGACGATCACGACCTCAACTTCAAACTCAAGCATGCTGAACGTTTTCTCAGCGACGGTAGTAAGCTGAAGGTCTATATACAATTCAGAGGAAGAAGTATCGTACACAAAGATAGAGGTCGAGATCTGCTTGAGCGTATTAAAAATCATCTGAGCGAAATCAGTAAGGTAGATTCCCATCCTAAGATGAATGGTCGCAGGATGATTATGATGCTCGCACCAAAATAATTTTCAGAATGAGCAAAGCGTTCAGAATATTTTTCTATTGGATTTCAATTCAACGCTTTGCTCATTCCCTTCATCTATAGCGTTACGACTACCTGGTACTTAAGCATCAGCCATCATACCCAGCACACGCTCTCCACTCCATTTGCCCCGGGTGAAATCGGGAAATTGTACCGGAATGCTTCCCAACTGAACAGATACAGCAGATAGTGGTGTAACTACAGACCAGTCAACGCCATCATATACATCCATATCGAGGTGTGCTCCCTTGTTGAAGCAATCGATCAGGCGATAAGTCATTACGAAATCCATACCTCCGTGGCCACCATTTTTTTCGATTTCCGCTTTGAGCTGATCCCAGATGGGATGGCGGTACTTTTGATACATTTCCTTATATTCTTCTACAGGAAGCCATTCGTGACCTTTTCCGTGCAAAGAAAGGCGACTGGGATAGCCTTCATGGGTAGCCATCGTCCCTGAGAGTAGATTTATACGGCTATAGGGCCTGGGCGTAACGATATCATGTTGGACTAAAATGGTTCTACCTTTAGCTGTTTTGATTAGGGTGTTGCTCATATCACCGTGTTGGAAATCGTCGCGGTTGTAAAATTCATTATCACTTTCTACGGTGAGTGAATGCTCACTCAGACTAGCTTCCAGTGAGCTCATAGACACGAGGAAGTTGAAGCGATCGCCACGGGCGATGTTCATATACTGAGCCACTGGGCCAAGGCCGTGGGTAGGATAGAGATTACCATCTTTCTCAACGTGATGGCGAATCCGCCACATATTGTAATATCCTGTTTTGTTAAACAACGAATCTCGCAGATTATGGATATATGCTGCTTCTGCATAGGTAAGGGTCCCAAAAACACCCTTGTCGACCATGTTGAGCACCCACAATTCTTCATCCCCATAGCATACGTTTTCCATCATCATACAATTTCGCTGCGTTTCCTCGGCTGTATCCACGAGTTGCCAGCACTCATCGAGTGTGGTAGCGAGAGGAACTTCGCATGCTACATGTTTTCCCTGCTGCATGGAATAGACACACATAGGTACATGATCTTTCCAGGGAGTAGATATGATTACCAGATCAATATCATCGCGTTGGACCATTTCCTTCCAGGAATCTTCCTTTCCACCATACACATCAGCCGCGTACCCCTGCTCCTTGAGCCAGTCTGCAGACATTTGGGCACGATCTTTCCGGATATCACATAGCGCAACCACACTTGCTTTGGGATACAATGCATGCGTACGGCGTACGTGTCCCGGCCCACGGTTGCCCAGACCGATAAAAGCAACCCGAACCTGCTCAATAGGATCAGTTCGCAATCCCATAACTGTCGTAGCTCTGGATGGGCGGGACTGTGATAATGAAAGAAGCTTCTGCTGAATAGCTTCTGCTGATAGAGCTGTTCCAGGAGTCAAGCCCAGAAAGGCACTTGCTAGGGTTGATGCTTTGAGAAAATTTCTCCTTCCTCTATTGCGATGCTCAGTTGATTTCATTGTTGAGTATGTTAGGATTCCTGAAATGTTTACAGATATCTAAGATAAAATTGATATTACAAAATTACCCACATAATTGCTGGCATTTTCACAAAAGACATGCAAAACGTTATCATTTTAATCGGCTTATCTTCTCTTAAGTATGGCTACTATTTTTTCTTCATACTGACTATTTAAAGACAAAGCGCTATCCCATGGTATATCGATTGCTTCCTTAATAGCGGGATTTTCGTGTCCTATTCTATTGAGTAAAGGCCGATCATAGCTCAGTCGTTGTTCTCTGACGAGCCTTTCCATATTCTGCCATGAAGTGTCCTGCTGAGTTGCATCCACTCCTGTGGATAGTATTTGAGACTCCGTTTTTTCTCCCCAGCAGTCCAGAATAGATTCTGCTATGATTGCATGTCCGATCTCATTGGGATGAATAGGATCGATAGACCCATAAGAGATATTCATATATCTCAATAAGGGTGTACGAATATCCACCGTCGTTACTTCTGGCATCGTGTCTAAGGACAGAACCCAATCCGAATAGATATTCATAACTTCATCGTATTGAGGGTATGGATTTCTGTAAGAGTATCCCAGACTGTCATGCAAGGTAGTCAGCTCAACTCTTTCAGCGGCGAAAGGTCCTGGAGTAAGCAGGGTAATACCAATATTTCGGGCTCTAACTTCCCTAATCAGTTGCGATGTACCTGTCTGAAAGGCCGCATATCTGATGGAATCAAAGGGATGATAAATACCACAATTGATACCGTAGCACGCGATAACATGGTCAGGTTTGACAGAATCCAGACAAGCTGGCAAGCGCTCCAGTAGAGAAGGTCTGGGGAAGGGATGATCCCTTTCTGTCATACCGGAAAGGGTTTCGCTACTCAAGCCAAGATTCAGGATCAGTGTATTATTTGCTTGCTTATCCAGTATGAAAGCTGTCTCAATGTAATCTACATATCGACCGCTGTAAGTGATACTATTGCCTAGAAACAAATAAGTCTTTTCAGCCTTATCAAAAGATTTAGGTGTACAAGCAGTCAGCAAGATAACCCACAAACAACCAGTGAATCGGTTATACTTTAAATTTTTGCTCCAAAAAGCAATGTGAAATAGAAGCTTTAAACAATGCGGCATTTTTGCGGGATAATATTAGATATTTTAATTTTAGAAATAGTTCGAATATGTAAAATCTACAGTTCTTACTCCTGACAATGAGGTATTTACAATTTAAACTAAAAAATCAACAAATACTACATAGAGGATTAAAATACGGAGCCAAACAGATATTCTGCTACACGAGTCAGTATGTTCTGAGTAAATAGAGAATGGTATGACAGTATTCAGATCAATCTAATAGGGGAACCTCAATAAAAAATTTCGTCCCTACCCCTAGTTTGCTATCAATGCTCCATTTCCCCTTAATATTTTCCAGGCGGGAAGTAATATTTTTAATTCCATACCCATTGGTCATCTGATCGATGTCAAATCCGCATCCATCATCGCTGACGGTGAGGAGAATTTTGTCTTCTGTATTTGAGATACTGATCCATCCATTCTCGGCATTGGCATGCTTAAGGATATTGTTAATCATTTCAAAAATGATGTTGTAAAGGGGATAGGTCAATGAACCAAAATCGAAGTCAGGTTGTGTATTGACGACTAGGTGAAAAGCTATTTTATTATTTTGTTTAAGTTGCTTGAGCAAGCCTTCCAGTGCAGCGATCAAGCCAATGGCCTCCACTTTTTCAGGCATCAGATTATGTGAGATAAGCCGCACATCGCCGTACACATCATTGACGAGTTCAAGGGTACTTGAGAGTACCTTATGGACTTTATTCTGGGTCAGTGGTACGATGGCTTCGAGTTGCCAGCGGAGTGCTGCTATTTTGGTATTGAGGTTGTCGTGTAATTCCAGTGCCATTCTTCTACGTTCCAGATTCTGTCCTTTGAGTTGGGCCAGCATGATTTCTTTATTCTTTTTTTCCAGGGCAGCATTCTTTCTTCGCAGATTCCAGTTGGCCCAGGTGATAAGACCGATGAGTAATGCGCCAATGGCTGAAAGCACCATAAGAAAGTTTCGAGACTGCTGGAGATTTTGATTTTGCAGGCGTATGATCTCTTCTTCTTTCTGTTTACTCTCATATTTAGCCTCCAGTTCTGCGTATCGATCTGCAGCTTCGTTTTTCCGCATACTATCCTGAGCCGCGATATATTTTTCATAATGAAAGAGGGCACTTTCGTAATCTCCCAATGACTTGTAGGTCCAGTACAGGTGATTGTCTGCTCTAGCCTTAAATTCGATCCAGCCGGATTCCTGCACGTATTGATATGCTTCGAGTTTTAATTCAAGCGCCTTATTCAACCTACCCTGATTTTCAAATATTTCAGCTTTGTCTACATAGAGGGCATAGATCACGCCATAATTTTCGTATTCTTTGGCAGTTTCCAGTGAGCGGTTCCAATATTTATCTGAAAGTTCCTGTTGACCAAGCCTGCGATAAACATTAGCCAAGCCCAGGTCGTTATCCGCTTTATAAAATCCATACATGGCATATTTTTCTACTAGCGTATCAGTTTTCAGATAGTAGTAAAGGGCAGAATCATAATTTTCCTGCCTAAAGGCGCTGTAGTAGTAAAAATCGCCAAAAAAATTCAGGGTTATCCAATGATTTTTCAAGTCCCCGGCTTCCTTGGAATATCTGTATGCTTCGCGTAATGTCTCATAGCTCTGCTGATAGAGTTGAGTATTGAGCAGTACAAAGCCAGCCCCAACCAATGCAGAGGCAAGATCATCATAAGGAAGTCCAGAAGCTCGCAAGGTATCGATCGCCAGGTTATAATAATTGAGCGCTTCATCCATATTTCCCTGATTATCGTAAAACCTGCCTTTGATCCGAAGGTACATTCCATGGGCTTTGGACCATGTGGATTGCAGGGAGAAGCTTTCCAGAGTATCCACGATTTCTTCTGATCCCGGGTAATTATCATTGATCTGGTACTCGGCATAAGCCGCATAGCTGGCTACGAGCATTGAATCTTTAGAGGGAGTATCATCCATGGATAGAGCCAGGAGATAGCTGGCATAGAGAGAATCCGCCCTCTGGGCAAATCCCCGGTTTACCCACAATGTGAGGGCGGCCATTAAGAGCAATATTGCATTTCTTTTTTTCAAACCAGATTGTATTTCAATGCAAACTTCACTACGCCAATTGAGTTTTTGGTATTCAGCTTTTTAAAAATGTTGTGTCTATGTGTTTCTACCGTACCCAAACTGATAAATAATTTCTCAGCAATTTCTGCAGAAGAATATTCCTGAACAATGAGTTTGATAATCTCCAGTTCTCTTTTAGTAAGGTGCTTGATCCGTTCTGCCTGTCCGTCATCCTCATTTGACTGCAAGAGCGTTTTCATCACTTCTTGACTAAAGTGCAACTGTCCTGCTGCAATGGTCTGAATCGCTTTTTCCAGTTCTTCCCTTCCGGCTTTTTTCATCACATAACCCGAAATCCCAGCTTTAAAAGCATCCTGAATACCTTCCGGTTGATCATTTACAGTCAGCATCAGGATCTTCATATCGGGAAATTTTTCTTTTACCTTAAAGCTCAGTTGTATCCCATTGAGATAGGGCATGGTAAGGTCTGTAATCAGAATATCAACCTTATGCTGCGTCAAAAAGTCCAGTACTTTTCTACTATCACTTAGGGCACCCACGACTTCGACTTTGTCCATTAAATCAAATAACAATTCCAGGCTATCTAATATGATCCGATGGTCATCGACAATGAGCACCCGTATAGGATTGGTCATTTAAGTAAATATAAATTATTGAAAGAAATACGACACTCCAAATTGAACGATGTACAACTCAAATTCGACATCCTCGTCCAAACCTGTTACCTCATTTCCAGAAAGAAGGATTTCACTAAAGTTTCCAAAACTAGCCTTTGCATTGAGCGTAGCACTAAGAGCCGGGGTAAAGAAATAGTGCGCTCCTCCTCCAATAGTACCACCTAAACCATTGACTTCCAATTTAAACAAATTTATCGAGTCAAAGGTAATAGGATCAATGGTAAAGGAATTGGTAGTAAGGGCAACCTCAGCGAATGGTCTGAATCTTCTGAGGGTTGCTCCAAAATTGTATCTCCCGCCGATATCAAAAGTCTGATTGCGATAGCTATCCCATTCTCCCTGAACCTTAAACGTACGACTGGTATAAGCGATAAATACCTCTACATGTTGAGTGATCCCATAGGCACCTTTGATATTGATACCGAAGCCGTTGGGTTCTTCTTCGTCGAGGCTTCCCAGGAAGAAACTCTCAGAGTTCCAGCGGGCATATGAACCATTGACGCTCAATGAGAAGCCCGCCGTATTAGATTGAATATCCTGCGCGTTCGCGCCAAGTATAATTGTAATAATAGCAAATGTTATAAATACTTTTTTCATGATAAAATGATTTATGGGATGCTTATCGTAAGCATTGTTTCTTCTATTTTGACATTTCTGAGGGTTCTTCCCTGTTCAAAAACTACTACGTTTTTACCGAGATTACTGTATTCTGGATAGCTAACTGGCAGCCATTGTCCATTTACTGCCTGAACGGATATCAGGTTGATCCCCAGAAAAGCTCTTTTAAAGCCACTGCTTCTACGCAATTTTACAATTTGTGCACGTATTTTTGCCCCACCTGCGATGATCACATGATCTCCATAATACAAAGGGGATTTATTGCTAAGAAAGATCATTTCTCCTTCGTGGTTGCTTTCTGTAGAGATGGTTTCTAAGAAAACAGCATTAAATTCCATTTGGGGAATTGAAAGTGTCATAGTATTACCAGGGCTTCTCTCCCGCTTTACGACCTGCTCCTGCTCGACATTGAATGACTCTTGTTCATTCCTGGATAGGTTCTCTTCTTCCTCCGGTTCCTGATCTGTTTGCTGCTGCTGTCGATCAGTGGATGATGATTCTTCTTTTCTGGCATCAGATCTAGATTTTTCTGTAGAAGAAGATCCGTCCACAGGTTTGATTACATGCTGTTTGGGCCGGTTTACGTATTCCTGCTCCTGTTCTTTAGGGGTTTTTTGTCTGCCGGGTTGACCAGGTCCTTCACCTTCTTTAAAGGGAATAGCTTTGATGGGTTTTCTTTGTGCCATGTCCTGCTGGCCTATTGAGGGTACTGCTTGCATCTTTTCATCATCGATATCATAAAGGTTTTTGAATTCACTGTTTGGATCCTCCTGTGTATTTTTCTGGTTTCCAGCAGGTATGAGACCAATAATTAGGATGAGCAAACTAATACCTGCAGCTGCTGCTATGATCCTAATGTCGATATCAAACGGCATGTTGATCCGCCTGGCATCCGGAAGTATAATACTGGAGAGTTTTTGAGGTAATGCCATGGGCATTGCCCAGACCTTTTTTCCTGACTGTTCACCCGAATCCACCTTTTCTTCCAGCAGTCTGGTATCAACTTTCCCGGGAACATATAGCTTTTCTAGGTCTCTAATCACTTCTCGTGTGTCTTGATACCGTTTCTGAACCTGTTTGTAGGTCAGTTTTTTCAGGATTCTTACCAGACGTGGGTCTGTTTCGGGCAGATGTATTTTGGGACTTGTATGAGCGATCTGATACATGAGTGCTGCCTCACTGTCAGCCTGAAAAAGGGTATTTCCCGATAACATTTCATGTAGCATGACTCCCAGGGCATATAAATCAGAGCTTTTTGAAGGAGTCTGTCCTTTCACCAGCTCTGGTGCCAAATATTCCAGGGTTCCGATGACGCTGTTTTGCTGCGTCATTCTTTCTGCATTTTCAAGTCTGGCAATACCGAAGTCCATGAGTTTGACATAACCACTTTGATTGATCATGATATTACCTGGCTTGAGATCCCGGTGCATAATGCCCAGGTCATGTGCAGCACCAAGTCCCTCTAGTATTTGAAGTGTGATCCTGGCTGCTTCTTTTTCTGATAGTTTTCCCTGTAGCTTCAGTACTTTATCCAGGGGGAGGCCATCGACATACTCCATAACAATGAAGTGTTGCTGGCCCGACTCCTCGAAATTGTACAATGTAGCTACATTGGGATGAGATATTTTAGCAGAAAGGTGAGCTTCATTGCGAAAACGCTTGAAATAATCCGGGTCTTTGACCAGAAAGGGGTGGAGCATTTTGAGAGCTACTGTACGTTCGAGGTATTTATCAGTAGCTTTATACACGGTTCCCATTCCTCCTTCACCAAGTTGCTCAGTGATATAGTAGTTGGATATATTTTTCCCAATCATGACATATTCAACTTTTGAGTTTCTTTATTGATTTCTTCAGATTCAGCAGGGACAGCTTCGACAATCAGCACGGAGATATTGTCATGTCCTCCGCGCTTCTTGGCCATTTGAATCAACGATTGAGCAGCGTCATTCAGAGAATATTGACCTATGATCTGCTTCAGTTCTTCTGGAGAGAGATACTCGTACAATCCGTCGCTACAGAGCAAGAGTTTATCTCCGGTTTCAAATTTCACATCCTGCAGACCATAATCCGCATGGAGTTTTGTATTAGTTCCTATGGCGCTAGTAATGATATTTCGCTGAGGATGGCTGAGCGCTTCGTCCCGACTGATCATACCTTTATCCAGCAAATGCTGGACATAGGTATGATCGCTGGACAACTGTTTAAGCTTGTTGCCTTTTAGCAGATAGGCTCTGCTATCGCCTACATGTCCGAGATATACCCTGTCCTGGAGAAGGACTACAGCAGTACAAGTAGTGCCCATGCTTTTACTCGAATCCGACTTAGATGCTTTCTGGTAAATGGCTTTGTTGGATTTTTCGAAAGCCTGTTTGAGTGCCTCGAGGACTCCCAGACGAGAGTCGAAGTAATTCCTGGGGATGAGCTCTGTAGCCATGTGGGAAGCGACTTCTCCATTGCTATGGCCTCCCATTCCATCGGCCACGAGTGCCAGACACCCTTTGTCTCTTCGCTTTTCCTTATCGTAGGGTCTGATAAAGACCAGGTTATCCTCATTGTTGTCTCTGACCGAACCAACGTCTGTTGCTGCTACTGCCCGGTAGTCTATGTATACCTGAGGTTCTTCTACCATTTTCTGGGATTTATGCTTTTTTCGACGGAATAAGAAGGCCATAATCAAGATTTTTGGTTTAGTGATACAGAGTAAAGGATTACATATTACCGGATTACACGCTGTGAAGTCATTAGTTCGATACCGTACTTGATGGGGATCGCAAAGGTAATTCTAGCCCCCTCCTGAGATGTGTAAGAAGCTGAGAAGATACCGATCACTTCACCATTCTTGTCAAATACAGGTCCCCCACTATTACCGGCTCCAGTCTCACTGGCAGTAAGCTGATAGTACTCACCAATCATGCTGAAATAGCCTCCCACGAGAGCGTTGTCTGTAGGATTAGAACCTCTGATAATCTTTCCGATTGTACCATCGGTAACTGTGGGATCTGGCACAGTCAGGACCTGAGTCTGGCGGTTGGCGAAATCCTGAGATACTTTAGCTACAGCAACATCAGGAGATATGCCTGGATATCCTATAACGACGATTTTTTGTCCTGGTGCGATGTCATCATCGGGGGTTTGCTTGAGCTTGACAGGAGCCAGTCTACCGGGTACTTCGATCTTGATCATTGCCACATCATGTGTATTACTTATTCTTACGATGCTGGCAGGTGTACGCTGATCGGTTTTAGGGAAAGTAACCTCCATGTATGTTACCTGTCCTTCCAGAATCTTACCAGACATGGGCTTTTGACCGAAGAATTTAGCTTCTGCAGGGACCCAGCGCTGTGGTGCATTGGTCCAACCTGTGATTTTCCATTCTCCATTTACATTTTGATAGAGGTATCCCTTTTGTGCTTCACGGGGAAAGGTATAGTATGCATTCCAGTTGGAGGCAACATGGCGGTTAGTCAGGATAAAGCCCTCTTCATCGACAACAAAGCCTGAACCTGTAGCACCAGATACTGCGATGGGAGCACCGTAGGTAACGTCTTTTTTGAGTCCCAGGTAAGGTTCGATCACACCAGGTTCTACTTCTATATACAAAGGTATCAGTACTTCTTTACCGCTTTGTTCGTCTTTTTGCTTGGTATAGTGGTGGTAAACATCATCACCTGAAGCGGTGTGAATCAATTTATATCCAAATTCGATAAACACGACTTTATCAAAATTATCCTGTACGATGACTTCAGGCTTGAAAGAGTCGTCAATGATAGACGTCTCACCTTGTACCACCTGAGGTTCAGGAATAAGTTTATCGCGAAAAGTATATCCTAGTGCTGACAGTACCAGCACGACTGCGCCGATGACGGAGATCATGGTTTTCTGCGAACGTTTGCGTTCGGTAACGATCGCTCTTTGGAAGGTTTCCTTACCGACACCTGTCTTGGCAGGTACTTCTTGTACTTTTTCCTGGGGAAGTTCATACTGCATGGTAGCATCTGCACCAGAAATGTTGACCAATTGTGTAGCAGCGCCTCCAGCCATGCCAGGATAGGTATCAAAAATAAAACGAGGTCCTTTGGCGCCCAGCATGATCTCGTCGCCGGACTTTAGGGGTCGCGTACCGGTAATCTTTTCACCATTTACATAAGTACCATTGAGACTTTCATTGTCGGTGATGGTAAAAGTACCAGGTGTATCGCCTTTGGCGATGTTGCCGTGTTTGCGGCTGACCATGGTATCCTGATCTGCATCGAAGAGCAGGTCGTTATCGGTAGCTCTTCCGAAGCGGATAATATTATTAGCCTGATAGTCAAACTCTTCAACCTGATTTTCCTTACCTCCGCTGAGGTGTCTGATGATGATGTGTTTTATCTCCTGTTTCATGATAGTGAGTTTTTGTATTGTGATAATTCGTTAATTGTTGTATTTGATCATTGGGTCATTA
Organism: uncultured Bacteroidia bacterium; assembly: GCA_964468435.1. Classification (GTDB taxonomy): domain Bacteria; phylum Bacteroidota; class Bacteroidia; order J057; family J057; genus JBCCTX01. The sequence continues at coordinate 4,701 of CAYXVE010000062.1, read as the reverse complement.
TGTTGAACCATATCGCCTGTTTGTGTTGTATACAGTGGCTGGACAAGGGATTCATGATTGTGTTTTGATGGTTGTGGAGGATGTTTCTCGTCCAGCCTTTTGTATACATGACAAAGATGGGGAACAGGGGTCTGTGTGGAAATATAGGCATGCTTAGGGATCGGGATGGGGAATCCTTGATTTTTTTCTCGGGGTATATATCTACAGGTAAACCTGTAGAACAGATTAAATCCAAATTTTGCTTGCGCTATATGGCAAATTTTCTCTACCTTTGTAGGCGTTTAAAAATAAGGGCTCATAGCTCAGTTGGTTCAGAGCACCTGCCTTACAAGCAGGGGGTCATAGGTTCGAGTCCTATTGGGCCCACAAGGAAAGGCGGTTAATGACCGTCTTTTTTTGACTCGGTTGTGAATAATAAATTTTCAAATGTTGTTCATATGTCTAATCCTATACAAACTGGGATATGGTTAGCCAGATGAATCCATTGATACCTATCGTCGTGATGCTAAAGCGCGTGTAGCCTATCAACAAAAAGTCAATTCGATTTAATCAAGGGTATATATATGGTTCGGTAGAAAGGAGTACCTTTGATCAATCACCGCTTGACTTGCATGGCAAAAAACCCTTTACAATCATAGCCTGGGTGAAATTTGTTGGGAAACGACACATGATCCCAGGTATCTGGGATGAAGGTGGTTGAGATAGATATGCAGGGAGAAGACAAGTAGCACTATTCGCAGGATTGTTTAATCAACCGGGTGTAATCGCCCATGTATCGGCTACGGGAGCCGCTAGCTATCCTCAGTCAGAAATAGATGGTGCTCAGTATGCCCGTTTAAGAGCCATCGATGGACAGGCATTTGAGAATCATCATTGGATCGCTATGGCTACAACGTATGACCCTCAGGATAATGAAGTAAAAGCCTATTTAAATGGTGAAATGACTCCCCTGAAAGTCACAGATCCAGTACTTCAGGATATCTTTCAATATGATGATACGCTCTCAGCAAATCCTTTTCGCTTTGATCAGGCTATATGTTCCCCAAGATCCTTTGTCATAAAATTTAACGGCTATTCATATCAGGAGAAAGCGATTGTTGAACACCGGATCAGGGTCGATCTGGAACACAGCATGCTCATTTACCAACAGGATTATGCTACAATAAATCCTTCCAAACGATTTCGAATACATGTTGATATCCTCAGAGATCATCAGAGTATGCTGCCTTCCCCATTGATTCAAGAAGTAACGCATCAGGATACCCTGATCTTACCGGCAACTTTAAGCGTAGACAATGGAGATAAAATAAAGACACATCTCGAGGTATGGAAAGATCGTACCTGGCATGTTATGGGAAGTCCAGTCGTGAGGGAAATAACAGAAGGAGCTCCCTTTACCTTTGGAAGAGCACTTGGATTAGGCACTGAAGATGTAGATCACGGATCACAACTGTATCTGGACGGAGTAGCTGTGTTTAATCGTATATTAACGGAGGCGGAATTACAAAAGCTGAGTTTTGATCTGGGATCAAAAAAATAGTATGCTTTACAAGCTGAAAATGTGTATTATATATTTAAAGTAGATTGTGATCATACTAAGTCCTTTAAACTTGCTATGTGGATAAATTATATATACTTATGGATCATTTTCTCTGCTGTTGCAGGAAATACCCAACAGTCCCAACCCCTCAACACCGACATATGTATCCTGGGGGGAAGTGAAGCGGGCTTTACAACAGCGATTCAGGCTGCCAGATTGGGAAAAACGGTCATCCTGATCGAGCCCACCGGACACCCAGGTGGTATGGTGGTAGAAGGTCTGGGTAAGGATATACGTTTCGGAAGTGGAACAGTGATCGGGGGCATTGCTCGTGAATTTTATGTGGCTGTTGAAAAATACTATGGACTGGAAGCCGAATTTGACAATCCCGACTGGTATTCGAAATACGAACCTTCCGTCGCTGAACAAATTATCGAAGAATTACTTGCACGTGATCAAAACATTACGTTAATCAGGAAAAAACGAATTCGGGAACATGAGGGTGTACTCAAAGATGGAACTCAAATATCTCAGGTAATACTTGAGGATGGGCAAGCTATACGTGCCAAGGTATTCGTAGATGCATCCATCGAAGGACATCTGCTTCATTTTGCAGGAGTTTCGACAGAAACTATTCGGGAAGGTAATCAAGTTTATGGGGAAACGCTCAATGGTATTCAGATTGAAAATGATTTTAAGCAGTTTGAAGTACCTCTAGATCCCTATATCATTGAGGGAGATGCTAGCAGTGGACTGATCCCGACGATCCAGGAAGGGCAATTGGGGGATTACGGTGCACCTAGCCCATACATCCAGGGCTTTTGCTTCCGGATGTGTCTAACCCAAGATCCCGGTAATCGAATTTCCATTTCCAAACCTCAAAACTACGATCCTGGCCGTTATGAAATTTACCACAGATATTTGAAAGCAGGAGGGCAATTGTTCCGGCCGGTTCTCAACCGGCATAATGGAAAAACGGACATCGGAAGCTGGCATGATTTATCCGCTAACCTCTATGGGGAAAACTGGGCCTATCCCACGGGGAGCTATTCTGTACAGGATAGCATCGTGAAATACCACCGGGACTTTACGTTGGGCCTGATCTGGTTTTTGCAACATGATGAGCGGGTGGATAGCACGACCCGTGCCAACTGGGAGGGGTGGGGACTTCCCAGGGACGAATTTACGGATCATGGATATTGGCCCCGAAGGTTGTATATACGGAGTGGCAGAAGGATGGTATCAAATTATGTGATCACAGAGCATCATACCCGAAGTACGTATCTGGATACGATATCCGATCCGATTGCCATTGCATGGTGGCCGCCTGATATGCATCACGCCCGGAGGATCGTGAAGGATGGCTATGCCTACAATGAGGGATTTACCCATGTGGGTGGAAATACCAGTTGGAAGCCTTTCAGGATAGCTTACCGGGCTACTGTTCCCAAACTGGCTGAATGCACTAACCTGCTTACACCGACTTGCCTTTCATCCAGTTATGTGGGATATGGGAGCATAAGGATTGTCCCTACTTTTATGGTATTAGGGCAAAGTACTGGAGCTGCTGCGGCAATCGCCATCGACAAGCAGGTACCTGTACAGGAAGTCCCTTACGAATTGCTGGAAAAGACATTACAGGAATATCATCAGATCCTCGAGATCCCGGATCATTGGTTTGAACTGATCTCCTCTACTCACTGATTGGATAAACTGTATCGATGTGCTATGAATAACTTATGTACGAAATCGCCTATATCGATCCTCAAGATGCTCCTCCCCTAAAAAAGGTAGGGCAACTGTAGTTTTCTTGTCAAAAATACTAAATGAATTTACCTATTTTTGCGAAATCTTCTAGGAATGACGGATATAAACATTCCTGGAGACATAGACTTTTAAAAAAAGCAGAAAAGCTATTTTAATAAATTCTGAATCTACGATCATTGAAAAATAATATTTTCGCCACGCTAATTCTATTAAGCTTACTAAGCTCAAGCCATAAACTCTATGCTCAGAAATTCGTGGATAGCGTTATTGACTTTTTCACCTTATCTACCAATGACAAGGCAGTCCAAAAAGATAGTACTATATATCCGGGAAGGATCGTACTTGCTCCTGTTGTGATTTTTTCTCCAGAAACCAATTTTGGGGCGGGAGTCGGTGCCAAATACCTGTTTAAGTTCAGAGGCTCCGGCGATGAGACGCGTACTTCCAATATGCCGGTATCAGCGATCTATACCATCGAAAATCAGTTTATATTATTTTCGGGTTTTGAAATTTTCTCCAACCAGGAGAAGTGGATGCTGACGGGCAATGCCATATTACAAGATTTTCCCCGGTTATATTATGGCGTAGGTCGAGATACCCCCGAATCCAACGAGGAGGAGTATAGCTTTTTTCAGCTGTTGTTGGAGCCTATTTTGCTCAAGCGGCTCTTTACAAGATATTTGTTCATCGGTGGGGGGCTCCGGTACAACCGGATATCCGGAGTAGAAGCTATCGAAGGAGGTTTACTAGAAAATACCCAGACACCCGGTGCTCTTGGCTTCACCTCTATGGGTATTGAAACAGCATTAGTGTATGATAGCAGGAGCAACCTGCTCAATGCAGCCAATGGTTGGTATGCGGAATTCACCCATGGTGTGTATGGAAAGGTATTGGGTGGAACCCAGGAATTTCAACTGACCCGGTTGGATGTACGGTATTATATGGAGCCTTTTAAACGCAGACATGATGTATTGGCCTTTCAATTCAAGCTACACATGAGTCATGGCCATGTGCCACTAGGAGAACTGGCCTCTTTTGGGGGAGGAGAAATACTGCGCGGGTACTACGATGGGAGATATCTAGATAAGCATCTGGCTGCATTTCAGGTGGAGTATCGGCGAAATATCTTGGGCAGACTGGGCGGCGTGGTCTTTGCAGGTGCCGGAGGAATCGGAGATGGGATAGAGGATTTTGGGCTGGGAGGATACCGATATAATGTAGGGGTAGGATTGAGATTTTTGCTGGATGAACGGGAAGAACTTAACGTTCGCCTGGACTGGGGGTCGGGGAAAAATACTAATAATTACTATCTGAATATTGCAGAGGCGTTCTGAGTTAATCGTTTCTCTTTAGCAATCACACCATTTTTGCAGGTACTAAGTTTATCTTCTTTT
>CAYXVE010000061.1:0-27523 GCA_964468435.1 uncultured Bacteroidia bacterium | reverse complement strand
CAAACTAAGGTTTGCTCCTACTATGTCTGCCTTTTTGGTACCCTTGATTCGCATATATTAGTTTGTTTGTATTAACATTCGTAGAGCTGCGATACATCGCAGCTCTACGAATATTAATTAACCCCCCCTTATTTTTATTTCTACCGTTTATAATTTTCATTGAGTTAGTATATTAACGGGCAAATAAAGCTCTATGCAAAAGATTGCCCTGTTATGTATTCTATGCCTTTCTTGCTATTTCAGTTTCGCCCAAATAGTAGAAAGTTTTACTGATGGAGACTTTAATGCTAATCCCGTCTGGCAAGGGGACACCGGATTCTTCATCGTGAATGATTCCCTCCAGCTCCAATCCCAGGGGCCTGAGGGTACGGAAGATATCTACCTCTCGACAGCTAGTACACGGGTTTCAGATACTGAATGGCGCATACGCACTCGATACAGCAGTGCACCCAGCAACAATAATAGTATTAGAATTTACCTGGTCGCCGATACTTCTAATCTTGAAGCTCCGCTAAACGGGTATTTTATCCAATTGGGAGAAAATGGAAGTGATGATGGGATAGAACTCTTTCGCCAGGATGGCGAAGATGAAGTTTCTCTTTGGGAACCTGTTCCGGGTACCATTAGTGATGGTATCAATATCCACCTTCGCATGATCCGGGATGAAGCAGGAAACTGGACCGTTTCCTATGCTCCTTACAATAGTGAAGAGTTTGTAATCGAAAATTCAGTTTTTGATGATACCTATACTACCTCCGGATTCATGGGGGTTGTGGTGAGTCATACTTCTACCCGAAGAAATGACTTTTTCTTTGACGATGTATATGTAGGGGAACCCATTGCCGATACGATCTCACCAGAAGTGCTTTCATTACAGGTTGTAGATCAGAATACCCTTACCCTCTCCTTTTCTGAACTGCTGGATACAACAACTGCAACCAATCTCAATAACTTCATAGCAAATGGGAACCTAGGGAATCCACAAGTAGTACAAATCAATCCAGGCGATCCCACCTTGATACAACTGATTTTTGCCGCTGCTTTTACCCCCAATACAACCTATCAATTGAGTGTTTCCGGTATTACAGATCCCAGTGGAAATGCGCTGGAACCCATAGAACTACCCTTTACGTTCTTTCAGGTGGATACTGCAGAAGCTAATGATATAATCGTCAATGAGATCATGGCTGATCCCACACCTGAAGTGGGACTGCCTAATGCAGAATACCTGGAACTTTTTAACCGATCCGAGAAGACTTTGAATTTACTTGGCTGGACTGTGAGTAATGGTACGTCTATAGGTCTATTACCCGAACTCATTCTGGCTCCCGGGAAATATGTACTGATTGTAGATTCAGACAATCAACCCTTATTTAATACCCAGGATCGTGTGATCAGTCCATCTATTTTTCCTTCATTAGTCAATGGAGGAGACAATATTGGGCTGAGAAATAATGCTGGCATACTGATAGATACTGTGGATTATGAAGTCAACTGGTATCAGGACCCGGAACGGGATGGAGGAGGGTATTCATTGGAGCGGATTAATCCCAATCCTACGTTCTGTCCTCCCGTGGCGAACTGGAAAGTATCGGATGATCCTTCTGGGGGAACTCCTGGTTCAGAAAACAGTGTTTTTTCTACTGAAACAGAGAAGGAACCTCCTTTACTGGAATCCGTCAGGGTAGCCGGGCGCGACACCTTGCTCCTCTGCTTCAATGAGAGTATGGATGCTGCTACCTTGGAAAACATTGCCAATTATGAACTGACTGCTGGATTGAATCCAGTATCAGCTACCGCTATCTCACCGGACTTTCGTTGTGTGAAACTGGCACTGAGCGATACCCTGCAACGGGGTACCTTGTACACGCTCTCTATCAATAGCGTGGCAGATTGCTCCGGAAATGTGGTTCCGGAAGTGCTGAATGCAGAAATATTTCTGGGCTTCGAACCCGATCAAGGCGATGTGATCGTCAACGAGATTATGGCTGATCCTATACCGATAGTAGGACTTCCCGAAGTAGAATATCTGGAGCTGTTCAACCGCTCAGCACAAACCTTTAATCTACAGGGCTGGACAATTTCCAATGGCTCACGGACAGGCTTACTGCCGGATTATGTACTGGAACCCGGAGCGTATATATTGATAATTGATGAAGCTGATCAGGTTTTATATAGCGACTTACTCAATGTGATCAGTCCGAGTGTGTGGCCCGGTCTGGTGAATGGAGGTGATGAAATCGGATTGAGAAGTCAGGGAGGGGTATTAGTCGACAGCGTCTCTTATTCGGTGGATTGGTATGGAGATGGTACCAGGGCCTTGGGAGGTTTTTCACTGGAGCGAATAGATCCCAATCCCATTTCCTGTCCGGATATTAGCAACTGGACAGCTTCTCTGAATGAAAACGGAGGTACTCCCGGCAGCGAAAACAGTGTATTGGGGAGTGCATTAGATGAGATTCCACCGCTCATACAATCTATCTCTGTCCTGGCAGAAGATACGCTGGAGCTCTGCTTCAATGAAAGCATGGATCTGACCACGATTGAAGAACCCTCCAACTATCAAATCAGTACTGATCTGAGTATAGAGGAAGTCATTCCCATTTTACCCAATCTAAGTTGCGTGAGACTGGTACTATCCGGCAATCTGGTACCTGGTACGATCTATGAAATCAATGTCAGCAATGTGAGGGATTGTAAAGGAAATGAAATAACAGGGCCTTTGACGATTGAAGTGCTTCAGGGACTTCCTCCAGAACCAGGAGATGTGGTGATTAACGAGATTATGGCTGATCCAACTCCTCCTCAGGTACTTCCTGAGACAGAGTATGTAGAACTATACAATAGATCAGAAAATACCTATAATCTGGGTGGATGGTCACTGTCCAATGGAAGCACGGAAGGAAATCTACCGGATTTCATTTTAGCGCCTGATAGCTATATCATCCTTACCCGGAATACCGATACAGCCTTATTTTCCGGTTTCGGAGCCGTATTAGGATTGTCCAGCTGGCCCAGCCTCACGAATAGCGGTGACAACCTGGGACTCAGGTCGCTCAATGGTATTCTGCTCGATACGGTCGACTACCAGCTCAGCTGGTACCGGGATGATGACAAAGATAACGGTGGCTTCGCGTTGGAGCGCATCAATCCAGCAGGATCGGATTGTCCGGAGTCCGCCAACTGGCGGGCATCGGAGGATGAATCCGGGGGCACCCCCGGCCGGATCAACAGCGTCTTTTCAGACGAAACGGATCAGACAGCACCCGAGGTGCTCAGTGTAGTAGTACTCAATCCTGATACCTTACGACTCTGCTTCAATGAGCAAATGGACCCGGCTTCACTGGAAATGTTAACCAACTTCTCACTATTACCAACCATTAGCATCAACACACTCATCCCTGAAGCACCTGACTATTTTTGTGTAAAAGTGGGCCTGGCTGATTCTCTCGATGAAAACACTACCTATTTGCTTACCATTTCTGATGTGGCGGATTGTAGCGGAAATGTGATTGAACAGGATATAGAGATCGAGGTAACACCTGGTGAGGTAGCTACTGCCGGAGATATCATCATCAATGAAATTATGGCTGATCCTTCACCATCTGCTGGATTGCCTGAAGCTGAATATATGGAATTGTATAACCGCTCGGACAAGACGATCAACTTGCAGGGATGGAACATCTCCAATGGAAGTACGGTGGGTGAACTTCCCGCATTTTTTATTGGGCCAGATGAATATGTAATCATTACACAAAGAAGTGATTCAGCTTCATTTGTGGGATTGGGAAATATCCTGGTGCCAGATTCCTGGCCATCATTGGTCAATACCCGGGATGATCTAGGACTAAGGACCAACACAGGAGTTTTGGTGGATACCCTTTCGTATTCAATTGCCTGGTACCAGGATTTTGAAAAAGATAATGGTGGCTATTCATTAGAACGTATCAATCCCAATACGATTGATTGTCCACCGGTCACAAACTGGATTGCCTCTAACGATCCGCGTGGCGGCTCTCCTGGAATACAGAATAGCGTATTTTCTACTGAAATCGAAACAGATCCTCCCCTAATAGAAAGCGTAAAGATTGAAACTCCCGATACTTTGTTGTTATGCTTTAATAAAAGTATGGATCCTGCGGAATGGGTTAACCTGAGCAAATATCAGATGGATAATGGGATTGACATTGAAGCTGCCATCGAGCAGGGCTCTGATTTTGTATGTATAAGACTGGTACTCTCCCAGCCCCTTCAGCCCGATATTACTTACACCCTTACCGTAAGAGATGCAGTAGACTGCTTAGGTAATATCAATGAAAATCCCCAGTCCATTGCTGTGGTATTGGGCCGGGAGCCTGTAGCATTTGATGTGATCTTCAATGAGCTCATGCCAGATCCCTCACCAGTAGTTGGTCTGCCTGAGTCAGAATACATCGAATTACACAATCGCTCAGGTAAAAATTTTAACCTCGATGGCTGGACTGTTACTAATGGCTCCACAGTCGGTACCTTGCCATCTTATGTGTTGTCCCCAGGAGCTTTTGTATTACTGGTTCCAGAAGATGAGCTATCGTTATTTGATGGCTTTGACCGGGTCGTAAGTCCTTCTTCTTGGCCTTCCCTGGTCAACCGGGGTGATAATCTGGGATTGAGAAGTACTTCTGGGGTTTTACTGGATACCCTGGATTATGTGGATGATTGGTACCGCGACACTGATAAAGATGATGGAGGATACTCATTGGAACGCATTAATCCGGAAGAGTTTGACTGTCCATCTGCAGCCAACTGGATTGCCTCCGATTCACCCGAAGGAGGTACTCCTGGAGCTACCAATAGTGTTTTTTCTAATCTACCAGATACTACGTCTCCAGAAGTGTTGGAAGTACAGGTAGAAAGTCCGGATACTTTGTTATTGTGTTTTAATGAAACGATGGACCCGGCATCGCTGGAAGCTATTGACAACTACCAGCTGGGAGTTACGATCGTGGCTGAAGCCATTGCACTGGCACCTAGCTTTGACTGCGTGCAGTTGGTCTTGCAGAGCCCACTGGAGCGGGGAGTTTCTGATGAATTGACAATTGATAATCTGACAGATTGTAAAGGAAATCGGCTGGAAGGTCCTGTAACAATCCCTGTCATACTTGGAGAACCTGCTGAGCCGTTTGACGTTGTGATTAATGAAATTTTTCCAGATCCCTCTCCCCGGGTAGACCTTCCTGAAGTCGAGTTTATCGAGATTTTCAACCGCACCAAAAAGATCCTGGATATCTCCAACTGGGGTATACAAGATCCAAGCACCACAGGGACCTGGGGATCGCTTAATTTACTTCCTGCTGAATTGGTGATTTTGTGTGCTGAGGAAGACGCCCCATTATTTGAGGGATTTGGTAGAGTAGTCGTGGTTGATCGTTTTCCATCACTGGGTAATACTACGGATAGTTTGTTTCTCATCAATGAACTGGGCTTTACGATGGATTATGTATTTTATTCTAATGCGTGGTATGGTAATGAAGTAAAACAGGATGGAGGATGGACACTGGAGCGTAGGGATCCTACCTATGTAGATTGCAACAATGGAGGAAATTGGGGGGCTTCAAGGGATGGACGCGGAGGAACGCCAGGAGAAGAGAATAGTATTCAGGGTATCTTTAATGATACCATTCCACCCCGTGTAGCAGGGGTTGTTATAGAAGATCCTGTTACCATTTCAGTCTTTTTCAATGAACAGATGGACCTGGCCACCCTTCAGACTGGAAGTAATTACGAAATAGATCTGGGAGTAGGTCAACCTTTGCTGGGTTTTCCTGTAGCTCCTACCTATCAGCAGGTATTGTTGCTGCTTAATGAAGAGCTTGATTCTACGTCTATATACACGCTTAACTTTTCCGGTTTGCAGGATTGTGGAGGAAATGAGCTGACAGGATCTGTTCAGTTTGGAATTCCAGGTCCTGTAGAGCAAGGCGATATTAAGCTCAATGAGATTCTGTTTAATCCCTTTAAAGGTGGTTCTGATTTTGTGGAGATTGCCAATGTATCGGAAAAAGTACTGGATTTACAGGAATTATTTCTCGGGGAAATAGATCTTTTGACAAGGGAAATTGTAAATGCCAAAGCTGTGGCTGAGCAGACTGTGTTGTTACTTCCGAATGATATTATATGTCTGACTAAGGATGTTGCGATTCAGCAGACCTTTTACAACCCACCAGATACGGCTCATTTTTACCAGATGGAGTCTTTTCCATCCTATGATGATGCGGAAGGTATTGCTGTAATATTCACCACGAGAGATACACTGGATGTTTTTGCTTACTTGGATGATTTTCATTTCCCTACCCTGGCTGATGATGAGGGCGTTTCACTCGAGCGTATATCCCTGGAGCGACCAGCAGATGAGCCGACCAACTGGCATTCGGCCTCCAGTACAGTAGGTTATGCCACACCTGGTTATACGAATTCACAGCTGACTGATGTTGATGAACCCCCCAGCGAAGTCTCGCTGGCAGAGGATACCTTTTCACCCAATGCCGATGGCGACCGGGATGTACTGGCCATCAATTACGATTTTGATTTCATCGGAGCTAATACCCGTATTTCTATCTACGATATCAATGGACGGCTGATCCGGATTCTGCAGCGAAATACCTTGCTTGATCCAGGACCGGGGACCATATTCTGGGATGGGAGAAATGATCAGAACCAGAAGGCAGATATAGGTCCTTATGTCATCTTATTTGAAGTGACCGATCAGCAAACCGGGGAGAAGAAGGTTTTCAAATTAGTGGCTATATTGGCGGATCAATTTTGATACAGTATATTTACCACAAAACACAATCAACCTTTAATCTACATGAGCTACATTGAACTTATCCAAGCAAGAGAAATTTTGGATTCCCGCGGGAATCCTACCGTAGAAGTTGAAGTCGTAACTGCTGAAGGTGTCGTAGGACGCGCAGCTGTTCCTTCGGGTGCCAGTACCGGTATGCATGAAGCAGTAGAGTTGCGCGATGGAGATACACAACGCTATTTGGGAAAGGGAGTGCTCAAAGCCGTTGACAATGTGAATGAAATCATCGCTCCTGAACTAGAAGGATATCTCGTATACGATCAGGCTGAGATCGATAAGATGCTAATCGAACTAGACGGCACTTCCAATAAAGGTAAGTTAGGTGCCAATGCCATCCTGGGTGTATCCCTTGCAACCGCCAAGGCTGGTGCTATTAGTGCTGGGCTGCCTTTGTATCGTTACATCGGTGGGGTTAATGCTCGTACCCTGCCTGTACCTTTGATGAATATCATAAACGGTGGTAGCCACGCTGACAATTCTGTGGATATCCAAGAGTTCATGATCGTTCCGATCAAAACAGCATCCTTCAGAGAATCACTAAGAATGGGTGCAGAGGTATTCCACAACCTCAAAAAGGTACTCAAAGGAAAGGGCATGAGCACCAATGTAGGTGATGAAGGTGGATATGCTCCTAATCTCGCTTCTAATGAAGATGCATTAAAGACTGTGATAGAAGCTATCGAAAAGGCTGGTTATCGTCCTGGTGAGGACATCTTCATCGCAATTGATGCAGCGAGTTCAGAGTTTTACGACAAGGAAAAAGATAAATACGTATTCCGCTTCTCCACCGGAGATGAACTGTCTTCCGCTGAAATGGTGAGCTATTGGAGAGACTGGTGCGACCGTTATCCTATTGTTTCGATTGAGGACGGTCTGGATGAAAATGACTGGGATGGATGGAAAGCGCTGACAAAAGAACTTGGCGATGAAGTTCAGCTTGTAGGAGATGATCTTTTTGTAACGAATGTAAACTTCCTGAGCAAGGGAATTGAAAATCACGTAGGTAACTCTATTCTGGTGAAAGTCAACCAGATTGGCTCACTAAGTGAAACTATCGACGCAGTACAACTGGCCAACCGCAACAAGTATACAACTGTCATTAGCCACAGAAGCGGGGAAACAGAAGATACGACGATTGCCGATATCGCTGTGGCATTGAATGCGGGTCAGATCAAGACAGGATCAGCTTCTCGTAGCGATCGGATTGCCAAGTACAATCAATTACTTCGCATCGAAGAAGAGCTGGAAGGTGCTGCCCTGTTTGGTGCTGATATATTTCCGTATGTGAAGAAGTAGTACTTGATTGAAATACACAATGATCAGGGATGTATCAGGATGCATCCCTGTTTTTATGTATTTAATGATGGGATTAGAGCCATTTTTAGGAATTTCAAAATGAAATAAAATAATATAGATATTTAATGACTCTGTGGGTAGACTAAGCTATTGATTTACAGAGAGCCAGCTTCGAAGTAAACTAAGTAAGATGTACGAGTAAGCTATCTTACTAGTTAGACGTAATGATAGTCATTTGTATCTAACAGCCAAAGCTTAACCCAGTGCTTTCTATCTTTTATTTTTTCGGCAGTACAGACAATCTTCTTTATATCTACGATCTATATGTGTAATTAAATTATGTCCTCATATCCCGCACCCGTTTGCCAGTTTGAATACAAGCAGTTTTTAAAAGATTATCTGTTAATTCCTCATGGCCTGCTCCTTTTTTTGCCAATGAAGTCACCCTTAAATGACTTAGTCAGATTTGCGTTCCCTAACGGAATTTTTCTTACAGCATAGGAGCAATCCACGCAGGAGAGGCAGAGTTACTAATTGGTATCACGCGCTATCAGGTATATTGCCAAACGGTTATCACCATAGGGCCAGGTATTTTGTGCCAATGGCTGTCGGGTTACGAGACGTTACATCAGGATGTATTTTTTTGCTTCCAATTTATTTGTCGATCATATTCCGCTTCAAACCCTTCACAATTATATTTGTTTCTATCCCGGAGCTATCCATTGTTTTAATGCAAATGATGTTGATTATTACAAAATGCAGGAGCCTGCGACATTGTTGATCAAAGAAACAGCTCCTGAGTTGATGCTAGGATTTGTCCACAGCACATTGCAATATTTTCAACTTATATTTCCTACGTCAGCCTCACATATTGCGCAACAGAAGAATAGCGCAACTAGTTTTCTTGATCAACGACGATTATTCAGAAAATGGACTGCTAAAAACTCCTATCGATAATCCTGACAATGCCTCGACTGTCAATATTTCGGGAGGTGGTTTTGCAGAACTTGATAGTATGATTATATTAGATAGTACAATGATAATTGAGCAAGGAAATGTGGTGGGAGTCACCAATGATGGAGTTAATCCAGAAGGGAATGTCTTAATGGAACTAACGAGTGTTGATAATGGGAACTCAGTTACAGTCGTGAATATTAAGTATATTGTGACGAATACGACTGTAGCAGTGCTTCCTCCAGACAACTATTATGTGATCAACCAAGATTTTCAAAACAACTTTGCAGAGAACTAGACTATTAAAAAAATTGAATTTTAGCTTTGGCAAGCTTTGCACGGTTAACACCTTGATTGTTTAATGACGTTAAAAAATGATGTTATGATGAAATCAAAACATAGGTCTTTAGCTTGGCCGGTATTGCGTTTTAACGAGATAAAGGAGACACTGGAAACGCTTCATCATTGGTTACAAATTGTAGGCAAGATTCGGTTGAGGACGATGCCATGGCAAAATCATTCCTGGCACTCCACACTATATGTAGATGCACATGGATATACCACGCACGGAATACCTTTTAACGATAGGATTTTTGAAATAAGGTTCGACTTTGAACAGCACCAACTCTTTTTGGAGTGTACCCATGAAGATCATTTAAGTATGGATCTTCGTTCAATGACTGTGGCTTCTTTTTATCATGAACTATTTGAAAAACTTGCATTACTGGGTATTGATGTAAAAATTCACGCTAGCCCAAACGAAATGGTATCTAGTATTCCTTTTCATGAAAATACATTCAATCACACATATCAACCAGAAGCTGCTTACACCTTATGGCAAGCCATGCTGAAAGCAAATCAGGTTTTCCATCAGTTCAGAAGTGGTTTTATCGGAAAATCCAGTCCTGTGCACCTGTTTTGGGGGGCTTTCGATCTGGCCGTTACCCGATTTTCTGGAAAACCAGCACCCAAACACCAGGGGGGAATTCCTAATGTACCGCTTGAAATTATGCAGGAAGCTTATTCGCAAGAAGTTTTTAGTGCGGGTTTTTGGCCTGGTTCCCAAGATTTTCCTCCTGCTTTTTACACGTACGCTTATCCCGCCGATCCAATATTCGCAGAACAAAGGATCTTGCCTAACCAAGCTTTTTACAGCGCAGAAATGGGAGAGTTTTTCCTCAAATATGACGATGTACAACAGTCAGATGATCCCAATGGAATGCTCATGAAATTTTTACAGAGCAGCTACGAAGCTGCGGCTAACACCTCCAACTGGGACCGAAAAAGTTTAGAAAGAAATATTGCGTAGATCAAACATCGCAAACTAAGAATAGGTTAAGGCTAAGATTCAAAAAGCGAGCACATATGTAAACTTTCGAAGTTGCGTTACTTATTCCATTCTCTCTGCCATCATCTCCAGCACTTTTCTATGATTAAATTGATCACAGTGGCCTTGCATGGGAGAAAACTTGATGACTGCGTCTGATTTAGAATTACTGCTGCTTTGGATAAATTGATCAAATGAACGTAGGGCATTATTGAGGTAAAATTCATCCATATAGCCCATCCAGACCCATATTTTGCCTTCAAGTTTCGGTCCAAGCTCTGACCAGTATCGCTCCAGGTGCTTTTTTAAATCGTATTTCTCCCAATGCGCTACTCTTGGGCCAGGTTTGCTGACGTGGTTCTGGAGATGCCTGCTCACTGATGAATAACAGTAACCTGCCTTTTGGCTGAAGCTGTTCTTTGAGTGAGTTGTCAGCACTGATTCTGGCTTCGATCTCAAATGTCTCCTGAGAAAATGATAAGGATGAAATGAAAAGGGATATGATGAGTACAATAATTCTGCTTGGCATAGAGAGATAGACTACTTACTATTGTAAAAACAACAATCTAGTGAACTTTGATCTTCTCTCCTAATACATCTTCATAGAAGTGGTGGAGGGTAAACATTTGCTGTGCACCCGTTTTCTGACCCAACTGGGCTACGATGTACAATCCCAAAGCCAAGCCAATTAAGAGCGGCAAAAACCATAGTATACGCGAGTCTGCGCCGAGACTGTAATTGGATAAACCAATAATACCGACAAAGAAGGTGATTGAGCCGATAGCTGCATATCCAAACATGAACATGGACCAGACTCTTGGATTAGGACCATATAATCCGCGTATGATACTGCCTTCTTCTTGATCTTCAATAGATAGGGTTAGTTGAGGAGACCAGTAATGCCGGTCTTCTTGAGGTATCTTGAGGGTGATAAATCCCGGACTGATAGATCCTATACAGGTACAGGTGGGATCTTCCAGGTGAGATTCGATAATTTTGTGTATTTCTTTGGTCGAATAACGGCTTGTGTGTTTAAACCGGGGTCTGATGCGATAACTACTCATGGGATAGCCACAATTTAAAATGTGAATATATTAAATTACAGTTTCATGGGGCAATGACAATGAGAAATATCATGGGTTCGATAAATTCAGCCATATTCAGGACCAGCTAGTGCGAATTGTAAATCCTTCTGTCCAGGATCTTCCAGGTTTCCCAGGTTCATACGATATAAGATGCGCTTTTCTTCCAATCCCATTCCCTGGAGATGATCTGCCCAATCTGAATTAATCTCTAATGTGTCGATTACAACTGGATAGTCCTGCCAGTGATACACCCAATATTCCAGCAGAGATTTGGCTGTTGGAAGATCTCTGGCTACCAATGGTCCAATCTGGTGATACAATCTCCCTTTTCGTCCCAGACAATATCCCATGACTGTTTCACCCTTTATCATGACATATCCAAGGTCTGGATAATATTTGATCAGATGCATTAAAAGATCTTTTCTATCCGTTCCAAAAGCAACATGATCCATTTCAAAGATCGCAGGATATAGCTCGGGGATGATGGGAACAATATCTTGATGGATTTGAAAAGATTGTCGTATAGGTATCCTCGTCCACCGCTTCCATGTTAGTTCGTCTTCAAATCCCAGTTGTAGATAAAGAGGCCTTCCCATATCTGTTGCATCAAGACGGATAGCTCCATAAGCGTATGCATAGTCAATCACGGCTTTCATCATAGCTTTACCTATACCTTTTCTCCTATAATCCGGGTGCACCAGTACCATCCCAATCCAGGAAAAATGATGGTCATAAAGTTTAGTTGTAATAGTTCCGGCAGGTTCACCCAGGTAGGTCGCCAGAAAATTGCCATTCGGATGATGTTTGAGTAAAAATTCCCAGTCTGTAGGTGTCTGATTCCAACCAGCTAAGGTGCTGAGTTGCATACCGAATGGTATGTCTTGTGAGAGGAGTTGCCTCAGTTGAATCGAATGGGAATTCATTTTTTTGAAAGCATAGAGATCGTGGATCACAAAAATTATCCAGCATTCAAGATGCCAGGTGATTTTACTATTTACGATTTATAAATTCACGTACAAACTCATCGTCGGTAAGTTCCGGGTATTCCTGATAAATCCGATCAATTTCCGCTGCCTGTCCGGGCGACAAGCCCTCATCTGGGTTCAGGCACCAGATGTCTTCCATCAATCCTTGTCTTCGAAGTACATCGTGTAGTCCAGCGATACATCCCTTGAACTGATTGGCTGCATCAAACAGCGCAGCATTGGAGTCGGTCGCGGCGATAGCGCGAGTCAGCCAGTGGGGTGATATCGCTTCTCGCGAAGCCCTATGGGCTTTGATCTCTTCGAGCAGTTGTGCAGCTCTCCAGGTCCATACGGCCCAATGGCCAAGAAGCCCGCCTACGATATATTTCTCTATCGTCTTATCGCCCACCCACACCCGGTAGGGTGTCAGGAGATCCAGGACGATGTTGTCGTCGTTTCCAGTGTAGAGCGCGATCTCATTGCGCCGCTCTGACAGGCATACTGCCCGGATTACATCAATCGTTTGATATCTATTGAATGGAGCGATTTTGATCGCCTTTACGCTGGGGATGGCGGCAAATGCCTGCCAGAATTCCCGGCTAAGTACTCTGCCGCCCACGGCTGGCTGAAGGTAGAAGCCAAAAAGTGGGATCACTTTTCCTACTTCTTTTGCCCGTTCAATAAGATCGCTTTCACTCCAGGTACCCAACCCATTGGTGCTAAGCAGTGCCATGTCATATCCCAGCTTTACAGCAATTTCAGCTTCTATGATGGCCTGTGTTGTAGGTCCGGTTACCCCTGCAATCTTGAGGATCTGTGCCTCCTTGCTCGATTTCTCTACTTCTTCGGCTGCCATTGCTAGCACAGTTTCAAATAGACCATGTTGGGGATCGCGGATTGCAAACTGCGTCGTATGGACGCCGACGGCGACACCGCCGGCACCGGCGGAAAGGTAATATTGGGTCAGTAGCCGCTGGCGTGGCTCATCTAGCTTCCGCGAAGCATCTAAAGCCAGGGGATGCGCTGGAATGACCAGGCCATCCATCAATAATGCTAGTTTTTGATCTGTGAGCATGAAAGGGTCTAAAAATTTCCGGTTCTTTTCTGAAAATGTGTGGGTTTTCCGTAATCTTCATTTCCCACCAGAATCCATTCACTGGTCCAGTCTATCAACTGTTTTAACGATACAGAAGGATATCCAAATAAACGATGGCATTCCGCAGCATTATTTAAGAGCGCAGTTGAATGGGCTTCTCCTTCGAAAATAACTACTTTATTCAACCGTTTTCCAAATTCCATTGCCAGCCACTGAATAGAGACCATTTCCGGTCCAGTTACATTAAGTACTTTGGGAGGTGTCTCGCAATGCAATAGCGATCTAAGGGCAATTTCATTGGCATCGCCCTGCCAGATTACATTGGCGTAGCCCATGTTCAGATCGATGGGGCGTTCTTCCAGGACTGATTTGGCAATATCCAGCAATACTCCATAGCGAAGATCAATGGCATAGTTGAGGCGATAGATCAGCATGGGAGTTTGGTAGGTCCTGGAGAAATACTCAAAGACTCGCTCTCTACCCAGGCAGGATTGGGCATATTCACCAATGGGACCTGTAGGGGTGTCTTCGTGGGCTCCACCCGTATCTATACGGGTCAGGGGGTATACATTGCCTGTAGAAAATACTACCATTTGTGAGTTTCGGTATTTCTCGGCTACACGGCCAGGCAGATAGGCATTCATCGCCCAGGTGAAGGATTCATTACCTGAAGTGCCAAATTTTGTACCTGCCATGTAGAGTACATGGGGAGCGTCTGGAAGACCTTGAAGGTGGTCTTCATTTAGTAAGTCAGCTGCAATGGTTTCAATCCCCTGAGCTTCGAGTCCGGTTTGAAGTTCTTTGTTGGAAAATCTGGAAACGCCAATTATACGGTTCGTTTTCCCTAACTCATTCATAGCTCTTCTTGCCAGTACTGCCAGACTGGGACCCATTTTCCCTCCCACACCCAACAACACAATATCTCCTTCAAGGGAACTAAGATCGTCTAATAAACGATCGGAAGGGATTGTCAGGGCTGTTTCGAGTTCTTGTATATTCTGCATGAATAATGGGTTTATTTCAGCCATTGGTCAAACCAGTCAAAGGCTTCTTCCTGCATGGCGATATCAAATTTATGGAGTCCAGGATAAAAAGAACAACGATACTGGTCATCTGCATCCATTTTCTGATACACCTCCCGGAGGATTTGATCTGCGCGTTTCATTTCTGGTAAGGTATAGAGCTGATCATCCTCGTCATTTTGTACGAGGGTAGGTAGGGGAGCACGTAGTCCCAGAATTTCAGGAAAGTCCAGGTACTTGGGCAGGACCGGTACATAGACCATCCAGGTATGGGTATGGGCTTTGTTGAGCAGGAAGTCGCGCCAGGTCGTCATGAACCCTACAGGTACTGCACATTTGACCCGGGGATCTGTCCCTGCTATGAATACCGTACGCATGCCACCGCCTGATAGTCCGGCACAGCCTAGTTGGTCGCTCTGTACGTCCGCTCTTGCGCTCAGGATATCCAGCGCCACCTTGTCTTCTGACAAGAATACCCCGGGCCAGGTCGTTCCAGCGCAGAACAAAGACTTGGACAGAATGTGTTCATGATTTGCAGCCCACTGATTGTAGGCCTGTATGCTGTCAGGATCTTCAGGATTTATATCTGTAAGCCCTCTGTGGATGATTTCTGGAACGTCTGAGAGCATGACCCTACGACTCGCAAAGGGAAAGGCATCGGATACCAGCACTATATAGCCTCTTTTGGCCAGTTCATTGGCCCAGGCCCTGCCTTCGTAATACTGGGACTGATGTTCTTCCATGAGTGGATGCATCTCATCGGAGGTACGGGTGATTTTTCTCCTGCCAAAATACTTGTTGCCTCCGTGATCATGAAAGGCCAGGATTCCGGGAAGGGGAGTCGTGGCACGTTCAGGTTTAAGTAAAATGGCCTGAGTCGGATTTCCATAGGGTAACTGCCAGGATAGTTCTTCTATATACAGTCCATCGTAGGTATAGGATTTGTCGACTTTTACTTCAGGGCTAACAGTCATTTCCGGCATGGCGAGATACTCCATGAAGCGTTCCAAAGCTTTATCACGCCAGGCTCCCACAGATTCCCATCCGCCTTTGCGGAAGGAAAGCGCAGGAATTTCAGGTAATAGATTGGCGGCCCATGAGCCATAATCACCTATAATACTCAGGTCTTCAGGTATGTTCATCGTAGTAGCGGGTAAATTATTTGAAGATACACTCATTCCCCATATTTGTAGAGGAAAAAATGGTAATGAGCCTGCTGCCAGGCTCATAGCTTGGAGAAAGCCTCTCCGGTCGGTAATATTGGGTTTCACGTGTGATACATTTTTCATCCTAATAATCAGAGAAGTTAAGCAAATATAGGGAAATGGAAAAATAGCTAGCAGATGACAACACCCGTCTTGGATATTTGGTTAATTGAATGTGTATCATATCTAACCCCACTTGCACTATGTTGAGAATTCTAATCGTGTTGTTGATTTTAGTGATGTGTAGTAGAAATCACCCACTTCCTGCACAGTCTTTTCACTTCCTCTATGGAGGGATCAATTACTCACAGCTAATCGCTACCAGCAAAGTACCTGATGGTACGGGTTCAAATGGTGTCATTCATGTATCGGGAAATTATCAGGCTAAAACGGGTTTTGTAACGGGTTATGATTACAATCAGTCTTTGGGAAAATTATTTTATATCAATGCTGGTGTCAACCTGTCTTATTCCAGATCTGGAATGGACTACTCTACACGCCCTTATGGGGCTTCATGTAGTAGCTGTAATGCTTTTATACAATCAGACCAGGTGGGAATTATGGCAGAATACAGGCTGCTCAATCTGAGTATTCCCATAACTTTTTCCATTCCCTTCACAACGGATCGCGCTACCCTGTTTAAGATTGGTGGAGATCTCATGTGGTTAATAAGCGACAACAGTATCTGGCGCTTCACAGAGATCAATACACAATACGAGCGGATCAATGGGAATTGGTTTCGAAGGGTGTTTTCCACTTCTGTACAGACAAGTGGGTTGGAATCTGTCGACTTTCAGAAAGGGCTTTCTTTAGCCATTTTTCAACGGCTTAGCTTTCGCAGCCTGATCTTTGGAGTGGAAGGAGGGGCAAGACTGGGAGTTGACCGTCTGGATGATCAGCCAGCGTTAAATCAGGTCATATATCATCTTAAAATCGGCTATGTTTTTCAACATAAATAAAAGGGTTATATCAAGGAATTTTTAAGACAGAATATCATGGGAAATAAGCCAATCAATTCTGACCAGAAACACAACATCTACGAGTTGTTAAAATGAGCGAAACACTTTCAGCGCTAATCGAGTATACAGCCTAATCGGGTATACAGAGGAAGTCGATATTTGTGACTTCCTCTGTATAGATTGTGTATGATGTTCGAATAGATTCGTTTACAAATGTACAATCCGGTCTCCAGTAGCACCCATAGCCGCTTCTTTGATAGATTCAGAGAAAGTAGGGTGTGGGTGTGAGAAAACAGCTAGATCTTCAGCAGAAGCTCTGAATTCCATGCCCATCACGCCTTCCATGATCATATCAGCTGCTCTGGGACCGATAATGTGCATACCCAGGAGTTCGTCGGTATCTTTGTGTGACAAGATTTTGACAAAGCCAAACTGATCATCCATACTGGCACGAGCACGTCCAGATGCTTTGAAGGGAAACTGTCCCTTCTTGTAGGGAGTTTTTTCTGCTTTCAACTCTTCTTCTGTATAGCCAACACCCGCTACCTCCGGCCAGGTGTAGACTACGTTGGGTATTGCGCGGTAGTTGATATGTGGGCGATGACCGGCAATATATTCGGCAATATACATGCCCTCTTCTGATGCTTTGTGAGCTAGCATAGCTCCTCTCACCACATCGCCGATGGCGTAGACACCTTCTACAGATGTTTCCATCTGATCATTGACAGGGATGCGGCCTCTTTCTGTTTTAATGCCAACGTTTTCCAGTCCCAGCTTATCTGTGTAAGGCTTCCTTCCCACTGCCATCAGGCATATATCACCTGAAAATTCTACTTTTTCCCCTTTTTTATTTTCTGCAGTGACGGTTACTTTAGTCTCGGTAGTCTTGGCACCCACTACTTTATGGCTCAGGTGAATTTCACAGTTGAGTTCTTTTTTCAGCACCTTTGCCAGTTCTTTACCCAAAGCTCCATCCATACCGGGGATCAGGCGATCAGCATATTCCAGAATGGTGATCTGAGATCCTAGTCTTCCGAATACTGAAGCCATTTCCGTAGCAATAATACCTCCTCCAATCACAACCATATGCTTGGGTAATTTAGTCAGTTCCAGTGCTTCAGTAGAAGAGATGATCTTTTCGCCATCCATTTCTATTCCCGGAAGTGAGACAGGTTCTGAACCCGTAGCGATGATGACTTTTCCACTATTAATTTCCTCACTACTGTCGTCGTCTTTAGTTATTTTGATGGTTTTGGCATCTACGAATGATCCCCAGCCTTTATACACGTCAATCTTATTTTTGCGCATGAGAAAATCTACCCCATCCGTTGTCTTCTTCACTACATCTGCCTTCCGTTGAACCATTTTTGGGAGGTCAACTTTAAGTTCGGACACCTGTATGCCATGTTCTGCAAACTGATGTTGGGCCTGATAATAGTGTTCTGTAGAGTCTAGCATAGCTTTGGAGGGAATACACCCCACATTCAGACAGGTTCCTCCGAGGGTAGCATCTTTTTCGATCAGGGCTGTTTTCATACCCAGTTGAGCAGCTCGTATAGCCGCAACATATCCACCCGGCCCAGAGCCTATAATCGTAACATCATATGTTGAAGAAGCCATAGAAATATCTTTGATTTTAAATATGTCATTTTGTTATACAATATACTGATCTGACGAAGTTACGTTTATTATCAATAATGACAATAAATAAGCTTTATAACTACATGTGGATATGTTGGTTAGACAATATCCAGAAAGTTCTGGAGCATTTTTTGTCCTACTTCGCCGCTTTTTTCGGGGTGAAACTGTGTAGCATAGAAATTATCGCGTTGAAGGGCTGCGGTAAAAGGGATGATGTATTCAGCCGTGGCGGTGGTATAAGTACCGGTTTCTACGTAATAGCTATGAACAAAGTAAACGTAGGGTTCGCCAGGTAGATTCTCAAACAATAGACCTTTCAGGTCATGGAGCAGGTTCCAGCCCATCTGAGGTACTTTTTCCTGGACGCCGTTAGGGATAAACTTTCGCACCTGGTGGTCGAACATACCTAGACAGGGAGTATCATTTTCCTCAGAAAAAGTACACATCAACTGCATTCCCAGACAAATACCGAGAAAGGGTTGTTTCAATTTCGGTATCAGTTGGGCAAGGTCTCGCTGTTTGAGATACTTCATGGCTGTACTGGCCTCTCCCTGTCCGGGAAAAATGACCTTGTCTGCTTTGCTGATTATTTCCGGATCATCGCTGAGCATAGGTGTAACCCCAAGACGTTCCAGCGCAAATATGACAGAGCGTACATTACCAGCATTGTATTTGATAATAGCTACCTGCATAATATGAGATATGTGAACATTGTAATGGAGGAAGTTGCACAACTCAACTTCCTCACATTCTTTCTTGATAATGGGTACAATCGTTTAACTAATTGTTACAAAACAATAAAATAAGGCCTTTTTAAGAATAACTTATGGACATATACTTAAAGATATATCACAAAAAGGCATGATAAGGAAATCCATGCAACTGACAGTTGGTCAGCTGTATGGCTAGTCTCTTCCTCCGCCAAGTATTCTGAGAAGAAACAGAAATAGGTTGATAAAATCCAAATACAAGGTAAGTGCACCCAATACCGTAAACTTTTTGACAGAGTCATTTTCCAGGTCTGCATTTTCACCAAAATCAGCCAGTTTTTGTGTATCATAAGCTGTCAGACCGCAAAACAACAGCACTCCTATACCGGAGATGATATAATCGAAGGTATCAGAGCGTAGAAAGAAGTTCACAAACATAGCTATTAGCAGTCCGATCAGAGCCATGAACAAGTATGAGCCATATTTACTGAGATCCACCTTGGTCGTATATCCAATCAACGACATGCTGGCAAAGGTAGCTGCAGAAATAAAGAATACTTGATAGATGGTTGTACTTGAGTAAGCAAGGAAAATAACTGCCAGAGCCATGCCATTTACCAGTGAATAGGCAGCAAATACCAGATTGGCAGTCTGAAAGTTCATCTTTTCAATGCCAAATGAAAGACCCATTACAAATGCAAGCGGTGAAAACATGATGAGCCATACCCATGGAGATTGAGTCAGGATCAACCATTCTCCATCCAAATACTTCTGACCTATAAACCATGCAGCCATGCCCGTAATAGTAAGTCCCAGTGTCATGACAACATATACCTGCCGCAGAAATTCATTGGTACTCACGGATTGTGCCTTTTGTCCGGAGCGCAGGGTTTCGTCTTGGTTATCTCTTGTGCGATTAATCATGAAATAATTAAATCAAATTGTATATATACTATATTACTTCTTAAAGAATTGATTGTTTATGATAGTTTATTATCTACGTTATAAGTAGCTTGCAGGATACAAAAAGAAAAAAAATATCTATATTAGCTTCCATTAAAAACGAAAGAGATACTATGCGAGAAATACAGTTCAGAGAAGCTATACGGGAAGCCATGACTGAAGAAATGCGCAGGGATGATAAAGTTTACCTGATGGGAGAAGAAGTAGCCGAATATAACGGAGCTTATAAAGTAAGTCAGGGTATGCTGGATGAGTTTGGTCCCAAACGAGTGATAGATACGCCCATATCTGAGTTGGGTTTTGCGGGAGTAGGAGTGGGATCAGCCATGATTGGTCTCAGGCCTATCATTGAATTTATGACGTTCAATTTTTCACTCGTAGCGATAGATCAGGTGATCAACAACGCTGCCAAGATCTATCAAATGAGTGGAGGACAATTCAATATACCCATCGTATTCAGAGGTCCTAGTGGTACTGCAGGTCAGCTAGCTGCTACGCACTCACAAAGTTTTGAAAATTGGTTTGCCAACTGTCCGGGATTAAAGGTAGTTGCTCCTAGCACACCTGCTGATGGTAAAGGTCTGCTCAAATCTGCTGTTAGGGATGATAATCCTGTGCTAGTTATGGAATCTGAGCAAATGTACGGATTTAAAGGGGAGGTGACTGATGAGGATGAATTTTTGCTTCCACTGGATAAAGCCGACATTAAGCGTCAGGGATCGGATGTGACAATCGTTTCTTTTGGGAAAATGGTACACGTGGGATTGGAAGCCTGTGAAGCGTTGGCAGAAGAGGGCGTAGAAGCAGAGATGATCGATATGCGCTCTCTGCGTCCGGTAGATTATGATACGATCATTGAGTCTGTGAAAAAAACCAACCGTTGTGTAGTGGTAGAGGAATCCTGGCCGCTGGCTTCGTTTTCTGGGGAAGTTACCTACATGATCCAACGCAAAGCTTTTGATTACCTGGATGCACCTGTAGTAAGGGTCACAGGAAGAGATGTGCCATTACCCTATTCTTCGGTGCTGGTGGATGCTTTTTTACCTAGTGCTAAGCGAGTCATTGAAGCTGTAAATCAGGTTACTTACAGAACTTAGTTGTCAAGATCGTATCGAGAATGAATAACGGCTTGCTAAATATTTGCAGGCTGTTCTTGATATGGAATTTTTCTACATATATTCCAGTTATAGAATCTTTGTGCTAGTTTTATACGCGGAATAGATTTAATGCTAAAGGTATAGCTACTCGCAAACCAACATATCGAAACCCTGAAAACCTCTCAGACGAGATGCTGATTAGAGCTATCGTAAAGGATGGTACCACTGACTATTTTGGCGTAATCTACGATCGTTATTCCAATAAAGTCTACCGTAAATGCCTAAGCTTTGTCAAGGAAGAGACCATCGCTCAGGACATGGTCCAGGATATTTTTCTCAAAGTCTTTTTTCAGCTCTCCAAGTTTAAGGGTAATAGCCGCTTTTCGACCTGGTTGTATGCGATTACCTATAACTTTTGTGTAGAGCATTACCGTAAACATAGTAAGTATAGCAAAGTAGAGATATCTGAACAGCATGATCAGCCCTCGGATGATCAAGAAGAGCAAGAATTATTATCACTTCGCATTGATCAATTGAAAATGGCGCTAGAACAGGTTGATCCCAGCGATAAAATGATCTTACTGATGAAATATCAGGATGATATCTCTATTAAAGAAATCAGGAATCAACTTGGTATCTCTGAAAGTGCTGTGAAAATGCGGCTATCAAGAGCTAGACAGCGTCTTAAAAAAGTTGTTCAGGAAATGGAAATGGAACAGGCTTAACTGATGGCAGATAATTTTAAAAAAATAGAACCAGAAGCTGAATTACCCGAACGGGTAAAATGGGAAACCTTGAGTAATCTGGACGTCTCGAGACTGATCCTGGATATTGTCGATCTTTTTTTTATCAAACCCGGGAATGCTATGACAGATAGTCTGTCTGCTGGATATAGCCGGGTAGAGGATGAACATCAAACACATAATTAACCGTAATAATCTATACCATATTTCATGACAATCATAGAACGTATACAGGAATCTCTGTTAACTGTGATCAATCAGGTGATGAGCATTCTACCCAACTTAATAGGTGCACTGGTGCTGTTACTGGTTGGGTGGATTTTGGCAAAGATTATCTCTGGAATGATTGCCAGACTGTTGTCGAGAATCGGACTAGATACGTTGGCGGATAAACTCAACCGGACCGATTTTTTCCAGGAGGTAAACCTGGAAATCAGGCCCATAATTATTATTAAGAAATTTCTCTACTGGACACTTATGCTGATTTTCGTCTTGAGTGCTGCCGAAACACTGGGATTACAGATCGTAACGGAACAGGTGAGTGCCCTGGTTGACTTTATTCCACGTTTGTTTACTTCTATTATCATACTAGCCCTGGGATTCTATCTGGCTGATCTTGTCAAGAAATTTGTAGCTAATGCTTGTAGATCCTTTGGAATTCCTGCCTGGAAAATCATCTCTTCAGCAGTATTTTATATTCTGCTCATCGCTTTGAGCATCACTGCGCTCAATCAGGCAGGTATCGATACGGATATTATTACTTTTACGGTTTTCATCCTGATAGGCGGTAGTATCCTGGCCTTTGCGCTGGCATATGGCATAGCTGCTCGGGATGTGCTAGCCAGTATCCTCACAGGATACTACACTAAATACAACTATCAAACTGGACAGGTGATTGAGATTGAAGGACATAAAGGAGAAATTATAGAAATTAACAGCGTTTCCATCAAACTTGATACCGGTTCAGAAAGAGTGGTATTTCCCATGAATCGCTTGCTGAATGACAAGGTGATTATACATGGAGATTCGCAGTAAAGACAAGCAATTCAGTAGCCAGCGTACCCTATCTCTGCTCAAGTTCTTTGTCGATGATATCTCTCAAGGCTTTGGCAGCGGCCATGGGATCATCCGCACTGCAGATTGCCGATACTACAGCCACCCCATCTGCCCCTGCCCGAATGACTTCGCGCACATTCTCCTGTTTGATGCCCCCAATTGCCATGAGTACGTGATGAGTTTGTTTTTTCAGCCTTCCAATACCTTCCAACCCAATAGGAGGTGCTATATCTTCCTTGGTAGGGGTATGATAGATGGGACCTACTCCATAATAATCGACAGGTAGTTTGTTGGCTTCGATCCCCTGAGTGATGTTTTCAATGGACAGTCCTACAAGTTTATCTTCCTTAATGAACCTCCGTACCGATTCTACGGGCATATCCTGTTGTCCCACATGTATCCCCGCTGCATCTACTACCAGAGCGATATCCATCCGGTCATTGATCATGAGTGGAATATCATAGTGGCTTAGTAACTCTTTTAACGCTGCTGCCCTTTTGATGAAAAGCAGTGTATTCAGGGTTTTTTCCCTCAACTGTACCATAGTAACCCCGCCTTTGACGGCTGCCTCTACTACCTCTAGAAAGGGCCTGCCTCGCATGGCCTGTTCATCGGTTACGAGGCAAAGTTTATATAGTTGATCATGCATTCAGGCGTAATTGTTGGTCGATCACCTGCTCTTCGATTAGATGGAGCTGATCTAAAATATGTAGTTGTAGACTTCCTGGGCCTTGCGAGCTTTGGGCAGCTATTTCACCAGCAATACCCAATACTGCCATGGCACTTACAGTTGCTTCAAAGCTATGCTCGTTAGCTCCACAAAACGCCCCAATTAGCGCGGTAGCAGTACATCCCATACCCGTAACCTTTGCCATTAGTGGATGGCCATTTGAGAGGCGTACTTCGCGCTCATGATCCAGGATGATATCCTCTGCCCCACTAATACAGACAATGCTGCCATAGGTCTTGTTGAGTGTTTTTGCTGACTCAATCGCAGATTGACTACTGTCTGTACTATCAACCCCTTTGGTTTTCCGTTCAGAAGCTACCAGAGCCATGATCTCAGAAGCATTGCCGCGTATGACTGTAGGAGCAGCCATGCTGAGTAGCTCCAGAAGCGATTCATTGCGATAAGGCGTAGCTCCAGCACCTACAGGGTCCAGTATGATGGGTTTCTCCAGGTCATATGCTTGCTTCATAGCGATTTTCATCGCTTCTACCCATGCTGGACTCAATGTCCCAATGTTGATAACCAGTGCAGAAGCGATGGATACCATGTCAGCGACTTCCTCCTGGGCATGTGCCATTACAGGAGATGCACCTACAGCCAGCAAAGCGTTGGCTGTATTATTCATGACCACAAAGTTGGTAATGTTGTGTACGAGCGGAGATGTTGCACGTACATTTTTCAGATAAGATACAATAGTTTTTTTCATGTGCTTTTCCCTACGTCAGGTTTAACTGAATCAGGTTCAAAGGGTATAATCTCAGCCTGAATATTCAGGCACCCCTAAAGTTTGATACAAGTTCTAATAGGTAAATGAACTGACTTGTAAGTTAATAATTATCGTGGAAATAAACATACAATGGGATTACACTTTAGAAAAACTGCTGGTTATTTTACATAGCATGAGGTATTACAATATTAGATATGTCGTTACAGGCTATGTTAGGGGGGAGCAGATGGCCAACTTAAAGGACTTTATCTTGCTGATTCGACATTTTTCCTAGCATGTAAAAGAGAAAGGAATGGGACAAGTATGTATTGAAAACTGGCGAAATATTGGTGTAACCCATCAAAAAAAATAAGAGAGAGGAAATCAATGGCTAAGACTTCCTCCCTGAAATCATTGTTAATTCATCTGAGCCATTCTCATCTGGGCAAAGAACTGGATATTCCAGGATATTTGCTTAGCTACCTGACTCATAAACTGGATGGTCTGGTCGTCTTTCAGCTCAACAGCCTTGTCAAATACCTCTTTTACAGTTTCGAGAAGCTCCTTACTGGATTGTATGATTGCTTTTACTGCATCATCAAAGCCTTCAGCTGGTGCAATCTGATTCACCTGTGCCTTCATCAATCCTTCAGATGGGCTGGTAGAAGGTGTATGTCCCAACGTCAAAATTTCCTGAGCCAGTACCTCTTCTCCAGTATTTACCATAGAATCCAGTTGTCCTAGGCTATTATAAAGATTGAAGTAAACCCTTAACCGGGGATTCCAGTAGAGTTTTCTCACGTTCTGATGATATAAATGAACGTCTGACAATAGCCTGTTCAAAGCTTCAGCCAACTCTTCTCTATCCTCAGGTTCTAAACTTCTTGTATTGTGTGTTAATTTCATATTCTTTTGTTCTCAAATTATGACACCCACATACACGTATCAAATTGGGTGCTAAATAAGCAAACGTAAAAGCAAAGCGCCATGTTACGGAATATCTGTCAATAATATGACAAAGTGTCTGTGATTAATAGCCGGATAGGTGTCATTTTGGCAGAGAAAGTATTCCAGAGACACTTTGTAAGATGATCTGTTTATCCAACAGATATCTCAGTACGCGTTCACGTTGGGCAGGAGTCCCTTTTCTGATTTCTATTAGTAATTCTTTATAGGATACGCCGGGATGCTGGCGGATGTAGGTCATAAATGCTTTTTTGAGATCATGTGTTAGGCGATCATCTATAGATTGCTTAAATCTACCGATACATACGTCGCATTTTCCGCAGGGTTCATTCGTTTTTTCTCCAAAATACTGCTGTATCAGGATACTTCTGCAGGTCTTGGTACCCTGGATATATCTCATGATGGCCTGTAGGCGCTGCTGATCCTGTGTTTTGAGAAATTCATATTTGTCCCAGTTGAGTTCTTCCTGTGTAAGTAGCCTGTAAGACGTATGAAAGCGGATCATGGGTTGGCCGCTGGGTGCGTTGAATGTGATGAGATGATGCGCTTTGAAGCGGTTCATGATCTTTAGCAGTTCTTCTACTTCCCAATGCAACAATCTGGCCCATCTTTTCGGTAAGAAGCGCATTTCTTGTGTAAATACTTCACCTCCCAGTGTCCGAAGTATGAAATCCAGTATGTCTGCCGACCGTGGATGCTGGGATTTATAAATATGCAGGTCTTTCGGACTGGCTAACATCTGGATATAGCCGAAATCATCCCGGTCTTCCAGTAATTGAATGATATGCTCGTTGGAGAGGATTTGAAGGGAGCGGTATACGCTTAAAACCTTGTTGTCCAGAAAGGATGCCAGTTCTGCTACTTCCAGGGGAAATAATTCCTCAGGCTGATTGTCTTTTGGCAGTCGGTAGTACTTACACAGTCCTTCGAAATGTTTTTGTACCTGCTTGAAAGGGGGATATTTCTCTTGAGACCAGTTACTGAGTTCTGCCAGATCCGCGGGGTTGTTGAAAGCAATTGCGAGGGCCGTCTGGCCGTCGCGTCCGCCGCGGCCAGCTTCCTGATAGTAGCTCTCCAGATCCGGCGGGACATTGTAATGGATGACAAAGCGGACATCCGCTTTGTCGATCCCCATGCCAAAGGCATTGGTCGCTGCGATGATCCGGTATTCGTTGTCGATCCATTTTTGCTGAATCTCATTGCGCTGAGAGTAGGGCATACCTCCATGATATGCTTGGGCACTTATCCCATGTTGTTGCAGATACTGAGCGATAGACTCTGTTCGCTTGCGGGTTCTGGCATAGATGATACCAGTTCCCTGTATTTTCTCTACCATTCCCAGCATCCGTTCCAGCACATTTTCTTCCCAGTACACAAAATACCTAAGATTATCCCTGCGAAAACTTTTCCGGAAGACTGCGGTATCCTGCAGATGGAGCTTGTCGATGATATCTTCCTGAACCTGGGGTGGGGCAGAGGCCGTAAGGGCTAGTATAGGTATGTCTCCCAACTGTTCTCTAAGCCGGTAGATATCCAGATAAGCCGGACGGAAATCATAACCCCACTGGCTGATGCAATGTGCTTCATCTACTGCTAGCAGTTTTACAGGTATCCGTTTTAGTCTCAATTGAAACATTTCCGTTTTCAATCGTTCTGGTGCCAGATACAGGAAGCGGTATTTGCCTTTCGTCGCTTGTTCGAGCTTGTGGTCGATCAGATGATAGGGCATGGCACTGTTGATAAATGCTGCCGGAATGCCTAGACTGTTGAGACGCTCTACCTGGTCTTTCATGAGCGAGATAAGCGGAGAAATAACCAGCGTCGTTCCTTCCAGACAGAGTCCCGGCACCTGAAAACATATCGACTTACCTCCTCCGGTGGGAAGCAGGGCAAGGGTATCTCTCCCATCCAGGACACTGCGTATGATATCCTCCTGCATAGAACGGAATCCGGGATACCCCCAGTATTTTTTCAGGATGTATAATGGATCTCCAGGCAACGATTTTTGATTTATCTAGGGTAAAATTAGGGGATTAGTTTGTTGTAATGAAAATTAATTTGAAGGGAATACAACGTATTCATCTACGTTTGTGAGGGTCAGGGCATGGCGCTGCCCCTACCTTGATGTGGATTTACAACTGCGATGAACTGTATTCAT
>CAYXVE010000060.1:0-28196 GCA_964468435.1 uncultured Bacteroidia bacterium | reverse complement strand
TAGAAACGATATCGAAGATTACCGGGAAATCTATTGAAGAAATAAGGAAGGCCATTGACGCAGCCGGCCGCTAATAATGGCTATGACGATCAGTGGCTCCATTTGTCGCCACCGCCGCATAGCCCCACGTTATGGCTCATTCTAAAAATAAACAAACACATAAAAACAAACAATATGAAAAAAATCAGACTAGTTATAATTTGTTTGACAATATTAATGTCAAACTTGGCTGTTGGACAAAGCATACAGCAACTCGGACTTAATTACTATGCAGCAGGTGTACCTTCACAAGAAATACAGTTTTTTGCTTCATCACAAAGAAGTCAAAATTGGTGTTGGGCAGCCTGTGTGCAGACAGTTCTGAGTTATCACGGACTGTATGTCACACAAGAGCAAGTAGTTCAAAAAATATATGGTAACTTGGTTGACCGACCAGCCGATGAACGACAAATAAGAGTTGCTCTTAGTGGATGGGCACCGAATGTACAGGGAAGAATTTCACAAATTTATTGTCAAAGTGGTGTGGCAAGTATTAACGAAATAACAAATAATCTTGCCTACAAATGGCCACTAATTGTAGGACTAAGAAATCCAAAAGGTGGAATTGGACACGCTTATGTATTGACTGCAATTTACTATTCAACAGATATGTATAATAATACTGTTCCTGACAAGGTTGTTTTGAGAGACCCTTGGCCAGGAAGTCCTTCAAGACAAGAAATGAGTTGGTATGAGTTTTCAAACCGAGTAATGATGGCGTTTAAGGTATGGGTGACAAGATAAAAACGAGCCATAACACGGGTTTTGCGTCAGGCGGTGTGAAGTGCAAACTTGGAGCTTTGTGCTTCTATTTAAGTTCAGTGCAGGTTGACAGTTTTGTGCTCCAAGACCCGCCCGAACACAAAGCCCCAAATCGTTGGCAGCAATATGAACAAAATAAACCATCTACCAGTCGGACAAGTAAGTACCTTGAAATCCCGCACTTGCCATAGCTCAAAACCGTTATAAAATATTTAAATAATGAAACAAATAATATTGATACTAATAGTTGTTTTGGGAAGTCAAACAATTGTTGCTCAAAACATATCTGAATCAGATAGCTTGCGAATTGTAACTAAAATTAACGATTGGAATAGGGCTTGGAAAACTAAAGATGCTGAATTAGCAAGTCAATGGTACTCCGAAAATGCTGATTTTACAAATGCATTCGGATTTAATCGAATTGGAAAATCAGACATTCAAAAATACTTAACTGAAGTGTTCGGGTTTGATTTTGTAATGGCAGGAAATACGGAACAAACCTCAATAAAACTCAAAAAGATATCTGACAATGTAGTTTTAGTAATAACTACTGTTGAGCGTGAAGGGCAGAAATCATCAGATAATAAGGAATTGGAAACTCGTAAAACATCACATTACCGATTATTTGAAAAAACCAATGATTGGTTAATTACCGCACATTTAATATCAGACGCAAGGAGCATTAAAACTGAAAAACACTAAAAAAAACGTTTTACAACATTATGTATGAAATTATAGCCCCGTAAGTCACACGCACAGACCAAAGCTACGATTCATACACTTGACCGCTATAACTAATAAAAAATATGAACGATAGAAAACGAGTGAATTTTGTTGTAACTGATCTTGATGATACCATTTGGGACTGGTTAAGAATGTGGCATTCTTCATTTGGCCCATTTATTGTATCCGTCCGGGCAAGGACGGATAGACTAGGGCTTTGCCAATGAGCGACTTAGGCATTACGTGATCGGCATATTTGCTCAGCAGAATCTGAACCAACACAATTACTCTTGCCCCGAGTTTGGGAAAGAGATGATCCGGTAGCACGGCAGTATGAATCTTCTCTCCGGCATCTGTCAGGGAAAGCGGGACAAATCCGCCGGATTCCTCCTGAGAAGTCGAGCTATAGGCAGCCTGAGCTTTACGGTAATGCGTCCCCCAGTAGCTGAGGGTAGAAATATTTAACCCATGTGCCTGGCAGAAATCGAGGCGGCACTGTGATCCGGCAAGATAGGCTTCGATCAGGGGATACATCTTCTAAGTAGCCTGATGTCGACGGGAAGGGCTGCTCACAATACTTAAGATGAAAAATCATTGAGATTGTCCCTTGCAACTAGGGATCCTAGTTCGCAATTGGTGCCCAGCTTGAACAGAGCATACCTTCAGATGCTTTGTCTGGATGTGCACAGCTGTCTGACTGATAACGTGCACATGAAGTACATTGGCGTTGAGTATTAAACCTTGATGTGGGTGAAAAGCTATCACAAGTGTAGTTTTCACTTACTTTTACCTCATGCACTCTGCAAAATGCGTCATGAGCCATTTCCGCACAATTTGTGCAATTCGTTGATAATCTGATAATAGCCATAGTTATATTATTATTTTTACTTTAAAACAAGTAAAGCTTTTTAAAGTTTGAACTTTTCTTTCATTTGGATTAATTTGAAATTAGACTGATTCTAAACAAAAACTGTCAGGAAGAGACAACAGGATACGTATAAAGAGATCGCTTTCAGGGCAAAAAGTAGGCTTAACATACCCGTTCTACATAATTTTCAGGTTGAATCACCTCAAATTCCGCTTCCTCATAGGTAGTTATCCAACTACGGGGAGCCTTAGGTTGCTTTTTAGGATTCCATTTGAATTCGTAGCCATAAAGTTTGCCTCCACGTTCTTCTACCCAGTCGATTTCTTGCTGATCGTAGGTTCACCCAAAATAATTGTTGACGATCATTTTGCTGTATTGCTGGTACTTGATATTTCGCATTTCCGTCAATTCATTGACGCAATTCAGCTAAATTCCGGCACTAAATTGACGGAATAATTACTTTTAGGCTAGTCTTTCAGCAATTGATAAAAATTCTCAGGGTGTACTAACGTCGTTTTTGTTGGTTCGTAACGCTTTACAAAGCTTTCCGGTAGTTTATGTCTGGCTTTACGTGGGCTGTATTTGCATTCGAAGGCTTCGTAGCGTCCCGCTGACCGAATGACGAGATCTACTTCGGCCTGACTGCGGCTACGCCAGAAGTAAAACTGATCGCCTCCACCTGCGTTGCGGCGCTGTTTATACAATTCACTTATGATGAAATTTTCCCATAGCAGTCCGTGGTCATTCCGCATTCGCATAGGATTGAAGTCGTCAATAACTGCATTGCGAATCCCGTTATCCAGGAAATAAATCTTCCGAGAGGTACTTATTTCTTTGCGGGGATTGGTAGAAAGAGCCGATAAGCGCAATAGTACGAAGGAATCTTCCAGCAGTTGGATGTAACGCTGTACGGTTTTAACATCCACACCCAGCAAGCGAGAAAGTTCCTGATAGCTTACCTCAGAGCCAACTTGGTAAGCCAACGCTTGCAACAACTTGATGATCAGGTCTGGCTTGCGGACATTTCCATATTCGAGAATATCTTTATAGAGATAAGAAGACGCGATTTCCCTTAGCCGTTCTTCTTTGCTGTTCTGGGTTACGACTTCTGGATAGCTACCATAGATCAGTCGCTCTTCCAGGCGGTCGAGCATCGGCGCAAGGCGATAAGCCCCAACCAATTCTCCCCAACTCAGAGGAAACAGTTCATAGGACCATTTGCGTCCTGTCAGCGGCTCGTTGACAGAAGATGCGAGATTAAGCGAGGAGCTTCCTGATAAAATTACCTTCACCGGTAGGCGATTATCAATAGCCATTTTTGCCGTCAGCCCAATATTTTCAATGCGCTGTGCTTCGTCAATCACCAGGTAGTCGTAGCCTTGTGTCAGCTGATCGAGCCCGGTGGCATCCATGTTGTTCCAACGTAAACGGCTGGTGGGGTTGTCTCCATTTATCCATAACACACCTTCTTGGTTTGCGAGCAACTGATTTATAAGCGTAGTCTTGCCAACTTGTCGGGCTCCCTGAAGGACAATGGCTTTAGCGTCATTTAGCCGTTGTGAAATTCGCTCTTTGATCTTGCGTTCAATGTAAAAATCCATGATCAAAGATACATTTGAAGATTATAATCTACAAATGATCAGTCATTTGTGGATTATAATCTTGTGATTGGCGTTACTGGGAAATTCTTACCATTTGCTTTGTTGAATAATCACTTTGTAAGTAAAGAGGATAGGTATTGTCTTTCACTTTGATCCTTCGAAACAAGAACATTCACACTCAAAATTCTCACTGTACCTTCCCAATAACAGCAATCGTCTCTCCTTTATTCACTGGAGGAGTACCTAGAATTATCAATAGTATCCCATCTGCAGGTGCCTTAAGAGTAGCTAAGGTCTCCCCAAAGAAGTTGGTAATGTACCCTATATTCATCCCTTTGGAAACGTATTCCCCCGATGATTTTTGGGGATAAATTATCCCATCGAATTCGCTGGTGAGATAGAATCTGTCATGGATGATAATTGGCGTAGGCTGTGGATTCGATACTCCTTCATACATCTCTAAGTGCTTGAGTAGATTCATAACACTTTTGGTAACCCGTTGAATCAACATGGGTTCTGCTTTCCCCAGTCTTCCACATTCGATATCGATTGATGGAATCCCTCTTTTAAAGGCTTCAGCAGAACAATACAGACTCGGGTGATCCTCCTGAATATATTCTTTTTCAGTAGTATTAAATACGACGATGTGATCAAATTCTAGCGAAAGTGCCATAGCTTTTCCTAGGTCGGATAACTCGGGCTTGTTATCATGATGATAATACGCCGAATACGACATTAAGTCTTCAGGAGCATCTCCGCTATGCATATCGAGGAAGAAATCAGAGCGACGAATAACTTGATGGGTAATAAAATGTGCAATCTTTTCGGTGATTGTTCCTCCTTCTTTTCCCGGGAATGCCCGGTTGAGATTTTTACCATCCATAGGGTTGAGATATGGAGACCTACCAAGGAATCCCGCAACATTTGCTGCTTGCACCAACATGACGGTACCCTTTAACGTTAAAGGATCAATTTGAGAAATCAAAGCCTGTCCCGCCATGATCGGGGGATATTCATATCCATGTACGCCGGCGGTGATCCCCAATACAGGCCCCTCTTGTTTTCCATGAAATACGCTGATCGGAATTAACGTAGTATCCCTCCCATCAATCACAGGTATGGTAAAATGAGCTTTGGTACCTGCGCGTATTTCTTGATTCTGAAAAGTGAATTCAGACTGGCCATACCCAATGTCGAAACGTAGTATAATAAAACAAATGATGGTAACTCGAGAAAGCATTTTTTTTAAACTAATCTAACTTTTCAAATATAGATTTTTTTCATCGTACAGTATACTTACTTGAGTCTCATATAGATACTTTCCTCCCTGCCTGGGCTCCATTCGGAAAAAGTCATCGATTACTTCAGCCGTCCCCCAGGATGATTCCTCTAGTTTACCATCGATTTTGATATCATTCTTAGCTTTCGTTGCATACACAAAGGGTGCTTTTTCTGGGGGAGGAAAACTGCCATCTTGTGCTACCATAGAGAATGTTCCGACTAATAATAGAGCAGCAATAAGAAAATGAGCTCTTAAGCGATTTGTCGTGATAAGAAATGTATTCAAATTCCCCCAAGCCTTTGGTTTATATTCTATATGTGTCCATAATGCTATGAAATAAGGGACGAAGTGATCGATAGGATATTTTTCATTGAAAAAATACATAGATGACTCAGGTAGGGTAGCCAGGAACTTAGGGTTAATGGATAGCTACTTTTTTAGCTTTTGCAATATTATTGCAAAATCAACTAACTTACATAAAAGGTCTGAATGATCTTTTACCATTTATACTCCAACGAAACCACTAGATTTCTGCCCAGATCGTCGGCAAAATATCTCAATCGGTCAGTGTAGTTACGGTAGCTGACATTTAGCAAGTTTTTGAGTTGTATTTGCCAGTGGAACTTCCCTTTGCTGGCTCTCCATGATAAGTCTGTAAGAAAATAGCCGGAAGGTGGCGCAAGTATGTCAAAGTCAGTGGCATCATCTTTGAAGCGGTTGATATCTTCCTGATTAGCTCTGAGAAATTCTTCAACTTCCAGTATCCGGGGGTGTTGAAATTGCTCAAAAGTGTAGCTGAGATTGATTGAGAGCTGCGAATCATCCAGAAAGGGAACCCTGGGCTGGTAGGTCAGCTGGTAATCTAGGCGTGGGGGAGGCTGCTGGGCAAACTGATCCACTGGGTTTAGTTGCTGAGCCCAAAGATAACTACCTTTAATTGTAGAGGCTACGTTGGAATGATGTTGCCATCTGGCACTCACATCTATCCCCCAAAATAGAGCATCAGTCTGATCATAGATAAAGAAGACAAAATAGCCTCTGGGGGTACGTGTCAGGCCAGCAGGTTTGGAGTAAATGTAGTGTTGGATGTAGTTGACATATCCGGTGATTTCAGCCTGGAAATCAGTGCGCTGAATGGTATAGGTATTGATCCATTTATATCCTACCTCGGAAGGAACTTCTCGGTCGGATTCGTCCAGGATACCCTGGCTGGTACTCACAAAGTCAAATTGCTCATCGATGGTATATCTCCAGAGACCATACTCCAGAAAAAATGCATGCTGACCAAAGCGATAGAGTTCGGCTACATTGGGAGGTCTCCAAGCAGTACCGATATTGGTTTGAAATGATTCGTATTCATTGAGCTGTTTTTTATATCCCAGGGTACCGCTAAAGTTGTTGTAGACAATCGTATTGCGATAAATGGTGTTGTTGGGTTCTCTTCCAGTAATGTCTGCTTTCATATAGTCATAGCGGAGGCCGATTTCGAAGGTATGAGACCCTTTTTCCAGCGCTTCAATCAGATAGCCGCCATACCTTGTACTCTCGTAATTGGGGATGAATGGAACCGTATTTGTACCGGGCAGATTCTCATTATCCTGAAACAACCATTGTATGCCCATTTTACCTGATAATGCACCTAAAGCAGGATGTACCCAGTCTAGATCGATACTTTTTGTCCGAAGTTCCAGGTCTATGTTAGGAGCATCCCCTCTTCTTACGCCAAATTCTCTTCGATGGTTAAACTGATAGGCATACTGAGCTGTGAGAGCGTGTTTCTCCCCTGTATATCTAACCTTTGTCTTGTAAAGGTCATGTGATATTTCTTGCCGGGGGGCATCTATCTCATAGCTAAACGACGCTGTATAGAGGGGGATGTCGCTTTCGATACCACGCTGAAGATCCTTCAGATTGCCAAATACAGATCCACTGAGAATACCCAATTCCTGATCAAAATGACTGTAAAACCCCTCAATGTCCAGCTCTGGCAGCGGATGCAGTCGGATCCCACCGTAATAGCTGGTTTCATTTTTACCAGTGTTTGTCAACTGGTAATCAGGCGCATGCAAATCTCCTTGAATAGTATATGCACCACCTCCCAGCATACTGATCCATTTATAGCCTTTTTGCATTTCCACACTTCCCTCTCCCGACTGACCGTTACTTTTGCCCGTAAGACGTGCATTTCCCTGAAATGGACTGGATAATTCCATTTCGGGTGCGTTGAGCAGGATCACACCTCCCAAAGCGTCTGGTCCGAATCTTACTGTAGAAGCACCTTTGATGACTTCTATGCTCTCTGCCAGCGAAGGATCGATCTCTGGAGCGTGTTCAGTGCCCCAATTCTGAAACTCATGTCTCACCCCGTTATTCATGACCAGTATGCGATTGCTGTGTAGACCGTGAATAACAGGTTTAACGATGTTCTGGCCCGTTTTGAGCGTATTGACCCCGGTAATCTGACTCACTACATCTCCAAAAGACTCCGTAGCTGAGGCTGATAGTTCTTCAGGTGTGATCTTAGTAGTAGTCATCGTCGTCATATCGCTGGCCGTACGTCTGGCTTCTACGACTACACTGGATAATACGATCGTATCTGGAGCGAGGTACAGGTCGATGAAAGGATGGTGAAAATCGTGGTGATGTTTGGCGGTTTTGTATCCAATATAGGAAAAGGTGAGGTCATGCTCTTTTTGGCACAGGTTTTCAACTATGAAATAGCCATCTTCGTCTGTGAGCGTTCCCCTTTGCGTATCTTCGATCATGACCCTCACATAGGCCAGAGGTTCGCGGGTATAACGATCATGTACTTTACCCTCTATTTTGTATTTACAGTTGGGTTGAGCCTGTAACGGTACCGTACCCGATAAGATATATAACAACCCATAGATCATAATCCGGAAATACATCAAGTAAATTTAAAATGTAACGTATATTTTTTGCAACATTGTTGCAAATGTATGGCTTATTTTTGAGATCTAAAAGAATAACTTGGGTATATATATAATTCCCCACACTATCCCACAGATGATTACGGACATAAGTACAGCCGCGGCGGCTACATCCTTGGCTTTCCCGGCGAGGGGATGGTAATCGGGAGAAACAAGATCTATGAGGAACTCAATAGCAGTATTGATTGCTTCTGATACCAGTACCATGGCAATGCAAATGGTGATCGCACACCACTCCCACGGGGCCAGTCTGAGATAGATTCCCATAGAGACGATGACGATGATTGCCAGTAGGTGAATTTGTGCATTGGGTTGAGTGGTAAATAGCGTAGCGATACCTTTAAAGGCATATTCGAAGCTTTTAATACGTTTGGTAAAGTATTCTTTCATGAGATTTGATACTTTTGAGCAATTTAAACAGTTCTGGTAAACATTAGCTATATCTGCCAGTTGGCTCTGTATGACTGAAAACGTGAAGGTTGTTTACATATTAGGCAAAAAAAAGTTTGAGTTTGAGGTAGAGAAAGGTAGTAACTTACGACGGGCATTATTGAGAGAAGGTTTTTCACCTTACACCAAGGTGACGCACAATAAAAATTGTGGTGGAATGGGTATCTGTGCTACCTGTGGCGTATGGATACACAATCCTGAACCTGACCCCACACATTGGCATGACAGGATTGCCAAAAAGCATGGCTATCCCAGACTTTCATGTCAAATCTATGTACATAAACCGATCACCGTCGAAGCTGTAGAGGGTAAAGTTCTTTGGGGACTAAGGGATATGAGGAGAAGGAAGATCAATAACAAGAAGACTACATAAGAAGATAGATCACAGATGATGGTAAATCACGAATGAAAACTGTCTGTCTGTATAGAATTCAACCAAATTAACAACAACTGAGGATAGATTCTTATAACATTTGATTTCCCTTTCCTTCTCGCATTCGCTGGCTAGTGTACATCTCCATTATCCATCATAACTCTTCCAGCTTTTCCAGATATGTTTCAGCCTGATCCAAAATAGCTTGTTGTTTTTCTGCTCCCATGCGTTCCCAGGTTCTATACATCATCCCTATGCGTGGATTTTTACCCAGTTTGTCCTCATGTATGTGATAAAAGTGCCAGTATAAGCTATTAAAAGGACAGGCTTTTTCACCAGTCTTTTGTTTCTTATCGTAATAGCAATTGTTGCAGTAATGACTCATCTTGTCAATGTAGTTGGCTGAGGATACATAGGGTTTGGTGCCTACAATACCTCCATCGGCAAACTGACTCATACCTCGGGTGTTGGTGATCTCTACCCATTCAATAGCATCTATATAGATGCCCAGATACCATTCATCTACTTGCGAAGGTTCTATTCCAGCTAGTAAGGCAAAATTACCTGTTACCATCAACCGTTGAATGTGATGTGCATAGGCATATTTCAGCGATTGATTGATCGCATGCTTCAGACAGGCCATCTGGGTTTCTCCTGTCCAGTAAAATTCTGGCAAATTGCGTTGATGTTCAAAATAATTTTTGGAAGCATAGTCTGGCATATGTGCCCAGTAGACCCCCCGCATGTATTCACGCCATCCCAGTATCTGCCTGATGAATCCTTCCACCTGTGCAATCGTAACCTCTTCCTGATGCTTTTCCCAGTATACTTCTGCTGCTTGTATCACTTCCAGCGGGGATAGCATTTTTGAGTTGAGG
The DNA here is from genome assembly GCA_964468435.1 of uncultured Bacteroidia bacterium. GTDB lineage: Bacteria > Bacteroidota > Bacteroidia > J057 > J057 > JBCCTX01. The sequence continues at coordinate 18,269 of CAYXVE010000060.1, read as the reverse complement.
GCAAAAGAAATCCGGGAGTGGTATAATGACCAGTATTCCGGGGTCATGGCATCCTGATAGGTCCCGAAATATGGCAGGCACTCTTCGAGAAAGAAGTCCAGCAATTCGAGTCCCTCTTTACGGCTAGTTGGCCATATAAAATGTTCCGGATCTACTGCACCGATTGTCGCTACTCCACATTTCTCTATCAACTCATGAATAGCTGATAGATCTTTGTCATATACTTTGGGATTTACGGGCGTATGCTTTTTGGGCAGTTTCTTCCGGTTTTCTGAATCGTAGTTCCATTTTCCTGTCAAAGGTTCATCCCCATCCATCAGGACATCATATTGCTTGCGCATATCGCGGTAGAAAGTCTCTAGCAGGTACTGTTTTTTTCCTTGAAAGAAATCTGCCAGATCATTTCGCTTACTTAGAAAATGCTCTGTATCATAGGCTTTACTATCAATAGAGAGAGACTGGCAAAACTTCTTTAATTGCTGATCCAGTCTGTACTCATCGGGCATTTGATATTCAAAGCATGATATATTGTATTGTTGAATTAATTGAGAAAGGTTATCTGATAGATTTTGAGTGTTTGAGTCATCGTCTAGCTTCCAATATATTACCTGGTGTCCCTGATTTTTTAGATGATCTGAAAAGTTTCGCATGGCAGAAAAAAAAGCCATCACTTTCTGAATGTGATGTGTTACATAGTCGGTTTCCTGGCGCATTTCCATGAATACATACCATATGTGATCATTCACTTCATCATACCAGCTATGTTGATAGTTCAGTTGATCTCCCAGGATTAATCTTAATTTATGAGACATATTGGTGTTAAATATTAATTAACTTGTTCTATTGTGGTATTGTTGTCATTGGGTTCATTGTAAATCCGTGTAAATCTGCCTGTCCTGATTCCTAATCATACAGCCACCCAATTGGAGCCTGTCCCAACGCTTATGATTTTAGACAGTCGGGGTGTAATCTGTGGTATATTTATATGGGGGCATTGAGGTAGATTTTTATTTCATATCATTTTGATATGGTAGCATGTATTTTCTAGGTATGGTAACATACTCAAAGAATATTAGTAACAGACCGCATCTACTTTCCTTCGCCTACTGATTGACATCCATCGTCCTTTTATTTCTTCTACACCTTTCACTGCAATACACAACTTCTTCCCAACAATCGGCCCATTTCTTCCGCCAGGAAAAAGGTCTGTTGCATACAGGGCATATTTTTTCAGGTAAATTTGATTTTTGATATCGTTTTCGTTTCATACAATGTTGGAACAATCAACAGAAGTGATTGTTCAGTAAATATGAAGACCAGAGATAAATATCAGTTATCAGACAGAGAAGTTGACCGTATAGTAGAAATGGCCTGGGAAGATCGTACACCTTTCGATGCTATAGAATTTCAGTTTCAGGTACCTGAAAAGGATGTCATCAAGCTAATGCGGGAGGAAATGAAAAATTCCAGTTGGCGAAGGTGGCGTAAACGCGTTCAGGAGCGTTCCACCAAACACTTGAAAAAGCGAAGCTTTGCTGAAGGGAGACATCGCTGTTCCCGCCAGCGCGATATTTCGCGCAATAAGATTAGTAAAAGATAGATGATAGCTCGTTGAGTTAGTTCGTAGAGTCAACAAGAAAATTTTAGCAATAGCCTAACGATTTGAGTCGTGATATTCATTATTCATAATTAAACATGACGAATTACAATCTCCGAGCAACTTACTTATTTGGAGATGTCTTCGACTTGAACTGCTGAAGCCTACTGGGAATCTCTACAGCTGGCCAATAGTTGTTCTTATTGTTAATGTCTGCTGTATCGTTATTAGGATCAAGTACGATCTGCATGATTTGCTTATCTGTAGCGAATACCTTTGTAAATTCCTCATCATTTCTCCGCCAAATCTCGACGGGTATCTGTATGGTTTCCTCTGTACCATCCATGTAGCGGAAATTGAGGATTACAGGCATTAGCATTCCACCCACATTTTTGACAGTTATCTCATAGAAATGTCGATTTTTCAGGGTATCCAGCAGTGACTCGTCATTCAGTTCGAAAGTTTCATAATTGGTTAGCATCTCTGCGATCTTTTTCGTCTCTTCATCCATGTCCTCCTCCTTTTCTTTCATATTCAATTCATCAATTCCTTTTACTTTGTAGTAATTTACCTCAGAAACTTCCATATCTACAGGATCTACTCCATAAAACCATCCCCTCCAGAACCAGTCCAGATCAACCCCAGATGCATCCTCCATGGTTCGGAAGAAATCTGCAGGAGTGGGGTGCTTGAATGCCCATCTTCTGGAATACGTTTTGAATGCCCGGTCAAACAATTCAGGACCCATTACAGTCTCCCGGAGGATCATCAGACCAGCCGATGGTTTGATATATGCATTATATCCCAGGCTCTGCACCTGCTCAGAGTTGGTCATGATCGGACTGATCATCTCTGGCGACTGACTCATATACGGAATCATATACTGTGGCAGACCCCTTGCCGGGAAATTATCCTCCCATTTCAGTTCTGCCAGCGTCTCTACAAATGTATTCAGCCCTTCATCCATCCAGGTCCACTGGCGTTCGTCGGAGTTGACGATCATGGGAAAGAAATTATGTCCTACTTCATGTATGATCACTCCAATAAGCCAGTACTTCATCCGGTCGCCGTATTCTCCATTTTCCATCGGTCTTCCCTGATTGAAGCAGATCATGGGATATTCCATCCCTCCCACGTACTCTATATTTACAGAGATTGCTTTCTCATAAGGATAGGGGAAAGTATAATCTGAATAAAACTCAAGGGTATGTATGACTGAGCGAGTAGAATATTCCTCCCAAAGTGGATTGGCTTCATTGGGATACAGCGATTCTGCCATGACGATTTTCCCACCTATTTCCACTCCTTTAGCATCCCAAATAAACTTGCGGGAAGTAGCAAAGGCAAAATCCCTCACACTATCTGCTTCAAATGTCCAGGTTTTAATACCGGATGGAGGGGTTTGTTCATTTTCTCTTGCCTCTTCTGGAGTTACAATCCACGATATTTCATTTGCTGTCCTGGCTTCCTCATATCTTTGTATCTGTACATCAGTGAGCACTTCTTCAGGATTTAGCAGGGTGCCAGTAGCAGCGAGTATGTGATCATCGGGCACCGTGATCTCCACCCGATATGATCCAAAAGGCAGGGCAAACTCTCCCGACCCCAGAAACTGCTTATTTTGCCAGCCCTCTGTATCATTGTAGACACACATTCTGGGGAAGAATTGCGCAATGGTATATATATAGTTTCCATCTTTGGGGAAATATTCATACCCTGAGCGTCCCCCGCCAGCAATGTTGTTGATATTGTAGAACCAGGCAATTTCAAAGGAGGTATTTTCTCCATTGGCAATAGGTGAAGGCAAATCAATCACCATCATCGTTCCGTTGATGTCGAAATTGAGATCGTTGCCATTCATGTCCCTGACATGCTCGATCTGATACCCTCCTTCAAATTCCTGGGGTAATATTTTTTTGATGCTTTGGCTGGGCATCACAGGTCTTATCCGACTCTTTTCAGTTTGATTAGCTACCGAGTTCTTCGCTCTGATATTTTGATCCAGTTGTACCCATACATAGTCCAATACATCCGGTGATTCATTGTGATAGGTGATGGTTTCTACACCCGTGATCCGCTGATTGGTGTCATCAAGGGTCAGCTTCATATCATAATCGGCTGTATTCTGCCAGTAGTTGGGACCTGGTGCCCCTGCAGCATTTCTATAAATATTGGGATCAGAAAGCTCATATTCCAGTTGTTCAAACCTCTCAGTATGCTTACCAAGTTGTGCATACAAGCTGTGCTGACAAATGATCAGACACCCAATTAACAAAGTGGATTTTATGGAATTCATATGGTAGAAAGTTATTTACTAAAGCTTAAAGATAATCCTATTAATACGATAAATGCAGACTTGGTTCAGGTACGTATGTAAGAAACGTCTCTCAATCGAGTTAACAACCCTTTTTGTCTGCCCAATTGTTTTCATAAATCTCTAAAATATATAATTTTTTGTTATCTGTTAAAGTATTACAGAAGTATCATACTTAATAAATCCCTGTTGCCATTCGTTCCTATCCTGTATATTTGCCTCTTATGAGTTACTACTCCTATATACGTTATTCGGTTTTCCTTGCTTGGTTCCTTTTTTGGGGAAACATTCATGCTCAGGATGGGACACTTCGAGGTAAAGTAGTAAATCCCGATAACCGTCCTATTGAGAATGCCAGTATCAGGGTAGAATCCACAGAATTCAGGCAACAGACCGATCAGGAGGGCAATTTTGAACTGTCTTTACCCGGAGATAAGACCTATGTCATTCGCATAACCCATGCAACGCATCAGACTGTAAGATTTCAGATCAATATCAAGGCAGGTTTTTCATACTTCCGTAGCGTAAAAATGCTCGAGATCACCCTTGAAGAATCTGTTATCACGGATGAAAGAGATCCTACAGATCTCAACGATCCGCTGCAGATGCAATTGTTGCCCATCGAGACTGAGAAGCTGATCGAAATGCCTACTTTCAACCGCTCGATAGAAGCAGCGATGCGCTTTATGCCAGGCGTAGCTTCCAACAATGAGTTTTCATCACAGTACAGGGTTAGGGGAGGAAATTTTGATGAAAACCTGGTCTACGTAAATGGTATTGAAATCTACAGACCTTTTCTGGCACGGGCAGGACAACAAGAAGGATTAGGCTTTACCAATCCCGATATGGCTCAGGAAGTGAAATTCAGTACGGGTGGATTTGCCGCTCAGTATGGGGATAGATTATCCTCGGTATTAGACATTACTTACAGAACACCCCGTGAGTTCAGAGCCACTGCCGAACTGGGACTGATCACAGTGAATCTACACGCTGAGGGTAGGACGGCCGGAAAAAATGATAAGCCAGGAAAGTTTACCTACCTGCTGGGAGCCAGGCGTTTCGCTACCTCCTATCTATTCAATAGTCTCGAGACTACAGGCGAATATCAACCCAACTATGTAGACTTACAGGGAATGTTTACCTATACCCCTAAATTCCAGGATCGATCTCCTAAGTTCAAAGAGCTTAGCAATGGAAAAATGGATACGGTCTACTATCCCAATGAACCTCTGAAGATCACCTCTTTTTTTTCAGTAACCCGCAATAACTTTGAATTTATACCTGGTGGAAGAGAGTCCACCTTTGGCACGATACAGCAAGCTTTCCGTATTCGAGTGGGATTTGCTGGCCAGGAAGTTTCTTCCTATACCACAGGACTGGGCGCTCTGATGCTCACCCATCGTCCCAGTCTCAGATGGAAGTTTGACTACATCTTTACAGTTTTTCAGACTCAGGAAAATGAATTAATCGATGTGGAGGGGGGATACTTGCTGGGCGAAGTAAATACCAACTTCGGTTCTGATGAGTTCAATGAGTCCTCTTTTGATCTCGGCGTGGGATCTGAGATCCGTCATGCCAGAAATTATCTCAGAGCCAATGTGCTCAGTGGACAGGTCAAAAGCGAATGGAGCATCAGAGGCAAACGCAAACACCGCCTGCTATGGGGGTTGAAATACGAACGCCAGAATATCGAAGACGATCTGAAAGAATATGTCGCACTGGACTCGGCAGATTACATCGTGGATCGCGAATCTCAGTTCAGGGTAGATGAATACATCCGTGGCGAAGCCAGTCTCAGTGCCAATATCTACAAAGCCTATTTGCAGCATGAGTGGAGGCTGGACCGTACCAAAACCCTGGTAACTGGTGGTCGTCTTATCTATCACGATCTGATCGACGAGTGGATGATTAGCCCCCGGATACAATTTGTTCATGATTTTTCACGTCTGAATACGGGAAACAACCTCAGGCTGAGATTTGCCACAGGACTATACCAGCAACCACCTTTTTACCGTGAATACCGCCGACTGGACGGAACGCTCAACCTCAACATCAACCCTCAGCAATCGGCTCATTTTATTGTTGGACTGGATTATCAGTTCAACGCCTGGGGTAGACCCTTCAAGCTCCTTACGGAGGCTTATTACAAAAGACTCTACAACCTGATCCCATATGAAATTCAAAACATCCGTCTGCGTTATTATCCCGATGAGGTTGCAGATGGCTACGCATATGGACTGGATGCGAGACTGAATGGCGAATTTATTCGTGGGGTGGATTCCTGGATCAGTGTGGGAATTCTCAAGACTCAGGAGGATATACAGGGCGACGATAGAGGACCTGTTCCACGTCCCACAGATCAGCGTTTTACCTTTGCGATGTACTTTCAGGATGAGCTACCCCTGAACCCTACCTTCAAGGTGCATGTCAACTATATCTTTGGGAGCGGGTTGCGTTTCGGTCCGCCCAGGGTGTTTGAGAATCGATCGGCCTTTGATTTCCCGGCATACCAACGCGTGGATTTGGGATTTAGTAAGGTTATCACGTTTACTCCCAATGAAGCACGTGAACAAAAGATAGGGGTAGAATCTATCTGGGCAACATTGGAAATATTCAACCTCTTTCAGCGGGAGAATACCGTATCACATATCTGGATTCAGGATATCAACAATCGGCAGTTTGCTGTTCCCAACTTCCTCTCAGCACGTCTGATTAATGCACGTATCATTATAAGATTTCGTTAAAGGGGTAATTTGCATAGAGGTGGAAGTAATGAAATAAGCTGAGAAGATTTATATGATTTCTCTCCAATAACTTTCAAGCAACAAACGTCGATTTCGGATCTATCAATTTTGACAAAACCCAATCCCTGACTATATTAATCAATTAACTTAACCAAGTTCCATATCAAGTAAACCAAGTATGAACAGACAGAACCTTTATAGCCTTGTGGGCTGGCTATGCATGATATGTATGCTTATATCCTCAATTAGCGCGCAGGAAATCATGTTGCCCAATGATTATTTGGACAAACAGTTTCACAAAGAGCGGAGACAAGCCTTGCGTGAGATGATGCCTCCTAATTCGGTAGCTGTATTTTTTGCCAATCCTGTACGCAATCGAGCGAATGATGTAGATTACATTTATCATCAGGATCCCGACTTTTATTATCTCACTGGATACACTGAACCCCATTCTATTCTGTTGGTGTTCTCAGAAGCACAGGAGGGAGAAAATGGAGAAACTTATGATGAAATGATCTTTGTACAACGCAGGGATGAAAAAGCGGAAATGTGGACGGGAAGAAGGCTGGGGGTAGAAGGGGTACAGGAAAAATTGGGATTCGAAAAGGTGTATGAAGGAGCTGATTTCCAGGATCAAGTGGATTTTGAATCCTTTGACCGGGTGTTGTTTTATGACTTTAAAGGTGATATGAGAGATAAGGAAGGAGATGATGCTGATTTGTACAGTCTCATGGAGACTTTTAAAAGTAAAGTAGAATATCCTGAAGACTATAATCCTACCCGGGAGCGTCTATATGCCATGATCCGTACTACAGATGTTGATAATAAAGCTAATGTAGCACAAGTTATTGATCGTTTTGTACGTTATAATCCTGATTTGAATCAGGATGTAATTCTGAATGATTTCGTCAATGCCGACAATGAAGTCAAACTTAAGGAGGTTAAAGAAAAGGTTCCCTCCTCCAAGCTGGATACTTATTCATTGAATGGATATATGTCTGTCTTGCGTGAGACTAAGCTACCCGCAGAGATGAAATTGCTCAAAAAAGCCATTGAAATATCTGCCATTGGGCAGATCGAAGTAATGAAAGCGATGCGTCCTGGCATGTCTGAGACCGAAATACAAGGTATTCACGAATTTGTATTCAAAAAATATGGCTCTGAATATGAAGGATATCCTTCAATCGTCGGTGCAGGTCACAATGGTTGCGTACTTCACTACATCTCCAACAATAAGCCTGAAATAGAAGAAGACGAGTTGGTATTGATGGATCTTGGCGCAGAATATCACGGATATACAGCAGATGTTACACGCACGATTCCTGCTAATGGAACATTTTCTCCTGAGCAAAAGGCCATTTACGATCTAGTGTACGAGGCCCAGCAGGCAGGATTTGAAGCTTGTATGCCTGGAAGTGATTTCAGAGCATCACATATGGCTGCCAAAGAGGTAATAGACAGGGGACTGGCAGAATTGGGGATTATCGAAGCTGGAGAAAATCATCGTTATTTCCCGCATGGTACCTCCCATTATCTGGGGCTGGATGTGCATGACAAAGGAACTTATGGCCCTTTGCAGCCCTACACTGTGATCACAGTCGAACCAGGTATTTACATTCCCGAAAACAGCGACTGTGACGAGAAATGGTGGGGGATAGCGGTGCGTATTGAGGATGATATTCTGATTACAGAAGATGGATGGGTAAATCTTTCTGAAATGGCCCCCAGAAAATCAGAGGATATTGAAGCAATGATGGCTCAAGAAAGCCCCTTGGACGATTTTGTATTGCCAGATTTGGATGGAGAATAAGCCTAAAAAGAAGAGGAAGTCAAATTTTGAGACTTCCTCTAAATATTTTTTGACAGTTTTAAAAATGCTTTACGGATTTTTAAAACTCATGAACATGAATCTTATCTTCAGAGATAATCGGCTAATTTTCCAGTGATATTCTGTAGCACTAAACTTTTGATAGAAGTCTACTTAAGGCCATAACTTGGGGCTTAATAGCTCCAGAGATGATGTTCAAATTCTACGAGTTTCTGGCGTCTTTCTTCTGCCTCGCTCAAAGTTACTACACCCGTACCCCCTACATTGATAATGTAGCTGTGGAAGAGGCGGAAGTCAAATACTTCTCTCAGCGTGCGCATTTCCGCATCGTTGAAACGATTTTTCCATTGCGCTTTTTCTAGTGCACTGACTACCTCATCATAGCGGAATACACACAGCTTTTCCTCGGGAAGCAATCCGCCAACATCGGTCCATATCAATTCCAGAAACAGAATATCGTATACCATGTCTGAGCGAACTTTGTCAAAGATCCGATCTTCGACAAACTGTATCACAGATTCCAGTGAAGAAAAATCGTCGTTTTGCTGTACAGGCTCATCTATAGCCATGGAGGCTGAGTCTGGTCCCATACCGAAGGGGTCTTCTGCAAAAGGGTCTTCTGCAAAAGGATCATCACTGTTGCTATCGTCAAAGCTGAAATCATCTTCGCCATTGATGTCAAAAAACTCGGAACTTTCCTCTGCCTCACTCAGACCTGCATCTGTTGCGGTCAGTGTTCCTTCTAGTTCTCTGAATCTGCGGATCACATCCTCATAGCTCAAGGGCTTATTGAGGCTATCCGGATCATATGCATTGTATTCACCGCTTTTCAGACCATTGATCAGAGCCATGACGATTCCCTGACTTTCTGTTCCCTCGGCATTATCCGTGTAGAAAGGCATCTCTTTATAGATCAATGGAAAATTGATCTTCTCTCTCAGGTCAATGCGATTGACCACACGCTGACGCCAGAAGTGGTCTTCTTCCCGGGGTCTTTTTAGGAGGTGGCGCTGAGGAATGATCGAATTGGAATTTGTTTCTTCTACAGGAGTTTCCTGCTCATTCTGAGAATAAGTCTGTAAAGACAGCGCGATGAATAACAGAAATATTATTTTTCTCATGATTGATATTTCTTATTTGTAATGGGTACTCGCTTAGATACAACATAATCAATGCCAGATACAAATTCTGTCCCATAAATATTACACATCCTGTTGGCTATTTCACAACAAAAGAGAAGATCTTCTCAGAAGCGTAGAAGCGCTTATCAGGAATGCGTTTACCTTGAAAGTTGGTACGATAAATATCTTCGATCTCAATATAGATCTTGGTATTAGACGGAGCCTGCTGTACACGCGAACCCAAAGGTATATTAATAACCTGCGTTGCATCACTGCTACCGCCCAGGGTATTTACCGTCTGTGGAGGTCCCAGTGAAAGCTGGGCTTTCACATTGATCGCAGTGATACCATAGCGTGCATCAAGTGGAAGCGCAGCTTTGAAGTCTTCGTCTGGTACCAGTCTCACCTGAACCCGGCTACCTTTGGGAACGGGAGTAGAACCATCGGTTCTTGAATTATTGATCGCAAAATCAAGCGTTGGTTTAGGAGGTTCGATTACCTTATAAACTACATCGTCGATCTTGGTTGTTTGGCCATTCAATACATTGGAGACTGAGAGGACGCACTGTTTACCCGTTGGAATAATCCGGAACAGCTTGCGATCTTCTGGTGTAGTAATTACCTGTGCAGAACTTGCAGCAACTTTGGGGTTATAAAAATCTCCTAAAGCTGGTACATTGATATTCACATCATTTGCACAATTTCTATACATGTTCTGGATGGCAGCGGAGGTGATTTGCACTTCGGGTTTACGTACGGTAAACTGCCCTTCAACAGGAAGTGTCTCAAATCCACCAGTTGCCTTAGGCACCTGTATGGTAGCTGAATACGACTGTACGCCTTCACTCTTACCTTTGGGGATTACCCCTCCATTAGCACTGATCGTCAGCATAGCCGTACCATCATCCTGTTTTTCGATCGACCCATTGGAGGAATTAAACGAAGGTTTCAGCGTAGAAGAAGACATAGCTACTGCCAGCTTGGTCTGAAAGGGCAATCCTGCGGGTACGATGGTCGATACGGGGGAATTCAGTGGGATAACCTTATCAACCTTAAAGGTTGCAACACCCAGACGTGAATTCAGTAAGTCAAGCAATTTTTTCTGCTCTTCATATACATCGGACTTGAATGCTTCGAGAATAGCGATGTTACCTACCACTGGACCATCAAAGTGATATCGCTCCCAACTTTTCAGTTGCCCTCCTTTACCTTCCATTTTACTAGGAAGTGTAGTGGGTTCAAGTGATGCTCTGGCCTGAGGATCCTTGGTGTTGATTTTTTCTATTTCGTTGATGAAGGTAAAGTATTCGTTGATTTCATTTTTCAACTGTGCAGCCTCTCCATTCCCTCTTCCTTCATTTGCAGCGTCGTTATTGCCCATCCAGTATTGGTAATTCGCTTCAATCTCATCTTTTCTTTCCAGTTCGCCTGTTTCAGGGTCTATTCCAGCTATCTGTTCCATCTGAACAATATGATCATTGATTTTTCCGATCAATTCATTGGTTCTAGATTTGATAATATCCAGTGAATCCAGCAAGCCTTCATTAATGCGCTTATTTTCATTTTCGATCTCTTCGTTGATCGTTTCTTTCATGTTGGACATGAAAGCATCGGCATTATCGTTTGCCGTTACTGCTGATTTATTGAGTTTTCCGCGGATGATATCAAATGCATCAAGTACTTCTTTACTGACATTTAGAGCCAGAAGTGCCAAAAGTACGAGATACATCATGTTGATCATTTTCTGGCGGGGAGATAATTTTCCTGAAGCCATGATGTATAATTTTTTTGATTAACACAAAGTAAGTTCAATAAGTCTCAGACTCTTACTGCATGTTTCCTGACATAGCAGAGAGAATATTACCGTATACGCGGTTCAACCTCGTAATATTTCTGTTCAGTTCTGCCATTCCTTGCTTGTAAGCCTCTGCATCTTTGCTGGCTGCAGACATGTTTTGCATGGCCTCAGTCATGCTGGCATAAAACTGATTCAGAGATTTCAAGTGAGTCTTGGCATCCTGTAATTCCAGTTCGTAGATAGAGTTCAAAGAACTCAGGTTGCGGGTGACTTTCTGTACTTGTTCATGGTAAGCTCTTGCATCTGCTGCAGCATTTGCAAATCCACTCATAGAATCCACGGCTACAGAGTAGCTACGGCTGAGGTTGTCGATCTTGCCTGAAGCCTCTTTGATCTTCATTGCATACTCATTGGTTGCGCCGGCTGCATCCGCTACCGTAGAGAGACGGCTCACATTGGTATTCAATCCCTCGAGTGTGTTGGACAATTGACCAAAAACGTTTCCATCCAATTGATCCAGATTCTTGCTCCATGAGGTATCTACCTGCTGGGGGGCAGGGCTCGCCAGCGAATCGTCAGACAATGATGGATACACTTTCTCCCATTCATAATCTTCTTTGGGTGCGTCAAATGCAGATAAAAAGAATATAATCGCCTCAGTACCCATTCCCAGGATAAGTAATTCGTTTGCAAATGGAAGGTGAATGATCTTAAAAAGCGCTCCTATAATTACGATAGCAGCACCAATACCATATGCAAAATTGAATGCTTTGCTTTTAAAGCTGGTCCTTTTCTTTGCCATTGTTAAAAGTTCCTTAAATTTTTAAGTTGCCAGATAATTTGAGAAAAGTGAAACAAATATAAGTAAAAATAAAGTGTTTGAAAAAGAGGTTTTTCCCGATAGAGAAAAACCTCTTTATGAGTTATTCGGTCATTTCAATTAATATCTTCTTGAGGCAGAAGAACCCACTTCTGTAACTACGCAGCGGAAACCGATGAAGGCTTTAGCAGTATCGGCATATTCATAGGAGCGGGTTCCACAAGAAAGGAAGTATCCAATGTCTTTCCAGGAACCCCCTCGAACTGACTTTCTTACGTCCGGTAGGTCAGTTTCGAATGCAGATTCGAAACCGGGAAATCGTTCTTCATCTTTCGGGTATCTTGGGTCTTTATACAGGGGATTGATATCACTCACATAGGTATAAGCTGCTTCTTCGAAATCATCCTGACACCATTCGGCAACATTGCCGGGCATATTAAACAATCCATAATCATTGGGGATGTAACTATCGACAGGTGCTGTGTAAGTAAAATTATCATCGATGTAGTTACCTCTACCAGGCTTGAAGTTAGCCAGGAAACAGCCTTTGGAGTTTCTCAGGTAAGGACCTTCCCAGGGATATATCTTATGTTCGTATCCACCCCGTGCTGCATATTCCCATTCTGCTTCAGAAGGCAAACGGAAACTGGGCAGATCTTCTAGTTTTCTATCTTTTCGGTAATTGTTGAGGTGAAGGGTTCGCCAGCGGCAGAATTCACGTGCTGCATACCAGTCGATCCCCACAACAGGGTAGTCGTCAAATGCTGAGTGCTGGAAGTAATATTCCATCATCGGTTCGTTATAGGCATATGCAAAATCTTTGGTCCAAACCGTAGTATCAGGCGTGATGTCTTCAGGTTGGAGATTGGGGTCCAACTGATATGGGGTGATTTCTTCACCGTCAGTCTGGTTATCGTAATAATAATCCTGATCACCATCCGAACCCTGTCCTGTTACAGCATAGAGAAACTGACGGTATTGATTGTTGGTGATTTCAGTCTCATCCATCAAAAAAGCACTGATGGTGATTTGCTTCTTGGGTGCTATTTGTGAATAAGGTACATCCTGGTCATTTTGTCCCATGTGGAAGCTCCCCGCGGGTATTCTAACCATACCTACAGGGCGATAGAAGTCCCATGTAGGACGGTTCATTACGCCCGTAAGTTCGCCATGATGTCCAGTCTGTTTTCCACCGAATAAGCCACATCCTTGTGTGAGAATTGCCAGGATGGCAAGCATGAGAGATATTCGTTTCATATCTGCGCTAGTTTCAATAAGTATTACTGTTGAATGAGAAACAACTATTCAATTTGTACATAAATCGTGCCGCATTTAGACAGCCTCATAGAGGCTGTTATTGTACGATCAATTTCAAAAAACCTTTTTAGGTGTACAAGTAAAAATTTTTCCAATAATCTCTGAATTAGGTTAACTAAGCGCTAATATCTGTGCTAACAGGGTATTTACTCACATTTCATCTCTAAATAGAATGCTTGATTCATTAAGAGGAAGCAACCATTATCTTTTCTTTTTGATCACATCATCCAGGCCAGGTCTGATTCTACCTCCGCCTTGAATGAGGTAAGAGATCACCAATTCATGTGATGAAAGATCATTTTGAGCGTTCAGGCCAGACATGACAAAGTCATAGGAATAAACAAAGAACAATTGATCGGATAATTTGGCGCCTAATATACCAGAAACTGATTCATTACTGAAGGCCCTGTAAGATAATCCTACCAAAAAAGTTTTTAATGAAGCATGAGCACTTACATCTACCTGATAAGAAATCAGATCAGTTCTGGCTGCTACACTAGGCTGAAATCTGATATCGTCTGTAATATCTATATTATATCCTCCCAATAGGTAAAAGGATCGAGCGACTCTGGACTCACTCCCACGACCTGGATTGAGTGTGAGATCATCTATTGAAGGTTCCAGAAGATCTTGGCCCGATATACCTACGTAAAACCTTTCTTGTCCGTCCCCATCTGGATAAGTATACATAACACCTGCTGCTAGTCCTGGCACAATCTGGCTGCTGGAAAAATTCCCCGCTGGTACGAGTGGATCTTCTCCATTGTCCAGATTATATACGAAATTTCCATCTATGGCTTTCTGTAAAATACCTCCTGAGGCTCCCAGACTCAGGCGACCGCCTCCCAACTCCATGTGATAAGCATAAGCCAGATTCAAACCAGTGGTAGACAGAGGTCCTAGCTCATCCCGTATGATATATGCTCCTACACCACTATCAAAGAGTCGCAGAGGCGCATCTATATTTGCAGTAAGCAATCTGGGGGCACCATCAAGGCCCAACCATTGAAGACGTCCCATTACTGTCAGACGCGTTTCGCCGGAAATACCTGCTGCCGCCGGATTGTATATAAACCGGTTGTAGGGATAAAGGGTATTCTGCACAAAAACCTGCGCCATCGACACTGACCCGAGGCAAGAAGTTAAGACAAGCAACAACAGATATTTTTTCATTGGATAAAAATCTTATTCCTGGCTTAAGATGATGATTTTATAGTTGAAATTCAAGTATAAAAAAACTACTCGTCACCTTTTTGAACTAATCAGATAGATATACTGTTTGAACCATTCCTTATTTCAGGTAAAATTTGAATCGGTATCGATGTAAAAATACTTTCATTTTTCAAAAATACTCACAGTACTACATTCAATACGAATAGTTGAGCGAAAAATTATCCTTCGCGTTCTTTCAAATAACTTTCGATAGCTGCAGTCATAGATGGTATATTGGGTTTGGGAGCGACTATGTCCGTTTTTAATCCATTTTTTTCAGCTTCTTTAGCAGTCGTTGGCCCAAAAACTGCGATAATGGTATTATTTTGTGTGTAACTGGGAAAGTTTTCGTATAAAGACTGAATACCTGAAGGTGAAAAAAAGCAGATCATATCGTATATAGTGGCATCCAAACCTGAAAGATCGCTGGTTACAGTTTGATAGATCACAGTTTCTGTAATATCCATGTCATTCTCACGCATGTAGCCAGGAAGCTCTCTTCGATGTACATCACTGCATGGGAAAAGAAATTTGGACTTTTTGTGTTTTTTAACATAAGGGACCAGGTCCATTGCAGTACGCTCACCCACAAAGAGCTTACGCTTCCGGATAGTGATGTATTTCTGAAGATAGCGCGAGGTTGCCTCACTGACACAGAAATACTTAGTCGTTGCAGGTATCTCAATCCTCATTTCTTCCAGTAGTCTGAAAAAATGATCTACGGCGACTTTACTCGTAAATATGATTGCATTAAAGTCCAGTGGATTGATACCTTGTTTTCTGAATTCGTTCAAGGAAATGCCTTCTACCTGGATGAACTTCCTAAAGTCAATGTCGATGTTCCATTTTTTCGCTAATCTAAAATAGGGCGACTCTTTGTCAGAAGGTTCTGGTTGTGAAATCAGAATACGTTTGATTGGCGTATGATCACTCATGTACTTTTATACGATTTTTTTTGACTTGCTCCAATACTCTTAATGCCAGATTATTCCCTATATTGATGTGATCCTCTGCTGTTCCATCTACTTGTTTTTTTACCAGGGCTGCGCCATCTATGCTGGCTATACCTGCCGTGAGGGTGATTTGGTCATGGGTAACTGTGGCCAACCCAAATACAGGCGTATGACATCCACCTTCCATCGTACGAAGGAAAGCACGTTCACAAGTTACTGCGACTTCCGTGGTAGCATGATTTAATGCGTCTCTGACCAGTTTTTTATATTTATAATTCCCGTGTCCCACCACTGCAATTGCACCCTGACCAACAGCTGGAACCATAGAATGTAAATTGAATTTTTGGGTAATCATCGAGTCCCAGCCCATCCTCTTGACACCAGCATAGGCTAGCATGATACCGTCATAATGGCCATCCAGTAGCTTTTGTATGCGCGTGTCAATGTTACCCCGGATATCTTTGACCGTTACGTGGTGGAAGTAATACTTCAACAGCGCTTTGCGTCTTAGGGAAGAAGTCCCAATAACCCAGCTTCTGGAATAATTTTCCAGTTGCACTTCTGGCTCCCTTCCCAGTAAAACTTCTCTGGGATCTTCTCTGCGCAAAAAAGCTAGAATATCCAGTTCCTCTCGGATACGAGTGGGTATGTCTTTGGCACTGTGTACTGCGATATCAATTTTATGGTCGAGCATGGCACGATCAATCGCTTTGGTGAAAAGTCCTGATGAGCCAGCTTTGTGCAGTGCTACCTCACGGTTAAGGTCTCCTTCCGTATTGATATGTACGATATGGCAAGTAAATCCTGCTTGAGTTAATTGATCGCTTACCTGTTGTGTCTGCCACAAAGCAAGTTTGCTATTCCTCGTCCCGATCCTAACCACCATAAATGCGGGTATTTCAAAGCCAAATGATGTATGGCAATAGTTTGAAGGCGCAAATATATAAAATTTTTACCCCCAAAGAAAAGTTAAAAACACGTTCCAAACCTAAATACAACACATAAATCTGTCTCAAAAAAAAGAACAATAAACCGGTGATAAATAAAATTCCCAACAAGATGTAGCCTTCCTGCAAAAAAAGCACTACGATTAATGGAATCTTGAGGGCCATCATATAGGGTAGAATCCCTACCATGTCAAGGTTAAACCCTAACAGGGAAAAGTTTCTTATGTTAAAGATAGTTCCTGTTAGGTTCAAAAGACTATATTTGAAAACCTGCCATGTACTGACTATTAATAATGCTCTCACAAAAATTTTTCCGGTTCGGTTGATCCCATAAAAAATCCTGAATAACAGGCTTTGTTCGCTCAGTACATTCATTTCCTCCCATAAATTGGCCCAATCCACATAGTAAATCCCTACCGTTATAAGAAAGGTATAAGTAAATATTTTGATCAAAATCAGTAGGATGATGAATCCGGGATTTCCTGAGGTGATATCATTGATGGTGTCGATGAATATATCGGGTTTGAGGAACAGTCGGTGCAGCGAATAAAAGAAGTTGTTGTTGGTGAGTTTGATTAACAGTAATGCCAGCAGCGGGAAAAATATGATGACCCCCATTCCCAGCCATGGCTTTACCGTTTTGCTATATGTCATTGGCAAACTAGCAGGAAAATATTCTTCATAATCCTTAAGCCGTCTTTGATGCGTATCGAGCCAGAATCTTTTATGCAGGGTAAGCGCTCTTTCATCCAGGGGATAATCATTTAGCATTGCGACATAGGTGTCCTGATTTATTTGATCAGCTATCCTCAAATCATAATGGGCACACAACCTTAGTTGTCTTCTTGAGGGAGGAAAGGGGAAGTAAATGGTATTTATGGGTTGCTTGAGAATATGCCATAAGTGCTGGAATGCAATAGAATCATGATATACGATTGACCCATCAAAGTAAGGCGCCCAGCAGATGACACTATCTGCTAGGCTATTGTGTGGAAGGAGCTTTCTTTGGGTATGAGCGAGTTGTGCTGAGTCCATTATATACACACCATGGGTTATACCTAGGAAGGGACGGGGAAAGTTGGGATAAGCGTTGCCTGCACGCAGTGTGAGTGTGAAATTGGCTGGGGAATTGCCCAGCCATTCGCGGGCAATGGGAATCACCCAGGGGGTCAGTGGTGAGGAACTGATCGATAAAAACTGGTCGTTGAGTGTTAAGTCAGCTTCCCATGCCAATCCCTCTATATATACGTACACAGTATCTGGTAACTGGCAATCCCATGTCCATTGATATGTGACGGCCAATGGAGCTTCTGATACAGGCCTGATAAAAGGCAGGTTCAATAACTCTCCAGCAGCAGTATGCCATGCTGTATTGAGTTCAAAAAGTGCATGAGCCTTTAATCCACCTTCAGATAGGGTTGAAGCTGATTGACTCCAGAGCATACAGTATCCGGCCGACATCAACAGATAAATAACAAGGGCAGATTTACGGACAAAAAAATTTGTGTTCATTTCATTCAAAAATACTGAACCCTGGTCATTTCACAATGAATGCCCCCTAAATAGTCAGAGATTTACAGTATTTGATGATAAAATATTGTTGATCTGAATTCTATAT
>CAYXVE010000059.1:0-28260 GCA_964468435.1 uncultured Bacteroidia bacterium | reverse complement strand
ATTTACGGGTAATTTTTCCAAGGACAACTGAAGATCCAGCAGGTCGGGAATATTGAGACCATAGGTCAGGTGCAATTCTGCGATCAACAGGGCACTGAGGCGAATATGTTTTCGCTGGACATAACCATAGACCCCTTGTAGATCCATGTTGTATAAGGTAAGTCCTTCATAATATTTGAAATCTTCAAACCATCCTAGGTTTAATCTGTAAAGTACTGCGTTACCACTGTCATATTGGGTTGACAGGCTATCCTGGTAGTCGAGGTTAAATGTGGGGAAAACTGCAACCATATTCGGATTAAAGGGGCCATAAGAAGCCCCACGGTGCTCAGCAGTGAGGGAAGTATGAAGACGTAGGCCTTTCCATTGATTGATTTTTCCATGCAACCGGATGTATGAAGCACCATGTGATAAAGGGTGATCTGAAATACTGCCGTTATTCAAAAACCAATTGCTGATAACCAGCGGCTCCTTTTTCCTTCTGTTTTCGAGATAGGGAGGAAGTAATACCTGGTAGGCATCCCTGCTGTCAAAAAACAAGTCATTAACTGGAGGTTGATAGATAAACGAACCACTGAGTCCCAACTTGAGAGAATCTGCTAACTGGCCATAAGTATGAAAAAATGAGCAAGATATTACCCAAATCGTAAAGAAATATCTCATCAAACAACCCCTGGATATCGGGAATTTTCAGGTATATAAATAATGATCCATCCTCCTTTGCAAATTATAACGTAATTATATATGCAAATAGTCCATTTGAAATGCATTTCGTAATCGTTTTCGGGATTTTAGGTCTTGAATTCACTTTTTTTTTCCATAAAAAATGCCAAGATTATCATATCATTACCAAACAAGGACTGCTATAACATGGAGAATTTTTCTTTGACTTATTTGGATATAGGCATTATGATAGCTTATGCAATTATCATTATTGGGTATGGATTGAGTAAGGCAAAGCGAAAAAGCTCAGAAGAATACTTTCTGGCAGGGCGTGATATGATATGGCCTATTGTGGGGATATCCTTATTTGCGGCCAATATCTCCAGTACTACTCTTATAGGGCTTTCAGGAGATGCATATAGTGGTAGTATATCTGTGTACAATTATGAGTGGATGGCCGCCGTTGTATTAATCATATTTGGGATATTTTTTATGCCGTTTTACCTGAAGTCCAGGGTGTATACCATGCCTGAGTTTCTCGAGCGGCGTTTTGATGCGCGGGCCAGGTATTATTTTTCCTTTATGACTATCGTAGGAAATGTGATTATCGATACTGCTGCGGGGCTATACGCAGGAAATTTGATCCTAAAGATCCTTTTTCCAGGGGTAGATTCAGTGGTATTGATTATTATTCTCGCTTTGTTGGCTGCTGCTTACACCATTCCTGGAGGTCTATCCGCTGTCGTGCATACAGAAGTAATACAGGCAATATTGCTGATCTTTGGCTCAATCATTCTGACATATTTTTGTTTTTCCAAAGTTGGAGGTTGGGGAGGAATGATGTCAGGGCTTCAGGAGATGTATGAAGCAGGTAAAGCCCCAGCACCTCCCGGGGAGATGATGAGTCTGGTTCGTCCACTTGACGATGAAGTGATGCCCTGGACCGGGTTGTTATTGGGTGTTCCTTTGCTTGGATTCTATTTCTGGGCCAATAATCAATTTATGGTACAGCGTGTCTTAAGCGCCAAGGATCTGAATCACGGCCGTTGGGGCGCATTATTTGCCGGGCTATTAAAATTACCCGTGATATTTATTATGGTCATCCCTGGATTAATTGCCATCATCCTTTTCAATGACCTGGATATATCATCGCTCAATTATGAAATAGATGATGGTATCATTTGCCAGAACCTCAGCGAATGTCCCAACATGAGCTATCCGGTTTTACTATTTCAGCTTTTACCTAATGGTATACTGGGACTGGTAATAGCTGGCTTACTCGCAGCTATGTCCTCCAGTATCAGTGCAACACTCAATTCGGCTTCTACCCTGATCACCATGGATTTTGTCAATAAAATCAATCCTGGCCTGACCAGTAAGCAACTGGTACGTGTCGGGCAGATTGCGACGATCATCCTGGTGATACTAGCTGCTGCCTGGGCGCCTCAGATCGAGAAGTTCCGCTCTTTATTCCAGTACCTACAGCTCATACTCACATTTATTTCTCCTCCTATCGTAGCTGCATTTATCCTGGGGCTTTTCTGGAAAAGGGCTAACCGACATGGTGCCTTTGCAGCACTGATGGTGGGATTTGTCATAGGTGCATTCCTGATGACCGGTAGAGTTGTTGCAGACCAATATGCGCCTGATGAAGTACCAGCAATATTTGCCTTTCTCAATGGTATTCACTTTTTGCATCTGGCACCTATGCTTTTAGTAATATGTATGACTGTCCTCTTTATGGTAAGTCTTGGTACAGCACCACCTGATCCCGAAAAGGTAGAGTCCATGACCTGGACCCGGAAGTTTTTCGACGAAGAAACCCGGGAAATGGATGGATTGCCCTGGTATAAAAATTTCAGAATACTTTCCGTTTTACTACTCATCGTGACTGCGATCATTGTAGCATATTTCTGGTAGAGAAAGACTCTATCAGATGATGATGCATCCCTGAGGGATGGGTTAAATGTTAAACCAATAAGTAAACTTTGCGATTAGTGCGCGGTTACGTATGCTGAAATCATGGGTCATATAGTTGTCGGTAAAGACAACAAAAAAATCGGAAGCAGGTTGAAATCGCCACTGGAATCTGGCATTTATATTCAGATTATCCAATTGATTGTTGTACTGTACAAAGGTGGTGAGAAATACATTTCTCGTAAAAGTAAGGTCAACTCTGGGACCAATGAGGAACAGTGATGCAGTAGCATAGGGGTCAGGTAGGCTGATCCGATTGGCACTTACATTAAATGCTACCATGCTGTAGGGCTGAAGTCTCAGGGTAATGGTTCCATCTACCCCATAGCGTGTGCCGTTAAAGAACTGTCCCAAGTAGGGTTCAAGCTGGGCTGAGATGATCTTGGATTGGTCGGTACGTATTTCTGCAGCGAAGTTCGTATAGCTGTACTCAGAACCATTGAGTAGCGGTGTAGCATCGGTGCGGGTAGGATCGAAATCGTTGAACAATAGCGTGTATTGATTTTGCAGGGATAGTCTGATATTAGAATTATCCCTGAGTTGCATTTCATAAAAAACATCGATGAGATGATCGGTTCTGCCAAGTCCTCTACCCCAGAAAATATCATAGGAGATTCCCGGACCATGCTGATTGAGCAGCTTACCATCTTCACCATAGAAGATAAGCTGTGCCTGAGGAGTAATTCGGAAATAATCGTTCCGGGGAACAAATCCGACTTGAGCATCATATCCTGCTCCTACGTATTCATGTACCCATTCAAACTGGTATCTGGGGTGCATATGCGTAATCCTGGCTCCATGTGCAAAGGATTTGTCAGTTTGTTCGGGAGTGATCGCATGATGGTAGAAGATCTTACCAGTCCACTGGTTATCTGCTGATGCGAGGTTATAATCTACTCCCATCAGCCGGTTGTAATTGGAGGTTCCCAGGGAAAATTCATCGCTTGGGCCTGTAAGGATTTGTTTATTTACGAAGATGAACCCTACATTTGAGCGGCTAAAGATCCTGTGTTGAAGCGCGGCCACAGAGTAATTGAAACTGGGAAGGTCGCTGGATTCAACTTTGGCAGTTTGCATATTGAGAAATCCCACGCGAAGTTTCTCATTGAGTTTACCGCTGAGTCTAAGGCCTCCATAGATCTGATTCTGAATATTTTGTCCGGTAACCGTATCCCTGGCGACGCCGATCCTTCGTGAGAAAAAGGGTCTTAATCTACTGGAACCGAAACTGGCAAATAAATCTGCATTCTCCAGGAAAAACTGTCTCCGCTCGGGGAAAAATAGCTCAAAACGATCCAGATTAGTGATCTGCTGGTCGACTTCGACCTGAGAGAAGTCGGGATTTACTGTTACGTCCAAGTTAAGGCTAGGTGTAATGGCAATTTTGGCATCTCCACCAATGTTGAATTTACTGTTGTAAGATTTTTCTCCTTCTTCAAAGTCTCTGTCTGCACCCCCTGCAATATAGGGAATGAGCGAGACATTAGGACCGGGTTTTTTCAGCGGCTTGTCCCAGATGATTTCTCCCATAAATGCAAGGTTCATGATGATCTGGTTTCTGGGTATACGTATCCAAGATGAACGTTCGTTTTTATGTGTTTCAAAACGGTAGGAGTTGAATCGCCAGCGAGTACTTCCCTCCTTATATCTTAAGGTTTTGAATGGAATGGCAAACTCTGCAATCCAGTATTTATTATATCTTTGGGTCGAGGAATACCATTTATTATCCCATGCCGTATTGAAATCTCCACTTTGAGAACCACCATTGGCAATGAGTGCTTCTCGTTGTACGCCATAAGGGTTAGTACCAAATACGAAGGCATTCATGCCATCGTTAAAAGTATCAAAAAGTAGGGTAATATTATCATTTCCTCCAGCACGGTAATCTCTACGTAGTGAAGGCGTTACGTAGGTATCTGAACCTGCGTAGCATTTAGCAGCGACATATAGAAATTCATCATCATAGGTCATGTAAATTTCTGTTTGATACTCGGCTTGTGTACTATCACCAGGGAAATACTGCCAGAATTTGTGCGCAGTGCTACCTTTAAACCATGCATCTTCCAGATGGCCGTCCAGTTTTATCGAATATTGAGTCTTTTTAATGTATACAGGATCCTGTTGATATTTGTTTTGTGCTAAAATAGTTGTGCATATTACAGCCATGAAAAATGTAATGTGTAAAGATCGGTGCATGGTAAGTATTGTATTTGAGAATCGTTAAAAATTATGTCGGGTTGTTTGATAAACTTATAAAAAAATCTTCTTGTATGGAAGAATCTTAAATATCTAATGGATAGATTCCCAGTCATACAAATCTTTTGTTGACTGTTAGGTTAGATTACCTCTGTATAGAAGAGATTATGGAGAAAGATTTTACATGATGCTATATATCTAAGACAATATTATTTACTGGAAAAAATTACTGATCAAAGTTGCTTTTGATATTTCATCTGAAATGTACTGAATTGAATATACCAATTATAACCCATATATTAGATTAACGTTTCTTCACATTAAAAAATCCAAAATTCAATACAAAATATGTTACAGCGTAAATTTGATCAAATTGTAAAACAGTATTTTCCCAATGCCATTGATGCAAAAGATACTTCGATCAGGTATCTGGGAATCATGCAAAATGAGAACAAGATTGATGTATCCAGAGTCTTGATGGCTACATCAGTCTGTTCGGATGATATCAATGTTCCATCCACGACCTTTTTTAATGTATTATTTGGCCCTTTTATCATGGGGGGATTAGGAGGACTACCATTTGCCGGGGAGACGGGCATGACAGCCTTTGCTCATCATATTCCAGATAATGGTACAGCGTTTATTTTTTACGGACCACATATTGGGGTTACGCTCGATAAAGAACTAGGGAAAATGTACCGTCCCAGACAAGACCAGGCTGGAGATTCATGTGGAGCATTGATGTTAGCGTTAAAACGATTTAAGGATGATCCTCATTACAAACCCCAAATGAGAGATGACGATTATCAACAAATGAAACTCGAAGAAAGCCTTATAGACCGCAGAGAGGAGATTATACATGCAGATCATCCCGAAAAGTACATTACGGAAATTACATTTGAAATAATTGATAAAAAAATCCATGAGTATGTTGAACGGACAAAAGATGAATTTCAAGTAGATCGCATTGTGTTGCTTGGGGGTATCATTATCAATACAGACTACGGGCTGGATGATTATTTTGATGTGCGTAATTTCGAAATTATCGAATCGAAATAGCTTTTTGATAGTGATATGTCGTTCAATCGGCATACTATATAAGATGACTGTGTAGAGCCGGACCGGATGATATACCGGCCGGCTTTTATATAATACGAAACCAAGATATTATACCTGTTCGGTATTGTCAGCTTAGCCATGGATTGTGTCAATTCACTCGTGAAATTGATGGGAATTATAAGTATTATATTTTTGTACTATTATTTTTATATAACTTAATGCCTATATTTTTTCATTGGCAAATATTTTTGCTTGCAAATACTGATAATAATCCATGCATTTACAACTACGTAATTACCTGCTCTTTCACATCTTTTTGTATGTCTTTCTCAATCAGGTACACGCACAGTCCAAATTCACACAGGAAAGTCTAAATTCACTACGTGAAGTAATACATCAGTTTGAGGGAAGTAGTATGCCTGATCCCGTTATGGGAAATGCAACATTGGCCAATCTGCCTTGTATGGCCGAAGTCAAACGCATGTTGCAGATTCACTATGACAAGATGAAAAGCTATCCCAGAAATGCTGTTTATGCATCTGGTAAAGGAAATCCGTCAAATCCAGGTTTCCTGGAAATGATGGAAACAGTAGATCAGAAGATCATCACCCTCTCCAATCAGTTGGGTAATTTCAATAATAGCATGACCGCTCCAGGGGTTTTTGTATACAGTGCTTTGGAAGTAAGTGCTAACTATGGAGACTTTGTTTCCAATTTTACGGGAAAAGATATAGGGGAACACCCACAAACGATACAAACTGCTCTGCGGGAATTATACGATGTGCTCCAGCCGATGAAAAAGGCACCCCAATCGCCCGGATCATTTAATTATATGACCATTTATTATGGTTCAGATAATATGGAAGGATGCAGGGGGACAGAGTCAGGTAGATTATTTTTCAAACAAATAGACTATCCCCAAATCATCTGGGAAATTGAACATACCTATATTTTAAATTGTAATTGTGCGACTACCTCAGGAGATAACGTTAAGCGCATAAATGTAAAGATAACAGCAGATATAAACAGCAACTTGAGTAGTCAGTCTATCAGTGATCTCCGGTTTCAGAGTGTTGGCCAACCCACTGTAACACTCCAGGATGCAGCTTGTTGTGGCAATACCCCTCAGACTACGCAGCCGGTAACATCGACATCCGGACGTAAAAAAGATGAACCAGCAGTAAATACCTCAACGCAGCATTTTGCACCCACTTATACAGGAGACACATCAGCAGGTAGCTTCCAGGGAGGTTCAGGGATTATCTATAAACAAACGCTTGGTGGAAAGCTTGGATTTGGTTATCGTAAAGGGGGCGAATACAGCATATGTGCAGGAGCACAATATCTTACACCGATAGGAAATCCTATTTGTAACTACGGATCTGGACAGTTTCTGGGTGGCCTGGAACTGATGTATGACCGTACCGGTATTGATGATGACTTTGCATCGCAGACCGAACAATGGTTTTGTGCTAGACCTAAAATCATGATCACCAAGGGTCTAGGTCCTAATGTGGATCTTTTGACAGGATTGGCATTTCCCATAGGTATTGGAACCTCAAGCTACGAATTTTCGGATTCTACTACGGGTGAAGAGGTAGCAGATGACGACTTATTTAGATATGGAGGAGAGTTATTCGTTGGGTTTTCCTTCATCGTGTGCAATAACATCTTCCTGCAAGCCAATGCCAACGTATTTGAGTATACCCGCACCACCATTAGTCCGGGTGGAAACGCTGATCTCAAATTTGAGAATGACGACTGGGGACTTATCTTTAACAAGCGGAATCCTTTGGAAGTTTCTTTGAACTTTCCGTTTTAAAAAGTCCTTTCCAAGAAGGCTTTGAAATACTCGATGACCACGGGTTTGAGCAGAATCGTCAGCACGATACCTGAGATAGCTCCCCAAAGGTGAGCCTCATGTCCAATGTTATCATTGCGGTTCCTGGAAGCGTAATGGCTGAAAGCCATAAATGCTATGGCAAGTAACCATCCTGGGATATCTATCGGAATGAACAGGATGCGAAGTGGGATATCGGGGTAAAACATCACCACCCCCAGCACGATAGCACTTACAGCGCCTGAGGCACCCAGAGCGTTATACGCTGGGTTGTCACGGTGTTTGAAAAGGGTCGTAAGCGAACTGAGTGTAAGACTGGCTACGTAGAAAACAGCAAATTGCCAGTGGCCAATAAGTTCTTCGAAGAAGAATGCGAAGAAGTAAAAGGTCAGCATATTGAAGGCCAGGTGCATCGTATCTGCATGTATCAGACCATGCGTGAGTATTCTGCGATACTCTTTGTTGCGGGTAACCCGGTAGGGGTTAAAAATAAAATTGGCCTTCAGGGCTGGATCATTAAATGCCTTAATACTCGTAATCAGGGTTAGTACAAAGATTACTCCTGCTACAGGCGCATTTTTGATGATATAAGTAATTTCTTCCATATTTCCACTGCGTTACAACCAGGCTAAATCTGTCTTTTGGCTATTTCCTGTAAATATAATCTGATAGGTTCAAAGTTTATTTTAGTAGCAATTTTATCTCCAATAATACGAGCAGAATCAAAATAATGTTGGATAAGATCCAGGGTGTGATTTTCGATATCCAGTAATCTGAAGATACCCAGGACCTCACTAATCTTCTTATGGGGATTTTCTTCCTCTTCATACAGAAATCTCAGCCTTTTTCGTTCAGCTTCATCAGCCAGTTCTAGTGCTTTAATATAGAGATAGGTCTTTTTCTTTTCGAGTATATCGCCCCCTACCTGTTTTCCAAAGGATTCTGGGGGAAAGGCATCCATGAGATCATCCTGAAGTTGAAAGGCTAGGCCTACCTGCTCTCCAAAAGCATAAAATTTCGCCACTACATCCTCCGAGGCTCCGCCTGCCATTGCACCGAGACTCATACAACCGCCGATGAGGGTAGCTGTTTTTTTGCGGATCATGTCCATATACTGTGAGATAGACACAGACTCGGATTCTGACAGATCCATATCATCCATTTGTCCTTCACACACGATGAGTGCTACCCTGGAATATTCTTCACATAGACGATGAGCAACGTCGGGAAATCTTTTACTGACAAAACCCACAGAATAGGCAAACAAGGCATCTCCCGACAAGATGGCGACATCCTCTCCCCAAACCTTATGTACGGCAGGCTTTCCTCTTCTGACAGGTGCTCGGTCCATGATATCATCATGCATCAACGTGAAGTTGTGAAATAATTCTACGGCAGTAGCTAGGTCAATCGCCTCTTCGGCAGGTTGGCCAGATACAGCATGATAGCTCAGCATCGTCAGGGTAGGACGCATCCGCTTGGCTTTTAATTTTAGGATATAATCCATCGGTTCGTACAAACGTATTGGCAGACGCTGTTCGAGTTTAAGACTGGTAAAATACTGGTCGATCAGTTGTTTGAGACCTGAGCTATCTTTCATTGCGACAAGTTAGCAAAAATATAGCAGATGCATTCTCAGGATTGAGCGGGTAAATGGTCTTTTTTTTGAGTGATATCCCTGAAATGCGACTCATATTGGGGATGATTGGTCTGCCTCCATCTATCCCATAAGTTAAAGTACAGTCCAAAATTATATTTGAAATACTTGTGATGCATATTGTGATGGGTGGAAGAATTGAAAAATTTCCCCCAGAGGCTCTGAATAAACTGACGAGGAAAGATTTCATATCCCAGATGCCCTAGTACATTAAACAGGATCATGAAAAGCAGAAACAGAAAAATGGCTACTGGATGTACAGGTAAAAGGAATACGATCAGGGGAAGAATAGCTGCCTCAATTACTGCTTCGATAGGATGGAAGGAAAAAGCTGCCCAGGGTGATGGATTGTTAGACAAATGATGAACCAGATGTACATGACGAAAAATTCGGGGATGATGCATCCAACGGTGAGTCCAGTAAAAGTAAGTATCATGTAGGAAGACCATGATGATAATACTTATCAAAAAGTATCCCCAGCCATATTCCGCCACGGAGTCATATATTTGGGTATATCCCTTTCTGGTAAGATATATTATCATGAGGGCCGTAGCTGTGAAAATGACAAAGGTAGAAAGAGAATAATAAATCTCTTTCCTATACTGGCTACTTTTGGAAGGACGTGTTTGGATTTTCCGGTCTCTCCAGGGATTTTTTTTCCAGACATAAAATACGACAAACGCAAATCCAGCAATCACCAGATAGCGCAGGGTAATCAACATATAAATAAGCAGTCCCTTGTGATACCACATCAAATCCCGGAAAAATTCTTCTACAATCATAGCAAATATGGTTTAAGAATATTGCTTCAAAACATACGGAATAAACCGTATGTTTTGAAATATAAATTGATCAATTGGGTTTGTTCAATTACTTCTAGCGACTAACATTTACTTCAAATCAAAAGTCTTAGTTCTACCTCTGTAGGTATAAGTTGCTTCAGCATCACAGGTCCCGTCACCAAAATCAACCGTTATATCGTCGACAAGTGTACTGAGGTCGATCAGCACTGTACCGGAAGAAGCATAGGCATATCCACTTTCAAAGCAATCTGTATTCAGGATCAACGGAGTCTGAAGGGATACCGTATAATTTACATCATCAATGGTTGTCCCGGAAAAACTACCTGTGAGTTCAAATATATTGTCCGTAATGTCTTTGGTACCCTCTCCTTCGGTCCAGGTGAAGGTACGTGAAGAAGAATGGGTAATAACCTCACCATCTGGGAACACGAGCGACCCGTTGATAATTTCTACCTTGTAGAACAGATTCCCATCGTCATCGCGGGTAAAACCATCTACACTTACGGTACCATTAAGGGTTACTCCCTCTGATACGTAGTTGTCAAAGGTCATGTTGTAAGCACCGGGAAATAGCGTGATCCTTTCATACTCGATCGTAATCTTACCTGCACGCTCGCTTCCCCAGTTACCAGTACATCCCGCTCCAAAATCCAGAATTAAGATCTGGGTAGCAGTATCCAGAGATATATCTGCACAGAGATTTTCTGAAGTACTCCGGACGCTGCTGCTAGATAGTGCATCATCAGCTACCACCAGGGCTTCATCAAACTGACTTTGTGCGTATAGCACATTTTGGATGGTTTGTTCGTCCACCTCATCAGTACCTGGCATGGAATCTTCCACTTCATTACAGGCTGAAAGAAGCAAGGTTATCAGCATGGCGAAGAGAGCTAAGACTTTTGCGTTTTGCATAATCGAATTTTTAGGTTTAACATTTGAATCAAATGTATCACGTGCATCTGGTGCACTCAAATGATTTCAATGAACGTACGATAAATTTATATCAATGGATATATTTACGAATGTTAGATTGAGGGCTATTCTGGCGGGATAAAAATGAACGTTCATTGAGAAAAAATGGAATTTGATAGGAAGTATTGGCGTTAAATATTTCTAAAAAGCTATTTTACCTTAAAAAGAAATGAGAGAGATCACCAGAAAGCAGACCAACTGGGCCTTGCATTTATTATTCTGGGTAG
The DNA here is from genome assembly GCA_964468435.1 of uncultured Bacteroidia bacterium. Taxonomy (GTDB): domain Bacteria; phylum Bacteroidota; class Bacteroidia; order J057; family J057; genus JBCCTX01. The sequence goes on along the minus strand of CAYXVE010000059.1, from coordinate 16,866 downwards.
GGTATGTGTCTGTACAGATATTTATACTCAGTGGTTGGGTTGGTATGCCTATCACTATCATCAGGACTTTGGGTTCATTTTTGTTTCACTTCCCCCTGGTCTACATCCATTTGAGGTATCTCATGCCTCATTATTTGGAAAGACAGAAGTGGGGACCGTATATCGTGGGATTAGTCATTATTATCAGCGTCTTTTCATTTGGCAGAAATATGGTGGACAATTACTATCTGTCTCATATGCAGGCAGGATCAGATCTGTGGTGGATACCCCAGATGGATGAAAAGACCCGGGATTTTATACAATCAAATGAGGCCATAGCTGCTATGAGATATAAACCTGGGGTATATATTGCCAGCCTAATGATGCTACTGATGACAGCGCCGTTGCGAATGTGGCATGTCTGGTACGACCGGATACAGTATCAGCGCCAGCAGATGGAAGCAGAGCTTAAGTTTTTGCGAACGCAGATCAATCCCCATTTTCTCTTTAATGCGCTCAATAATATTTATACACTCACCTATACAGGCTCAGATAAAGCTGCTCATATGATACTCAAATTGTCCAGCCTGATGCGATATATGCTGTATGACTCTAATGTAGAAAAAGTGCCCCTGGTAAATGAAATCCGCTATATACGCAATTATCTGGAGTTACAGCAGCTCAAAACCGAGCATCCCCAGCAGATCGTGTTTGAGGTCATCGGAGATCCCAATAGAATACAGATTCCTCCTATGTTATTCATTCCCTTGTTTGAAAATGCTATCAAACATGGGAATGTAGAGCATACCCAGCGGGGCTGGATACACGCAACCATTGAGATAAGTGGCGTATATTTAAGACTGGAAGTAAGGAACAGTTATGATGAGGATAGCAGAAAGGATAAAACAGGAGGGATAGGGCTGGAAAACATGAAGCAGCGTCTCAGGTTGATCTATCCTCATAAACACCTTTTTACCATACAAAAGAACTCCGACGAATTTATAGTCAACTTATCCATCACTTTATGAAACCCTACACCTGTGTGATTGTCGATGATGAATTTCTTGCCAGGAAGTTATTGTCCAATTATGTGGAGAAACTCCCCAACTGGGAACTTGTCAAAGTATGTCAGAATGCCATGGAAGCTATAGAAGCATTATCGGCACAGAAAGTGGATGTGTTACTGCTGGATATACATATGCCCGATCTTACCGGTATAGAGCTGCTTAATACGATTAGCCGTCCTCCCTTTACGATCATCACGACTGCGTATGTAGATTATGCACTGGATGGGTACAAATTGGATGTGCTGGACTATCTACTCAAGCCCATCCCATTTGATCGGTTTGTTCAGGCAATGAACAAAGCCAGTTCACAGCTGAATTTGATCCGGAAAGCCTTTCGTACTACTGATTTTGAAGGGGTTGTAATCCCAGATAAAGATCTGGCTCAACCTGATCACTTTTTTCTCAAGGCTGATTACAAACTGATCAAAATAAAATTTGATGATATCCTGTATATCGAGGGCCTTCGCGAGTATATTAGCATCTTCACTCCTGGAAAAAGGCATATTGTCTATCATTCCCTTAAGAAAATGGAAAATATGCTACCTCCCCATCGATTTATCCGCATACACAAATCCTACATTGTACCGATGGATCAGATCAGTTCCATTTATGGCAACACAGTTGTCCTGGGGGACAAGGAATTGCCAGTTGGCAAGAGCTACAAACAACACCTAATGGATCGCATCCAGCAGTTGTAAGGATCATTGCACCCTGCGATCCTGGACTTTGCCTTTGGGATCGGCTACCAGCTGTCGCGGGGTACCCAGAATCAGCTCTGATTCAGCTTCCAGGATGAGCTTACCTTTTTTCTCGATAACGAGTTCTGCCTCTTCGCTCAACCTGAGCGTACCTTGCACATGTAGCGTAGCTCCCTTTTCGATGATCAGGCTGGATTTACCCGCCAACTCCAGCGTACTGCTGGGGGCGATATTGAGTTCACTCTTTTTCTTCAGGGTAATACCCCTGCCAGATTCTACCAGGAAAAGTGTCGGATTGCTCATGGAACCCGTCTCTGGATGCCGGGTAATACGGTCGGGCGTGCCACTCAGGGCCAGATCTACCTTAGCCTTTTCACCAATGATTAGCATCCTGTTTTCCTCGTTCGCAAAAGCCGGAAGTCGGAGGTTGCCACACCAGCGCTGATCTGTTCTCACCTCCCAATCGTCAAATTTTACCTCCAGCTTCATATTACCCGCTTCATCTTCTTCGAGTATTTTGATAGAGAGACCATTGAGTAGGTAGGGTTCAAACGCTTCACGTGTACGCAGATACTCGGGGAAATGCGTGACGGGAATCTTTCCCGATAAACCTATTTCATCTCCCGGTACAAATGCATCATTTCCATCACCTGTATTTCCAAAAGTAAGCACATTCCGGTTGTTGATCCTTTCAGACCATACTCCACGTTGCTCTTTACCCGTTCTGTCTCTGTTTCCATGCGACAATCCTAAATCCAGTCGCCCGTTATCATCATAGTCGTAGCGGATAAATTGAAAGTCGTTCTGGCCAGAAAAGGGATTGGGAGCGACCTTTTCCATGACCGTGGATTCAAAGAAACCATTAAACAGTTTATCGTTGGTAGGTACGATATCGAAATTTCCCTCACCGTTATAGACCTTGATGATGTTGGCGTGCTGGGTGTTGAAGGGATTGAGATCAGGTTTATTTCTATTGCTTCCCGGAGATGCGACCACATACATATATATTCCAGAAGCAGAAACCGGTTGCCGTTGACTGAGGCTGTTAAAAAACATTTTGCGATCCCACCAAGTATCCTTTTTCTGGTGATTCTCAATCCATAGATAGTCCTGTGTGCCAGGGATTCGTATTCTGACTGCTTCCCGACCTTCCATCATATCCTTCAGGGTATAAGTTCCATTTTGCGTAATCTCAGTAGGTTCCAGCCATCCCAGCCACCATTTCTCCCAGGCGTTCGTGGTAAAAAAGGGAGCATGCCAGGCAGCCATGAGGCCCCAGCCTTTTTGGGTGTAGTATCTAAGACCATCGGCACTATTGGCACCGAGGTAGTGGGGACATCTGTATAGATTATGAGCAAACTCATGTTTGAAATACAACCAGTTGTGCTCAGCATCAGCGTAGGATTGTATGCCGGTATGTCCATCGCGGATCTTAAAAGGGGATTCAGGAATACTAATAGATCCCGGGCTTCCGGCACCGGTACTCCCTTGTGCTCTGTGCATGAATACGACGTAATCCAGGATGCTGTCAGGAGGTGTGTCTTGGTTATTGCTTAAAAAACGGGGATCATTGGTCCGATTATCGTATTTACTCCAGTCAAAGTCAGGATAATTGTCCGTAATCCACTTGATAGCATCAAAATTCATCTTGAGCTGGCGGCTGAAAAAGTTGTTGATAGTAGGGGGTACATAGCTCACGGGTACCTGTACCGGGAAAATATCTGCAGTAATGCGGAATGTCCTACCAGACATTTTGTAGTAATAATCGGTCAGATTCGGGATCTGCTCTTCACTGCCGATAGTTTCGGGGTTTGTGTTAAACAATTGATTGATATCACCATTTGCCATTCTAGGCAATACGCCTTCACGGGTTTCATCGGGCCAGCCTGAGTTACTCATCAGACTTCTGTTTTCATATCTGACAAATATCACCAGGATGTGTAAATCTCCTTTAGGGGTGTGTACATAACCATTATAGGAAGATTTTTCCTGGGCACAAGATTGATATGGACTTATGCAAAAGATTATGATAATAGGAAGCAGACATAAAAAAAACCTGAGGGCATATATGAGTTTGAACATGGGATATATCTGATTGATAACTATGCTGAGACGAAGTAAAAAAGATAATTCCTCCGAATATAAATTTTGCATCAAGATAATAAACCTGCAAGTATTTTTTAGAGATGCTCCCTTGATCAGAAAAAAAAGATGTTTATCTAGTTGGATCCGTCATATTTGGGATTGAAAGTTGTGGCCACCTCCCGTATTCTAGTGGGGTTGATCAAGTCCACAAAAGTTTTCAACATGATATGCAGATCCAGTTTGTGGTTCCGGTGGCAAACGTACCAGATGTCGTATTGAAATCGTTGTTTGAAGCTCAGTTGATTTCTTCCGTGGATTTGAGCCCAGCCGGTGATACCGGGTTTTACCTGATGACGTATCTTTTCCTCTGAGGTATAAAGCGGTAGATAATCCATGAGAAGCGGTCTGGGGCCTACCAGGGACATATCCCCTCTGATCACATTGACTAGTTGAGGGAGTTCATTGAGAGAATATTTTCTGAGCAGTGTTCCCCAGTAAGTCATCCGGCAGGCATCGAGAACTCCCGGTTGTTCTCCTACTTGTAAAGGTCTCATTGTACAGAACTTGATCAAGACAAAAGGTTTTTCATAAAGCCCAGGTCGTTGTTGGAGGAAAAAAACCTGTTTTTGGGAAAAAAACAGCAGAATAGAGATGATTAAAAACAAGGGAGAGGTCAGGATCAACAGTATAGAAGCCAGTAAAATATCCCGTATCCAATAAGACATTAGCGGTAAGATTGCTGAATTAAAAGTTGTATATTCAATATTCTAAATGTAAAACAAAATAACAAAAACTTTAAAAATCCCTATTTGGTACGCTGGTCAAAGCCTGGGCGTATAAAGTCCTGAACCTGAGGGAAAATAGCCATGATATAGGTTCTTATTTTTTCCAGTAATATTAAGTGTTGAAAAATGGAATCATTAGCTTCAGGGATAAAGTCGCTAAGTAAGCCCCAAGCAGCAATTGAGCGGTCTGTCAATACGATCCCCACTTTAGCCATTCCATATGACTCGTGTAGGATAGCATGCTTGATGGCTGAGCCTGGAGGAAGTTGAGCTTGTTCCTGTAGTTTCTCTATTGCCTGTAATACTTTGACATAGATCTGATGCTGGTAGTTTTTGATGATTTGGAGAAATTTTGCCGGATGGATACGAACGTTGGCATTGGGGGGATAAAAGTCTGAAAGAGAGGATTGTTGGAGTAGTGTTAATGCCTGTTGATGGTTGCCCAGCCAGATCTCGATCTGGCTGCTGTACTGCTCGGTCATCCGGATCATGGGATTGGCTGAGATCTGTTCATCTGGATTCTGGATAGTCTGGAGGGTGGAGCGTACATGGGAAAGGATCTCGTCGCGGAGGTTGTAGTCGAGTTCTTCGGCAATCTCATATACAGATCGCAATATGGAGGGAGCTGTGCTATCAACATAATTCCAGAATTTTTCAGGATGTAGACCAAGGTCATCTAGGGTGATCTTATCCTTCTTGAACATTTCAAAGTGCATGCATTGCGAAGTGAAGGGGCAGCGTTCGCACCATCTGTCGCAGTAGATAAAAATCTCCGGGATATAATTAGCCTCATTCTCCATTTCACAAAGCTAGTCAGTGCCGGTAAAAATGGAAAGGAGAAATTAAGGATTAGATGAGGAAATAAGCTGATTAACTGTGAGTAATCCCCTTAAGTAAGAAGACAATAGGATGTATATTTTTAAAAAATATTTTGGATGAGTCAAATTGCCAGCCTAAAGAACTTCACCTGATAGATCATTTTTTTATTAACCCCCCAGCCTACCAACAGTTACCCTTGTGCAACGCGCTGTCTAGCTAAGGGAGGCAGAATTTCGCAATGATAAATTTGGGAGCCGAAATTCGGTGTCAGTAAATATCTATCACGTTAACAACGGGCTGTGCTAATGTGTACCCAAATATGTCGCATTGCTTATACTTAAGCATTCCTGATTACTCAATATAAAGGAAGTCGTTAAGGGACTTGCTTCGCATGTCAGGATCAGGATGCCACGGCAGAGCGTGCTACCAGCACATCACCATTCATTTCCTCAGGAATATCGAGGCCCATCAATGTGAGGATAGTCGGTGCGATATCACCCAGTTTGCCAATTTTGGAATCATCCAGAGTAAAGCGTCGCTGGGTATCCATCAGGATCAGCGGCACGAGCGCTGTTGTGTGTGCAGTATGGGGGCTCCCATCGGGGTTGGACATCTTATCGGCATTGCCGTGATCGGCAGTAATGAGTACGATATATCCCTTTTCCAAAGCTTTTTCTGCTACTTCATGGGTACACTCGTCTACAGTTTCACAGGCCTTCACTGCAGCTCCAAAAACACCTGTATGTCCGACCATATCGGGATTGGCAAAATTGAGGCATACAAAGTCTACTTCACCTTTCTCGAGTTCAGGCATGATCTTATCTCTGATATCATAGGCACTCATCTCTGGCTGAAGATCATAAGTAGCTACCTTCGGAGAGGGGCAAAGGATGTGGGTTTCACCCTCTATAGGTTTTTCACGTCCTCCATTAAAGAAAAAGGTAACGTGCGGATATTTTTCAGTCTCAGCAATTCGGATCTGTTTTTTTCCGGTATGGGACAGATACTCTCCTAATCCATTTTCTATGCTTTGTTTTTCGTAGAGCACATGTATACCCTGGAACCGATCGTCATAGCGCGTCATGGTCGCGTAGTAGAGGGGAAGTGTCTGCATTCCTTCTTCTGGCATATCCGTCTGAGTGAGTACATGTGTGAGCTGGCGGCCGCGGTCTGTACGAAAGTTAAAGAAAAGCACTGCGTCGTGTTCTTTCAAAAGTCCCACGGGCTGATCATCTTTCACAATCACTATAGGTTCTACAAATTCGTCTGTTACCCCATGATCATAGGAAGCCTGGATGGCTTCTCTAGCATTGGTGAATGGAGTACCCTCACCCTTGGTAATGAGGTCATAGGCTTTTTTGATCCTGGGCCAGCGCTTATCCCGGTCCATGGCAAAATATCGTCCAATGAGAGAGGCTATCTGGCCAGTCTGATATTCATGCATACATGCTTCCAGTTCTTCGATGTATCCTGTACCACCTGTGGGAGCGGTATCGCGACCATCCATAAAGCAATGGACATAAACATCAGTGATTTGCGTTGTTGACAAGGCCTGGATGATGCCTTTGAGGTGTTCCAGGCTACTATGTACGCCCCCATCGGATAGTAGGCCTATCAGGTGAAGGGGTTTTTGATTTTTTTCGCAGTATGCTACCAGGGCTTTGTATACTTCATTGTCCATGAAGTCGCCACTGGATACTTCATGGTTTATGCGTACAAGATCCTGGTAGACGATCCTACCGGCACCCAGGTTCATGTGTCCTACTTCAGAGTTACCCATCTGACCTTCGGGTAATCCCACGTCCAGGCCAGAGGCCTGAAGTTTCATATAGGGCCATTGCTGAATAGCCTGGTCATAAAAAGGGGTTTGGGCTTGGGAAACGGCACTGGTTTTGAGGTTTTCAGATATACCCCAACCGTCCATGATGATAAGTATAATTTTATTTGACTCCATATGTCTAGTTATTCTCTGTGCAAAGGTATAAAAAAACACAGTTACCACATTCTATTCAACCATTAAGGTCCATTAAATTATCCGTTCATGTGTGGGGAACCTTTCTGGCATGATTTGTGCAAATTATTGATGGAAAGATTCAGATGAAATGTTTTAAGCCTGGATAATATGAGGATAAGATTTACCATATTCTTTTTTTTATCTCTCTCCTTTGTTCATCTATTATCCTATGAAAGAGCGGATGTAAATGTGGTGTTGGAACGGATAGAGAATTGTATTGCACAGGGGAGTTCAGATTGCCTTACGCCTTATTTAAGTTCGCGTACCGAGCTCACCCTGTCCAATCAGCGGGGATCATATGCGGCTGGACAAGCCAAGTTCGTCCTACAGAAATTCTTTGATAGCTATCCTCCTGGAAGCTTCAGGATCGTTCATACAGGCAATAGCGGCGGTTCTATATATGCCTTAGGTGAGTACAGAAGTTCAAAAGGCGTCTTTGAGGCCAATATTTACATCAAACAAGATTCAGAGGGAAGATATAAAATCGAGAAACTAAGATTTGCAAAGAAGTAATTCGTAGTGTGAGTGATGCATGGGAAACAGCCTCTGAAAAGAGGCTGTTTTTTTTATAAAAATCGTAAAAGAAGATAACAATAAGGCAACCTTTTTTCATACATGTAATTGTAATATCAAAATTTCGTTATTTAATTGCTTCAAACTAATGCTATTGCCTTATGTTTTCTTACACGAGTTTTTGCTGGCAGGATTGTAATTGAACAGCCCCATAATTGTCCAAACCACTGTACATTTTGTACTGAAAAGCTAATATCCTTTGAAGCCGTGAGAATGTTATTATTTTTGATCGCAATATTTATCATATGCTTACAAGGAATATGCAAGAATTTTTGACACACCCCGAGACAAACAGAATTATTATTCAGGCATTAGCTGAGGACCTTGGAGATGGTGATCACAGCAGTTTGTCTACAGTACCTGCTGATGTCAGGAAGCGAGCACAGGCATTGATCAAGGGAGAGGGAATCATAGCGGGGATAGGCTTGGCAGAAAAAATATTTCGACACGTAGATCCATCGCTGGAGTTTGAGGCGTGGAAATCAGATGGAGAGGCTGTGACTCATGGAGATATTGCCTTTAGGGTATATGGATCTGCGCGTAGTATATTAGCGGCAGAGCGGACGGTACTGAACTTCATGCAGCGCATGAGTGGGATAGCGACGATGACCCGCTCTGTAGTTGATCGGCTTGAAGGATTTGATTGTGAGTTACTGGATACGCGGAAGACCACACCCTTAATTCGTCATGTAGAGAAATGGGCAGTAGTGATAGGCGGGGGAAAGAATCACCGGTTTGGTTTGTACGATATGGTTATGATCAAGGACAATCACATAGATTATGCGGGGGGAATTAGGGCTGCTGTGGAATCCTGCAAGACTTATCTGGCTTCACATCAGCCAAAGATAAAGATCGAAGTAGAGACCCGTTCGTTGGAGGAAGTTTTGGAGGTATTGGCGGTGGGTGGTGTAGATATCATTATGTTGGACAACATGTCGCTAGAGGAGATGCGTGAGGCGGTATTACTGATTGGGGATCGAGCATCTACCGAGGCTTCGGGAGGGGTAACGATTGACAGGGTACGTGAAATTGCTGCAACAGGGGTCAAATTTATATCTATGGGAGCGCTAACGCATTCGGTAACAAGTATGGATATCAGTTTGAAAGCAGTGAAGGAATAAAAAAAGAGGCCGCGAACTAGGTTCGCGACCCAAACAGCCATGAAAACGCCCTAAATTTTTATACAATGATTATTGTTAGCACTGTTATAGATTACAAATATAAGATAATTTTGGTTAGTTCTCCAAAAAAAGTAGAAATCTTAAAAAATTTTGTGTGCCAATTTAGTTACTAGAGTAGCAATTTGTACTCCTTTCTAAGCCTAATGATTAGATGTTGTCTTTATGGATTGTTGAAATAGTGGATCGACTTTGATATTGGCAATTATTTTTTGAGTTATCCATGTATTGAATATGTGGTGAGGAATATGTGTTTCTAATGTGTAGGTTTCAAGCTACGAGTGTTTACTATCCAGATGAACTTTACGGCTGCTATAGTTATTATCATTATCTCACATTCTGCTTGCTTAGTGTTGTCACAGCATGTAATTTTGTATTCTTTTGATTAAAAGATTCTTTCAAAGTAGGTCATCCATGACCCTTCTACACTAAAAGCCCAGGTGGCGGAATTGGTAGACGCGTTGGTCTCAAACACCAATGTCAGCAATGACGTGCCGGTTCGACTCCGGCCCTGGGTACTTTCTCTTTAAATATATGATTATTGGTTATTTGCTACTTGTAATAAGTTTACACTTGTAATAAGTATACAAAAGAATCTCCAATTTATGTGATATTTTTAGAATCTTAACTAATTCACTATTAATTACTTATAAAAGTAGTTTTTTTATTAGAATGATCTTCTTATGGGGTTTTCTGAAAAACTAAAAATATTATATTATCTCATTATAGGAAAAACCTTCTTTTATTGAAATATTGTTGACAGCTTATTGAAGGATAAAATAATCTCCCTTTTAGTTGTATCTGTATCGCATTGTGTATTTTATCGGTTTTTTTATATGAAAGATAGCATGTTATCCACACAAGACGCGAAAATAGAGAAAGACCCCAAGGTTGTAGAAGGTAAGCCTCGGATAGCAGGGCATAGGATTACGATTATAGATATTGTCATATGGTTTGAGATGCTAGGTAAAAGTGCTAACGAAATTGCCCATACCTATAAGCTAGAACTGGCAAATGTTTATGCAGCTCTTGCTTATTACCATGCTCATCATGAAAAAATGGGCCAGATGATGAATAGTTGAGAAATACCTCAAAATCGCAGACAAATTCTAAATTGAGAAGGAAATTAGGTCTTGACTAAGATTAAGTTTTATACAGATAAATATATTCCGAATGCAGTAGTAAAAGGATTGCTAAAAAGAAGAATTGATATATTAAGTTGTGTGGAAGCAGGGACTCGGACTGCGATAGATGAAGAACATCTTACCTATGCAAATCAGACTCAAAGGGTACTATTAACACTTGGGAATATCCCAATGGGAATTTCAATTCATCTTGGCAGATCGAGAGATTCTTGTACACTATGGAATGGAATTGAGGATTTATATTCAAGATGATGGCATTTTGGGGACTCATTCCCATCTAGCCACATTCATATACTTTTCTTATTTTTAACATAATCAAAAGTAATTGATATAAGTAGTGAAAAGTCCTTATTGGAACGAATAACAATCAATCCCGAGATAAATCACGGGAAACCTACTATTCGTGGGATGAGATATCCAGTAGAGTCCATTTTGGAATATCTGGCAGGAGGAGATTCAGTATCTGCCATTCTGGAAGAATTTACAGATTTGGAGGAAGAAGACATCCTTGCTTGTTTAGCCTATGCAACAGCGTCTATTAAAAGTAAAGGAACGGTTATCATCCCCTTTGCTGCATGATTTTTATTATAGATGCACACCTTCCGAAAGCTATTGTAGAGAAACGGTCTCAAAGACAATTGTAAACTGTCCTTAAAAGTGGTTTTTCCGCACTTTTGGTGAATTAATCCAGATTCGGTATTATGTCCCTTAAAAACGATCTCCCATGATCAGTTATATCTAACTATTACCAACATTGAGGGAGAAACCCTTTTAATGATTTTTATAATACACATATTCTTTGTAGTATATGACAAAGATTCTCAACCAAGCTCTAAATCAACCAAAATGCAAAAAAAGACCCTAACTAAAATATTCTGCAAACTGCATAAGGCTTATTTCCTCTGTTTTCCGTACTTTGTCCCATTTAGGATTCCGAACAATTTCTCATCCCTCCCAACTTCCGGGGAGCCTCGCCTACTGCTTACTACCTACCAAAATATTCTTCGTCCTTTGTCTCTCTTTTTTCTCCTGGCCTTCCTTTCCTGTTCTCCTACCAACCAGGTCTCAGAATCTAGGGATCTTCCCAATATTCTGCTCATCATCTCTGATGACCAGGGCTGGACAGACTACAGCTTCATGGGGCATCCACACATACAAACACCCAGGATCGATCGCCTGGCAAGCGAATCTTTTACTTTTACCCGGGGATATGTAGCTGCTCCCCTCTGTAGCCCTTCTTTGGCGAGTATGATGAGCGGCCTATATCCCCATCAACACGGAGTAACGGGTAATGATCCACTATTCGAGTTTGAAGGTCAAAGGTATGGCCCGGAATGGATGGTAGCAAGAAAAGCTAAGTTTCAGCCCATCCAGGATAGGTACTATCAAAATAAGCTCCTCACTCAATACCTGAATGAGGCGGGCTACCTCAGTTTACAAACCGGTAAGTGGTGGATAGGATCATGGGAAGATGCCCATTTTACCCAGGGAATGACACATGGAGACCCCACAAAAGGAGGTAGACATGGGGATGAAGGCCTGAAGATCGGTAGAGAAGGATTGAAATCGGTAGAAGACCTGATAAACGAATCTCAGGAATCGGAAAATCCTTTCTTTATCTGGTATGCTCCTTTCCTCCCCCATTCTCCTCATACTCCCCCTGATTCACTCGAACAAAAATACTTGGAACTTGCCCCTACTCCAGCCATAGCTCGATATTGGGCTATGTGTGAATGGTTTGACATTACATGTGGCCAGATTCTCGACATGATTGAAGAAAGAGGAATGACAGATAATACCCTTGTCATCTATGTTTGCGACAACGGATGGATACAAGCTCCGGAGAGAAATAACCGCTACGCTCCCCGATCTAAACTTACTCCCTATGAATACGGAATCCGGACTCCTATCATGTATAAATGGCCAGGTGTGATTTCTCCCAAAATGGATACCATCACGAATGTTTCCAGCCTTGATATTCTTCCAACCATTTTCGCAGCAATAGAACAGGAAGCCGGGGCCGAACTCCCTGGAGTTAACATTACGGATCCAGATGCCCTCAAAAACAGAAAAACGGTCTTCGCTGAAGCCCTGGATCACGACATTTTTGACACCAGCCAACCTAACCGAAGCCTACGTTACCGGATAGCTCTCGAATATCCCTGGAAACTCATTTTCCCTGATTCTACCAATCTCCCTGATGCTTCAGTAGAATTGTTTAATGTGTTGGAAGACCCGCATGAAAGGAATAATTTAGCCAAGGAAGAAATGGAAAAGGTGAATGAGATGAAATCGAGTATTGATGATTGGTGGACACCTGAACACCTGAAGCGGTAAGCGCGCTCCTCTTGTATGGAAAGTGAAATTATCTCCTGGTCGTCTGTTTCGTTCTTCCTGGGAGTTTTCGATTATGTCGTTTCATATCCCAAATTTCGAAACCACTTAGCTAGTTGAAGGGGGAGATGGGCATCCATCAAGAATTTCATCCCGTCGTAACCTGATGAATGCTTTTTACAGCTGTAAATTGTCTAGGATATATTGTGTAACCTATGTAAGACCGTCCATCTTCGGAAAGCAATATTTCATGACTCCACTCATTATCCTGTTAATAGGTATTGCAATTGTACTGTTTTGCATCATTGTATTGCGCCTTCATGCAGTGCTGTCCCTGATTCTGGCTGCTGCTATTACGGGTTTGTTAACTCCCGAAGCGCTCGTCTATGATTTCGCCCTGAGTCAAGGGATGAGTGGACAAGAGGCTGAAGCGATGGCTGACCTTTCTCTTGGAAAGAGAGTGGCCGCTGCTTTTGGAAATACTGCTGGTAAAATTGGAATTCTCATCGCCATGGCGTCCATCATTGGTGCATGTCTCATGCATAGCGGAGGAGCTGAGCGGATCATCAGAAGTTTGCTAAATGCGTTTGGCAGGCGAAATCCCTCACTAGCCTTTTTGTTCTCTTCTTTTACGCTCGCGATTCCCATTTTCTTTGACACAGTCTTCTATTTGATGATTCCCCTTGTTAAGTCTGTGGGGGTAAAGATCCCGAGACAATTTGGATTGTCCTTAATGGCAGTTACTGCTGGGAGCGCTATGGCTCATTCGCTAATTCCTCCTACACCAGGCCCGTTGTTCGCGGCGGAAGAACTCGGAGTGGATTTGGGAGCAATGATCATTGGGGGGCTGATAGTTGGGACGATGACGGTATTAACAGGGTATATGTATGCAATATGGGCAAATCGCACCAAGGAACTACTACTCAGGAATACCCCGGATATAGACATTGAAGCGTTGAAAACTCTTTCAGAAAAAAGCAAATCAGAATTACCAGGATTGGGATTCTCACTGATACCTGTTATACTTCCCTTAATTCTCATTGCCGGTAATACCATTATCAATACTTCAATAGAAGGAGAACTGTCCAATTCGATTAACCGTGGCTTACTGATGTTCTTTGCTACATTTGGTGATAGCAACGTAGCCCTTATGTTCTCAGCCCTGATTGCCATGCTCTTGTTGTGGACAAAAGAGAAAAATTATGAAAAGTTTAGTTCGACTATCAGTAAAGCTCTGACAAGTGGTGCGATCATTATTTTGATTACCGCTTCCGGAGGTGCTTTTGGAAAAATATTACAACAAACTGGAATTGGCATTCAAATTGGCGAGTTAGCCACACAATATCAGATAGCTGTACTACCCCTGGCATTTATCGTAACAGTTGTGATGCGTATTGCACAGGGATCTGCCACGGTAGCTATGATTACGGCCATCGGTATTCTTAGTGGACTGGCTGATGCATCTACCTTAGGATTTCATCCTGTTTACCTGGCACTGGTGATTGGGTGTGGCTCCAAAGTATTTCCCTGGATGAACGATAGTGGATTTTGGATTATTACGCAGATGAGTGGTATGGAAAAACAAGAAACATTTAGATATTTTACAATACTTTTAGCAGTAATGGGCTGTACAGGGTTAGTCGTCATTATGATCCTGGCAAGGCTTTTCCCTTTTGTATAAATATTAGATTCTTTGCTTTAACAACAATACATATGACAACCTCAGAACTTCGACAAGCCCTAGGTAATGGTTTGCTTTCCTTTCCGCTAACTGATATGGATACCCGAGGTAATTTTCATCCAGAAGGATATGCACAACGAATAGAGTGGTTTTTGACACATGATATCTCGGCTATCTTTGTTGCCGGAGGTACGGGTGAATTTTTTTCTCTATCTGTCGATGAATATACTCAAATCGTTGACATTGCTACACAGGGGGAACCACGCAAAGTACCTATCATCTCCAGTATTGGACGTAGTATTCCCGAAGCTATTGCTTTCGCCCGCATTGCCGAAAAAGCCAAAATTGATGCGCTATTACTCATGCCTCCGTATCTGGTCAACGGCCCACAGGAGGGAGTTTATCAATATGCTGAGACTATTTTGAACAATACATCGCTACCTGTAATTTATTACAATCGCGCTAACGGAGTACTATCTGCAGAATATTTACAGAAACTGGCCGACAACTGTCCTAATTTGATTGGATTAAAAGATGGAACGGGAAATATCCAGGATCTCAATGATACCATTAAAACCCTTGGAGACAGATTGGTATACGTTGGAGGGGTGCCCACTGCCGAGATCATATCAGAAGCATATCTTTCCATTGGGGTGAATACCTACTCTTCAGCGGTGTTCAATTTTGTTCCTTCATTGGCCCTGCATTTTTATC
The DNA here is from genome assembly GCA_964468435.1 of uncultured Bacteroidia bacterium. Taxonomy (GTDB): domain Bacteria; phylum Bacteroidota; class Bacteroidia; order J057; family J057; genus JBCCTX01. The sequence continues at coordinate 1,794 of CAYXVE010000059.1, read as the reverse complement.
AGTTACTTAGAAATGGAGAAAAGGAAAAAGTAACCAGATTCATTCAGGATTTCTATATCCCAGTGGTGAGATTAAGAAGTAGAAAAAAAGGGTATGCTGTGAGTTTGGTAAAGGCAGCAACAAAACTGATTGGTAAAGATGCTGGCCCTGCTAGAGCCCCTCTGGTCATGCCCACGAAAGAAGAGCTGAAAGAACTCGAAGCCATCATAAAGGCAGGAAATGCCTTGATCGTGTAGAAAGTATTTGTTACCAACGTTGTAATTGAAAATTCCATCCTGGTTGTTTGGCTTGCATCGGAGTTTCATCATCTCGTTCTTTCAACCCGCAATCCAGATAATTTTGATGTAGCCTTTTTAAAGCATCCTGATCAATTTCTACTCCCAATCCAGGACCATCTGGGAGCCTTACATACCCATCCTCTATAGGGAGCTTTCCTCCCTGGATTACCTCATCGACCTGCCAGGGATAATGGGTATCCAGTGCATACTCCATAGTAGGTAGAACTGCGCCAAGATGAACCATCGCCGCTAGCGAAATTCCCAGATGACTATTGGAATGCATAGAAAAACCCCTACCAAATGTCTGACAGATCCTGTAAAGTTCCATTGTTGATCTCAAGCCTCCCCAGAAATGATGATCTGACAGGATAATTTGTTCTGAAAATAATCGAATACTGTCAGGAATATCGGCAAATGAAGTAGTACACATATTGGTAGCTAGGGGTATATTTACCTTTTTTGCCAACTCACTCATATTTTCCTGCCCTCTTACTGGGTCTTCGTAATATTCTAACAGCCCCTCCATTTTCTTCCCATATGCTATCCCCGTTTCCAAAGACCATACTGCATTGGGATCGATTCTCAGTGGGACCTCCGGACCAAATGCTTCTCGCAATGCTACAATACTTTGATATTCTGTTTCGGGATGGAATACTCCCCCCTTTAGTTTGATGGATTGAAACCCAAAGGAATCATACATCACTTTTGCCTGATCCACGATCTGGGACGGCGTCAGGGCTTCCCTTTGCCGGGCCTTGCGCCATCCTGTTGCCTCCGCATCAACGCCGAACTCCAGAGGTCCTCCTGCACCTTCGTATTTGTAAAACAGGTATGCAGCAAATGGAACTCGCTCTCTCATCTTCCCGCCGAGTAAATTGACAACCGGCTGATTCATCAGTTTACCCATAATGTCCAGGGATGCAACCTCTAGTCCGCTGACAATGTGAATCAACTTCCGCTGATCCCAAGGTGCTACTCCTCGTTGGTCATCGGTTTGATGCCCAAATTGTTGGGTCAATACAGACTGTATTTGATGTAATTCAAAGGGGTGTAGACCTAGAATGTATGTCTTGGCTTTCTGTAATGCCAGATAAATTTGTTCTCCACCGGGTATTTCACTGATGCCTGTAACTCCAGCATTGGTAACCACTTCCAGAATAATACGGAGTGCATAGGGAGCATGCAATCCTGCTGCATTCAGTAGGGGAGGATCCTCGACCGCTACAGGAGTAATAATCAGGTCAGTGATTTTCAGCTTTTTGGGTAGTGAAGGATTACTATACATAAAGAAAATATTGGCTTTTGTACGTAAAACAAGTTACAATCTTTTAATAATACCTTGGTCCTACGTTATACAAAATATTTCTGAGCTAGGCCATATTTTATGAGGTCACATATATTTCTGTAACCTTGTAAAGGTATTAAGATAGTCAGGAGATTCTACTAGGGTCAATCAGACATGCTTCCCATCTTCAGCTGAAGAAAAAATAAATTCGTCTCACCCTCTCACATCATG
>CAYXVE010000058.1:0-29053 GCA_964468435.1 uncultured Bacteroidia bacterium | reverse complement strand
GCGTATCCCACCTTTAGGTATCTCAGCCGCGTATCCCTACCCTTTAGGTATCTCAGCAGCGTGTACTACCCTATGGGTATCTCAGCAGCGTGTACTACCCTATGGGTATCTCAGCAGCGTAGTGGTTATCTCAGCAGCGTTTCCTACCTTATGGGTATCTCAGCAGCGTATCCCACCTTTAGGTATCTTAGCAGCGTATCCCACCTTTAGGTATCTCAGCAGCATATCCCACCTTTAGGTATATAGATAGCATAAGCTTCCTTTTGGGTATGATTTCACCTTAATAAAAAAAGGGCAGCCCATGGGACTGCCCTAATATTTCATTAAATGTAATTAAATTTTACGGATCAGCTACCACCGTAACCTGAATTCTGCTCATAATTGCCGCCTACGGCGTCAACATGGTTTTGAGGAATGGGACGTATAATGTGGTAGTCCTGGATGAAGTCTCTTGCCTGAATATTGTACTGTTTTACACGTCTCACCAGTGTCTGAGTACGTGCCAGGTCAAACCAGCGATGCATCTCACCAGTCAGTTCGCGCGCGCGCTCGTCCAACAGAAAATCAAGATCAACCTGATCTTCTGTTACCAGCATTTCGTCTTTGCGACCTTCGCGTCCTGCACGCTCACGGATCACATTGATGTATCTAGTAGCAGTGGCTACATCACCCTGCTGAAGCGCAGCTTCCGCTGCGATCAGATAAGCATCTGCCAGACGCGCCATGATGAAATCGCGTGATCCCTGCGTACGCTGACGGTTGTCTCTGCGAGGGTCGATGAACTTATTCAGCGTAGGATAGATCTTCTCAGTGTATTCGCTGGGGATAAAAATCTGATAATTCTTAGCCAAACGAGCTTCATCAGACATCTCGAAATGAGGCAGGAAGATCGCTGTATCTCCTTCTTGCATTTGGAATTCGCGTGGCTGCAAAAAATCAATCGAAGCATGCGTACCTGGGCTGTTAACAAGCCAAACGTGCTTGTAACCTAACTCATAGCGAACATCAGCACGCTCTCCCAAGCGCTGAGGAGCGACAGGTTGTCCAGTTGATGGATCAAAACTAGGATCATCATTGTACAGTGCTTCTGCCCAACGGGTAGGACGCGTACGCTTCCAGGGGCGACCGTTTTCTGTATCACGGGTCATACCGGGCAGTCTGTCATACTCCATCAGGAAGTAGAGGTGGAAACGGTTACCACTGCCATTCAGCGTAAGTAGCTGAGTATTCTGGACAGTCCAAATGACTTCAGAATTGATCTGATTGTCCTGATCCCACAAATCTCCCCAGTTGTCCTGTAGTTCAAAATCGTAGTTGTTGATCACAGCTTCCATCAAGCTCTGAGCACGAGCAAAGTTTGCGTTATCTCCAGTCAGCCATCCACGCCATAGTGAAGCCTTTGCCAGGAAAAACTCAGCAGTAGGTTTAGTTGGACGACCATACTCAGCCTGACTGACAGGCAATATGGAAGCAGCAGCCTCAAAGTCGGGAATGATCGCCTGATCAAAAATGTCAATCCGATTGGTCTTATTGGATTCCAGTTCTATCCCTTGAGTCTCTTCCAATGTGAGGTGTACATCACCGAACGTACGTACTAAGGTAAAGTAAAACAATCCACGCAGGAATCTCGCCTCAGCCACACGTAACTGCTTGAGATCTTCGCTCATGCCCTCTACAAGCGCAGCGCGATCTATCATCGCATTACACTGATTGATAGAGCGGTACATCAGATTCCAGAGATTATTGTTCAAACTAGTACTATTGATGTAGCTATCTCCAGCAGGAGACAGGCGGGAATCGTAGAAGTTGAAGCCTTTGTGGCCACCATCAGCTCCATTTGTATGATAATCTGTTCCCAGCTCAGCCATGGTCATGCCCATCTCAGATCCCCAGAACAGGTCGAGCGACTCATAGATAGCTTTAATACCATCTTCATAACCAGCTTCCAGTACATAGTAGTTTTCAGCCGTGACATCGGCCAGCAGTTCCTCCTCGAGGAACTCTTCACAGGATTGCATCAGCATTCCCGAAAAGACAAGCAGGAAAATAAATATTTTAGCTTTCATTGATGATTGAATTAATTTTTTGATTGAAAAAGGATTAAAACTGGACATTAACACCAAAGAGGTACAGTTTGCTGCTAGGAATATCGCCTGAACTAACCTGCGCATCACCACCAGCTTCCGGATCAAATGTTTCATACGTTGAAGCAAACCAAGGATTTTGAGCAGATGCGTATATACGCAGTCTGGACAATCCAATAGCATCAGTTATCGCACTAGGGAAGGTATATCCTAGGGTAGCATTTCTCAGCTTGAGATAATCCCCTTCAAAGATACTCATGGTAGAAACATACTTAGGACGTTCCTGGTTTTGGTTTGGTCTTGGGAATGCATTGGTTGGGTTATCTGGAGTCCAATAATCAACATTCAGGTTGTTGTAACGTGCAAAGAGTGTGTTGTTCGAATCGTGGAAGCGGCTACGTACCAAGTGCCCTACGCGCGCAAAGAAAAATGCAGACAGGTCAATGCCTTTGTATTCAAAGCGGTTGGTCATACCTGCACTCCAGTCGGGTACATCAGATCCGAGAATTTGACGGTCATCACCATCATACTGCCCATTACTATTAACGTCTCTTAGCTTAATTTCGCCTGGAAGATCACCAAACTGTTTTGCTTGATCTTCTTCGTTGATCTGCCAGATACCGATCTTCTCAAAATCGTAAAATACACGAATAGGTTCTCCAATAAACCATCTATTGGCTATGTCATCCTCTGCTCCATTGGAAAGCTCTACGATCTCTTCATTATTAGTAAACCAGTTCAACTGGGTCGTCCATCTGAAGCCTGCAGGTGTATCAAAGTTTACAGTCTCCAGAGATATTTCCAGACCTGTATTTTGAGTTTCACCTACGTTGAAGAGTACAGAACGGTATCCTGAAGTAATAGGCAGTGCTCTTTCTAGCAACAGGTCTGTAGTGTTTGACTGATACCAGTCAATACTACCACTCACACGTCCCAAGAAGAAACTATAGTCAATTCCAATATTCAAAGTAGCTGTTTTCTCCCAGGTTAGTTCTGAATTTGAGAGATTATTAAGTCTATATCCTGTCGCAGGTGCATCATTCCAGTTGTAGGCAGTTCTGGCCAAAGTTCCCTGAGTTTGATACGGATCAATTGAAGTGTTTCCAACCTGTCCCCAACTACCGCGAAGTTTCAGATCCTGTAGCCAGCTAGCAGATTGCATAAAAGGCTCATCTACAATACGCCATCCCATCGATACACCAGGGAAGTAAGCCCACTTATTACCTTCTGAAAGACGTGAAGAACCGTCGGCACGTACGTTTGCCTGGATCAGGTATTTACCTGCAATTTCATAGTTTACACGGGCCATAAAAGAAGCCAACTGCCACTCCTGTAGACCAGATCCAACCTGTGTTGTTGTTACATCACCAGTTCCTAGGTTGTGGAAAGCCTGTGAGTCAAAGGGAAGATTGTCAATAGAAGCACCAAAGTCTTCGCGATTAAAGTCCTGGATAGACTGCAGGAAAGTCAGCTTCAGGTGGCTGTTTCCAATGTCTTTGTCATAAGTAAGCAGGTTTTCCAGGGTGTAACTGAATATTGTTCTTTCTTCCTTACTAGCATCAGCCGGACCACCACGGTTGGCATTGGTTTCACTTGCTCTAAAGAAACCTCTACGACGGAAGCGAACCTCAGGGCCAAAGGTCAACTGATACCTGAATCCCTTGAACAAGTCTGCCTGTAAATAGATGCTCGAAAAGATGGTGTGATTGATACGCTCATCTATGTATGCACCGGGTACCAACTCACTTAGAGGATTTGTACGAATACCATCATTAGTAGGTAGGAAGCGAAGCTCACCCGTCTCCGGATCCCGGGGTACACCCAGTGGGTTGTTGGCAATTGCCTCTCCCCACGCAGAGGTAGAACCAAAGTTTTGCTCAGATCTGTTGATGTAGTTAGAAACTCCCAGCTTCAACCAGTCGTTTACGCGGTGGTCAAGGTTAACCCTTACCGAGTAACGCTTGAAGCCCATGTTGTCGATAATACCTTCTTCGTCGTAGTAGTTAGCTGAAATAAGAAACTGAGTCTTGGCTCCTCCACCACGAACACTCAGTTGGTGGTTCATCGTTACACCTGTCTGAAGTACGAGGTCCTGATAATCTGTAGAGCGACCTAAAGCAATAGACTCAAGCTCAATGGGATCTTCGAAAACAATGTTATCAGGAGGAATTACTCCATCCCATGTTGCGTTCAAGTTATCATCCCAGCGGCGGGATTCTCGCTTCATATTGGCAAATTCTTCACCATTCATCATGTCTACCTGACGAGTTGCGCTGGATGCACCAATAAATCCATCATAGGCAATATTCGTCTTTCCTTCTGAGCCACGCTTGGTAGTAATCAGGATGACACCGTTTGCACCACGGGATCCGTAGATAGAAGTAGAAGCTGCATCTTTCAAAATCTCTACAGACTCAACGTCCTGGGGGTTGATATCAAATGCTGTACCTCCATCTGTCAAAGGGATACCATCCACAACAAATAGGGGATCATTTCCTGCATTGATAGAACGGCGCCCGCGAATAGTGATCTGTGGATTTTGTCCTGGACGGCCATTTACATTCTGAATATCCACACCAGCAACGCGTCCCTGCAAAGATTGAACAGTACTGGCAACAGGTATCTCAGCAATCTCTCTGCTGTCTACAGAGGCAATCGCCGCTGTAATATCGCGCTTCCGCTGCGTACCATACCCTACCACGACGACTTCATCGAGTGAGGTAATGTCTTGCTGAAGCGTTACTGTGATATTGGAGCGCCCCTCTAGTGGAATCTCCAACGTGCTGTAACCTACATAGGAGAGTACCAGTGTTGAGTTCAAATCTGGTACATTAACACTGAATTTGCCTTCTCCATCTGTGTAAGTACCCGTAGTAGTCCCCTTTACGAGTACGGTTACCCCTTCAATGGGTGCGTCAGAATCAGAGGCGTAGACCGTTCCTGTCACTGATTCATCCAGTACCTTTACGTTCATCAGATCCCCCTGATTGGAGGATATGTTCGTAATAGCTTGACTAACATTCTGTAGTCCTACCAAGGATTGCGAATAAGTCAAGCTTGACAATCCAATACCTGTTACCACCAGGCATAGGAATCGCCGAATACTTGTAGTAGTAGATATGCTCATAAATTAATAAGTTAAAATGTTTGACATAATTACATGTAATACATTATCTCTAAATTAAAAAAAATTACAGTTATACAAAGGATTTCTGGAAACTTACAATTTTTATTTACTTGCGCCTTCATTGAACTATTGAAACAAAATGAAGAAAACCGTAAATGTAAATCATATACCATGTGGTAGTGATGAATTGTTTCTCATATCTGGGCCTTGTGTCATCGAAGATGAGACAATCATGTATAAAACTGCAGAACAACTGGAAAAGGTTGCCCGTAAGCTAAAAATTAATGTAATTTTTAAATCCTCCTTCATGAAGGACAACCGCAGTTCTGTGGATAACTACATGGGGCCTGGACTGGAGGAAGGACTTAAGATGCTGGAACGTATCCAAAAAGATTTCGGCTTCCCTGTTCTTTCTGATGTACACTTCCCAGAACAAATACCCGCTGCTGCCGAAGTACTGGATGTCATACAAATACCCGCTTATCTGTGTATGCAGACGACCTTGACACTCGCTGCAGCCAGAACAGGAAAAGTGATCAACATCAAGCACGGTCAATTTCTCGCTCCTCAAAATATGATCCAACCTGTCAGGAAAGTGGAGTCTACCGGTAATCAGCAAATCATTCTCACAGAAAGAGGTTTTACTTTGGGATATAATGATCTCGTAGTCGATCCCCGTAGCTTTTTCCATCTGAACCAAACAGGTTATCCCGTAGTATTTGACATTACGCATTCTATACGGAAGTACGGTATCCCTAGTGCTGATCCCAAAGGAGGGACCCGGCAATTTCTCCCCGTCCTGGCACGGGCAGGCGTAGCAGCTGGCGTCGATGGGGTATTTATCGAAACACATCCATCACCCTCAGACGCTCTTTGCGATGCCGCCAGCCAGCTTTGTGTCTATGATCTGGAAGAATTTCTCAAGCCACTGATCGATATTCACAACCTAGAAGTCTCATACCGCAATGCAGAAGTTAGTTAACTAGCGGCAGCGTGGTGAGTGGGGAGCGCGTGGCTTGTAGCTCGTAGGGAGGACCCTGACTTGTACCTCTTAGCGAAGATTATAACGAAGATCGTGGCTCTTAGGGGAGGTTATAGATTGATTATGCATATCTATTCCTCTATCTACCAGTATCAACCATCATTCTTCTAGAAGTTCATGTACTATCTTTCTCAGTAAAAACTCTTAATTTTGCTTCCAAACTTTAACCATTATACACATCTACATGGAACTATACTTAGATTCTGCAAATCTTAGTGAAATTGAGGAAGCTGTTGACCTGGGATTCATATATGGATTGACAACCACCCCTACCTTCATGCACCGCGATGGTATAACTGACTTGGATGGAATGATCCTAAAACTGGCCGAAATGGTTCCAGTTTTACAGGTGGAAGCCCTAGGAGAAAAAGCAGAAGAAATATTACATGAAGCCTACAGGCTGCTAGATCTGGGACTGGATAAATCCAGGACTGTATTTAAGATTCCCATTTCCATGGAGGGGGCCAGGGCTTGTAAAAAACTGATTGATCAGGGGATCATGGTCAATATGCACCTTATATACACTATGCAGCAAGCCTACATTGCCCTGAGTGCAGGGGCTACCTATGTATGTCCCTTAGTGGGGAGGCTACAGGATCAGGGACACGATGCCCTATCACTCGTTTCACAATGCGTCTCTGCCGTTGACCGCTACCATTATCCCGCTAAGATCATGTTCTCCTCTGTAAGACATCCCGAACATGTTCGCAATGCGATCAACATTGGCGTTCATGCCTGTACGATCCCCTGGAAGGTGATGAAAACCCTCACACACAACCATTTCACTGATATTGGCACCAGACAGTTCTTCGAACATACCCGGTTGATGACATTGACAGTAGGGGATGCTATGCGGCCCCAAAAAAGTATGATACACGTGAACAAGTCTGTACTAGATGCCCTAGTCGAAATGACCTTATCCAAATTGGGTGCAGTTACGCTCATCGACGACCAGCAACACATCCAGGGAGTATTTACCGATGGTGATCTTCGTAGACAACTTCAAGAACATGGGCCAAATTTTCTGCAACAATCTCTCTCTGCTCTACAGGGCAATCATCCCGTTACAATCGACATACATGCATCCCTGCTGGAAGCCTCCAATATTTTCAAAGACAAAAAGATCGATACACTAGTAGTTACAGATCAGGGAAAACCAGTTGGAATGCTCGATATTCACGATCTGTTTGCCGTAAACCCATAACAGATGAATCCAGCAGATCATTTCTCAGCATCTTTTGTCCAAGCAGGTGGAAGACTTTGGGTTTCTGAAGCTACCTGGCTATCTCTCCTCAAGTCTGTTAAGGCCTTTGTCTTTGACTGGGATGGCGTATTCAACATGGGTATCAAATCCCCACAACTGCCTAGCCCTTTTTCAGAACCAGACTCCATGGGCGTGAATCTTCTGAGATTTGGATACTGGCTGACACATGGCAGACAACTACCCTATACAGCCATTATCACAGGAGCTACTAATGAAACGGCTCAATATTTTGCTCATAGAGAGCATTTTCACGCCATATATGTTGGATACAAAAACAAAAGAGCAGCATGGGATGATTTTTGTAAAAAGTTTCGGTTAGACCCCAGAGAAATAGCTTTTGTATTTGATGACGTGCTGGATATATCGGTGGCAAAAATGTGTGGGTTGAGGATTTTGGTGAAACGAAATGGCAATCCTTTATTTAATGATTTCATAAAGGAAAAACAGTTGTGTGAATATATGACGGCAGGTAACGGTGGAACATATGCTGTCAGAGAAATATGCGAATTACTCCTGGGTACTTATGGGGTATATGCGCAGGTACTAGATTCACGCATAAGCTTTGACGAATCTTACCAGCAATACTGGAAGGTTCGCAATGCCGTTCAAACTCAACTAATTGATTTTAACACGGTGGGATGAAAACCTGTGTAGCCCGCAGGAACCCCACAGCCTGGGATTTCTACGGGCTGAGCATTTTCTACAGACGTGGGATCGTCAATCCCCCATCAATCATAATATATTGCCCTGTAGAATAAGGAAAATCTCCACGGACTAAGGAAGCCACAGCCTTGCCGACGTCTTCCGGGTAGCCCCAGCGAGGTGTAACACAAAGGCCTTCAGCAATGAGTTTGTCGTATTTTTCCTTCACTTTGGATGTCATATCCGTTTGCGTCACACCAGGTCTAACTTCATATACAGGGATACCATATTCTCCCAGGCGGGCAGCAAACAAGCAGGTCATCATACTCATGCCAGCTTTACTGATACAATATTCACCGCGATTCACGGATACTACTGTTGCAGAAATCGAAGATACATTGATCACGGTAGCTTCAAATGTATCATCAGCCTGGCGTTGCTCGATCATCCAGTTGGCAGCAGCCTGTGTCAGGAAAAATGATCCCTTGAGGTTGATATCCATGACCCAATCATAGCTTTCTTCTGTTGTCTGTAGCACATCCAGACGCTCTTTGGGGGCTACGCCAGCATTATTCACCAACACATTCAACTGCCCCATTTCATCCTTGATCTTGTCCAGCATAGCCTTCCGGTCAGCAGCTTCAGCTACATTTCCCTGACAATAAATAACCTTACCGGTTACCTGCTTCAATTCTTCCAGAACGTCTGACACGGCCTCCTCATCTCGCATTCCGTTGATAGCCAGATCGTAACCTTCCTGCACCAGTGAATGAGCAATCCCCAAACCGATTCCACGGCTTCCTCCCGTGATAAGTGCGACTTTATTCATTGATGTCTAATAATGATTTATGTAAGGTCAAAAGTACGTATTTCGACATGTTAAGCTAGAAAACCAGTTTTGAGGAAACCTTTTTGAGACTTCCTCTTTAAAATAAAACACTTATCAAACTAGCTTATCCAGCATAATCCAGGCTCTCTTCCTCCAGCTTTCCAATCCCATTTCTGCCAGTTGAACTCCTTTGGCACCCTCGAGCAAACCATATGGGAAGGGAGCATCCGTTACTACATGCTTGAGAAACATTTCCCACTGAACCTTAAAACCATTATCATAAGGCTCCTGATCTGGAACCAGATTCCAGTTTTCGTAGAAATTGATGGGTTGGGGAATATCGGGATTCCATACTGGCTTGGGGGTGTTGCCATAGTGCTGTGTCCAGCAATCCCGCAACCCTGCAACTGCCGAGCCATGGGTTCCATCCACCTGTAAAGTCAAGAGATCATCCCTTCTCACCCGTACAGTCCATGAGGAATTGATATGCGCGATGATATCGCCCTCAAGTTCAAAAGTGGAATATGCAGCATCATCTGCCGTACAGTTATAAAATTCACCATCTTCATCTACACGCTCTTCGATATGCGTCGCTCCGATACAGGAAACTGCTTTTACCTCACCAAACAGATTGTCCAATACATAGCGCCAGTGGCAAAGCATGTCATATATGATTCCACCACCGTCTTCCTTACGGTAATTCCAGGAAGGGCGTTGGGGCGGAACCGTATGTCCTTCAAACACCCAGTATCCAAATTCACCTCTTACTGAAAGTATTTTTCCAAAGAAACCTGCTTCTTTCAACCGTCGTAACTTGACCAGACCTGGAAGAAAAAGCTTGTCCTGCACCACACCATGTTTCACTCCTGCATCTTCACATATCCTGTACAACTCAAGAGATTCCTCCAGGGATGCACCACTAGGTTTTTCACAATAAATGTGCTTACCGGCTTCCACAGCTAGCTTTACTGCCGGAGCACGACGGGAGGTAGTCTGGGAATCGAAATAGATAACATAATGTGAATCGGCAAGTGCTTCCTCAAGATTGGTGGTCATCTTCTCCACACCGCTCATCTGGCAAAGCTGTTCCAGTTTTGCCGGATTTCTTCCCACCAGGATTGGATCAGGCATGATTACCTCATTGGCATTAAGTCTTACTCCTCCCTGATCGCGTATAGCCTTGATTGAACGCATCAAATGCTGATTAGTGCCCATGCGTCCTGTGACACCATTCATAATAATTCCTAGCGTATGAGTAGTCATAATCTAAACGATTGTTGATAGTATATCTTGTTACTTCTGAATAGTCCGTAGTCTAACCGATCTCACCGTAGGCCTCTACAATTTTTCCCAAAAACTCATCTTGATCTGCTGCCCACCACCTGTTTGAAAAAATCTCCACTTCGTGATATCCCCTAAAACCTGCTGTCTCCACATAGCCCTTAATCTCTTTCAAAGGTATACAACCTTCTCCCATCAGACCTCTGTCATTCAGCATATCTGCGGTAGGTATCCGCCAATCGCATATATGATAGGCCAGGAGGTGTCCATTATTTCCGCAACGCCTGATCTCCTTTTCCAGATCAGGATCCCACCAAAGATGATATACATCCACCACAATCCCTACCCATTCAGATTGGATTCCTTCGGCTAAGTCATTGGCCTGCCCCAAGGTGCTAATAGCAGAACGTGTATCTGCATACATAGGATGAAGGGGTTCTATACCCAACCTCACCTGATGTTGGGCAGCAGTCTCTATACAGGCTTCAATACCAAACTGGATTTGTGCACGTGAAACAGGTAAGGACTGAGCAGGATCTGCCCCACAGACCAGCACCAACAAGGGTGCGCCAAGTGCTGCGGCTTCTTCGAGTAAGCGCTTGTTATGATCTATTGCTTCCTGCCTTTTTCCTTCAGATGCACTGGGGAAAAAACCTCCTCGTACATACGACACTACTTCCATCCTATGGTCGTCAAGCATTTGCTTGATTTTGGCCAGGTCTTTGCCTTCTACAGCATTTTGCCAGATAGAAATCCCTTTAATACCAGCCTGACTGTACTTTTGAATCGCAGTTTCTATCGACCAAGGCTTGGTTGTAATCGTATGGATACAGAGCTGAGATAAATCTGTCATCTATATATCTTAATCTTAACACAGCCCCTGATTAGGATTGTGGTTCAATACAGCCAAAAAATGTATAATATGCATCTTTATTGATGATACGCTGTACATAGAGTGCTACCTCACGTATGTGGTAATCTCCCCACATACTCGACTCGCTATGTGGTATCATACTGCCTTCTGGAATGTGATCCCATCCATTGGGTCTGTGATATATAGAATGAAGTAAAATACCCTGGTGTTCTGAGTTTGTACTGAGATAGGGATCATCCAGAAGTGTATTTAACACTGTCAGCCCCGCCTGCCAGTATTTCTTACCGGCTTCTCCTTCTAGATATCTTCCCAATCGCAATAGACCTTGTGCGCCAATAGCCGCAGCAGAACTGTCTACCGGCTCAAAAGTATTGTAGGGATCGGCTGGCTTAGACATATAATCTCCCAGCTTGTGAATCAATGGTGCGCCAGTATCCCAGTAAGGAATGCCATCCTGTGAGGTGTTGTCGATATAAAAATCGCAGGTAGCTTTAGCTGCCTTGACAAACAGGCTTTTGACTACTTCTTTACCTCCCAGGGATTCAAATTCTTCTTCAGGGATCAATTCCAATGCCTCTAGTTCTTCTGGAAACCCTGCCATAGCCCAGCTCAGTCCACGGGTCCAGGTGCTGTAGCCACTAAATCCCTGTTGGGAATTGGGACAGCGATAGTACCCATCTTTGGTATTAAATATGCTCTCGTGTGCAGTTCTACCCCAAATATCAAAACCATCTCTTCTTTCTCCATAGTACACAGAGTATCTGGCCGTAGCTAGTGAGTGCTGTACCGCCCGCTCCAAAAGACTAATCTTCTCATCATGCTCATCCATCAGCGCATATCCCAGCAAATGTCCAACTACCAGCACACGGACTGTACGAATGGTATCTACAAACAATGAATGTGGACCATTAAATGAATACATATATCCTCCATTCTGAATGGGAGTCCATCTTTTGGCCTGTACTGCCCCTGAAAGTTTCAAGGCCAGCTCATAAAAATGTCGCTCCCAGGGATTGTAATCTATCTTACCCTCGTGCATCAGTCGGAGCAGGTTACCATAGGTACTCACATTGTTGAACCCATGGTCGTGCACACCAAAATGGCCTACATGAAAAGCCATGCGGTCCAGTGTATTCTGGCGACCGAGTTTTAATAATTCCCTGTCTCCTGCTGCATCATATTGCAGTATGTAAGACCCGTACTGAAACCCCTGAGTCCACTCAGTCCAGCCACGTGTAGTATATTTGCCATTGACCGTAAAAACCGGAGAACCCTGAGACGAATCGTATTCTTTTTCGATGAGATGAAGTTTCTCGCCAGATAATTGCCAAAACTTTTCAAGCTTTTCAGATAAATTCTGAGCCGTAAGGGTAAAATTTATTTCCACTAATCTTATTTTTTCACAATATTAACGATATTTAGACGAATCCATAATATCTTCTACTTAGAAATGAAAAAAATGTACTTTTTATCCTTACTGCTGTTATCTTGCTTATATTCCTGCGAGCAAACAGCAACCTATACATTTGAAATTGTGTCTGGTGAGCGATATCTACCAGTATCTCCCATTATTATTGATCTTCCTGATCAATATGCCAAGCATACCCATTTCAAACTGCAACATGTAGAAAGTGAAACAGAAATCCCTATTCAACTATACGGTCAGAATCTGTGGGTATTTATGCTGGATTCTCCCATGGAACCTGGCGAGATCAGAACTTATTCGCTACAACCGGTCGATAAAGCTCAACATACCCCTACAGTTAGACTGACCCAAGCCCGTGAATCCCTTCAGATTCACGTTCAAAATAAGCCTGTATTAAACTATTATACCGGAATTCAGGAGCCACCTGCGGGAAGCCCAGCATATTATCGTAAAAGTGGATTCATACATCCGGTATATAGCCCTGAAGGACAGGTGATGACCGATGACTTTCCCGAAGACCACATGCATCACCACGGGGTGTTTCTCGCCATGGTAAATACCACTTTCCAAGGCGAAAAGGTCGATTTCTGGAATCAGCAAAATGAAACGGGTACTGTTACCCATGTAGAAGTAATCGATACCACCAGTGGCCCTGTGTATGCGAGTTTTACTTGCCGTTTACAGCATTTGGATCTTACCCAGGATACTGTTGCAGCACTTGACGAAATATGGACTGTCCATGTTTACAATTCGCCTAATCCTTTTATCTGGGATATCACCTCTACGCTTACCTGCTCGGGTACCGATACCTTATTTATCAACGAATACCACTATGGGGGACTAGCGTTCAGGGGAAATGGGACGTGGTTTGATCCGGAATATAATGCTTCAGAAGATTCAGCTGCTAACTACCTCGGGCCGGGACAGGGAGGATTTATTACCAGTGAGGGGAAAACACGCATAGACGGCAATCATTCACGTCCAGTGTGGGTAGATATGCATGGAAAAATAGGTGGGACGCCAGCAGGAGTATGTATCATGGATCATCCTAGCAATTATCGCTCCCCACAACCTGTGCGTATCCATCCCTCCATGCCCTATTACTGTTTTGCACCGATGGTACTAGGTGAGTTTCAATTGGCACCTGAAGAGATGTATCGATCGAGCTATCGCTTTATGGCTCATCAGGGGATGCCAGATACCACACAGATCAATCAGCAATGGGAAGTATACGCGACCATGCCTGCTATAAAATGGAAATAAACGAATATTCAAGAAACTTACACACAATTCAAAGATACTTACATCTGATTGCATGAGGCACAATAATTGAGACATTGAAAAACTGTAATAAAAAGGAATGAGAATGATATGGGGCACTTGCTTATTTTCGGATCAAGTAAATATGAAGAGGTTGGGTTTATTACATCCTGGGGTTAATATGTTCTGATTCTCTCTTTTTAAGTTGCCAGGAAATTACCTACTTTTGACTAATCAGGAAAACTATTTAGCCGAATGTACATTATCTTACAAGTCGACACGACAAATCTAGCCACAGGGGGTGGTGCAACGGAATCACTGGCAGAGCGCCTGCTGGCAGGTGGGTGGCCTATGATACCTCTCGCTATTCTCCTCATCGCTGCCATTTTTATTTTTATCGAAAGATATCGTCTAATCCGGAAGGCAGATGGAGATTCCGAAAACCTAGTCAATAAGGTCCGGACGCTCGTACTGGCCGGAAGGATTGATGAAGCCAAGCGCGTGTGTCAAGAACAGGACGATGCTTTTGCCCGTATGCTGCACAAAGGTATATCGCGGCTGGGTGCGGCCTCTCTAAAAGATATAGAAGGTTCTATTGAAAACGTGGGCAAACTGGAGATTTTTCGTATGGAGCGGCGACTCTCCATTCTCGCAACCATCGCTGGTGCAGGCCCTATGTTGGGATTCCTGGGTACAGTATTGGGGATGATTAAGGCCTTTAGTGCTATCGTAAGAGGCGAGGGAAATGCAGGCCCTGTAGAGCTTGCCGATGGAATATCCCAGGCTATGATCACTACAGCCGCAGGTCTGGTGGTAGGTATCCTAGCTTATATCGCCTACAATACACTTGTTGCGATGGTCAACAAAGTAGTATTCAAACTGGAGCTTACCTCCACTAGCTTTATTGACCTGTTGCAGGAACCTGCTCAAACCTAAGTTAATCATGAGTATTCGCAGTAGAAATAAACCCAGTACGGAATTCAGTACCTCCTCTCTGGCAGATATCGTCTTTCTGCTATTGATATACTTTTTGCTGACTTCCACCTTCGTCGCACAGGTTGGATTAAAAGTAGACCTTCCCACCAGTTCTTCGGATAAGCCCAGTAATGCTCCCCATTCTATAACTATTACAGAAGGGGGTACTTATGCCTGGGATCAGGAAGTACTGGAAGCCAAAGAAGAACTTATCCCTCTGATAGAAGCTGTGATGACTGATGAAGATGAAGAAAATGATGTGATTACCCTACGTACTGATAAACTCGTAACTATGGAAAAAGCAGCATTTGTAATTTCGGAGATTTCAAAATACGGAGGAAAAGTGGTTATCATGACCAAAAAGCAATAATCTTCGTATATTGTAAGAGCAGCTAAATTGTGATCGATAAGTGAAAAGCAATCAGCATCGTCTTGTATATAGTCTTGTTCTTCCAGCCTTGGCCTTAGCCTTTTTGTGGGGAATAGAATGGTTTGAATCACTTAGTGGTATCAACCTGAGTGCATTGGGGATCCTACCCAGGACTCTCAGAGGATTAACCGGAGTCATCACAGCTCCTATGGTCCATAGCGGGTGGAGCCACCTTCTGGCCAATTCTACCCCCCTATACATTCTTTCAGCAGGTGTGATTTATTTTTACCGCCCTATTGCTTTTCGGGTGGTATTACTGATTTATATCCTATCAGGATTCTGGGTATGGGTCGCCGCCAGGCAGGTATGGCATATCGGGGTGAGTGGCGTGGTCTATGGGCTTGCATTTTTCCTGTTTTTCAGTGGTGTATTTCGCAAAGATATTCGTGCCTTGTCTCTCGCTCTCATTGTTGCTTTGTTTTATGGAGGTATGTTTTGGGGAATATTCCCCATACGTGATGGTATGTCCTGGGAATCCCATCTCTTTGGAGCTATTGCAGGCATCCTCGCTGCCTTCCATTTCCGCCACAAGGCATTACCCTTTCCCAAAAAGCAATATGACTGGGATCGCGAAGATGAACTCCATGAATGGGAATCCCACCAGCCCTGGAACTACAAAGAGATGATTCCTCCACCTGAGGGATACTCTTATCCGGAGGAAACTAAACAACAGTAGCACAACATAATTATCTTTATTTTTTCATATCTAGGGTACTTCCACCACATCTAACAGTTCACTGATAATCTGCTCAGGGGTGACATTTTCAGCCTCTGCTTCATAGGTCAGTCCCAGGCGATGTCTCAGCACATCTGTGCAAATGGTTCGTACATCCTCAGGGATGACGTATCCTCTACGCTTAATGAATGCATATGCTTTAGATGCCAGAGCCAGATTGATCGAAGCTCGGGGGGAGCCTCCATAACTGATGAAGTTAGCTAGTTTATCCAGCTTATTGGCTTTGGGATCACGGGTAGCAAATACAATATCGAGAATGTACTGTTCGATCTTTTCATCCATATATACGTCTCGTACATATTTCCTGGCATCCATAACATCCTCAAGAGATACGACTGGCGTGATATTGTATCCATTGCTGCTGACATTCTGCCGAATGATTTCCCGTTCTTCATTTTTAGAGGGATAGGTAATGACACATTTGAGCATAAAACGGTCTACCTGTGCTTCTGGAAGAGGATAGGTGCCTTCCTGCTCAATGGGATTTTGGGTTGCCAGTACCAGGAAGGGTTCTGTCAGGGGAAAGGTTTCTTCTCCCAGTGTTACCTGCTTTTCCTGCATAGCTTCTAGTAGAGCACTCTGCACCTTGGCAGGGGAACGGTTGATCTCGTCAGCGAGAATAAAATTGGCAAAGATAGGGCCTTTTTTGACGGAAAACTCATGCGTTTTCTGATTGTATATCATCGTACCCACAACATCAGCAGGCAAAAGATCAGGCGTAAACTGTATGCGGCTGAACTTACCCTGTACAGCTTTGGATATGGTTTTAATGGCCAGGGTTTTGGCTAGTCCCGGAACACCTTCCAACAGGATATGGCCTCCGGAGAGCAATCCCAATAACAAACGCTCAATCATGTATTGCTGCCCCACGACTGCCTTCTGAACCTCCATCATCAAACGGTCAATAAATACGCTCTTTTCCTGGATTTTTTCATTGAGCAACTTGATATCAGTAGATGAAATCTGTTCCATAAAACACTTTTAGTTTTTTAAGAAAGCTAAAATTAAGATTAAATATGGGAAAGGAAGTGTTATTTTCATTATTTTTGACCCTTAGGTAGGTCGAAATCTTCCTGCATGGTTATCTCATGTTCCCCGGCGAAGCAGCTTGCGTCGGATTAATAAATATGCGATCAATCCCGCCAGCAAAACAGGCACCAGCACCCATATCATTCCTATTTCAAATATCAAAAACAACCCTGCACTAAACAAACCTGCAAGAATTCCCATTCCCAGCATACCCAACACCAGGGTCAATTTCCACTTGAAAGCTGGTATGTTCATGTTGTCTGTCAGTTGATCTATTTCCTTCAATGCATATATAATCAGACTGCCTTCTAGCAGAACGAATACAATCAACCCAATTAGTAACCTGAATTTCATAAGTATGCAGATAATAGTCTCACCCAATATACTTTAATTTTCACGAAGATACGCGAAGATTTTCCTGGCAGCTCGCTGTGAAGCCCCGTTTTTGCCAAGCTTTTCCTTCAAGAGCTGATAATCCTGGCGAATTTGTTCGAGCCGTTTCGGTTGCATCAATTGGTTGAGTGATGTCTTCAAGTGCTGAGTATTAAAGTCTTGCTGGATAAGCTCTTCAACAGCAAGTTTGTCCAGAATCAGATTTACCAAACTTATATAAGGTACCTTGACTAGTCTTTTACCAATCCAATAAGATATCAGACTGCCTTGATATACGACCATTTGTGGTACCTCCAGTAAGGCGGTCTCCAGGGTAGCAGTACCTGAGGTAACAATTGCTACATCAGCTTTTCGCAGCAGTTCATACGTGCGGTTCATCCAAAGTTCCACCTTCCTGCCATGTATCAAAGGCTCATAAAATGCCCTATCCTGACTGGGAGCCCCGGCGATGATAAACTGCCACCTGGGAAACTCGTCGATCAAATCCAGCATAATGGGCAACATTCGCTTAATCTCCTGTTTCCTGCTACCCGGTAACAAGGCGATAACGATAACCTCAGGCTCCTTGTCTGCAGGTATATGTTGATCGTCCAGGGCATCCAGTAATGGATGTCCTACAAAGTCTACATCAACCCCTTCATCTTTGTAAAATTCCTTTTCAAATGGAAGTATCACCAGCATCTTATCTACGTAATCCCTGATGATTTTTACCCTACCCTTTTTCCAGGCCCAAACCTGCGGTGAAATATAATATATCACACGTATATCCTGCTCATGTATGAACCGAGCCATTCGCAAATTAAATCCAGGATAGTCGATCAGGATGACTACATCTGGCTTCCAGCTCAGTATATCGCGCTTTACTGTTCTAAATAAGCGCCTGATGGTTCGCAGGTTGCTGACCACCTCCCAGAACCCCATGAAGTTGATATCGCGAATATGCGCTACCAGCTCTGTGCCCACGCCGGACAGTTTTTCGCCTCCCACTCCACGCACCTGCAAATCTTCTCCCTCTTGCCTCATGGCACGAATCAAGTTGGCACCATGCAGGTCGCCAGAATCCTCCCCGGCTATAATATATACCCTCATTTTAAGGAAGAATCTTTTAAAGCCAAATCCCAACGACTAAAACGCATTCTGGCATGATGATCCGTAAAATCAAAAGTCATCGGTGTCATTGATACATATCCATCTGCTAGCGCATGTTCATCCGTATCATCTGCATCATCCTGTAAGGCAAACTTGCCTGTTAGCCAGTAATACTTTCTTCCGTATGGGTCTACCCGTTCGTCAAACTCTTCTACCCACCTCCCTTTGGCCTGCCGGGTGACCTTGATTCCCAGTATTTGGTCCAGTGGCAAGTCAGGGATATTTACATTGAGCATGTCTCCAGGTTGTAGTGGCTCTTCAAGTGCTTCTGATATGATCCTGCGCAAAATCACTTTAGATGCAGCGAAATCAGTATGGTGATCATACGAGCAGTGAGAAAACCCGATGGAAGGGATTCCCTGTATAGCTCCCTCACGGGCAGCAGAAAGCGTACCTGAATAAATACTCCCCACAGATGCATTTGATCCATGGTTGATCCCAGAAAGCATCAAATCAGGCGGTTCATTCATGATGATACCCGTAGCAATTTTCACACAGTCTGCCGGCGTACCGCTACAGGCGTAACCTGTCAATCCAAATGGCAATCCTTCCTCCTCTACCCTGAGCGGTTTACCTATACTGATCGCATGTCCCATCCCACTCTGTGGACTATCCGGTGCTACTACCGTGATTTTCCCAAATTCCCTCGCTACTTCGATCAATGCCCGAATACCTGGTGCATGTATCCCATCGTCATTGCTGATAAGTATATGTGCCATTTTTTTATACCTTTTCCCATGAAAACCTTCTCTAACCTGATAATTGTCATTTCCTTTTTCCATCTTTTTGAGATGTTAGCAAATGTAGTATAATTTTATTGATCTTACCGTCTAAAGCTTTTTGTTGACACAACAGGAGGTCTTCCTACATCCCGCTACAGCATTCTTGCTGAAAATTAAAATGGAGCTACTTATCCATTCATTACCAAAGATTGACCATTCATACTTGAAACAGTGCTTTAGCATAAACTATACCTTACATTTGAAGTAAATAAAACGTAAGATATTTCATGTATTTACAGGTTATTTTACTATCTTCAGATATCTTTTAAAAGATGATTTTTCATAACTTATGGATGGATTTGGCAGATATTAAAATTATCTATTTTGCTGAATAACTCATTTATATGTGAGTAAGAATAATATTAGTTAGTATATTTAGTTTGTCAGCTTCATGCTGTGAGTATTCATAAAAGTTTTTTCATGGTGTTTGTTTGGGTTTGAACCGCTCCGTGTTTGGAGCGGTTTTTTTTTGATTTGTGGTATTGCCTTACCTAATTTCGTGCTCCATTGAATGAACTTTTACAACAAAAGCATGGAACAAGATAATATTCTGCGCCTCGCAATCCAGAAATCAGGAAGACTCAGTGAGCGTAGTCTTCAATTTATTGATGAGTGCGGTATAGGATATAACAGAAATAAAGCCAAACTCAAATCTACTTCTTACAATTTTCCCTTAGAGTTGCTCTTTCTGAGAGACGATGACATTCCTGGGTATGTGGCCAATGGAGTAGCAGATATCGGTATTATCGGAGAAAATGTACTGGCAGAGAAAGCAGCTGACGTAACTATTATCGAACGTATGGGTTTTTCAAAGTGTCGGCTGTCAATTGCTGTACCTCAGGGAGCGGCATATAAAGATATAAACTCGCTCCATGGAAAAAAGATCGCGACATCTTATCCCAATCTGTTAAAGCAATTCCTGGACAAAAATGGGGTAGAAGCGCGAATCCATGAGATCAGTGGTTCGGTAGAAATTGCTCCAGGTATAGGCTTATCTGACGGGATTTGCGATCTGGTGAGTACGGGAAGTACCTTACTGAGCAATGGACTCAAAGAAGTGGAGGTGATTTTCAAATCAGAAGCGGTAATGATTAGCCATAAAAACCTGTCCGAAGAGAAAGTGGCGATTGCGGATAAATTGTTGTTTAGAATACGTGCAGTCTTACGGGCAGAAAATTACAAATATATTCTCATGAATGTCCCGGATTCGGGGATTGATGAAGTTTGCAACATTCTTCCAGGCATGCGTAGCCCCACCATTGTTCCACTGGCAGAGAGCGGCTGGCATTCTGTACATACTGTCATCAAGGAAGATGACTTTTGGAATATTATTGATAGCTTAAGAAAAGCTGGTGCAGAAGGTATCCTGGTAACGAGTATTGAAAAAATGATTTTGTGATGAAGAGTTATATAAATCCTCCCAGAACTGAATGGGAAGCCCTTACGCAACGGCCATTGATGGATCACAGATCTCTGGAGTCCTCTGTACGTGCTATCCTGGATGAAGTAAGACAGGGGAAAGATCAAGCAGTACGCTCCTTTACCAGCCGGTTTGACAAGGTTGATATTGAGGAGCTTTCTGTTTCGAATACAGAGATCGAAGCTGCATCT
This sequence comes from uncultured Bacteroidia bacterium, assembly GCA_964468435.1. Lineage (GTDB taxonomy): Bacteria > Bacteroidota > Bacteroidia > J057 > J057 > JBCCTX01. The sequence continues at coordinate 8,119 of CAYXVE010000058.1, read as the reverse complement.
GCAGTCTTGTCTCTCACGCTGAAAGAAGCTATACATGTAGCAAGGAGTAATATTGAGGCATTCCACCGTACCCAAGAAGAAACGGTGCGGAAGGTAGAAACCATGCCTGGGGTCGTATGTTGGAGAAAAAGCGTACCCATTCAACGGGTAGGATTATATATCCCGGGTGGAACTGCACCATTATTTTCATCTATCCTGATGCTGGGAGTACCAGCAGTACTTGCAGGCTGCAAGACCATTGTGCTTTGTACACCACCCAATAAGCAAGGCACCATACATCCTGCCATATTGTATACAGCAGATCTGCTCGGCATCCGGCAGATATACAAAGCTGGTGGTGCTCAGGCCGTTGCGGCAATGGCGTACGGGACAGAGAGCATCCCTAAGGTAGATAAAATATTTGGCCCGGGTAATCAGTACGTAACCATGGCAAAACAACTTGTCAGTCAGGAAGATACAGCCATAGATATGCCTGCTGGCCCCTCAGAAGTGGCCGTTGTAGCCGATGAATCAGTACCTCCTTCATTCATCGCAGCCGACCTGCTATCGCAGGCAGAACACGGTATCGACAGCCAGGTACTCTTCGTAACGAGTAGTGAATCTCTCTTACACAAAGTGGAAGAAGAGATCCAGGTACAACTTGATAAGTTGCCCAGAAAAGAGATCGCCCGTAAGGCATTGTCAAACAGTAAAGCTGTAGTACTGGACAAACAGCAAGATATCGCCGACCTGATCAATCATTATGCACCTGAGCACCTGATACTTGCATTAGAAAATCACGAGGATTTTTCAGGATATATCCATAATGCAGGCTCTGTATTTTTGGGCCCTTATACACCCGAGAGTGTTGGAGATTATGCCTCAGGCACCAACCATACCCTGCCCACCAATGGCTACGCCAGGGCCTACAGCGGTGTATCACTGGATAGCTATGTCAAAAAAATTACCTACCAGAAACTCACGGCAGATGGCATACGGCATCTTGGGCCGCATGTAGAGGTGATGGCAGACGCAGAATCCCTTGCAGGCCATAAAAATGCCGTCAGAGTGAGACTGGAAGAACTCAACAACCGCAAATAACTAAGCGTATTCATTAGCTTATCTCTTATACTATGACTCAATGGAATGTCAAGGATTTTGTGCGACCCCACATTCTAACACTCACGCCCTATGCTTCTGCCAGAAGTGAATATAGGGGAGAACATGGGGTATTTCTGGATGCCAATGAAAACCCCCTGGGATCAGCTACGCAGGTCGCTTTTAATCGCTATCCCGATCCCCTACAGCAGGCGCTGAAAGACCGCCTGGCTGAATTGCGCAGGGTAAGTCCGCTACAGATTTTTATCGGAAATGGCTCCGATGAAGCCATAGATCTACTCATGAGGGCCTTTTGTGAACCCCGGCAGGATCATATCCTCATCATGCCCCCTACCTATGGCATGTACAGTGTCAGTGCCGCGATCAACCAGATCGACACCATATCTGTACCATTGACACCTAGCTTTCAGATCCAGCTTGATACAGTATTAACCAACCTGGTACCAGGTTGTAAGATGGTATTTATCTGTTCTCCCAACAATCCAACCGGAAACCTGCTCAGGGATGATGATATACATCACATCATTCACACCCAGCAACATGGTCTTGTTATCGTTGATGAGGCATATATTGATTTCAGTAATTCAAAAGGCTTTGTCTCCTTTCTGGATCAATACCCCAATCTCGTTATCCTTCAGACCTTCTCCAAAGCCTGGGGTCTTGCCGGACTCAGGCTGGGAGCAGCTTATGCTCATCCTGACATAATCGATATCCTCAACCGGATCAAACCTCCCTACAACGTCAATACTTATACTCAGGAAAAAGGTCTGGAAGCATTGTCACAGACAGCAAAGATGGAAGAAATGATACGTACCATACTGGATGAACGCCAGCGATTGACTGATAGACTCGCTCAGCATCCTATGGTCCAAGAAATTTATCCCTCAGAAGCAAATTTTATCCTGGTCAAAATACCTCATGCTGAAAAAATCTACCATTATCTCCTGAAAAAGCTTATTATTGTCCGCAATAGGGCAAAAGTCTTTCTTTGTGAAGATTGCCTGCGAATATCTATAGGTACATCACAGGAGAATGATGTCCTGCTGGAGGCATTGGAACATATCAACTATGAAGCAAAGGATTTTATTTCTGGATAGAGACGGAACGCTAATTCATGAACCGGAAGATAACTATCAGGTAGATTCACTGGAAAAGTTACGGTTTATGCCTGGAGTAATCCACAACCTGCATGAGATCGCGACACAACTGGAATATTTGCTGGTCATGGTAACCAACCAGGATGGATTGGGTACTACACTTTATCCTGAACAGGATTTCTGGCCTGCTCATAACAAAATGCTTCAAACTTTCGAGCAAGAAGCTATACGCTTTTACCGTGTACATATAGACCGGACTTTCAAAGCAGACCAGTCAAATACCCGCAAACCCGCTACGGGTATGCTCACCGGATATATGAATGAAGCTTTCGACCTGGAAAACTCCCTCGTTATCGGAGACCGACACAGCGACATGCTTCTGGCCAAAAATCTAGGAGCCAAAGGAATACTCTATGGCCAGAGTCTGGATACACAAGATCAGATCGAAGAACTGGAATTGCTGGCAGATACCGTCGTCCTGAAGACAAATGACTGGACTGAGATACGGAATTACCTATTTTCACAAAAGGCCCGAAGATCCACCATTCAGCGCAATACCCGCGAAACCCAGGTTTCTGTTACGCTGAGTCTCGATGGATCTGGTAAGACGAATATCCAAACGGGTATAGGCTTCCTGGATCACATGCTCGAGCAGGTAGGTAAGCACGGCCAGCTAGACCTAGACATTGCTGTACAGGGAGATCTCCATATCGATGAACATCACACCATAGAGGATACAGCCATCGCACTGGGACAGGCATTCCACGAGGCTTTGGGAGATAAGCAGGGAATTTCCCGTTATGGCTGCTTCCTACTTCCCATGGATGAATCCATGGCGCAGGTTGCGCTGGATTTTTCGGGTAGAGGATACTTCCACTTTAGGGGAGATATTCCCCGGGAACGCGTGGGCGATTTACCTGTAGAAATGGTCGAACATTTTTTCTACTCTTTCTGTCAACAGGCCCACTGCACCCTTCACATCCAGGTATATGGGAAAAATGCTCACCATATGATAGAAGCGACTTTTAAAGGCTTTGCGAAATCAGTTGCAGCTGCTAAAAATAAAAATCCTGGTAACCAAGGGATTCCCTCTACCAAGGGAATACTTTAGTAGCAAAAAGCTGAAATTCTGGTTATAGATATATGATTTAACCAATTATTAAATCTTCATAGTATCTTACGTCCTAGTACTGAATACATTGTAATCAAAGTAAAGCAAACAATTTTCTCCCGCGGCGCGGGAGAAAATTGTTTACTTTACATATGGTTTTCGGCCGTTTGGCCGAAAACCATATGTAAAGTAATTTTGATTACAGTGTACTGAATATTGACTCATGGATATATTTTATCTTCAGATGCCGGTAAACATATTGCTTATCACTGACAGTCTTCATGAGGCTGGCCGGTTTCAGAAATATTTTCATGAATCTACTGCTAACCACAGTATAACCCTACACCAGCAATATACGCTTTCTGGTGGCCTGAAAGCGATCCATTTACTTCACATAGATCTGGTAGTATTGGATGACAATCTCTCTGATGTAGATAAACTGGAAAGTCTGCAGTTAATCCTTCAAAATTACCCAGAATTGCCTGTTATTTATTTATTGGATGAATCCTCCTTACATTTGTCCAGTAAAGTAATCTATCAGGGAGCTCAAACGTTTCTAGATAAAAATCATATTAATAGCACTTATTTATTACATGCGATAAGTTGGTCATTAGAACGAAAAGAATTGATAAAAAAATTGGAAGAAGCAACTAAACAAATAGGCATGGGATACTGGGAAATAGATACGAAACACAACATCTGGAAGAATTCTCCTTCACTCAATAGTATTCTGGAACATTCCATTCAATCAGTGGAACAATATCTCAGGCTGGTTCATCCAGATGACCAGCGCAGGGTAGCCATGGCATTCATGCAAGCCATCAAAGAGGGGCAGGCTTTTGAACTGGAACACAGGCTGGATCTAGGTAGTCCTCCTAAGCGGGTCTATATCCAGGGACAACCCGACCTCGATGCCTATCAACAAGTGGTACGACTTCGCGGGGAAATCAAACACATACCCACAGCTCAACGCACACAGCATGTACAAAGGCCTGTAGTCAGTAGTGTCGCTTCTACAACTCCCAGACCTCAAGCCCCTGAAAAATTTACCAACATTGAATATCTCAAGCAGGTTTCGGGAGGAGACAAGATGATTATGGGAAAAGCTATCTCCAAATTTATTGAAACCACACCGGAAATGCTTAACAATATGGATCAACTGCTTCGGGATGAAAATTATGATGAGTTGGCCAAATCAGCTCATAAACTCAAGAGCTCGGTGGCCATGATGGGGATGGAAGAAATCCTCAAAACTATCAAAAATATTGAGTTTGTTTCCAAAAATCGCGAGCGATTGGATGCTCTACCTGTTCTGGTCAACAGATCCAGGAAGATGATTCATTATGCCATAGAGGAACTACAGCAGGAGTTGGAACAGCTATAGCTGGATAAGGGGGATCCATGAATCAGGTGGATATTGCACTTCGGTGAGAGACAAGCCTTTAGCCGATACATTAGGGCCTGCCGCTGAACGGTCTTGTTTTTCAATAATTTCCTGAAATTTGTCTACAGTTAGTTTATTCCTTCCTACTTCCAGTAATGTACCCACAATAGCACGTACCATTCCTCTGAGAAATCGGTTGGCAGCAATGTAAAAAACCCAACGATCTTTCTTCTGGGTCCAATGTGCATCAAAAATCTGGCATAGGGTCGTACGGTTATTACCATGAGCCTTACAAAATGATGCAAAATCCTCATATTTCAGCAAGGAGGCAGCGGCCTGATTCATGGCTTCCCAGTTGAGTTCCTGTTGTACCCACAGTGCATAAGCGTGCAGGTGAGGGGTTTTACGTGTCACGACCTGGTACTCATATGCACGACGGATCGCATCGAAACGAACATGAAAATCTTCGCTTTTTGCTCTGCTCAACATATTTACGGCAATATCCTGTGGCAATATACCATTGAGTTGATATATCATTCCAGCCTGAATTTCCTGCTTCACATCAAAATGAACATACAACTGACACGCATGCACACCTGTATCTGTTCTACCAGCACCAGTCGCGGATATATTTTCCTGCAAAAGTATCGTTAAAGCTTTCTCCAGGACTTCCTGAACAGCAGTCGCATTATTTTGTATCTGCCATCCTGCATATGCAGTACCATCATAGCTGATCTCCAAGACATATCGTGGCATATATAGGTATTTATTACCAGACAGCAGCATAACCTCATCTGCTCAATAAAGTTTGATCTACATGTATGATGTAAATCCTGGTCTATCCTGTATTGTATGGGAAATCTATTGCATCCTGGCAGGTATTATTTAGCGGGGGCCTTGATAGGTGTCATAATCATAATCATTCTTCTTCCTTCCATTTTGGGTTTCATCTCCACTTTGCCATGTTCTTCCAAAGCTTCTGCGAAGCGATTAAGAATTTCTCTGCCTCTATCCTTGAAAACAATGTTTCTTCCCCTGAATTGTACATAGGCTTTCAGCTTGTTGCCTTCCTCCAAGAATTTTTCAGCATGACGCAATTTAAAAGTAAAATCGTGATCATCTGTGTTAGGACCGAAGCGAATTTCCTTCACAACTACTGCATGCTGCTTGGATTTTTGTTCTTTTTCCCGCTTCTTGATCTCGTACTTCAACTTGGAATATTCGATGACCCTGCAAACAGGGGGGTTGGCTTTGGGGACAATCTCGACCAAGTCCAGTTCAAGTTCGTCTGCAATTCCCAGCAGATAACTGGTCTTGTATATTCCTCCCTCTTTCAGACTGTCAACACCTAAATTTTCAACCTTTACTAAACGCACCTCTGGTACATTTATTTCGTTGTTCAGACGATGTTCACGCCTTCTGGCTCTGTTTTGATTGCTTTTTCTAGGTCCTCTTCTCAATATTTATAAGTTAAGTTAAACAAATATGCCTCCTTTCGTTGATTCATATTCAAGATAAAAAACCATTCTAAAAATTACAAAGTTTAATAGCATAGTTTAGGATAATGCTCGATCCAGCTCGTTCTTCAAAAATACTTTGCTTTCTTCAATAGTCATGATACCCAAGTCTCCATCCTTACGCTTTCTCACGGATACAGTTTGGTTCTCTGCTTCTTTTTCTCCAACGATGAACATAAAGGGATATTTATTTAACTCTGCATCGCGGATTTTCTTACCTATCTTTTCGTATCTTTCATCCACCTCCACTCTAAATCCTGAATTTTGGAAGCTTTTTTCTAACTCAAAGGCATAATCATTGAATTTTTCGCTGATAGGTAACAAAATCACCTGCACCGGTGCCAGCCAAAATGGGAAATCTCCACCAGTATGCTCAATCAGTACAGCCACAAAGCGCTCTAATGATCCAAATGGAGCACGATGTATCATCACTGGCCTGTATCGCTGATTGTCAGAACCAATATACTCGAGCTCGAAGCGGTCGGGCAACTGATAATCCACTTGTATAGTTCCCAACTGCCACTCCCTTCCCAGGGCATCTTTGACCATAAAATCAAGCTTGGGGCCATAAAAGGCTGCCTCTCCCAGCTCGGTCACAGTATTCAATCCTTTTTCCTCCGCTGCCTCAATAATAGCCCTTTCAGCCTTCTCCCATTGTTCATCTACTCCAAAATACTTAGTGGGGTTCTCTGGATCGCGAAGTGATATCTGTGCTTTGTAATCTGTAAAATCAAGGACTTTGAATATATACAACACAATATCAATCACCTTTTTAAACTCTTCCTTTACCTGATCAGGACGGCAGAAAATATGTGCATCATCCTGTGTAAATCCCCTGACGCGAGTCAGACCATGCAATTCACCGCTCTGCTCATACCGGTATACTGTGCCAAACTCAGCTATACGTACCGGTAGATCCCTGTATGAGTGTGGTTTAGACTGATAAATCTCGCAGTGATGTGGACAATTCATGGGTTTCAGAAGAAACTCTTCTCCTTCGTGGGGCGTGTGGATCGGCTGAAATGAATCTTTACCATATTTCTCGTAGTGTCCAGAAGTAATATAAAGTTCTTTTTTGCCAATATGAGGCGTTACCACTTGCTTATATCCATGGTCCTCCTGGATTTTTTTGAGAAAATCTGCCAGGATCTCTCTCAGGCGGGTTCCTTTCGGTAACCACAGGGGCAACCCCATACCCACACGTTCGGAAAAAGTAAATAGTTCTAGTTCCTTGCCCAGCTTTCTATGATCCCGTTTTTTGGCCTCCTCCAGCAGCTCGAGATATTCCTCCAGTTCTTTTTTCTTGGGAAAGGAAATTGCATAAATACGGGTCAATTGGTTGTTGTGCTCATTTCCCCGCCAGTAGGCACCTGCAGTATTCAGGATCTTGACAGCTTTGATGACCTTGGTAGTGGGAATATGAGGACCTTTACAAAGGTCTACAAAGTTACCGGACTCATAAAAGGTAATACTACCGTCTTCCAGTCCTTCGATCAATTCTACCTTATATTCATTACTCTTTTCCTGATAGTGCATCAGCGCCTCCGCTTTGGAAACATCTTTTCGCTCAAATGTCTCACCGCTTTTGGCTAGCTCCATAAACTTTTTCTCAATTTTAGTAAAGTCGTGAGCCCCAAATTCATATTCGCCAAAATCGATATCATAATAAAAGCCATTGTCAATAGCAGGCCCTATCCCCAGCTTGATTCCGGGATATATCGCTTCCAGTGCCTCTGCCAATACGTGAGCAGAAGAGTGCCAGAGCGTCTTTTTACCTTCATGATCCTTCCAGGTGAGAATTTCAACAGCCGCATTCGTGTCTATCGGACGATCCAGATCTCGTACTTCACCATTGACTTTGATAGAAAGTGCCATCCTGGCAAGACCCGCACTAATATCCTGTGCGATCTGC
>CAYXVE010000057.1:8385-29366 GCA_964468435.1 uncultured Bacteroidia bacterium | reverse complement strand
TTACAATTTAACACTTTTGCCATAACCCACTATTTTTTTGTCATGTACTCAGATTTACCACAATAACTTTTTCATCATTTTCAGTTAATGAGGGGAGGTCTTACGGAAGGCTTCCCCCTACTCTTGTATCCATGCATTTAAATACTTATCCATTTTCCAGTAAAAATTAATTTGCCTGAATACGCTTTCCATCTCTCGTCACGTTCTTGTTTCTGTCAACCATATTTTCACCAGAAAGCTTATTTCAGTATCTTCATAGAAGATTTGAATCCCATGCGAATCACATTTCCCATTATTCTTTTTATTACTTGTACGTTGATCAGTTGTTCTTCATCTGATTCATACGATCCCATTCCCTATGCCAAGGGCCTAGAAAATGGTCTTATGGCTCAGGAAGGCTTTGTAAGAACCGACCGCTATCTGCGAGCATGGCTTGCAGAGGTAGATACCGTAACAGGCCTTATACCTCGGAACCTGACAGATTCCAGGGACATATGGAATGCACAGGATGCCGCTGCTGATAATTATCCATTCATGGTGTTGACGAGTTTCTTCACAGACTATGACCTCTATCAAGGAGAAATGCGCAACATGCTAGAAACTGAAATTCAATTAACTTCGCGGATTGACAACCTTCCTGATACCTACAGCTTCAGCAGATCTGCTTTTGAACTTCCAGAAATAGATACCAGCCTGATCATGTTTGGGGCTTCAGAGTACATTAAGGATGGGCTTTTACCTATTACAGAATGGTTGGGAGAAACTCCGTGGTCAGAACGAATGATCAGTATACTTGATGATATATGGGAATATGCGCCTATTAAGACTCCTTATGGGAATATCCCATCCAGAAATGTAGAGATCAACGGTGAAATGTTACAGACACTTGCCAGGGTGTACTGGATGACGGGGGAAAGGAAATACCTCGACTGGGCTCTCCGATTAGGAGATTATTACCTGCTTGACCATCACCCCACAAGAGATATGAATTCCCTCAGATTAAGAGATCATGGATGTGAAATCGTTTCGGGACTCTGCGAATTATACGTTGCGGTTCATTATGCTATTCCTTCAAAAAAAGAAAGCTATCAACCCCTGATTTACGAAATGCTTGACCGGATATTAGAGGTGGGAAGAAATGATGATGGATTATTTTATAATGTAATCAATCCTCAGACGGGCGAGATACAGGATCAAGGTATTGCCGATAATTTTGGTTATACTTATAATGGTTACTATACGGTTTATCTACTGGATGATAAAACAGCATATCGAGATGCTGTACTTAAGGCTTTACGTAATCTGGGCAAATATCGAAATTTTGATTGGGAACGGGGAAGTGCTGATGGATACGCCGATGCTATTGAGGGAGCAATCAATTTGTACAACCGCGAACCAGAAGAAAGTCTGGCCGAATGGATAGAAAGCCAGATACAGGTCATGTGGATGATCCAGGATTCCAGTTTCAGGGAAAATGCTCAGCGTTGGAAGGGTTCAGGGATTATCGAAGGCTGGCATGGAGATGGAAATTTTGCCCGTACGAGCCTGATGTTTAGTCTCTGGAAAACAGGTGGCGCATATGTCAGACCTTGGAGAGAGGATATGGTCATAGGAGCTACCCTTGAAGCGGATAAATTGTCGCTATTTATCCGAGTTGAGGAAGATTGGTTTGGCAAACTTTTTCTCGATCCAATGAGGCATCAACGCATATTTCATCTGCCGCTGGACTATCCACGTATCAATCAGTTTCCCGAGTGGTGGCCTGTCAGGGATCAAATGACATACTGGATTATAGACCATCATGGAGGATCAAAAGGCAAAAAGAAGCAGTGGGGTATGTCGGGATTTATGCTGACCAGAAGTGAATTCGAAATGGAACTGGAAGGGGGTAAGGTGTATCAATTTGACGTTTACATGGATGATTAACTGGATAGACGCAGGTATGACAGGTAAGGAAGATTAGCGCTGCATATAAGCATTAATAAATAGCCTTAACCGTCAAACCCGCATCTTACTGCCTCTTGGATATATCAATTATACAACTTGGTATAATATTCTTCTGCCATCCTGTCGGAGTCAAACATGGGACCTACTTCCCGCATACTGTTTTTCATTACTTTGACCCATTCATCTGGCTTTTCATAATAGCAGGAAATGATCTCCTGTGTCAGGATGTTGATCAGGTGATTGTAGTCGTGATCATCCTGCTCTGTGATAGATTTACTCAAATCAGCAGGTGGAATGATGTAGCAGTTGTGTCCATGCTTGGCAAACTCCGGCATCCAGCCATCATTGATAGAGAAATTTACTGAACCATTCATAGCTGCAGTCATTCCGCTGGTACCTGAAGCTTCACGAGGTCTTCGCGGAGTATTCAGCCATATGTCTGATCCTTTTTTCAGTGCAGCTGATAGATTCATCTCATATCCTGTAAGGATCGTCGATGTATGGCTCAGTCGAGTGAGTTGCACAATACGGTTGAACAGATCGATGCCATAGTTATCTTCGGGATAAGGCTTGCCTGCCCAAATAACCTGAATGGGCATTTCCTTACGGTTGAGCAGTTCATAAAAGTAAGACAGATTGCGCATGATCAGGTCAGCGCGCTTATAAGCCGCAAATCGTCTTGCCCATACAATGGTCAAGAGGTCAGGATTCAGCAATTTCCCTGTCTGATCTGCGACAATCTTAAACAGTTCGACCTTCATTTCGCGCTTACGAGCCTTCAAGGCATCATCGTTATCTGCATCAAGAGCCACCTTCATTTCTGGGTCCTGCCAGTATTTTTGATTTTGGGCATTAGTAATCCCAATGATATCGTACTCTTTCTTAATCCCTCCCCACATTTCATTAGAGACTTTGGCATGAAGTTGTGATACACCATTGGATTTTTTGGACATTGCCAAAGCAGCAGGGGTATACCCAAACATTCTTCCACTATCCTGGTGCGTTATTTTTTCTACTGTTTCCAGATCCAGACTACCAAAAAAACCCATTCGGTGGAGTAAATGAATATCGTGCTCTTCATTACCTGCTCGCTCTGGTGTATGAGTTGTAAAGACCAGACGTTTCCGGACCTCTTCGATATCTTTGTATTGTTCGTATAAATAAAAAGCTGCGGGAAGTGCATGAGCCTCATTGAGGTGATATACATCCGCCCCACCGAGTGCTTCGATCACTTTTGCTCCACCTTGCCCCAGAATGACGCTTTGAGCAATTCTGGATGCCTCGTTGCTGTCATATAGTTTGTGTGTGATCGTATTGGAAAGGTAATCGTTGAGATTTTCCAGATCCGAAGTAAGCAAGTACATAGGTACCGTACCAAATACTTTGGGGTCTAGATAATATGCTTGCACTTTTACCGGATGACCATGTACATTAATGGGAAAAATCAGATTGGTAGGTTGAAGGAAAGAATAATACCGCTCGCGGTAAAGTACTTTCATCGCGCTATTGTGATCCCTAACCTGATCATAATAGCCATATTTCCATAGCATTCCGATACCGATCATATTTTGACGCGTATCATATGCCGAACGCATGTGTGAACCAGCAAGGTAACCCAAACCACCGGAATAAATTTTCATGGAAGTATCAATGCCAAACTCCATACTAAAGTAGGCTACTTTTTTTTTAAATCCTTCGGCAGGGGTATAGGGATGTTCCCATTTACAATCTATTTTCATGAATTTTTAATTTATGGAAAGACAAAAATATAGCCTGTAGCGAATTATGCAATTATTGAGGTAAAGAGTTTCCCACAAAACCTTTGTTTATCCCTGACTTATCCATTTAATTGCTGTATATCTTTACCAAAAGCTATAAAATATGGATTTCTAAGGTTCTCCTTATTGTATGTAAGGGGGCGCTTTGTTTTCTGATTGATCACGATTCCACCAGCTTCCTCGACAATAATTTGAGCGGCTCCGGTATCCCATTCCATAGTCGGAGCTAATCTCGGATATATGTCTGCCATACCCTCTGCCAGCACCATAAATTTGAGTGAACTCCCCATAGATACCAACTGTGGCTGATCAAATTGGTTAACATAGGCTTCTACCTCCTCACTCATGTGAGAACGGGAACATACGATACGCAAGGCTTTTGCGTTCATTGAAAAGCTATTGGCCGATATTTTTTCAGCGGGATGATCCTCGCGGTATATCCATGCACCTTTTCCCTTTTCCCCAACATAAGTAGTAGATTTCACGGGTACATGCACCACACCCAGCACAGGTCGATCGCCCTCCACTAATGCTATATTTACAGTAAATTCACCATTGCGCTTGATAAATTCTTTAGTGCCATCCAGCGGATCTACGAGCCAGAATTTGTTCCATTGAGCTCGGGTTTCAAAAGGAATTTCCCTTCCTTCTTCGGATAATATGGGTATTTCAGGGGTCAGTAAACCCAAACGCTCAGCAATAATGCTGTGAGCAGCCTGATCAGCCAGGGTCAGGGGGGAATCATCGGCTTTCATATCTACATGTTCAAAGCGAGCCTGATCATGGTAAATATCCAGTATCTGATCGCCAGCTTCCCGGGCTATCTGGATCAAGGATTCCTGTAAGTTTTGCATAGTCGGTTTGGAAGTTTTATTAATAGTAACTGTAGACAAAACTATTAGCACAAGCAGTCTGATGGCAATATCTATGGCTGAACCAAATATTTTCGTTGGCGAATGGTTTCAAGCAGGAACATTCCTGTAGCTACTGATACATTTAGTGAACTTACTCCTCCTTCTAGTGGGATATTGACGATTTCGTCTACCCTTTTAAGAATCGTATTGGATATTCCTTTGTCTTCAGATCCCATAACGATACAAGTGGGCATCATAAAATCATACTCAAAAAGGGAGGTACTTCCTTTTTCAGATGCCGCTACAGATCTTACATCGTATGCCTGCATCATCAGTATCGCATCTACCAGATTGGAGACTCTTATGACTGGTATATGGTGAAGGGCTCCTGAAGAGATCTTGACCGACATTCCATTTATTGCAGCAGAACCCTTAGTGGGAATAATGATTCCATGGACCCCCATACATTCAGCTGTTCGGGCGATTGCACCAAAATTTCTCACATCCGTGACATTATCCAGCATCAGGAATAAAGCTGGTTCTTCTCTTTCCTGGACTTCGAGTATCATAGGTTCCAGTTCGTAGTAAGATATAGGAGAAATCATCGCCACGATTCCCTGGTGTATCACATCTGACCCACACAGTTGTTCAATCTTTATTTCCGGAACAAACTGAAAGGGAATATTTCGCTCCAGCGCAATGTTTTTGATATCGGTTAAGCGGGCATGAGGCATGCCCTCCTTGCGGAAAAAGACTTTTTCTATCGGTGTGTGAGTCTCTAATGCTTCCAAGACTGAGTGTACACCGAAAATGATGCGATTAGAGGTGTGTTTAGATTTTTTGGACAAAATTGAGTTGTTAATACCAGGTAAGTCAACCAAAAATAACCCTATCCCTGATTATCTGATATGTAAATTTGCGAAAAGATCGGGAATCTAAATAGGGTCTCGAATACTTCTTACAATTTTCTCACCTAGTTTTTGATGCAAATGGTGATTGATACCTTTTACGATTGTTGCATGACGGCTTCCAATAGAGCTCATATTGGATATTTCTCCATGTATAAGTTCGACCTTATCAGATGCTGTAAGTATCCCTTTTTCATACATCAGATGATATTCCTTCAGGGGCAACAGATGTTTTTTTACTTCCGTATGCATGTTCCTTCATTTATTTTCCTTTACTCCAAATCCTGGCAAATAGTTATATACCGATAGAACTTCAGCACCTGTACCAGCTTGTTTTATCACAAAAACTTCATACAGATACTGAGTGGGCTCATAAAAGCGTAAGGAGATAATTAGGGAGAGAAAGTCTTACCAATCGACTTCCCCTCCATTTTAAACTTTCAAAACCCCTGTGTTCATGTAATGAATCTGATAAACCATACCTTATCATCGACGATATGACGTTGTAATTGATGGGCAGGATAGTCCATTTCCATGGTACACCAGTTGTCCCTAGCTCCACAGACGGTCCCAGGACCGTATTTCATTCCATTCGGCAGTAGCTTCGAAGTACTCATTCTCTTTGAGGTGCTTCATTGCTACTTCTTCGTTGATTTCAACTCCCAGTCCAGGGGTATCGGGGACATTGGCAAAGCCACTTTCGATCAGTTTGTGCTCAGAGGTCACCAGATCTTCCCACCAGGGTACATCGACAGAGTGATGCTCCAATGCGATGAAGTTCTGTGTAGCAGCCGCACAATGTACATTTGCCATGAAAGATACAGGCGTACCTGCAAAGTGCATAGCCATAGGCACACCATTTTCCTCTGCGTAATCTCCAATACGCTTAGTTTCCAGAATGCCTCCTGCAGAAGCCAGATCGGGATGAATAACATCCACAGCCCGGTGATCTACCAGTTTGACAAATTCTTCCTTGAGATAAATATCTTCACCTGTGAGCGTGGGAACGGTAGTAGATTGCGTGATTTCTTTCCACTGGTCTGTATACTTCCACGGTATCATATCCTCGAGCCATGCAAGCTGATAAGGTTCTACCGCACGAGCCAGTCTGATACAGGCATTCACACCAAAGTGTCCATAGTGATCAGAAGCTAGGGGTATCTCGTATCCGATCGCCTCGCGAACAGTAGCGATATATTCTGCGATAATGTCCAGACCTTTGTCGGTAATCTGTACACGGGTAAAGGGGTGTTCCGTCGCACCATAACTCATCGGTTCATTACTCCACTGAGAGCCAATATCCCAGAAGTTGGAATTAACCACAGCCCCTTCAATTCCCTTGAGAAACTCAATCCCAAAATCCATTTTCAGGAAAGTATAGCCCTTTTCCGTCATCCTTTCCTTCATTTTCTGAGCAAATTCATTCCGATCATTCACGCGGGGGGTATCGGCATAAAGACGCACTCTATCCCGGTATTTTCCTCCCAACAGCTGATACACCGGAACATCGTAAGCCTTACCCGTGAGGTCCCAGAGTGCCATTTCCACTCCTGAGACACCTCCACCCTGCCTTCCGTGATGGCCAAATTGCTTGATACGCTTGAAGATCATCTCCACATTGCAGGGATTCATACCGAGGATGCGACTTTTTAAGAACATCGCATAGCGCCAGGTAGCACCGTCCCGTACTTCCCCAATACCTGAGATACCCTGATTCGTGTCGATCCTAATTACTGGACAGTAACCTCCATTTCCAGGGGAATTGGACAGCACAGCGAAACGCATGTCTGTGATCTTCAGATCTGAAGGAATGGAATGTCTGGAGACTTTTTGTGTAGTATATTCGAGGGTTTCCTCAATAGGACTATGAATCATAAAACCTAAGGAAAGTCCCCCAAAAGCGCCTTTTTTAATAAAATCTCTCCTAGATGCTTCGAGTAGTTTCTGAGTAGTCTTTTTTTCTGACATAATTGATGTTGTTAAAGTTTTATGGTTTAAAATTAGTTTTAGAATCCTGCATGAAACCAAACAATCAATGCTTCACTTGCTTTCCCTATGAACCCATAGATTTTGAAATTCTTTCTCCCACATCTACATAGAGAACATTTATTTTATAACTTTTAACCTATTAAAATACTAAAAGTCAATTAAACAAAATACTCACAACTTATTATTTGGGAAATCTTTCCCAAGCCACTATTTTTAGTCAAAAAGCACTTAATATTTTCTGTATGAAATCACTACCTACTCGTTTTTTTCGGATATTGGCTGGTATTAGCATCCTGTTTATAGGGGTGTCTATATATTTGTGGACACAGGAAAGTCCAGAACAAGCTGGTCCTTTTGTGATTGCAGCCCTTGTAGCGTTAGCCTTTGGGATCAGAGGTTTTGAGACAATCAAAGGACTATCCTACACTATCTGGATCTTTGCCGCTGTAGCTACCTCCCTGTATTATCCAACATATTTTGTCAGTATCGGTAGTTTTCAGATGAAAACATTGATCGTACCCTTATTACAGATCATTATGTTTGGTATGGGTACGGCCATGTCATTCAACGACTTTGTAGGTATCATCAAAATGCCTAGAGGGGTTTTGGTGGGCCTGATCTGCCAGTTTACCATTATGCCTTTTGTTGGATTTGGACTGGCCAATGTTTTTGGATTTCCGCCTGAGATAGCCGCTGGAATTGTGTTGGTAGGATCTTCGCCCAGTGGCCTGGCCTCAAATGTCATGTCTTTCATCGCAAAAGCCAATCTGGCTTTGTCAGTAACGCTGACGGCTGTAGCCACGGTGCTGGCTCCTATCGTAACTCCATTTCTCATGCAGCAGCTTGCCGGACAATTTGTTCCTATAGACTTTCTGGGCATGATGTGGAGCATTACCAAAATCGTCATCATCCCCATTGCGGGTGGATTGATTTTCAATCATTTCCTCAGTGGTAAATTCAAATGGTTAGATGATGCTATGCCCTTAGTTTCCATGACCGGCATAGCGGTAATTATCACGATTATCACAGCAGCCGGTAGGGATGGATTACTGGAAATAGGGTTGTTGCTGGTGCTTGCCTGCCTCATGCACAACATCCTGGGGTATGTGCTGGGATATTTCGGATGTAAGCTGGCCAGGATGGATGAAAAATCCTGCAGGACCATAGCCTTGGAGGTAGGACTTCAAAATGGGGGACTCGCCTCAGGGATTGCCCTGGAGATGGGAAAGGTAGCTACCGTGGGTTTGGCTCCAGCCGTATTTGGTCCGATGATGAATATCACAGGTTCTTCACTAGCAACCTGGTGGAGGGGAAGAAATCCTGATGAAAACCTAGATGTTCCCGTCAACCCCAAGGCTCAAACCCGTGATGAACTTGCCTGATCTAATGGCTTTTTTATACCTTTACCGTGGTAGTTCAATCCGAATACATAAAAATATCAACAGAATATGTACTATTTCATAAGAACATTTATTTCTACTTTCATTTTCATAGCCATTACTATTTCATTTACTTCTGCTCAGGAAGTTACACAGGATGCTCTGATGTATTACACACAGGAATGGGAAGGCGAACGCTATCCCGACGGGCGGCCCAGGGTATCAGATGAAATGCTCGAACGCTTAAAAAATGTGTCTATCGAAGAGGCCTGGGGGGTATTGAGAAATAAGGGATTCAATAACCAATTTGAAGGAGGTTGGGAAATGCTCCATCCTGAGCAACCATTTGTAGGGCGGGCACTCACGGCTATGTATATGCCACTAAGACCAGACTTCCAGCAACAGGCACTCGAAAAAGGACATGAGGAGGGAAGAATTGGTTCCATGAATTCATGGCCCATAGACATGCTTCAGGAAGGAGATGTATATGTGGCAGATGGCTATGGGAAAATTGTCAACGGCACTTTGATTGGGGATAATCTGGGTAATTCCATTTTCGCTAAAACCCAAACGGGTGTTGTGTTTCATGCAAGTTCCAGAGATCTGGAAGGTCTCAAAAAGATTGAAGGCTTCAATGCTTTTGTGAGGGGATGGGACCCATCTTTCCTACAGGAAAGTATGCTAATGGGCATCAACGTACCTATACGTATAGGCAGTGCTACTGTATTTCCGGGAGATGTAGTACTCGCTAAAGAAGAAGGGGTGATCTTCATCCCCGCTCATCTGGCAGAAGAGGTAGTAATCAATGCTGAATTTATCATGTTGCGCGATGCCTTTGGCATACAGCGGCTAAAAGAAGGCGTGTACACCCCTGGCCAGATCGACTCTCAGTGGACCGATGAGATCAAAGAAGACTTCCTGAACTGGCTGGATGAAAATCCCGACATGCTTCCTATGTCGAGGGAGGAATTGGATGAGTTTATGGAAAATAGAACGTGGTGATTAGTCTTAATGGAATACAGAACACTTTATACACGGACCTCCGAAACTGGGTCCCGATAACTGTCATTTTATCTATTTACTTCAACCCTATTGATCACATTTCAAGAAAATTTCTACGCGGCCAATCCTCTTTTTATGAGGCCTTCTCTTATTCGTTTTCCCTACTATTCAGGGACAGTCTACCATACTTCCAGCAAGAGCTGGATTCAGTGAAGAGAGATTATCTCGCTTATCTGGGTTTCTGGAAGATGAAATGGCGGAATAAAGAATCCCTGGTGTAGTTGTAAAAATCTTTCGAAAAAGAGCCTTAGCACATTTTGATGCCTGTGGGTATACCCATATAGACGAGAAATGACCACTCAGCAAAGATCAGAAATTCGATATCCAATCCATGACCAAGCCCATAGTCAGCGTAGCTTTATGGCCTTATACCGGGATAACAATCACAAGACGATTGCAGTGATGATGACACAGTTTGCTCCCTACACAGATTACTACAGGCGCAAATTCAAACAATTTGTTTATCAGGCAATTGCTGATTAACAAATCATGAAACCCACATTCTGGCACCTTTATACTCAAAAAAACTTGTATATTTAGCCGGTATGGACCATTAGGGTCATTTTTCTATTGACATTAATATTTTTTGACTATGCCTATCAGAATGGAAAAAGACTCACCTGAGTCACCACAAGGGCCAGGAGGTGGAGGTCGTGGACGCTTCCCCTCTGGATTAGGTTGGCTGGCACTGTTGCTTTTCCTGTTTAAAAAGCCCAAATGGGGCTTATTGGTATTAGCCGCTGCGGCTGCGATCTGGTATTTCGGAGGAGGAAGCTTGCTGAGCGAAGGAGGAATGCAGCGTGAGGATAATACCTTTTCCCTGGGAGCAGATTTAAGCGAAAAACGATATGATGAGGCGATGGTATTTGAGCCATTGGCGGCAAACAGTCCTAAAAATACACTACCTACCAAAGTGTCGCTGCTGGATTATGCTCCTCCCAGACAGCATCAGGGTCGTCAAGGATCATGTGTGGGCTGGGCTAGTGCTTATGCTGCCAGGACGATTCTTCATGCTAGAGCTACCGGACAAGACCCCAGGAATGTTCATTTTAGTCCCTCTTATCTATATAATCAGATTGCGCTCCGTGGTTGTCAGGGGTCCTATCTGGTAGATGCGATGAAATCCATGTATCAGAATGGAGCACTGCCGTTCAATCAGTTTGCCTACAGTGAAAATTCCTGCGGAAGACAACCGTCTCAGGCTGAAGTAAGTGCAGGGAGAAGATACCGGATTACGGGATATAACAGACTCTCATATGGCTCCAGTAATTACAAGACAGACCTTGTAGCAATCAAACAGAATCTGACTCAGGGAGCACCTGTAGTCATAGGCATGCAGGTAGGGGGAAGTTTCATGTATGATATGATAGGGCAGAGTACATGGAAACCCTCCAGAGGTGAATATTCAGGACAGGGATTTAGCGGACATGCTATGTGCGTGATCGGTTATGACGACAATTACAAAGGAGGAGACGGAGCGTTCCTGATCATGAATAGTTGGGGCAGGGAATGGGGAGAAAATGGAAATGCCTGGGTGAGTTATAGCGATTTCGATCACTTTGTCAAAGAAGCATATGGGCTTTATCCCATGGGCAAAGCTGGAGAGGACGATACGCGCCTGGCCGTTCAGTTTGGATTAGTAGATAACGCTACCCGCCGTAATCTGGGTATGCAAGCCACCCAGGAAAAATATGTCTTCAGAACCCTGAATCCGATCCGTCAGGGAGATAAATTCAAAATAGAGGTTACCAATTCAATCGCCTGCTATACCTATGTATTGGGAGAAGAGACAGATGGTTCCAGTTACGTATTATTCCCCTACACCAATAAGCATTCTCCCTACTGTGGTATCGTTGGTACCAGATTATTTCCCAGGGATTATTCTATGGTTGCTGACGAACTGGGCAACAGAGACCGCATCGCAGTTGTGGTCAGCAAAAAAGAACTGGACTACCAGCAACTCAACAATCTGATCAATTCAGCCCCGGGTAATTACGCGCAGAAACTTACTCTCGCATTAGGTGATCAGCTCATTACTAATGTGAAGTTTCAGGCTGGGCAGACTATCGACTTTGTTGCCGAAACGAAAGACCGGAACGTAGTGGGAGTGGTGATTGAGATAGATAAAAATTAAATAAGCAACCGAAACTAAGCGTTTGTAATTTTCTGATTCAGAATATGGGTTGTCAAATTCTGTCGATCATCTAAAAGGCATCACTATTTCAGGTATATTACCCGCTCTGATCTGGATCATTGTGCTACGTGATGAAACCGGGCAAAAATGCCCATCGGTAGTTTCCGGCCTGACTGCTCCTGAAAATACAGTTCTCCTGATTCCAAATTCTGAAGCATACTAGATGGACAATGGGTTTGGAGTAAACTTTCCAGGATTAAAGAAGAGAATCCCAGGGAATAACTGTTGAAAATCAGCATGGCACGCTCAGGGTCCAGGATCTTGATGACACTACGTGTAAGGTCATTGATCATGTCTTCCAATTTCCATTTTTCACCTTTGGGTCCATGTCCATAAGCAGGAGGATCGAGAATAATACCCTGATAGTAGTTCCCTCTACGCGACTCGCGGTTGACGAATTTGTAAGCATCTTCGATGAGCCAACGCACATCTTTCAGGCGACTCGCCTGCATATTGGCATGTGCCCAGGATACTACAGACTTAATCGAATCGCAGTGTGTAACATCTGCTCCAGCAGCTTTTGCTGCTAAGGTAGCTCCTCCTGTATATGCAAACAGATTCAAAACACGGGGCTGTGTAATGTGTTGTAGTGTATTATAGATATAATCCCAGTTGACAGCCTGTTCAGGAAAGATCCCTACATGTTTAAAAGCTGTAAGTCCCAGGCGGAAAGTGAGAGATAGCTGCTGATACTGATAGTTGATATACCACTGGTCTTCCATTGCCTGATGCCGAATCCATTCCCCGGAATGACTACCCGTCTGTCTAAAAGTCGCATGTGCCATTTTTTCCCACTTATCACTTCCCAGGGTTTTACTCCAAACGGCTTGAGGTTCGGGCCTACGCAGGATATATTGACCAAATCTTTCCAGTTTTTCTCCTTCTCCCGTGTCAATCAATTCGTAATCTGTCCAGTGAAGTGGTGTAAGTAATTTCATGCAGAGCTATGCGCTTTAGCAGCGAAATTAGCCAAATAAAATGGAGTTTAATAACAAGGCCAATTGGCGTATATTGAAGAATTTAACGGTCTCTATTGTTTACAAAACTCAACAAATATTGGTAAATTCAATATTCACTTCTAATTTCATTCTGTATTAATCTATACTGAAAGCGTCTACAGGCTCATTAACTGGCGGTGCAACTGGAGAATATCTTTTGAAGGCTGTAACAGCTGCCATGTCTGATTAGGTCCGCAAAACTGCAACCCTACTTAACAATCTATTTTCCTGGTCCCAGTCTCAACTACAAGGCGAAAAAATAGAACTGCATCAACAAAAATCTTACCATTGTTAAAAAAAGTCTTACAACTCCTAGAAGTATTAGCTCGCCTGAAAAATATCAGTATACGCAAAGACATCCAGCCAGAACATGATGCCTTGATAAATACATTTTGATTTAGGTAGATTACTGGGAATCACCTAAGTAATTCGCTAAAGTATACTAACAATTATGGACTTCTCGTCATATAGTTTAATGGGGTTATAATATTTTCAAAATAACCATACAGGATAATGGTACTGGTGTTCCAGAAAATATATAGAAAAATCTCTTCAGTCTTGATACCAACAGTAGACCAGGAGCTTCGATAGAAACAGGTGCAGAATTAAGGCTGATTCTTGGTAAGGAGTATGTAGAACAAATGGATGGTAAAATATGGTTTGAAAGTCAACAGGATCAAGGATCAACGTTTTATGTCAATCTTCCTCAAAAGAGATAGAGAAGAAGTCTCAAAAGTCGACTTCCTCTCACCACATTTTTAAATTCGACAAGACCCAAAAAAACAATGGCATTTCCATCTGGTGACCAGACAGGATTATTGAATGAACTGATCCCGAGCATGGTGATGAGTTCTTCCTTCTTATTTTTCAGCACATCCAGTATCAGCAGCTTATTCTTCCCTTTATTGGATACCGGAACAGCAAACTTACAGCTGTGAGGTAGAGTCATTATTTGTCAGTAGGTAATACTAAAATGCGTGTACCAATTCGTGGCCGAGTACGTGATCTGTCTGTCTTTGCGAGAACATCATGGGCATGACCACAGGATTTTTAAATCCCTCTGTCGCCTCACCAGTTCCTCGCTTAATCAAACCACTGATGACGGTCGTATGTTGAAAATCGGGATAATTCTTGTAAATAATGATGGGATGGGGATTTTGAAAAGTATCCTAAAACACTTGCTGGTGCAGATGGCACCAGTGTTTTGAGTTTTCTAGTAGTTTCTGCTGAATATCACCGGTCTCTTTTCCAAAATAATAATACATTTCAAAATACACACTTTACATAATTTTTTAAATAAAATTTTTCGTATTTTATTTTATTTTGCCCAAAATACTGGGCTTGAGCAGTGGGAAGTTGTACAAATGTTACAACCGTCTAATATAACAACACCATCGAGCTATTATTCCATGTCTGATCATACTTTATCACCCACTAGTGCGTTTTATCATTAAGTTAATAGGACAAAAGGAGCTTACATTTTTTCCGATTAAGACGATAATGCATGTTGAATGCTACATGTCGACAAGAGCATTTATTAAATGAAGTTATTTGGGGTGTAAAAGTGTATGAGTTCTGATGAAAAATAATCCAAAGATAAACCCGTGTAATAAAGACTGACTGTATGTAGCAAAAATCACAGTTCACACAATTAGCAAACATTATTTTGTATGAAATTTTAATTTTACCAACAACAAAATATGAATCTTGCCAGGATTATCAGAGCGGAGTAATTGTAAAAACCAATCCAGGAAGAATTGATGGAACAGCATCGCGTTGCAGTTTATCTTGATTTTGAGAACCTTGCTATATCAGCCGAGACGGTACAATCGGGACAAGCTTTACAGATTGAATCTATCATATCCCATGCTGCTTCAAAGGGCCATATCTCTATCAGACAGGCGTATGCAGACTGGTCTAAGGAATTATTTGTGCAATATCAAAGTACCTTGATTGAATTAGGGTTTGAGCTGATCCATCTGCCGGGTTCTCATATGCAGGGAAAAAACGGCGCAGATGTCAGATTAGCAATAGATGTCATGGAACATCTGGAAAGTTATCCTGATATCAATACCATTGTAATTGGCTCTGGAGATTCTGATTTTATTCCACTCATTCAACGTCTTCAGGCGAGAAACAAACAAGTTATCATCATCGGATTTGAGCATAGTGTAGCTCAGCTTATCAAAAAAAACAGCTCCGAGTTCAGATCTATAGAATCCCTATCCTTACATACGGATCAGGTTAATGGTCATGCAAATAGTTCTAGATACTCCCTAGGTTATGGAAAAGAGTTGCTTGAAAAAACAATTAAGCTGCGCAAGCTGCAAAATCCCATTCTGATGGCAAGGCTCAAACAGCAGATGTTGAAAGTCGATCCTGAGTTTTCCGAAAAACAGATGGGGTTTTCCTCCTTCAAGCAGTTTCTTCAAGCGCTAAAGGGCGATCTGATCAACAAGATTGACACTCAAGAAGATACGCTTCCCCAGGTATATCTTTCTATGGAGAACGAAAAGGGGTCTGAGAGTCTTGAGCACGCTGAAAATTTTCTTTACAAGAAGATACGTTATCGTACGGATACTGAACAAAGATTATTTATTGCAAAATCCCTGCTAGAGAAAATGCAGGATCAGTATGCTATGTCGATGGACCAGATGTTTGATTATGTATACGAAAAGCTGGATGGCTCACTATCCAAGGCAGATATCCGCAAATACATTAATACACTTTTTACAGGGGGAGCTTTCAAGTTTGACGAAGATCGCCAGGAAGAACCCCTGCTACTACGCCCACTTCGCTTAGATAAAGACATTGACCATCCCGAGGCGCTGGATCAGATTTACATCAGGCGTATCATCGAAATCCTTCAAAGGAGATATCAAAATCTTTCAGATACAGATATATTGGAGTTGCTATTTTAGCTCCAAGTTTGTATTAAGGTCGAAATATTGATCTAATAATTATTTAATATAAGCTTAGCTTTAAGTTTACGTAAAATAATTAATGTTATGCAAATCATTAGTGATTACGCCTGTCATTCCAGTATTCAATTAACCTTTAACTGTTACACGATATGAAGCTAGCTTTACGTAATTTCCTTTTACTATTTTTCTTATTATCAGCAGGTATCACCATGGCTCAGGAACGATACCTGGATGAAATTTTTGATGAAGTCAGCGTTACCAAAAATGTTGTATATGGTAGAAACTACAGCATTTTACCTACCATCACAGGAGAATCCGATACACCGAGAGTGGAAAATCTTCTGATGGATATATATGAACCTGCGAGTGATACCTTGTCAGAGCGCCCTGTGGTTATTGTGATTCATGCAGGAGATTATCTTCCGGCAGTGCTCAATCAGTCTCCCTATGGCAAAAAAGAAGATAGCGCTTTTGTGGCATTCTGTATGAAATTTGCTAAAAGAGGGTTTGTGGCAGCTTCCATAACCTATCGCACAGGCTGGAATCCCTTTAATCCAGAGGAAATCGAACGACGGAAGCAGGTGTTTGAAGCCAGTGTCCGCGGAACCCAGGACATGCGAACCTGTGTGCGTTATTTCAGAAAAACGGCACGTGAGGACGGGAACCCATTTCGAATTGATTCCACTAAATTTGCGATGGGTTCAGAGGATGCTCCCTGTTACTCTGTGATGAATGTAGCTTTTTTGGATTCTCTGGAACAGGCTTTTATACCCAAATTCCTGGATTTTTCCCAGACACCTGCCAAGCCTTTTGTTGATTCATTAATACTGGGCGATGTATACGGGATTAAACCTGCAAGATACAACATTCCCAATCATCTTGGCTACAGTTCCGACATCAATATGGCCTTTGCCCTGGTGGGGGGGTTGGCGGAATTTAGTTGGATCCAGCCCGGGGATATTCCTATAGTAGGGATACAAAACATCACCACTTTTGATGATCGAGGTATCCGAGATGAGACGATTGGAGATATCATTATACTGGCAGATGCTGCTTACACAGACACTGTCGTAGCAAGATCAGTAGAGCTTGGCAACAATGATGTTTTCAAAAACGCCAACCTTAATGATCCCATTACTCAAATTGCCATGGAGAGATCCGGGGGACTTCCAGGAATGCTGGTGTTGAACACACCTCGCAGATTTGGCCGCAAGCTTTGCGATCCTACTGCAGGTGCCGACTCTGTCAGTTTTATTCCCAATGGAGATCCCTGGAACTGGTTTGATGAAAACCTGTTTAAAACCCTATGGAATTTTACTCCATATGCTACAAATGAACCAGCGAATGTGAAGGTATGCAATTATACCAATGGAAACCCCAATGATCCTGAACTAGCCAAAACTTATATAGATACGATTGTGTCCTACCTCGCACCTAGGCTGGTACTTGCCATGGGGATTGAAGGGACATCCATCACGACATCTCTCGGGGAGACTCTTGCTAGGCAACTCAGTATACAAGTATACCCCAATCCGGTATCCAATGTTCTCTACATCAAGGCTGACGCTCCTTTTGAAAGTATCCGACTTTATGACCTACAGGGAAAAACTGTATATTTCCATAAGCATATTCAGAAAAAACAATTCCAAATTGAGAGAAATGATATCCTTAAAGGCGTTTATCTACTGGAAATGTCTTTTAAGCAAGGAAAAGTAGTCGAGAAGATATTGTGGAACTAACCTGCACAGTATATTTTATTGTGAGGAAGTCGACTGTTGAGACTTCCTCACAATTATTTTACGGGAAAATAAATATTCCGAAAAGTAAAGGCATATTCACTTTCACCTTCCTTAATCAGGTGATTAAGTCTGTCCAGAGCTTCTTCAAGTGAAGGAATATGTCCTTCGGAAATCCACCATATCGCCATATAGGGTGTAGAAAGTTTCTCAAACCACAAGTGGCGTTTTTGGATAAATTTTTTGTGTTCGGTGAGATATACAAAAGATTGAAGGGTTTCCACACTTTCCCAAACGGACATGTTTACTATGATAAGGGGATCGTGGAAAACCTGAATGTGAGTAGCATTACCAGAATCATCTTTCAACCGCCAAATAAATCCCTGACTTCTTTCCGCCAAACGATTGATTTGTTCCAAGTTATCTTTAAAGCCTGCTATAGCAGGATGCTCCATGGGATGGAGTAATTTACCTATGTTGAGTTGAGCGATATGATACTTATTTGCCATTCCCAATTATTCATTCGGCCTGTAACTTAGAACTCTTTAAATCTACAAAAGGAATATTTGCGCTTTGTTAGCAAGTCTCAAAGCTTTAAGTTTCGTAACTTTAGTACATGATTATCAGTACAAAGATTACCTTTGTATAATATGTAACCTTTGCTTGTGAAATGCAGTTAATATAGTTGCTAATACATAAAATCTATATCATATATGAGTACACATAACGGAAGCGATAATCATGAACACCTGATCATCATCGGATCAGGTCCAGCAGGATATACCGCTGCGGTTTATGCAGCGAGGGCCGACCTAAGTCCCTTGATGATTAGTGGATTGCAGCCTGGAGGCCAGTTGATGATCACTACAGATGTTGAAAACTATCCTGGCTATCCAGACGGGATTATGGGACCACAGATGATGGAGGATTTCCGCAAGCAGGCAGAACGCTTTGGCACACGCATCAAATATCAGATGATCACTCAGGTAGATTTGGAGGCCAACCCTAAAAAACTTTGGACTGATGATGGAACCTTGTATACTGCAGATGCAGTTATCATTTCAACGGGTGCTTCTGCTAAGTGGCTGGGATTAGAAGGCGAGCAAAAATATGCCAACAAAGGCGTGAGTGCTTGCGCGGTTTGCGATGGTTTTTTCTTTAAAGGAAAAAATGTAGTGATTGTTGGAGGTGGTGATACTGCTGCAGAGGAAGCCTTGTATCTTGCAAAGCTCTGCCCGGAAGTCCATATGCTTGTCCGAAGGGATGAATTGCGTGCATCCAAGATCATGCAGGACCGCGTCATGAAAAATGCCAATATTACTGTTCACTGGAATACTGAAGCATACGATATCAGTGGTGATGGCAAAGTTGAAAGGGTGCATGTTTTGAACAATCAGACTGACGAGAAATGGGAAATTGAAGCTTCTGCTTTTTTTGTAGCCATCGGCCACCAACCAAATACGGATATTTTCAAAGGTCAACTTCCTATGGACGACGCGGGATATATCATTCTGAAGCAGCCCGGTACGACTTACACGGATATTGAGGGTGTATTTGTGAGTGGTGATGCTTCTGATAGAGTATATCGACAGGCAGTTACTGCTGCTGGAACAGGATGTATGGCAGCGCTGGATGCAGAGCGTTGGCTCGCATCCAAGGAAGCTGAGATGGAGTTAGTGGAAGGGTAAGCATTATTTTTGACTTTACGTACCATCAAATATGAATATGAGTCATCCCCAAATACGGGATGACTCATGTCTTAATTGAACTACATAATTTTATCCTTCAAGGTTGAATCGATTAGTGTTTTTTAACGATTCTCAATAACTCTGAACGCTCAGTGCTTTCCACTTTCACAATATATGTACCTGTCGCCCACCTACTTCCATCAACTTCAAAGGTATTTACACCATTAATTCCAGCGCGATGGTAAACAACTTTACCCATCTTGTCTACTATGGTGATTTTAAGTTTCTCCTGAGTATCAAGATTCCATTCCAGTGTAAACTTATCTGAGAAAGGATTGGGATACTGACGAATTACCAGTTCATCTGAGTTGAATCCCATCCCTGTTACGCCTACAGGCTGAAGTGCCTGATTATCTGAAGGTGAAGCTAAAGACTGAGTAACTGGCATCTCAGCAATTGATTGAGGGATAATCTGCTCACAGGATGTTGTTACGCGAGCATCCGCCCAGTTGGCATGGTCGCACCAGTCATAGTCTCCTGAATTATTCGCTACCAGCATCAGCTCATCTACGCCCTGAACATCGACTTCGATGCTTAGGGCAGCATCAGCCTGCTCCAGTACCGGACTCCGGTAAGCCAGAACTCCATCGGTATAGACTTCAAAGACTACAGAAGCTACATCACAGGTACCATCATCCGCGCCAATATCTGAAAGAAAGGTATCGTACGCGCCATTGAGGTCATAGACGATCTCTGAATATACATGCGCGCCTAATCCTTTTTCATAGACAACTCCACCAATGGTGATCGGTCCATCATTGCCATTAGAATTGTCCTTGATCAGGTCGCCGTATCCATTCTGTACAGATACCTCCTGCATGTCGGAGAGGTAAACTGTCTCAGAGCTACAGTTGGAGGTAGTAAGATCTAATGGATTGGAGAAACCCGAGATATTTCCAGCTGCGTCGATTGCCTCCACTACAATAGTATAGCTTGTACCTGGAGTCAATCCTTCCACATCTAATCCAGGAGTGGCGACCGTCTGGTACAGCGCTCCGTCCAGGTATACATTGTATCCCGTTACCCCGATGTTATCGGTCGAAGCATCCCAGGTGATGCTTGCGGTCTGATCGGTTACGCTTACGGTGCGCAGGTTGGCAGGCACAGTAGGTGCCTCATCATCAGGGATAGGATCGAGTGTAACCTGTAGCGTCTCTGTATCCTTATCTCCACGGTTGTCCGTTACGGTTAGGGTGATGGTGTAAGTTCCCGCACCTGCATAGGTGTGAGTTGCTGTAGCTCCATTAGCAGTGTTGCCATCTCCGAAGTCCCATTCGTAACTCACGATCGAACCATCGGCATCACTGGAGGCACTTCCATCCACATCGACCTGGTACCCATTGGTGGAAACCAGGGCTAATGAGGCTTCAGGCTGTAGATTAGGCTCTGTACAGGCTTTTACCAACCTGGCATCCGCCCAGTTGGCATGGTCGCACCAGTCATAGTCTCCTGAATTATTCGCTA
>CAYXVE010000057.1:0-8285 GCA_964468435.1 uncultured Bacteroidia bacterium | reverse complement strand
CTAATCCTTTTTCATAGACAACTCCACCAATGGTGATCGGTCCATCATTGCCATTTGAATTGTCCTTGATTAGGTCGCCGTATCCATTCTGTACAGATACCTCCTGCATGTCAGAGAGATAGACTGTCTCAGAGCTACCACAACTACAATTCGGACCATTTAAAGATAAGGTATTTTCACAACCGGTAAGGGTATTTCGTATGTTCACACTTACAGCGTAACCTGATGGGATACTAGTAATCGTGTAAGTTCCATCCTGATTTTCAGAAATATTCCCAACGGTTGTTGTAACCTGATCTCCCCCACTCGCCTGAACCGTGATAGAATAGCTCTGCTGATCTTCTGTACATACAGCCGTATTTACAAGAGAGATTTGTGGTAGGGGTTCTACTCCCAGATTAAGGGTTACAATAGAATCATTACCCGATACATTGATGAGTGTATCCACATAAGTTCCAGGCTCGGTAATAACCTGATCACCAAACTGGTATGTTTCTCCCTCACATATAGACACATTGATATTGGAAAATTCATCGCTACTGATGGTTAGCAGGAGGGTAACGACCGAGTCGCAGCCATTAGCAGCGACAAAGGTTTCAGTATACACTCCAACTTCCGTCAAGGTCTGTCCAGCAAAATCATAGGTTTCACCTTCATTGATAGATACCGTAATGTTTTCCTTTACAGTCGTATCAACTTCAAGTGTAAGGGAGATTAGTGAATCACAACCATTAGCGCCGACTAAGGTATCCGTGTACGTGCCTGCAAGTGTAAGAAAATTGTCCAAAAACTGATAAGATTCACCTTCACAAATTGTTGCACTTATGTTTGTTTGCGCAATTGGCTCCGCTGTTATAATAAATGTACCACTATCTGCACACAACCCATCTACGATACGATACTGGTATACCCCTGCCAGAAGCTGATCAAGTTGGTCCGTTACGTTTAGGCTATCATTTTGTCTAAATACTACAAGCTCTGGATTACCTTCACCTCCAGAAATATCAAAAGTCGCCTTGCCAATATTACCGCATGTGTCTATGTCCACAGTATTTACGGAAACTACTAGTGGAACCAGACAGGGTTCCATTAGGGTCTCTACTCTTAACGCAGTAGTCTGATCCGAGATATTACCAGCGGAGTCGACCGAACTTACTGCAAAGTAGTAAGTAGTTTCCGGATTCAGGCCTCCAACAACAACTGAAGTCCCAAATACTGTATCAATCGGATCAATAAATCCATCCTGATAGATAAAATAGCCAGCAATACCTGTACTATCATCTACCGCCTGATCCCAGGAAAGTATTACCTGATCATGCTCAACCTCTGATGCGACCAGATTTTCAGGTATATTGGGAGAGGTAGTATCCGGTGCTACAAATACATCGATGGTTACGAGAGCTGTGTCTCTCAGCCCCTGGTTATCACTGACAATCAGCGAAGCCAGAAATTTACCTGGCACATTATAGGTATGAGTAGGAGATGGGTTGGTAGAGGAAAATCCATTTCCGAAATCCCATGCATAAGATATAGCTCCATTTTCTGGATCAGAGGACTCCGTTCCATCGAATGCCACCTCAAGCGGTGCAATACCGCTCTTAGGCTGTACCGATATGTTTGCAATGGGCGGGTCATTATCAGTTGGGGTACAGGATTGAAGCCTTGCTGCGGCCCAGTCAGCATGATCGCAGCCAATTCCATTTGCTGTTCCGTCTACTACAAGGCGTAGCTGATTGACACCGGATATATCTATTTCAATACTAGTAGCTGGATCTGCTTGTGTCAATACAGGACTACGATAAGCCAAGGTTCCGTCTGTGTATACTTCAAACCTTGCTGAACCTGCATCGCAAGTTTCATCATCTATTCCGATATCGGTAAAAAATGAAGTATAATTTCCATTCAGATCATAAATAATCTCCGAGTTGGCATGTACGCCTATACCTTTGGAATAGGTATTTCCATTGATCGTGATAATATTACCATCTCCCGCAGGTATTTCACCTACACTGCTGTCAAATTCCACAGGTCCCCAACTATTGGTAGCTGATACAGGTGTCAGATCAGAGAGATAGGTTACCTCGGGGTTATCACAATCTGTGCACTCCCGTTCTACGATCTGTATTTCTGCTGCGGAGGCCCAGCGATTTCCGTTGACCTCATTGAGGGCTCGTAACCTAATATAACGTGCATTTATAGAAGCAAAGAATACTTCCTGCAGCGCTTTAGTTGCTTCAAAAGAGCCACTGGTAACAGGCAGGCCCCAGTTGACTCCATCCTGGCTAGCATAAAACTCAAAGTCATTAATTGTACCGTTGAACGAAGCATCTTGTCGTGGAAGATACCTGAAACCAACTACTTCCGTATTGGTGCCCAGATCAATCTGGATTTCGTGTGGATATCCCGGGCTTCCCGTGGACCATTCAGTATGCCAGAATGTCCCAGGATTTCCATCTATTGCATGGCTTGCGGGGTTATTGTATTGAATTTCTTCACTACTGACATCATGAATGCTCAGTTGATTGCTGCTCATGACCAGTTGCGTACAATTATTACTACTCTGGTCGAGTCCATCGATCCATTGGGTGAGTACATTGATGTAATCTTCGTCTACGATACCCTTTCCTAATGGAGGCATCATATTGCTATTCAGGCTGTTATCTCTGATCCACAATTCAGATTGCTGATGGTTGCCCGGCAGTACAATCTTACCTCCCGTAGTTGAGGCATTACTGATATTGTTAGCATTAATGATATTTTGTGCATTCAAGGGCGTGGTGAATCTGGCATCAAAGGCCCCTTGTACGCCGCCAGGGCGGTGGCACATCGCACAGTTACCATCAAGATAGGAACGAACACGTATCTCAAGCGATTCATTGGGATCGGAGATATGTTTGGCCTGTAGATAGTTATCAGGATCACCTATATCCGTATGGAAAATGTTGAGGTAATTCCAGGTTTCTAACTGGTTGGCAGTAGCTCCTGTCGAGGGATAGGTAAAGTCTCCATTTTGCTGATGAGTCTTTATTCCCAGTACGGCTCCTGCGTTGTCATTGTGGCAGGTCATACACTCAGTCCTGCTAGGGTATGTCCACAACTGCTGATAGGTAGAACCATCCTGGCGGGTCATAGTAAAGTACTTACCATCTCCGGTCTTGAGTAGTTCCGCATCCGTCCCTGCATCGTTCCATTTGTAAGTAACTCCATATGCAACCCCATCTTTACCCAGTACGAAAAAACGAGTCTCTACCTTTCTGGTAATGTTGGGGTTTTGCTGATCTACTGGTAATTCGAAATGCTTAATCGTAACAGTACCTTCGGGAAAATCCCATTCACTGTTGGCTCTAAAATAAACCTTTTCGTCGGGTGAATCGAAGTCCCCATCATTAGGAAGTGCAATCCATCTCAGCTTTTCAGCACCATCGGTCCACAAAGGTGCATTAACGTAGTATGGAATAATACCTGGAGCAGGTGTAAGCGTTTCCAGGTTTGTAAATGCACCTGTCTGAGAAAGCCATTGAGGAGGTTCAGGAGAGGTATTATTGCGTTTCAGCCTGTATATTTTTCCTCCATCTAGATTCGTACCATATAGTTTAAGTATATAGATATTCCCCTTAGAGTCGGTTTCAAAATCAGAGATCCCCGATTTTCCACCGACCCCCTCAGCCGGGATATTGATAATAAAATCTTTGGCTACTGTACCATTTTGGGGGTTGGGAGTCAATGTCCAGACATTGCGAGTACCGTGATCCCCAAAAATATATTTACCCACCAATTCGGGAAATTTATCGCCTCTATACATGAATCCCCCAATGACACAGTTACCCACTCCGCGGCCATAATCGTGTATGGGCGGTTTATCTTTACCGATCAGGTTCACGGGTTTGGGTTTGGGTCCATTGATACTACCTTCCTTATAAGGCCACTGCATATTGTCGCCCATACGTACCACACTAACCTCCTCCCGGCTTCCCTGACCTACATCACCCACCCATATATCACCAGTAGGCGGATCATAACTCATACGGTGAGGACTCCTTAGACCGATTGCATAAAACTCCTCCAGTATACTTCCATTGGGGTCTTGCCAGGGATTGTCATTGGGTATATAATATCCCTGAGAAAAGCTATTAGGCCATCCAGGAGGAGGAGGAGCCGTATTTTGGGGTTGTCTACGAATGGGATGGCTACGGGTGGGGTCCTTGTCAACGTCAATACGAAGAATGCCTCCCATCAGATATTTGTCGATCATCTGAGTAGTATTATACTGATCATTGGCTCCTCCTTCATCTCCAGACGTTATGTAAAGGAATCCCTGGGGACCAAAAAACATACTTCCGCCATTATGCCAATCATGGCGGTCGTACTGCTGAATCATGACATACTCGGTAGCAGGGTCAATGACATTACTACCAGGTGCCATGTAAAAGCGGGATAGACGTAGATAGGCTTCTCTACCCGAGTAGAAGAGATTGGGTTTGTAGCGGTAAAAAACATAAATATAGCCGCGGCTGGGAGAGCCAGGCTGATCGAATTCAGGGTGAAAAATTACGCCAAGCAGCCCTGCATCTTCAGCTGTAGCTACCTGATTTTCAATGTTGAGTAGCACCTGCTTGGTAGTTGTAGCCGGATTGTTATCTACCAACCACAATTTACCTTTCTTGCCGGCTATCAAAAACTGGTCTCTTCCCGGAAACTCCAGAAACTGGATCGGATCAACAAAAGTCAGATTGGGAAACACATTTTCCACCTCCCAGCTACCAGCTACCCCTGGCACTTTCTCAGAAAACGTGCCATTGAGATACTTACCCATGGGGGCAACGTTGGTAATACCAGGAGGTGCTATCATCAATGGCGTGAAGGCCAGAAGAATAATGATAATGGGTAAAATCCAACGGAGTTTTAAGGAGTAGCGTAGGGCACTACCACCAAAAAGAGTAGAAGTTCTCTTCATCGCATACACAAATTAAGGTACTAGTAATTGATCTAAAGTAGATACTTCCCCTGATGATTTTCATTGGGAAAATAATATACAGTTAGATAAAATAGGAGCAGATCGTACTAAGGAAAATCAGCCCTTACTTATGCAACAAATTTATGTATCGATAAAATTATAAATAAATATAAATACGAGAAATGATACTATATATGGGTAAACCAGAAATTATTGTGGATGAATGGGAAGTTCAAAAATTCAAAACAAGAATGAATTTAATTAGTTACCTGCGAGCTTTTCCAAATCGTCTAAATCAATCCGCTTCAAAGCTGCCTGAATGTCATCCATACTAACATTATAACCTTTAACAGAGACGATAAAACGCTTGGAAACCAGCACGCCAATTTCTCCTTCTTTTTGGCTGTCATAATATTTTTCAAAAGCCTTGTGTCCCTCGATGGTGGTTGTACGTTCATATCCCTTATCCGTATCTTTTTCATACTCAAGGCTTGTCCATGCTGCCATGCCCATCAATGCCATGGGAGCACCTCCCACATCAGCGATACTAATTTCAATTTCTCTATCATTATCCTTGTATTGGGCTTCTGCGGTAGATATTTTGAATCCCATGGCACCCGCAGTCTCACCACTGCTGTCATCCATTTTCATACCAGCAACCCTGTTAGGAAGCAATTCTTTCAATTCTCTGAAATTGATTACTTCTACAGCTTCACCCTCTTCGCCCTGCATCTGTTTGGCTACATTTTCCAGTTGTTTAGCCATATCGTTGAACGCAGCACCTGGATTGTTCGGATCGATCTCTATGGTAACATCTTCATCTCCTTCAGTAGTTATGTCGACTGAAACCTGTTCTTCTTCTTGATTCTCAGACTCAGAAGCACTACGATAGCAAGCTGTAGATAACATCGTGATGCATGAACAGCCTATGATCAATCCAAATCGTTTAATATTATTCATGAGTTTGTAGTTAAATGAATAAAACACAAATTATAAAATAAATATTTACCGGAGTAGTTTACATGCATAATTATGGTATCTACTGAAAAGATTGATACCTAAACTGTGTTTATATATACATGAAGGGTACAACATATAAGCTAACATGAAACCATTGGCCAAAAAAAAGCCAGCACCCGCTACGGTACTGGCTTGTATTTCCTTGTTAACTTAATTTCAATTCTGCCAGGGGCAGCCTCACCTAAAGCTAACGAGGCAATTCACTTATCAAACATCAACTCTTCAGCGTTAACTTTAGGGTGATGAAACTAACTAAGAAATAACTGGGACTAGTCATTTGATTACCTCCTTTCTTTAAGTGAAACATTACAACAAGCCTTGCATTTGGTCGATTCCTCCTGCTACTTTCTTGTTGCCGATGGCGATTGCCATCTCGCACTGCTAAAGTAGATGATACGAAATAGTTTTCCAAACAATTTGTCAAAAAATTATTAAAAAGCATTCCAGCATTTATCGT
Source organism: uncultured Bacteroidia bacterium (assembly GCA_964468435.1). Classification (GTDB taxonomy): domain Bacteria; phylum Bacteroidota; class Bacteroidia; order J057; family J057; genus JBCCTX01. The sequence goes on along the minus strand of CAYXVE010000057.1, from coordinate 1,854 downwards.
TCGCTCTCGCCCGACTGCTGCCTGTTTTGTAATGTCTGTCTGGCTAAACGATGTTCTCCAATTACATTTCAGGAATTGCCTCATGTTCTCCGATGGGCTCCAACTCCCAGTACACCGTCCCGTCCGCTTTCATTTCAATTAACCTTGCTTTACCTCCTTCAGCAGGCTCGGCACTCGTTTTTGGCAACCATTGAGCAAGTTGCTGTTTGATTTGCGCATAATTGGCATCATCAGCCAGGTTTTCAAACTCATTAGGATCATTTTCCATGTCGTAAAGTTCCTCAGAGCCATCTGCATAGCGTATGTATCTCCATTTTTCCGTCCTTAACCCATGATTTCCCGGACCATGCGTCGTAATGGCGGGGTGTTCCCGAGGAGCTTCGGGGTCCTGAAGCTGGGGCAGCAGGCTATGCCCTTCCAGATTTTCGCGGGCAGGCAAGCCACACAGATCCAGCAGGGTAGGATACAGATCCAGCAGTTCAGCGGGCCTTTGAGTGGTCGCACCCTGACTGATCCCCGGCCCGGCAAAGATCATGGGCACCCGCGTGGAGCGATCCCAGAGGGTATTTTTTCCCGTAATCAGCTTTTCCCCCAGATGAAAGCCGTGATCCGACCACAGGACGATCACTGTATTTTCTCCATACCCATTTTCCTCCAACGCATCCAGCAATTTTCCCACCAGATGATCGACAAAACTGATACTCGCCAGATAGGATCTGACCAGGTTTTCATGCTCATTGGCTTCCTGGAGAAATTTCAGTCTAGGTTCCGGCAATTTCCAGTGCAGATACCATGAATATCGCGGGGTATCGTCTCGATCATCCATACGGAAGGGGGGAAGTGCTGTTTCTCCCTCAGGATACAGGTTAAACCATTTCTTTGTCGCATAACAGGGCACATGGGGTAAAAAGAATCCCACTGACATAAAAAAAGGCGTATCGGGTTGCTGATTGAGCTGATCGATCGCCCATTCTGCCACTTTCCAGTCGCCTTTGTCTTCATCTGCATGGGGAAAGAGCCCCCAATCGACCAGTGGATGTTCGGCAGGGGTATTGACTTGTTTGGCTTCAGGCCTTGCCCCGACACTCGCGCCCGGACCTATCACATCCCATTCCGTATCATCATCCTTGCGACCATAGCCTCCGTGGTATATTTTCCCGGTTGTGTATGTGGTATATCCATGTTGGGAAAAATATTGCGGCATCGACACCAGATCCTGATACTCCTCGATCTGCCGGAACCAGGGACTCAGTGAGTACACTCCAGTGGTCGAGGGCCGGAGTCCGGTCATGAGGCTCGTCCGTGAGGGATTGCACAGTGGAGACTGGCAATGTGCATTCAGTAAGGTAGTGCCCATATTGGCCAGCCGAGTCATATTGGGCGTTTGTACCTGAGGATGTCCCTTCAAAGGCTCCACCCAATCATTCAGGTCATCAATGGCAATGAACAATACATTGGGTTTTTCCAATGCGAGAGTTGTGGTATCAGGCTGGCAGGAGATCAATCCCCAAAAGCCTATTAATAGGTAGTAGTAGCGCATGTCATTCTTTTTGATGAAAATAATAATATTTTATCACAAATGTAACATGGGTATCCTGCCGAATGGGGGGCAGGATGGTTGGAGGTTTACACATTTCTCAATGCTTACAGGGCATGTGCCGTGAGGATCATCCACAGGTAGGATTGGATGATCAGATGGCTCCCGTTGCAAACGAGTGCCATTAAGGTGGGAATGTAACTGTGTTCATCCGCGGTTGTGGGGGACAGGCCGTGGCGCTGTAGGACAGGCCGTGGCGCTGTGGGACAGGCCGTGGCGCTGTGGGACAGGCCATGGCGCTGTAGGACAGGCCATGG
>CAYXVE010000056.1:0-30900 GCA_964468435.1 uncultured Bacteroidia bacterium | reverse complement strand
ATATAAATTATTAAAATGATCTGAATAATGAATAAATATTGAAGGCAATAATAGAACTGACCGGATGAGAAATAGCCCTAAAATTACTGAGAGCGATTTTTCAAAGCTATCTCATTTTCGAATTTCTGCCAGAACTGCCACATTTCCGCTGCTTGTTCCGAATGCTTTTCAATCAGATTTTCACTTTGGCAGTCCCACCCTGGTGCCATTTTCCGATAATCGCTGATACATAACCCGCTTCCAGTAAATACTCAGCCAGTGTAGTCTCTTCCATGGGAAGTCCCAGATTGGGATCTTCATTTTGATGGCCTACGATATTGGATTCATATCCAAAGCGGTTTGGATAGCGTCCTGTCAGCAAACCAGCCCTTGAGGGACTACAGTACGAATTACAAACATATCCATTGGTAAAGCGGATACCATCTTGCGCGATTTGGTCGATATTGGGTGTGGGTATATCTGTATTGCCCTGACATCCAAGCTCCTCATAACCGAGGTCGTCTGCCAGGAAAATGATAATATTTGGCAATTCTCCATCCTGAGCTATTAACGGAAGTATCTGACTCAGTCCCAAAAATATAATTAATAGAATGTATTTCATATGTACTGCATCATTTTCTTAAAAATTAAATAACTAAGGCCCGTGACAACATGTACGGGCCGTCTATCATTGCTAAAAATAGCCAAATATTAACTCCAAAGTCTATCCCAAGAGCGTATTTCATTCCATTCAGGTGTAGGTCTGAAATAACTATCGTCTTCGGGGTCAAGATATTGTTTAACGACATCTTCATTCAATTCTATTCCTAATCCTGGGGTATCTGTTACTGTAGCAAAACCATCTTCTACAATGGGTTTATCAATACCCGCGACGAGATCCTCCCAATAATCGAGGTCTACAGCGTGATGCTCCAATGCTACGAAGTTTTGAGTAGCTGCTGCGCAATGTAGAGGCGAACCTTTGAGCGGTATTTACCTCCCAGCAACTGATAGGCGGGTACATCATAAGCCTTCCCCGCCAGATCCCATAAGGCCATTTCCACGGCACAGACTCCACCAGCCTGACGGCCGTGGTGTCCAAATTGCTTAATACGCTTGAAAATCATCTCTACATTGCAGGGATTCAAGCCCATAATCCTGCTTTTGAGAATAAGTGCATAACGCCAGGTCGCGCCGTCTCTTACTTCTCCCAAACCATAAATTCCCTGATTAGTGTCAATACGTATTACAGGACATCTGCCTCGTCCCTGCATAACAACTGCATATCGCATATCGGTGATTTTCAAATCGCTGGGAGAAGATGCCCGGTTAACATTCTGTGTAGTGTATTCCAGTGTCTCTGTTACGGGACGATTCATAAATGCACCGATAGATAAACCACCTATACAGGCATTTTTAACAAAATCTCTTCTTCCGAAGCCGGAAGTTTGTTTTTTGCGAGTAGTTGGGGACAACCCAAGTTTCTCAAGCAAACGATGAGATGGAGTAGTCATAAAACATGTAGTGTTAAATATATTACTACTAAAAAATGCATAGAGAATATATCCGTGGCTGAGTAATTACCAATTTCGTTCTTTCATGTAAGCATCGAGTTCTTCACGTGTCATGGGCAGCATATCAGGATTCTCATCCAGCCAGCTAAGGAAGTCTTCCTTGATTTCATCAGACCATTTTCCATCAATCTGTCCTGGCGTATACTTGCGTTCTTTTAGCTTTTGATGGCCGAATGCATCGCGTAAAGCAATAAATTCAGCGTTGATCACCAACTTTTCCAACAGATGAGGAGGAATAAAGATTACGCCACCTTTCTTAGCGAGAATCACATCTCCAGGCAGTACAGTTGTACGCCCAATACGTATGGGTTTATTGATCCCAGTCATCATCATGTGTTGGATAAAAGAAGGATCATAACCCTTGATCCAGGCATTAAAGCCCCCTATTTCTTCCAGGCCTTCGATATCACGTACAGAGCCATAAAAGATAACCCCATTTTTCGAATTGGCATAGATAGAGTTTCCGAGATTATCTCCAATAAGTGTACCGTCAATAATTTTTCCAAAACCATCTGCCACATAAATATCTCCGGGTTTTAATACATCGATAGGCCAGGAATTGGTCCCCCCTATACGTCCTTCTTCCTCCCCTTTTTTCTTGATCATATCATTTAGATCAGGCCTTGTAGGCATATATTGTGCAGTTACAGCCCTGCCTACCATGACCTGATCAGGGTGTAGTACCATCCATTCCCCTTCGTATTGATTGTGATAGCCTGCATTGCGCAAAGTGCCCCATGCTTCCTCGAGGGAAATATTTTTCAATCGTTCCAACAAATTATTGCTGGTTTTGGGTCGACCATCTTCAAATCGTTCGCCCTCCCACAGCGGGGTCATGGCGATGATCTCCTGAGCATCTAGACTGATGGTGATGTCCTGGGCCATTAAACTGACCGTCATGCACAGTAAGATACTTAACGTTAAGTAAAGTTTCTTGATCATAGGTAAAAAATTTGGTAATATGAGTAGTAATAAGTTTTTGCTGCCAAGTATATAGAGCTTGTCAGAATCAAATTTTAACAGTATAACACTAGTAAATTTAATTTTTTGAATGAAATAAGTCCTGTTTTCATGTTTTAGGAGCCTTACTGATATTTATTTAATATATTAAAAATTCCCGATTTATATATCATGATATTTATTTCCGGGAACAGGCACTCAACCCTGGCAATTTTACTTTTTCAGCTTGTGCATTAACCATTGATCCGCAGCTTCACGCTGCTCAGGATAGGTCCAATGGGCCGTTTCCAGGAATGTATGAAGCTCCTTAGGAGATTCAATTACATTGTAGGCAGCATACATAGATGTAGGTGGACACACATTATCATTATATCCCCAGGAGTACCATCCGGGCATAGTGAGTTTGCGGGCAAAGTTGACGACATCATAGTAAGGGATATTTTCCTTCCACCTGAGATGTGCATCTTCATCATAATTCCTGAACATGTGTGGCCATCCTCCAGCACGATTGTCAAGATAACCTGTCATATCGCACAGCGCTGGGTAAAAAGCAGCCAAGTATTTCACTCTATTGTCCAATCCTGCTGTGATAATTGATAGAGCACCCCCCTGACTTCCCCCAGTGACAGCCAGATTTTTTCCATCAAACTCCGGTAAGCTGAAGATAAAATCAATTGCTCTGACACATCCCATATACACACGTTTGTAATAATATGCATCTTTGTCATCCAGATTGATGGTAGGATAGCCGGAAAGGGCACCTTTGGCAAGGGATTGATACAATTCGGGGTCCAGGTTCACCGGGATTCCATGAATCCCAACCGTGAAGACTATTACATCCTGTGCTGCGCGGTCATCACGGAAATAGGGTCTGATTCCGGCACCAGGCACAGCCAGAATGGCAGGAAATTTCCCAGATTTATTAGGTACTGATAACATTCCATAAAAGCGACTGGTTCCACGCCAAGCCTGAGGCATCCTGATATTTTGCAGGCTTACGTGATACACATTAATATCTGGAGTACACTGCTCTGGAACCAGGGTTAATTCAGCATCAATGGGTAGCTGAGCCAGTTCTGCCTTGGCTTCATTCCAGAATGCATCAAAGTCCTCTGGCATATCCACCGAAGGCTTAATCCCTTCAGGAACAAAACCAGCTGTTCCCCAACCTCTGTAAGTTTTCCCTTCATAATCTACTGTCACTTCACAACGCACAAATCCTGGTTCATCCAATACCATCCCTTCCAGGGTAGTATCTCCCGTTTCCAGATTTATCTTTCCCTTCCTCTGCGGAGACATCTGTTCGAGTCCAATCTGATAGTTGACCTCCATACCGGGCAATAGTTGTCCATTTTTCAATATACTGACCTCAAAATCAGCCTGTTCTCCCAGATCATAAGTCCAGTCCAATTGGGTTGGCGTTACCTGTACTTCGATCAGTTCCTGACTCGGCTGGGCAAATGAAGCAACTGAAATACAAAGTGAAATAAGGAAGCTACTTATTAATGCTGGAAAATAGCGGTATTGATTGTTTTTCATACGGAATGCTTAATTTATGAGTCATACATTTAATTTAGCTAATTTCGTCTAATACACCGCCTTCAGAGCATATAATTTTAGCTTTCACCGATTAAATAGGTGAGATAATCCATAAATTTCCCTTTATCGAAGATTTGGCAGGGCGCAAGTATTTGATGTAGATTTGACTGAAGGGATGAATACTAAATGAGAAGACTACGCTTCAAGTTCGATATGCCCCACTTCGATCAAAAATTTCATAAAATGGTAATCCAGGGGTTCGTCAATATCAAAACACAAATGAGGCATTTCATATACCGTAGACTGGTTGTCCAGTGTTACGCTCTCATGACCCTCTTCGAAAAACAGTCTTCGATAGATATAGAAAGAACCATTGATATCATACACACGGGGAGCTACTTGCCGGGATAGAAAGGGGGTGTCAGGTCGTTTAGCAAGTTTTACCATTTCTTTTTCAGAATCCTCTACCATATTGAAATAGGGATTCCTCCTCGCAGGACTCACAGAATACAATACCCTTGCTTTTGGTAAACGCTCCATTTTTGCCAGGGCCTCCTCGAGATCCTGTTGGGTTCTGATGGGAGATGTAACATCTAGATCCAGCACGTAGTCATATTGTTTTTCATGATGCTGTTCAGCCCATTGCCACACATCCCGTATAACAGCTACTTTGCCGATTCGGTCCCCAGCCAGGGTATCTGGCCTTCGATACTCACTGTGCAAACCAAATTGAGCTGCAGTTTGACGAATGTTTTCGGACTCAGTTGAAAGCATAACCACTGCTTGATATTTCCGGGCAAAGCGTAATGCAGCCCTGATCGTATATGCAATTAGCGGGTTACCATCTATTTCCAGGATGTTTTTATTGGGAACGCCCTTGGATCCCCCCCGGGCACATATTGTTATCAAAATATTCATGCTTGCAAAATTATAAGCATAATAAGTTTTTTCATAGTGAGCATAGGACAAAAGCCCAAAATTACGCTTACTTTGTAGGTATATAAAGATAATTACTTTGTAGACTTCGTGCTACTACTTACAGACCAAAGTAGTTGCAAGATCCATTTTTACAAGTCATATTTTGTGGTCTGTAGTCTATTCTCTATGATCCATTTTCCTATGATTCCTTATGGCCGTCAACACATTACTCAGGCAGATATAGAAGCCGTTACAGAGGTACTGAAATCCGACTACCTTACCCAGGGGCCCCGCATCCAGGCTTTTGAGGAAAAATTCGCTGACTATGTTGGTTCCCAATATGCTGTTGCAGTATCGAGTGGTACGGCTGCACTGCATCTTTGTGCACTTGCCCTGGAGGTAGATGAACGTAGCTTTGCGATAACCTCCCCCCTTACCTTTGTTGCATCAGCAAATTGTGTAACATACGCAGGCGGGACGATAGAATTTGCAGATATCGATCCAGATACCTTGTTGATGGATATTGATATCGCACGGGAAATGATCGAAGATGCACCATCTGATTTCTATCAGGGAATGATCGTGGTGGATTTTGCTGGGTATCCAGCAAGAATGGACCAGTTTCGCAAACTGGCAGATAAACACGGCATGTGGATCATTGAAGACAGTTGTCATGCTCCGGGTGGATTTTTTACGGATGAAAAGGGTTTAAGACAGCGCTGCGGGAACGGACAATACGCTGACCTGGCTATTTTTTCCTTTCACCCTGTCAAGCACATTGCAGCAGGAGAAGGCGGCATGATCACAACCAACCGGGAGGATCTGTACCAAAAACTACTCAGACTTCGCACGCATGGCATTACTAAAGATCCGTCCTTACTCGAGGAAAATCATGGAGGCTGGTACTACGAAATGCATGAGTTGGGCTATAATTATCGCATTACCGATATCCAATGTGCATTGGGGATCTCACAACTGGATCGCGTAGCAGAAAATATGGAGCGAAGAAGGGCAATTGCCCAAAAGTACGATGAAGCTTTTCAGGGTACTTCCATTCGTACGATCAACCCACCTGAAGATAGGGGCCATGCTTATCACCTATATATTATCCAGATTGACGATCGCAAGGGTTTATATGACTACTTGCGAAAGCATGACATTTACGCGCAGGTACATTATATCCCTGTTCCCTGGTTGCCCTATTATCAGCAGATGGGTTATAAGCAAGAAGACTACCCACGAGCTAGTAAATACTATAATCACTGTTTGAGTATTCCCATGTACCCGACCCTGACAGATGAACAACAGGATTTTGTTATAGAAAAGGTGAAGGAATACTGTCTGGGAGAATGAACCGGTAAGTTATAACTTGCGCATTGGGTATAGTGTAGTTATGGGAAAAGTAATCACATGAAAAGCAGCATTGAAGGAAAGAATTGACGTAATCCCATCGGATATTCTCTCAAAGTAGAATGATCATGACTGCTACCCCTAAGCAACCCAGGCTAACACAAAACTGGGATCAGTCTGTCGAATTACTTGAGCAGATTGAATTAAATATTGATGAATTGCTAAAACAAGGAGGTTTCGGCTATTGGGCCTTCTTCCCCAGGTCCAGATCTTCATAATAAGCTGTATCGATATTTTTTCGGGCCTTCACATAGTAGGTGATTTGTCCTACGTGATAGGAAAAATGCTCCACGACATGCACCAAGATGCTGATCCCACTTTCTTCGAATGCCTGAACCGGGCGCTTTTCGACCAAGTCTTCGGGAATTATCATTTGGAGTACTTCTTTGAGTTCTCCTTCCAGCCGATCAATTTGCTCGAGTAATTCTTCCGTGGAGAAAGGTCCTTGCTCATCAAATTCCCGCTGGCGGTTGCGTTTATCCTTCTGGCCTCCCAGGCCACTGAGTATCCACTGACGGCAGTTACCGATCAGATGCAAGGTAAGATTACCCACACTATTGCTGTTGGCATTGGGCCGATGCCAGACATCGGTCTTGGTGAGCTCGCCCAGACACTGGCGCAGGCGCGGAAAATTTTCCTCAAACAACCTGCGATCGACCTCATGCATGAGTTCCTGATGTATTTCTTGTAAGAGTTCTTCGGCTTCCATAGTAAGCGTATAACTGAATCGTGTTAAACCTAGCTGTCTACTAAGACAAATCTATCGTATTTTTACTCAAATACACATGAAATATGACATTAATTCCCGCAAAAAATATTTACGAATTTGCTGATATTATCTCCCCTGAAACTCCTATCAGAAAGGAAGATAGAGCATTTTACGTAGATATTTTTCCCGACATTCTGGAAACGCTCAGAGATAAATTGATTTAGGATAATATCTCTTCTCAGACCCTTTTTGTTGCAGGTCAATCAGGAACAGGTAAAACCACTGCCTTATACTTTCTGCCTGACGAAATGCTGGAACAAAAATTTCACGTACTCCATTTGGAAATGCAAAAAAGTAATCGTTATTCCTGCACATTTATACTGTTGCCTATGATTTTACAGCCATTTCCCGGGTACAGCTATATTTTACCGATCAGCTACAAATCACAGAGCAGGGACTACAACCCAATCCCCTTTTATCAGATGAAGAGCAAGCATACAATACTGTAAAAGAAGAATTAGAAGCCTATCTCAGCCAGGAAGACTCGAAGCCCGAAGTTCTTATGAGAAAGTATTTTGAAACTGCAAGTAAATCCTATGACATTTCCAGGCTATCTGAAGCTCTTAGCCTGTACCAAAGCAGCCTAAATCTGGCTTATCAGATTGAAGATCAGGATTGTATTAGCTCTATCCCGGGCAATATCGGGCTGATCTACTCCGATCAAGGGGAGCTCTGCGAGGCCTTGAAGTATTTTACCCATGCAAAAGAATTGGCAGCGTAAATAGGATTAAAAGGTCAAGTAAAATAATGGGAGAAGACAATTGGTCAGCATCCAGAAGCTTCAATGGCTATGAGACCAAAGTATCATGGACAGCAACTCTCGGCCGCAGGTTACTATCTAGCCCAGGGTTCTGACCGATACAACAATCAAAACTCCCAAATAAAAGGTCCCATTCCGCATCCCCAATTCCACCCCGTCGAAATTCTCTGATTGCCAGGAGAGAAACCATTCCCCCCCTACGATCACAAAGCCCCCAAACCACAATAAAATTCCCAGGGTAATCCCCAATCTTGCCCATTTTTTCGCCCGATCATATAGATCCTCTGACAAATAGCGGCTTCGAAACATCTGGTAACTGCCTGTCAGGCAAAAAAGTCCTGTCAACAGTTCCGCAATAGCGATGAGGCAAAATCCCCCCCACTGTATAGCAGGATGAGAAACCCCTCTCCAGGCCTGCGGATTGTGAGGGAAAACGTCCTCCATCCCCATAATTTTTTCAACAAAAATAAAATTAGCCCTGGGAGCGAGGATGTTGTTGAGACAAATCATGATTCCATATATTCCCAATAAAGCCACCAAAATGACCTGGGATAACCTGATACTCATGTTTATTCTATTTTGTATTTCGAAATGTATTCCAGATAATCCAGAATGTGTTCAAACTCCTCATCTTTCAGATGTTTGATAGCTGGCATTTTACCATTGTACCGGAAAGATGATGGATCTTTGGCATAAGCGATGATGTCTTTTCGATCCCAATACTCCGTAATGTTGCGAGGGAGGTTGAACTCAGGGCCAAACTGGCCGCCTACTTTGTTGATCGAATGACATTTACCACAATTATGCTGGTAGAGCTCATAGCCTACCGCCAGTTGAGGGTGATAGACGGGAAATAGCTTTTGCTTAAGCGAATCCGTATCGACCAACTGGATCGAAGTCAAGCCATAGGGCCATGCCATCCTGTGGTCTCCGTAGGGGATACTATCCCATACCAGGTAAAAGGGTGCATACGTAGCAGCGATATCTGCAGGCCAATCCTGTGGCTCTTCTTGAGCCAGGTCCTTAAATGCCAGATATCCGCTTTCATGCTCAAATATATCAACTACCGAATTTACGGGTGCATAACCATCTTTACAGATGAATATCACATCTGTATGCGTAGTATCCATCTCATTTTGCCTGATCATGTAATTCAGTATGGGTTTGAATAGAATAGCCCGGTAACGCATTTCCCGTTTCAAAACATGATCGTACTTCACGGTAATCTCTACTGTATCCAAAGGAACATCCAGCGGTAAATCCATCAAATCCAGTGATCGGAGATGGGCGTTATGGGTTGACTTGCGGATTAAGTGAGCTTGTGCCTGCTCTTTGTCATCTTCAGGTATATGGCTGCAAGATGCAAAGATTGCTAAACATAAGATCATACAAAGATCATACAACTGGCAAAAATAAGACATGCAGGGTAAACGTTGGATGAACTAAAATTAACCTTAAAATTGTTGTTGAACTAGGGAAAAATACTGAAATTCAAAAAAAGAAGTGTTACGGCTTGTTGACTTCGGCTTCTGTATCATTAAGCTCCCTATTCTATTCTGACAAGAATGAATTGTCGCTTTCCAAAAAAATCTTTTTCATCGTAAATGAAAATATCACTTTCTCTAGATCTCTTAGAACATGTTTATTTCTATCATTTTGGCAAGATTGGAGCCAAAGTGATCCAAACATGTTCTAAAATCTCTCAAATGAATGATAGATTTTCATTGAAGATATGAACATTAATCTTAACAGCACCTTCCACAAAAATGTCTTTAGCTTATCCAAAAATTCATCATTTAGATCTGAACGTTTCAATTTAAAAATTGCTTCCTTATCTCCCTGAATTACTTAACATAAACGTCATCAACATCCCTTGTTATTCTTAGGTAAATTTTACAAACTTTGTGTATAACACAAAACTATTATACTCATGCTCAACCGCATCAACCCCACCACTACTTACGCATGGAATTCACTTGTTCAGCATTTTGAAGATATAGAAGTACTCCACATGAGAGATCTGTTTGCACAAGATCCTGATCGTTTCCAAAAATTTTCACTCAGATTCGAAGATATCCTACTGGATTATTCCAAAAACATCATCACACAGGACACCCTCAACTACCTGATGGGTCTGGCCATAGAGGTTGATCTGAGGGACGCGATTGATAAGATGTTTATTGGGGATAAGATCAATGAGACGGAGGATCGTGCAGTATTGCATGTCGCACTTCGCAACATGTCGATGGAACCTATCTATGTAGATGGAAAAAACGTAATGCCCGAAGTCAAAGCAGTACTGGATAAGATGGAGGCTTTTAGTGAACAGGTAATACAGGGAGAATGGAGAGGACATAGTGGGAAAGCTATTACAGATATCGTCAATATAGGGATCGGGGGATCTGATTTAGGACCGGTAATGGCTACGGAGGCTTTGAAGCCTTACTGGAAACCACATATTAAGGTACACTATATCTCCAATGTTGATGGAACGCATATCTCCGAAACCCTGAAGAAAGTTAATCATGAGACCACGCTCTTCATGATTGCTTCCAAGACCTTCACCACACAGGAGACCATGACGAATGCCCACACAGCACGTGAATGGTTCCTCACACATGTTAACGAACCCGAGGAAATCAAAAAGCACTTTGTGGCTATTTCTACCCATGCTGAAGGAGTCGCTGAATTTGGAATTGATACCGAAAACATGTTTGGCTTCTGGGACTGGGTTGGTGGTAGGTATTCTATGTGTTCTGCAGTGGGTCTTTCGATTGCCTGTACGATGGGCTTTGACCATTTCCGTGCGATCCTGGAAGGTGCACACGCAATGGATCAGCATTTCCGTTATGAGCCATTTGAACGCAATATGCCTATCATCCTGGCATTGATCGGTGTATGGTACAATAATTTTTGGAGGGCTGAAACGGAAGCGATTCTTCCTTATGATCAGTACATGCATCGTTTTGCAGCCTATTTCCAGCAGGGTAATATGGAGAGCAATGGTAAATACGTCGATCGTAATGGCAAGTCTGTCAATTACCAGACTGGACCAGTCATTTGGGGAGAACCTGGTACCAACGGACAGCATGCATTTTACCAGTTGATTCACCAAGGTACCAAGTTGATTCCCTGTGATTTTCTGGCACCAGCGATTAGCCACAACCCCATCGGAGATCATCATCAGAAACTGTTAGCAAATTTCTTTGCTCAGACTGAAGCTTTGATGATGGGCAAAACGGAAGTGGAAGTAAGAACGGAACTTTCTGCCCAAGGATTATCTCAAGAAGCCATTGACAAACTCACTCCCTTCAAGGTATTTCCGGGAAACAAGCCCACTAATTCTATTTTATTTAAACAACTCACTCCGCGTACACTGGGTAGCCTGATTGCATTGTATGAACATAAGATTTTTGTTCAAGGTATCATCTGGAATATCTTGAGTTTTGATCAGTGGGGGGTTGAGTTGGGCAAGCAGTTGGCTAAACAGATTTTACCGGAATTATCTAGTGATGAACAGGTGAAGTCTCACGATCCTTCTACCAATGGATTGATCAATGTATATCAGGAGATGAGGAAATAAATGACCGAATGCCGATATGATAATGATACGCATAGACACAATAAATTTAGGTGTTATGTCAAGATCTGAAAAGATAAATCATTGATTCCCTCTTTTACGAAAGTTGAGAAAGCACAATTGTTGATCATGATTGCTCATGAAATAGACATGAGAATGATTTTTTTCTACTTGAAGGTCTTTCATCTGGAATGAGCTAACTTCCCTGTAAAAGAATTACCGATCAAAACGTATCAATTCCACATAGCCTTCAGTCTCGATGTACACGATATAGTTACCTGATAGCAAATGTTCCACATTGAATACTGCACGATATGGGGATTGTTGCACGTCCTCTTCGGGAAAAAAGACTTGTTGCGTCCCTTTTAAAATTTTAATTTCTCTTATTTGGTTATCCAGCGTTTTAAGGGTCAATACATTGGCGATGATCCGGAAAGTAGTCTGCGGGCTATCTGTCAAATCAAGTGTATCAATACTGGTTTTCTGAGGTATAGATGCTTTAGGCTTAGCGTATGGCTGGGGTACCGGAATCTTTACATTTGAAAGGTCCTCTACTAAACGCAGCAAAGAATCTGCTTTTGTGGCCTCTGGAATTCCATACCCATGTATGGAATCGGGTCGATAGGCTCTGTGCCCACTAAGTCTGATCGCCTGTATCACATCCATGGAAGTACGGCCGGGATGTCCCTGTACCAGGCAAGCTGCAAGACCTGCTATTAATGGACTAGAGTATGAGGTGCCATTTCCCCGTATCATTTCATTTCTGGGTCCTACAACGATTGTTCCCTGCCCCATGGCGACTACGTCGGGCTTAACCTGTCCATCTGCTGATGGACCAATAGAAGAAAAAGGGGCGGAATTGCCTTCCTCATCTACTGCTCCTACACACAGTACGCTATCGCCATCGCAGGGAGCTGTGATGCGTCGCCAGGGATTATTCCCTTCATTTCCTGCACCTGTAGTGACAATGATACCTTTTGATGCTGCCTTATCAGCTGCTATGGTCGTTACTGCGTGTTGCCCATCTAATTCTTCCCATGAGTAGTCTTCATCCGGACTATCAAAAGTGTTGTAAGACAAAGAACTATGTATGATATCCACGCCGATGGAATCTGCCCACTCCATAGCTTCTATCCAGTTGTATTCTTCTTGCCGACTTTCAGAAGCAGGTTCTTCTGTGATCGCAAGAACATACTGCGCATCAAAAGCAGCCCCTATGTAAGTACCAGGAAGGTATCCAGCCAATGTCGACAATACCTTGGTCCCGTGCGATGAGATCGCCTCGCTGGAGAATATATTTTCACGGTTACGTACAAAGTCATACGTAGCAATCAATCGTCCCTGCAACCTCAGCGAATCAAATGCCGATAATTGATCTACATGGTTAAATCCCCCATCTAATACGGCAATTTCCACTCCTTTTCCAGTAAACCCCACTTGATGAAGCTTTTCCAATGCAAGCATACTGATCTGCCTCGATGTGGTACCATAAATCGTATCCTGCGGATAGCTCATCGTCAATACCTGATCTTTTTGTTGTGTGTGGTTTGTAAATATGCCCTGGGATCTACGTACAGGCCAGATTTGCTTTACATATGGGAGTGATAACAAGCGAGTCTTTTGTCTCATATCAATCCGGACAACCACAGCATTTAGCCATTTGGAGATAGCAACAATACTATCCACATGCTGGGATAGATTCGCTACATACTCCTTATGTACAGGTACATCAGACATATCTATATGTATTCCCTGCGATCTTCTGCGATCCAGTGATGCCTGACTAAGATATTTCTCTGGCTGATCCAGTAGGTAGGTAGCATCGTCCCCTTTATCGGTAAAAGATATCCAAAACAGATCTTGTGATTTAAGAAGAAAGGAGTAAAACAGGGCTAATCCCAGGATGATATACTTTTGATTAATATTTTTCATAGGGATAAATTGTGTGGATATAAGGATCGTACGCATTTTTGAGGGGATTAGATTTATTATTTTGAAATATCTCAATGCAATTGATACCCATGCCATTAATACGTATTGTCAGAATGGAATTTCAGGAGGATAAAACACAAAGGTTTTTGGAGATTTTTGAAGCGAACAAAGCCCTTATCAGAGGCTCATATGGGTGTATTCACTTGGAGTTGTGGCAAGATGCAAACGAAAACAATGTGTATTACACCTACAGTTTATGGAATGATAAAGAAGACTTGGAAGCCTACCGGGAAAGTGAATTATTCAGAAAGGTCTGGTCGCAAACTAAAAAGTTATTTTCCGCCAAACCTCAAGCTTATTCGGTATATCAGATAGCTAAGATAGGATGACAGGGATCAATGTCTACTTCGCAGCAGGTGTATAAAGTCCTGTACGACCTCATC
Organism: uncultured Bacteroidia bacterium; assembly: GCA_964468435.1. Taxonomy (GTDB): domain Bacteria; phylum Bacteroidota; class Bacteroidia; order J057; family J057; genus JBCCTX01. Next base: position 17,036 of record CAYXVE010000056.1, on the reverse strand, counting down.
ATTCTGATTAATATTTTCATTGCTCAATACGAAGCGATCAACTATACTTTCTATTTCACCACGGTCTTTCGAATTGTTGACCTTATCCACAATGATACGGAACCTCACATTGTTTCCCTCAAAAACCTTCTGTACAAACTGATACTGACGATGGATAGGGATATCGCTGAGTTTGATTTCCTTACCTCTCTGGTCTACCTGGCGGGTCTGCTGCTCCTGAAGTCTTTCAGCAACAGTTGGTATTCGCTCTGTCTTATGATTACTCATAATTCTGGAGTAATTAGTAGATGCATTGGGGCTTGCACCTTCCTGATCCTGGTTAAGAAATTTATTGAGATGTCCAGTAGATGGCTCATCTTTTTTCTCGGACTCAGACTTTCTCGCTGATGGTATTTCCTGAGCAGGGAAAGATCTTTCCTGAGGAGGTCTTACTTCAGCGGGATTTTGTTGAGCAGGTGATGTAGTCTGCTCAAAGGATCTTTCTGGTGGAATTTCTCTACCAGACTGTGATGGTTTATAGGTATCATATGTAGAACGTTGCATAGGCTTATCTTCTGTATTCAGAAAAGAAGAAAGCGCTTCTTCTACAGTCTTAGGCTTAGCAAAGGATTCTTCAGGATAAGCATCTCGGTAGGGTTTCTCCGTGAAAGTATTTCGTTCTGTAAACTGATCCCGTCTTTCCGTTGCGGGGGGTTGTTGCTGTGTGTACAAGTCTTCCCGTTGGGGTTGTTCACGAGAAGTATCCCAGGATGCTGCAGGACGATACATCTGATCTTCCTGAGCAGGTCTATCCATATCAGTCTCATCGATATCATCGCTAAAATCGAAGGTACTAGGACTAGCATCCTCAATTACGGTTTCAAAAAAATTGTGTTTTTCTTCGACCGGCTGGTTTTCATGGGATCTCTGACCATAATACAGTTCACTTTCTCCTTCTTCATATGCAGACTCCTCGTAGCCAGATGCAAAATTTTGTGTTTGCTGCGAAGCCAGCAATTCCTGCTCTATTTCAGCCAGAATATCGTCAATATTCCTTTGTAGGATTTTTGAGAGAAGATCTTTTCTGTACGCTTCGAATCCCGTTTCACTTTTTGCATCATAAAGTGCAATAACCTTCTCCATCTTTGAGAAAAACATATCTTTTTCTACACGATCGATACCATTCTTTTGATGATACCTCAAAATGCTATTGACAATAAAATCAAGGTCATTAAAAAATGGCGCATACTGAAAAAACAGTTCCATCGTAATGGAATCTTTATCCAGAAAGAAGAAATCCTCAAAGCTAGCTTTAGGATCCAATAATAGCTTAAGGTTGTTGTAGACGGCTCTGTTGAGCAGCGGCTCAAAATCTGTTTTCGCTATGTGTATATGCTGTGAAAGGAGATTTCTTAGAGACTTAAGTTCCTGTTCAACTTCTGGATGAGAAAAATCAAAATAAGGATGTCTTAGCTTGCTGAGCTGAATATACCAAACCTGATAGATTTGAAATAGAAGAAATTTGTTGATTTGCTGATGCTCCGCAAAGTTTTTAATTTCATCACCTCTGATCACATCATTGTTGAAGTAGTGCCCACTTAGCAATGCTGCTGATATCTTCTGAGCAAGCTCATCCAATTTTTCTTCTGGCAGTACGATTGGTTTCATCACAATATATTGATATAGAATATTCTAGTTCTTAATAAGCAAATATACGTTTTATAAGGTCATTGACGCAATGATGTTATTATATTTTTCAAAAAACTGAAACTCACGATTTGTATGTTAATCTGCTTAAAGAATACACATAGAGTACGAAACATACAAATAATTATTTTGCAAACATCAAATTATCGCCAAGAAAAATTCAAAATTTCTTACATACTTAATCTGCCCGCTTCTGTTATTTTGCTACATAGAATTTATCTACCTTTGCACTCTAATTATTAGATATGACTCAACTGGAAGAATTAACAGCTATTTCACCCCTTGATGGGCGGTACCGTATCAAATTAAATCCTCTTGCCTTATATTTTTCCGAATATGCCTTAATACGCTACCGAGTAAAGGTAGAGATTGAGTATTTGATCGCTTTATTAAACCATAAGCTTACCCTGCTTCATCCCATAAACGCTGATCAGATCGCAAGGTTGAGACAGATCTATCAGGACTTTGATATTAAAGATGCCCGTAAGGTAAAAAATATAGAGAGTCAAACCAATCACGACGTTAAGGCCGTAGAATATTTTATCAAAGAACGGATCATAGCAGCTGGCGACTCACAACTTTCATCCTCTCGCGAACTCGTTCATTTTGCCCTTACATCTCAAGATATCAATAATACTGCTATCCCACTCATGATACGTGATGCTATTCAGGATGTTTGCCTTCCCCAGTTGAAAGTGCTGACAGATCATTTACTGGAATTAGGAGATGAATGGAAAGAAATTCCTATGCTAGCACGTACACACGGCCAACCAGCATCTCCCACTACAGTAGGTAAAGAAATGATTGTATTTGCCAAAAGACTTATGTTACAACTTACGGAGCTCGAAGAGATCCCATATCCCGCAAAGTTTGGGGGAGCCACAGGAAATATGAATGCACATTATATTGCCTATCCAGATATCGATTGGGATGGTTTCGCCGATGAGTTTGTAGAAGAAAGGCTGGGATTGGTACGATCATTTCCCACAACACAGATCGACCACTATGATGGACTCTCCCGGATCTTTGACTGCCTATGCAGGATCAACTCTATTATTATCGACCTTTGTCAAGACATGTGGATTTATATCAGTATAAATTATTTTGGTCAGAAAACGCAGGAACATGAAGTGGGTTCCTCTACTATGCCTCATAAGGTAAATCCTATCGACTTTGAGAATGCTGAGGGAAACAGTGGGTTTTCTACTGCTACGCTTCAATTCCTCAGCCGGAAACTACCTATCTCGCGTCTTCAGCGCGATCTTACCGATTCTACTCTATTACGTAATGTAGGAGTAGGTATAGGTCATGCCTTCCTTGCTTATCTTTCCCTCATGAACGGACTAAACAAACTGAAACTCAATGCTGAAATCATCGAAAAAGATTTGGATCAAAACTGGTCGGTACTCGCAGAAGCCATACAAACAATCCTGAGAAGAGAGGGGTACGAAAACCCCTATGAAAAGCTCAAAGCATTGACCCGGGGCAAAAGAAATATATCAAAAGTTGATTTGAAGTCTTTTATTGATGAACTGGACGTATCACAGGAGGTCAAAAAAGAGCTTCATGCCCTCTCGCCACACACATATACCGGCAATGCAGGGAGGTAAGTACGCCTTTATTGAATGAACTCCTGCTTAAGCAAACTCCAACTGGAATCCGCGACTGTTTCTATATCGATCCAGCGCTGGATCACCAGCTCGTTGAATTCATTGCGCTTTATGACAAATTGCAGTTGTCCTTCAAACAAGTCTGTGATGGTCGTATCATTGTGATTGATGCGTAGGATATAACTTCCTGCGTAACGTATCGAATCCCCAAAATCCTGCAAGTCTGTCTGGTTAAGAATGAGTGCATTGCCAGACTGAACTGTAAGATTGGCAATCGTATTTTCCAGATAAGCGCGCTCGTCCAGTGTAGACCAATTTACCCAAAGATTTTGGTTGTCGTCTGCCAGGGATGCTGCCGGAGTAAATACCAGAGATTCCTCATCAAAACAACGCAAGTAATTCTGTACGTTGAGTTGACTGATCGCATTTCTCAAATTTGAAAGTAAAATCTGATAGTCTGTTGGGCTTACCCAGTCAGAGCTTGTACTGGCTGGTGGTTCCACGTCACGGGTTTGAAAACAACCCTGTAGAAATAGTATGAGAATTACATATGCTACTATCTTGCCAAAACACTGGATCATAACAAAAAGGGAATAAGCATTTTTACTTTTCTACGATAGTCTCTATAAGCCTGTCCGTATTCCCCTACCAATTTTCGCTCCTCCAGATAAGCTCCTATCCAAAAATAAATAAAGGTAATACTGCTGATCAATACAGTAGATAAGGTACGACTGTAAAGAATGTATCCTATGAGGAGTAATATCAGCGAAAAATATAGGGGATGGCGGACGTAACGATTCATTCCTCCAGTTTTAAGTGTTTGCGGATCTGGATTCTCAGAAACTTCGTATAATTGTTGTGTACCGGAAAACTCTGCCAGATCATAGTTTCTCAAAGACACGATTGACAATATTCCTCCTACTCCTAAAAATAAACCAGCCCAGATTAATCTGAATGACACATCAAATAAAGGCTGTTCTTCTATTTTGGGAAATAGCCATACCAAAAGTCCCAAACCTGCAATGGCAATAACATTGTAAATAATCCTGTACCATTTGAAATATTTTCCTAATATTTTTGAAGCCCATGCCTTTACCTGCAGAGAAGCTAACAAGCTATGCAAGAAAAAGTAACAACTCCAGGAAATGATTAGCGATATATAGTAATTCATGGGGTAGCATCATTTTCTATCTTATATCTTGTCAAGTACGAAATCTGCATATGTTCTATTTCCAGCGTAGTCATAGATCCGAGATAAAAGCCCCAAAGATCTCCTTCGTAAGGAGAGAAGGTAATGGTATCGAGTAACTGCTGATTGATGTACAGGTAATATTTAGCATCAATTTTCTGGATAGTTAGTAGATTAAAATCCTGGGGATGAATAGGAAGAAATTTCCTGCCTGTAAATGTTCCTGCATTGCGTTTGCCTGCAAATGCATAACGATCCTGTGTAAAACCCAGATAGAGCATTTGGGAAGGTGTCTTACCTCCCCACTGAAGCAGCACGGGATGATCTCCTTCCGAAATTTTCACTAGAACCTCCACCTCAAAATCTTTGAGTACATCCAACGGTATCATTTTCCCACTAAAATATGCTCCACGATCTTTTACGCAGAAAATATACTTACCCCCTTCAACTCTCAGACGCATATCAGTAGTTTCTCGCTCGGGCCACACTGAAAATCCATCATTGAAGTCATCTCTAAATACAATTTTTCTGTTCCAGGTATGATCGGCAGGCTTGTTGAAGGCATTGGTGGCCCATTCAGGCCTGGAGATATCCTGGTCAAAGAGTTCATCCAGGTAATAATTCCGCTTGTAAGCATTCAGATCCCCACCGTATAAGGGGTCTCCACTGTCGCGCATAATGCTGGCATATAGTCCATTGGGAAAGCGGTCATTCCTATGAGAGCGACTTAATATACAATGGCCTAACTCATGAAAGATCAGAATCTCTCTGGTCCATTCACTATGTTTCCAATTGAAGGAGGTAGTGTCTATTAAAATTTTGGGACTACGCGAATGGTACAAATGGCAGGTTCCCGCAGCTTTTGACTTATCATCTCCATCTACTAGTTTGATCTCAATATCTTCCCACGAAACTGTTATTCCCCTTTTGGCTGCCTCGTTTTTAAATCTATTCAAATAGGGCACAACCTCTTCTGGTATATCAGCATTTGATGGATAAATAGATTCCGATTGACAGGAAAACAGCGTGATAACCATCCCAACCCAGTAATACTGGGCCTGAAAGGATAATCTTTTACATTTAAAAACAGCTATCAAAAACATAGGAGTTGATCAAATGTCCTGTCAAAGGTTCTTTGCTAAAACGAAATAATCGGAGCTACGTTTGCCTATACCAGGCAGCTTTCTTCACATATCTTTTTGCAATGATCAGAATTTCCTCTATCTGACTATCGGATGCAGGTTTCAATGCTTTTGCTGGTACTCCTGCGTAAATGTATCCCGGTTCCAATTGCTTACCCTCAGGGATCAATGCACCTGCGGCAATAATCGTATGGCTAGGTACGACAGAAAGATCCAGTACAACAGCCCCCATACCGATCATCGAACGGTCTTCCAGCCTACAACCATGCAGTATCGCACCATGTCCTATTACCACTTCATCTCCGATAATTGTCTGAGAACGGTCTGTTGTACAGTGAATGATGACTCCATCCTGTATATTGGTGCGTTTCCCTATCTGGATTAATCCCACATCTCCCCGTATCACTGCATTATACCAAACACTGCTACCAGCACCGATTACCACCTCTCCTACAATAGTAGCATTATCAGCCACATACACATCTTCTGAGATCTGTGGAGAAAACTGACGATAAGGTCGTATGATGGGCATATCAGTATGATTTTAGTACAAAAAATAACTTATGACAAGTTTTCCGCAGTTTATTGAAATATATTGAGATTTATGTGTGTAATTTACAGATTTACTACGCTATCCCTATCATATATCTATATTCTCTATGCAATTCACCTTAATCCAGACTGATTTGCATTCCCACGCCCGGGCCGGAGTGATCGAAACGGATCATGGATACATAGAGACTCCCATATTCATGCCTGTAGGCACCGTCGGAAGCGTCAAAGCGGTATCACAACAAGACCTTACTGACCAAATCGATGCCATGATAATACTGGGCAATACCTATCATTTGTATCTGAGACCAGGCCTTGATGTCATGCAGCAGGCTGGCGGACTGCACCAGTTTATGAACTTTCACCGTCCTATCCTGACGGATAGCGGAGGCTATCAGGTATACAGCCTTGCCCACAATCGTAAACTTACTGAAGAAGGAGTTACTTTTAGTAACCACATAGATGGTGCCAAGCATTTGTTTACTCCAGAAAAGGTAGTAGATATCCAAAGAAGCATCGGCTCAGACATCATGATGGTTCTCGATGAATGTCCGGCATATCCCAGTGAGTATGCCTATGCCAAAGAGTCAATGGAGCTTACTCATCGCTGGGCGGAACGCTGTAAGGAGCACTATCTGAATCAACCTCCCATATACAATTATTCTCAGGCACTTTTCTCTATAATCCAGGGAAGTACCTACAAGGACCTTCGCACAGCCTCAACCGAGTTTACAGCTGGCCTTGACCTACCGGGCAACGCTATAGGGGGGCTTTCTGTAGGAGAGCCTGCAGAGCTCATGTACGAATTAACGGATCTTTCCTGCCGGATATTACCACAAGACAAACCCCGCTATCTGATGGGAGTAGGTACCCCTGTAAATCTCCTTGAATGTATCTCACTGGGAGTAGATATGTTTGACTGTGTGTTGCCGACAAGAAATGCACGCCATGGCATGTTGTTCACACAGGAAGGAATCATTAATATCAAAAATGAGAAATTTAAAAAAGACTTCTCTCCGATTGATGAACAAAGTAAACTGATCTACGATCAGTACTATTCCAAAGCATATCTAAGACATTTATTCAAAGCTCAGGAGTATCTGGCTTATCAACTTGCAAGCACACATAATCTGCATTTCTTTCTCTGGCTGGTTAGAGAAGCCAGACAGCACATTATAGATGGGACTTTTGCACATTGGAAAACTGCTATGGTGGAAAAGGTGGGAAGGAGGCTTTGAATGCTCATTTTTTAGCGATGGACTTAGTGTCAATCTATACTATTGTGTAAGTGTTAAAATACTTTGTTGGAGGGGAATCCATTAAACATATGATATCGCGCCGTTTTAAGCTTTCTCATGCTATGGCCTAGAGTCCGCCTTATCAATAGATCAAAGTGTTCCACAGCCTATCAACTCCCAGGTCAACAGGTTGGGTAACTATCTCACTTTTTCCTGCCTTTGGAAGCCCCGGGCAGAATATCTGAGGTACTAACATGCTGGTCGCTCTTGTAATGATGAGTATTGAGAATAAATCCAAATATACCTCCACATACTCCTCCTATTATGTGAGCAAATTGAGAGATATTATCATTGCCGATAGACTGGAAAATTTCACGTCCGAGATATAGAATGACTACGAGGATAAATGTCAACGGTATGTACCCGGATTTTGAATTGGTAAATGAGCCTAGCAGGATCATCATAAATACAATACCACTTGCCCCTAGTAATGCCGTCTCAAAAAAGACAATCTGCATAATCCCCGTAAGAATTGCCGTAAGCAAAATCATCAAAAATATGTCCCGTGAACCATACTTTTCTTCCAGAATAGGACCTATCAGTAGAATTACGGCAAAATTACCCACCAAATGCTCCCAGCTTGCGTGTCCAAGCGCGTGTGAAAACAATCTGAGATACCAAATGGGGTTATAAAAGTCTAATACAGGGTATACGGTAAAAAAGGGTATGATATCAAAGGGACTGTACTGCTCTACCAACAGCACAATTGTGGCTATCAGAGCAAATGTCAGTATGACTGGTGAATTGTATTTTACTCTCATTATATTTTAGAAAAATAAACAGTATTTCGTTCAGTAGTGGATATTAACAGAAATCTTTATGCAAAACAATTGGATATTAATTTTTTACATTAATGTCTAACGATTGTTATGTAATCGGTGTTACTAATAACATCAACTCTATTTTGTACGTTTGTTCACTTAATTCAATATCTTACAAAACGGGTGAATTTTGTTAATTTTATTACATCAATCTCACATGCTGTTTTAAACAAAAAAGTTATCATACATACATCCCATTATTTCACTAACAAATAAAGAACTATGGCAATCAGATTAGGAGACATCGCACCTGATTTTACAGCTGAGTCCACTGCAGGAACGATTAAATTTCATGAGTGGCTCGGCGATAGCTGGGGAATCCTGTTTTCCCACCCAGCAGATTACACGCCGGTTTGCACCACAGAGCTTGGTAAAACGGCTAAACTGAAAGAGGAGTTTGAAAAGCGCAATGTAAAAGTTGCAGCATTGAGTGTAGATCCGCTGGATTCTCACAAAGGCTGGATCGCCGATATCAATGAAACGCAGAATACGGAAGTTAGCTTCCCCATCATTGCAGATGAGGATCGCAAAGTGTCAGAACTTTATGACATGATCCATCCCAATGCAGACGATAAGTTGACAGTGAGATCACTGTTCATTATGGGTCCAGATAAGAAGATCAAACTCATCATCACCTATCCAGCTTCAACAGGTAGAAACTTTGCAGAAATTCTTCGCGTGATAGATTCTCTGCAGTTGACTGCCGATTACAGCGTGGCTACCCCGGCAGATTGGCAGGAAGGTGAAGATGTGGTTATTTCCCCTTCAATACCTGATGAAGATATCCCTGAGAAATTCCCGAAGGGACACAAACGCATCAAGTACTATCTACGTACTACGCCTCAGCCCAACAAGTAATATTGACTTGTTAGGCAGCAAAGAAGCTAATCCGGAAGGCGTATTTTTAATTTTTGGGTAAATATCTGAAATTCGTTGATGCCAGAAGGATGCTTCTTACTTAAATCATATCATGAAACGAATTGTATGCTTCGGGCCAGGCCCCATATTTAAAGGGGGCCTGGCTAATTATAATACCTCCCTTGCCAAAGCGCTAGACCGCCTACCCGATACTGAGGTGCATATTATCTCCTGGACCCAACAATATCCTGCCATTATCCCCCGCGACTTTATTGACAGGAGTAGTAAGTCGGACCTTCTTGAAGGCACTCATATACAGGTTACCTACCTGACCAATTACAACAAACCCGCTACCTGGAAGCAAACCTTTCAGAAAATCAAAGAGCTCAAGCCTGACCTGGTAGTCTTTCAATGGGCCATTGCATTACAAGGTCTTCCGCTGGGTAAAATTGCTCGGAGACTCAGAAAAGAAAGCCATATTGAGGTTATTTTCGACGTACATGTATTGGTACAAAAAGAAGCCAGTATGTTGGACAAGCGTTTTACGCGTTATGGACTAGAGGAAGCAGATACCTATGTGGTCCATGCCCACAAAACTGCTGAAGAGTTGCAGGCTACTTTTCCCGAACTCAACTTCGAGGTTAATGAAACTGGATGGCGCGCCAAAGGCCAACAGCGTACTATTCTTAAGTTGTATCACCCTGTTTATGACTTGTTTTCTCCCAACCCAGATTTTGATGCAGAAAGCTTTAAACAGGAATTGGGGCTGAAAGAACATGTTTTTATGTTCTTTGGCTTCATACGCAAATACAAAGGTCTTCACCATGTCATTCCTGCATTTGCCAAGGTACTTAAGCAACGCAATGATGTGTCTTTGTTGATTGTGGGAGAATCATTTTGGAATACGCTGGATCAGAAAAAGCTCGCTACTCGTATCAAGAATACTTTATTTGGTGCAGCAAAGGCTATTTTTCTTAGGAAAAGCGATGACGAACGACTGTACAACCCCCTGGCACTGATAGATGAACTGGGTATTGAGGCACACACGGTAGTTGTCAACCGTTTTGTGCCAAATGAAGAAGTACATAAGTATTTTCAGGTCAGTGATGCCATCCTGACCTATTATCTCACTGCCACGCCATCGGGCGTGGAGTCGCTGGCATATAACTTCCATATGCCTGTACTGGCCACCAGGGTAGGCCATTTTCCCGAGACCGTCAAAGACGGTCATAATGGCTATCTAGCAGAGCCAGAAGATATAGACTCTATGGCGGAGCAGATGCTCCGCTTCCTCGATCACCCGATCGACCGGAGTAATGTAGCGGCGACAGCCGCTCAGATGAACTGGGAGAATTATGCTCGCTGCATCGCATTTCCCGAGCGTGTAGATATCGAAAACAAATTGTAGTACAAGAAATAACTGGAAATATGTTATTTTCAAACTATGATCAGTTCCGAGCCTCTAGCTATCGTATCTAGCTACAGGCTAAAAAATTACTGGCTAATTTATGAAACTCCTTATCCCATACGCCAACAAAAACGAAATCGATTATTACACACATCGACAATATCATCGTTTTATCCATGAAGTCGGATCGGGTATCCGCAAACTTTCTGAAGCGCATGCCAGAACAATTGCTGAGGCTAATTTAAAAGCTGGCCAGGCAATCGATCATTCTTTACAATCAGGCTTTGAGCGAGTACATCAGACCCAGTTGGCGATTCATGATGCCCTACTGGATCAGACCCAGGTTATGGAGCAGGGTATGGGAGCTATTGAGCTAGCTATCGAATCAGGCTTCGAGCAGACCCAGCGCAACCTTAGTGAAGTAGCCAACCGCATCGATCAGGTAGGAATGATCATCATTGAGAGCAACGACAAGTTGTTTCAGGGCCTTGCTGGGCTGAAAGCCTCGGTGGATATGGGGATGATGAACATCATCACGCAGTTTGAAATGCAACGTACCGAGATACGTCACGGATTTGAGGTTCTGGCTAATATTTTGGAAAATAACAAAAAAACGGAAGCTCGTGAGCGCTTTCGCGATGGGAAAGAGGCTTATGAAAATTATCTCCGCCATCCGGATGAGACGCAGTTTTTGCAAGATGCACTGGATTATCTGGCACAAAGCAACGAAGTATACCGCGGCAACCCCTTTTGCCACCTGTATCTGGGTCATATCTATCAGGAACCTTCACTCTTTTACGATTTGAGCAAATCTCAGGAGGAATACCGGCTTTGTGCTACCTATGCGAAGGGAATGGCCAACGAAGGACTCGCTGCATTGGGGTTTTTCCTGACTTCATGGATCACTTATGTACGCAAGGATCTAGAAAAAGCCATCGAATATGCTAAGGAATCACTCAAATACGCGCAGGATCGCATTCCTGAAACTTATTACAATCTTGCCAAGTACCATGCCTATTTAAACAAAAAGGAACCAGCCCTTCACTATTTGGATATTGCTGTACAAAAATTTGATCCTTTATATACCTTGAAAGCCGATACTGATGCAGATTTTCTTCCCATGAAAAAGGAACTGGGGGAGTACTTTGAAAAATTAAGGATAGACGCAAGTAAGCGAATTGAAGATCAGTTGATGGAATTTGGAATAGGAAATATTTCATTAACCGACAAAAATCAGGACGATACAAAACCTATGTAATGCTTTTCACCTTATCTTTTCCCATCTTGACCTGGATCCGAACAAAATCGTATATTTAGCCTTAAATGAAGCGCCATGATCAGATTTGAAGTGGAAAAACTGCGGGACCTAACCTGGAGAGCGAGGTTTTATCGCAAACTGGCAGATATACGTTCACTACAACATCAAAATACCTTCATTAGCTATGCCACCAACAAGGATATCGTACGTGAACTGATCGAACTTTATCAGGAAAATCTGAACATATATGAAATCCATTACCTCAAACCCAAAACACATTTTGATCAAATAAGTCAACAACTCAACCAAAAACGTCCCACACTTCATCCCACTCATTTTACCCAACTTATACAACTTCAACAAGACATCCAAAAGCTGCTGGAAGCCGAAGACTATGACATAAATGCACGTGCGATCTCAATGGTACAGGAACTTGAGGATCGTATGAATATGTATATCAGCCAGATGGAAGCTTTCCGCTTTAACCTCGAAGCGCTTAGGGATCGATTGGATAACATGAAGAATACGCTCTGGCTCGAGGATGTAGAGCAGTACGAAAAACAGTACCAACGCTATAAATCCGCTATTTTGGGTGATCACTTACCCAAGGATGTGTTGGTATTTGATAATCAGCAGATCAAATCCCAGGCACTGGACAGATCAGAAGCTGTTTCCACTTTGTTGTCGGAATCAACATCATTTAGGAAGCTCAGTAAAGCTATTCAAAGCAAAGCTAAGCAGTCTTTCTCCAAAATAGAATTTGAATCCTTCCAGACACAACTTCACCAAGCCAAACAAAAACGCATTTATACACGTGCCTCAGTTGCCTTGACTGGAGCCATACTTCTGGTTCTGGGAGCAATCTATGGTCCCAGGTTCTATCAGTCCTATCAACAACAGGAAGCATGGGAAGTATTACAAGCTAGTCCTACTTACATGGGATATCAACAATTTGTGGAACGATTTGAAGAAGGACCTTTGGTTGAAAGCGCCCGGCAAGCTCAGCTAGACATGAAACGAGGCGTAATCAGGGGCTATACAGACTCATTGGGAAATATTTTTGATTATGAAGGCGAACTAAAGCGGAAAAGACCCCACGGCTCGGGTACAGCCAGGTATGAATCCGGCGCAGAGTACAAGGGTGAATGGAAACAAGGATTAAGGGAAGGAATCGGTTTACTGACAACACCAGAGGGTCTGAAATACGAAGGACAATGGAAAAATAATCTTCGCTCTGGGTCGGGAATTCAAGCTTATCCTGATGGCAGTCATTACGAAGGTAGCTGGGAAGCAGATATGCCACACGGCAAGGGAACCCTAATCCGACAGGATAGTAGTATGTATTCAGGACAATGGGTGGTAGGTCAATTTGAAGGAACAGGGACCATGCGCTATGCAGATGGAAGCAAGTATGAGGGTCAATGGAAAGATGGCCAACGAGCGGGAAATGGCACTTATTATTTTGCTGATGGGTTGATATACGAAGGAAACTGGGTAAATGGGCAGCGACAGGGAAAGGGAAATCTGATCTGGCAACATGGTAAAATATTCCGGGGGAATTGGGAAAATGACCTGCAGGAGGGAGAAGGTACGATTAACTGGAACAATGGAGGCGTATTTGTGGGTACCTGGGTAAATGGACAGCTCAATGGACGAGGAAGTTTTACCTCGCGATTCAGGGAAACTTTTGAAGGTCTTTTTCAAGAGGATCGCAGCGGGGCAATCGTATTATATGACTCGTTGGGTCATGAAATCAGAAGGGGAAGGTTTACTCAGGGTATGTATGTGATTAGCCGGTAACGGATTCCCGTGTATTATTCTACAACAGACAATTTATCAGGCATATCTCTCAACAGTATCATTACCAGCAGGTATACCCACTACTTTGGGGGGATAAAATTTAATCGCATTATGGTAAAGCTATTCGAAGAACATCTATCAAAAATCCTCTAATTCATCCACTTGAGGTTTGTCTACTCGCTCCAAACCACGTAGACGCATGCGAACGGAATCTGCTGTCTGTTTAGTATTACAGTAAAACATAGAAGGTTGATATCCTGCAGGACGGCGAAATGCTGGTTGCTCAAATTGCAGATGTTCGTCTTTGTAAAGGCGCTTCATATAAATAGCCCATATGGGCAGCGCTGTTGAGGCACCTTGTCCCAGATACATGCTTTCAAAACGCATTCTACGATCAGAACACCCCACCCAAACTCCCGTTACCAGATTGGGAGTGATCCCCATATACCAGCCATCTGCGTGCTCCTGGGTAGTACCCGTTTTCCCACCGATCTCATTGCGAAAATCGTATCGATATCGAAGGCGAGAAGCTGATCCACCGGGGTCATCAACCGTCGCACGTAGCATCTCTACCATCATGTAAGCTTTCTCAGGCGAGAGTGCCTGACGGGAGTCTGGAGGAAATCGTTCGATCACGTTGCCATTTTTATCTTCTATGCGTGTAATAAAATTGGGTTCGATCCATTGACCACGATTGACAAACGTAGCGTAAGCACTGGTGAGTTCCAGTACATTGAGGTCTGTTGTTCCCAGACACAAGGAAGGAACTTCTTCTAGTGTTGATTGAATCCCCAGTTTATAGGCATATTGAGCGACAATTTTGGGACTTAGTTGTTTCATCAGACGGGCTGTGACCAGATTCTGCGAAGTAGCCAATGCCTTACGAAGGGTAATCATACCTCCCACATTTTTATCGGAATTGGAAGGAGCCCAACGTGCCGTATCGCCTGGAATGTCGAAAAATACAGGCTGATTGAGTTCGAGGTCGCAAGGTTTACGACCATTATCCAGCGCAGCAGCATAAACAAAAGGCTTGAAGGTAGACCCGACCTGTCTTCGCCCCTTTACGACATGATCATATTTAAAATACCTGAAATCTATCCCACCAACCCAGGCCTTAATATGTCCTGTTGTGGGCTCAATCGAGACCAACCCCGTCTCAAGTATTTTGGCAAAATACTTGATCGAGTCAATGGGAGCCATGACTGTATCGATATCTCCCTGCCAGCTGAATACCTGCATCTTTACCGGAGTATGAAACATTTCATAGATAGCCGACTCATCCATGCCAGCTTTGACTGCCGACTGGTATCGACGGGACTGTTTGACAAACATGGTCAAGATGGATGTATCTTCGCGGTATGCCTCCTGCCCCTTAATATGTTTGTGGAAGGTTTTCTGCATTTCTGTCAAATGCTCTTTAACGGCTGCCTCGGCATGAGCCTGTAATCGAGAATCCAGTGTGGTATAAATCCTGAGACCCCCGGTATAAAGATTGTACCCTTGCTCTTCGCACCAGTCTCTTAAATACAAACGCAAATGCTCCCGGAAATAGGGTGCCAACCCTCGCACATGCCTTTCACTTCTCGGAAAGACATCGACGTGGATCTGCTTAATACTATCAATATTCAGCGTATCTGTACTTAGAAAACCCCCATTGATCATATTGTTGATCACTACGTTCCGTCGAAACTGTACAGTATCAGGATCGCTATATGGGTTATACACTCCCTGTCCTTTCAGCATAGCAATAAGTGTTGCTGCCTCTTCCAGGGATAATTCCACTGCTTTTTTATCAAACAGATGCTGTGCAGCCATTTCTACACCATAAGATTGACCAAAAATACTGACCGTATTGAGATAGGCAGCCAGAATCTCCTCCTTGGTAAAGTTTCTTTCGATAATGATGGCCACTATGATTTCCCGCAGTTTACGCATGACAGTCCGTTGTTTTCCAACTGCGTCAAACAGGTTTCTGGAAAGCTGCATCGTTATCGTGCTGGCACCACTGGTAGTTCCCCGTATATATCGTACCGCCAGCGATGCGATAGCGCTGAGATCCACGCCCGAATGCTGATAAAACCGGCGATCTTCTGTAGCAATGAGTCCATCAATGACGTAAGGGGATATTTCATTAAGCTGTACATTAACCCGGTCCTCTGTGGTGAAATAATTCTGCAAAATGACACCGTCTGCAGATATCAGTTGGGTTGATAATTGAGATTTCGGGTTTTCGATTTCATCGAGTGGTGGAAGATTAAATAAGGCATGAGTTATGAAACCCACTACAATCAATGCTATGACTATAATAAACCCTCCAAAGGACAGCCTGGCTTTACCATAGGATACATTACGCTTCATGAGCAAGATATTATTTCAAAAAAACGACGTACCGTCATGTGATGTTGTAATAAGATACGTCAAAATATGACACTAATTTCTATCTTTTTTGTCAATCAACCAATGTTCTGGCATGGAAATCCTCAGCTGTAGGATCCAAAGCGGATTTTTCTTCAATTAATTTGACATTCCTACAAGGGGCTTGTATCTTTGTCTCCGCAAAATGCGTAAGGAGCATGTACAATAGTGATGATATGCTCTGGTTCTTTTCAAAATTTGTTAACAATCTTCATTAAATTGAAGTTCTTAATATATAGGTTGATTCGGTAGCTCAGTTGGTAGAGCATCTCACTTTTAATGAGAGGGTCCAGAGTTCGAGCCTCTGCCGAATCACAAAAAATGCCAGCTTAGGCTGGCATTTTTTAAATATGTTCCTTCGATATTCTTGATTTAGAGATCATTACCCCTCAATTTTCCATGGTCTCTTTTGAAGTCTAATCTACATGCCCAGGTGGTGGAATTGGTAGACACGCTAGCTTGAGGGGCTAGTGGCCGTTTTAGGCCGTGCTGGTTCGAGTCCAGTCCTGGGTACACCTTCCCCTCTCGTACCTTTTAAAGGTTTTCTTTGCTTATTAGTGTCCCGATTTACCTAAATCAGGATGGAAGATTACATTAAAAAAATGAACTTTCACAAGAGCGATACTCAAACTTTCTTAGCGTTTTTATGCTTTGGGCTAAGGAAAAGTGAATCTGTAAATCACGGATTTCCGAAAAAAGATGTGTATGAATTTCCAGACTGGTTGCAAGGAGTAAGAAGAGTTGTGAACTAAACTCGAAATAACTCTCCAGAAGATATTTTAGCATCAATGAGCGTACTAATTGAACGTGAGATCATTGCAAAAAAGGTAGCAACTCCACTCTGCCCCTGCTCCAGCAGCTGGCTCAATGGGCTCAGCAGGAGTATCCCAACGTGCTGCCTAAGTCGCTCATCGGCAAAGCCCTGGGCTACTATCTGAAGTGCAAAGATAAACTGAGCGCTTATACCCAGGATGGGCGATTGGAGATCGATAACAA
>CAYXVE010000055.1:0-31133 GCA_964468435.1 uncultured Bacteroidia bacterium | reverse complement strand
TTAACTCGCTGCAACTGCTTTTCAAATTCCTTCCAAAACTTTAGACAACTTCATAGAATGATTCTATTTTACCACAAAAAAAGCTTGGATTTTTTTTAAATTAATATCAATATAGACATCAAACAGAACCCACAACTGTTGTATGCGCCCGTACCTTCCCGACGATAGGAAGGTTCAATGAATCAGAGTACGTTTGAGCAGTGAAATAAGCAAAGATGGTTTTCCCGTTTGGGAAAGTCAGAGATACGATGATGACTGTTGTGGGTGATCGTTGTCGGTTTTGGTTTAACCTTTTAAACATGAAACTCATGAATCGAATAAAATCATTTTCGGTAAAAATCTTGACAGTAGCTTTCACTTTAGGAATATTATCCATAGCTCCAGGTATGGCGTGTTCGCTTGTTTGTAGCGATTTCGGAAAAATCTATTCTTGTAAAAATTGCGTTGAAGACGAAGACTCGGGTGGAATAATATGTGGTGGTAAACTTGTTACATGTGCGAAAGTGTAGCTGTTTAACTTTTGATATATAGCTTAAATGAGAAAACTACTCCTTGTGTCGACATAAGGGGTAGTATTTTGTGGATTCTTTCCAATTAGGTGATCTTATCAATATGAAGCATTAAGTTATTTTAAATTATTTTTTAAAAATCAACTTCCCATGTTACGTTTTTCTAAATACATCCTAGCATTGATCAGTTTGAGCACATACCTGCTCGCATGTCAAACAAATGATATAAAGGACCAGAAACCTTTATCGCGCGATTTAGTCCCTAAATTAGAAATCAACACTTGGCAAGACAGTATTTACATTGAGTATACACAATCCTTAGAGACATATAAAGGAAATCTGTTGATTACTGATTTTACAGAATCAAGAATTCTTAAACTCGACTCTTCATATCAGATGATACAGATAATTGGCAGAAAAGGCCGGGGGCCTAGTGAGATTGTAAGAGCTGCGTATGTCAATGTCCAACATGATATTTACTATTTGCTTGATAGAGGTAACAAGTGGATCAATACATTTAATGATGATGGAGCACACCGTAAAGTTATCAGATTTGAAGAATCCATCAGTACGCTGGGAAAATTTGCAGTAGATCCCACTGGAAGTATCTATATCTCTGCCGATTCCAAAGAGTATCTATTTACCAAATTTGATAAAGACGGTCGGGTTATCTTGCGATTTGGTATGCCTGGTTCCGATTTGCCAGCATATTTGCCAACTTATGCAGATTTGAGTCATTTAATCATGTTAGGTGATGATAAGTTACTCACAGTAAAAATATCTCAGCCCATCATTGATGTATATGATCTCGACGGTAATCTCCTTGAGCATTATGATTTTTCATCCCATCCGTTATTTTACAATGTTCAGGAAGCCATCAAAGCCGAATACCAGGCACATGAAGAGCCTACATATTTGTATGTACCATTGGTAAAAGACGTATGTATATGGCAAAATTACTTATTAGCATTATGCGCCGCCCCACCTCTTGGAGCAAAAGCAGAAGACGGATATCCTAGTAAGCTATATTTGTTTGATATTGAGAATGAAATGGAAATAATTGAGATCATCACGCTCAATGAAAATTCTACCGAAAATGATGGACGGGGCTTTGGAGCCATAGGGATATTTCCCAAAACTCAACCAGAACTTGTAGGTTTTGACTGGTATGCCCAAACTTTGTACGTATATGATTGGGAAAGTCCTGTGAGAAGATAATCGTTTTGACGAAGATTTCACACGTTTCTTGAAAAACTCGTTAGCCATGATAAATCTCAAGCCAGGAAGTATGAGTTAATCCGCTGCACGTTCATACCCAAGGTTTGTATTAATTTACCACATTTCCAGGTCAACATAATTTCAACACAGCACTGTCCATCCTGTAAATCCTGTCCATTAACCACAAATACTTACAACCGATATTGGGTGTTAAAACATCGAAAATGAATCGATCATAATGGGTTGGATGGGTGAATAGCACGAGCGCATGTATTGTAGTAGCTTTTGTAGCAAATCCTTACATAAGTCGTATGTTGTAAGGATGGAATGATTTTATTTTACCACAAAAAAAGCTTGGATTTTTTTTTTAAATTAATATCAATAAAGACATTAAACAGAACCCACAACTGTTGTACGCGCCCGTACCTTCCCGACGATGGGAAGGTTCAATGAATCAGGATACATTTGAGAAGTATGTGAAGACGGTTTTCCCATTTGGGAAAGTCAGAGATACGATGATGACAGTTGTGGGTTATTGTTGTCGGATTATTTCTCCAGTTTACACTATACAGAGATTTTTAACCCTAGAACCAAGAAATCATTCTTTTCTAATAAATAATGTAAATTACTAACCTATAATAATACTTACTATGAATAAGATTAACATTAGATTTAACGTAGTTAAACCTCTTTCTTTAGGTTTGATCCTTGTAGGATTTATTTTAATACCTCGAAACATTTTTGCTTATGATTGTGGATGTTGCTCCGGATTATTTGGCATAACTGAAATTGCTTTTTGGTGTACTACATCAAATGGGGTTCAATGCTGTCAGTACCCTTACCAAACCCCTATTTCTGTCTATTTTGTAACAGGAGATTGTCAGGAGCCTGGACAGATTATAGATTCTGATGTCTTCTATATGACTCCTGCTAGTCTAAGCTGCTGTACTGTTATTATTTAACTTTTTGTGAGTAATATATTAATTTTCTAATGATGAAATACACAATAGGACTAATTTATTCAATTCTGAGTCTCTTTTTGTTAATGATTTCCTATGGTTGCTCAATGGAAGCGCAATCAAACGAAATTCTTGAAGAAGATGAACGAGAAAGATATCTTCAAGCAAAAAATAAGGCATTTAAGGCTAAAGGAGAGAAGCACCATTTCGAAGGTCTAGTTTGCATAGATATCCCAGAGGGTGTAAATGGTGATGCGATATCAAAAGATCAGTTACAAGTGATAGTCATGCAGCCTGATCTACAATTTCTCTTAAATGATTTACCTGATAGCAGTAATAGTTGGTTTCAGCTTAATCTCTCGTATAGAAAATTTTTATCAGAAAGAAACAATCCTGAATTATCCTGGTACGAAGACCAGATTTTAGCCAATAGGGCGTTAACGATAATAAACCAAAGAAATTATGATGTACCTACTGAAGATATTGAATATTATCTTCAGTTGCTGTTAGATCATAACAGTGGTAATGCGTATATTATTTCTGTTTTTCTGGAAAAATTGATTGGGCATTGGAGTAATTCCAAGATAAAAGAAGCAGCAATTTCAACTTTTAATGCACCTGCATTTAAATCAGTGGAGGAACTCCAGGAACATCGTTTCGCATATGATGATTCTCGTAACTCTAACCTTGAATTGCACATCGTTGGAATCGAAAAACTTGAGGAGCTACGCAGGTTGACAATAGATGATAAGTAAATTCAAATTTGGGACTATCCCTGAATTAGCATCAGGGATAGTCTTTATACTACAGTATAATTATTTTGTTAGTATCTGTTTATCAATCATAATTTCTTACAGCAATCATTAAGTAGATGAAGACAAAAAGATATAGCTTTAAAATCATAATATCATTACTCCTGTATCTGAATACTATGGGTATACTCATGAATGGATGTGATTTCCAGAAGGTGGATCAACCTCTTATTACTGATATAGATCTTACTCCAGTAAATCAATTTAATTCGTGGAGTGACAGTATTTTTTTACAAGTAACGTATTCAATATTAGCCTATGATGATCATATACTGATTGCTGATTATACCGGAGATAGGATTCTCCAACTGGATTCTTCTTATTAATTGGTGCGGCAAATTGGAAGGGAGGGAAGAGGACCTGAAGAAATTCAGGGAGCCATGCTTGTCTTCCTAAGAGATGAGGTCTTATACATACTTGATCGTGCAAACAAACGTATCAATTCTTTTCATATCGACGGAACTCACAGAAAAGTAATAAATCTCGCTGGTACTCCTGGCATAATGGGTATATTGGTTATAGTACATCACCCTATAGAATGGCATTGGAACTCGTTGGGTTTTCGACTTGGAGGTCCCAACTGTATTCTCTTGCCCGATCAAAGCATGATCTTAGGGACCAGGGTTTACCCAGAAGAGCGCTATCAAACAGCGTTATTTGAGGTCGATACTTCAGGATATAGTCAAGCGTTATTGACTTTTCCCAGTGGAGGAGACACTAGCTATCCAGGCATGATATGGTACAATGATACCCTATGGGTTTCCTATTATTCCGGCCACGAAAGAAAAACGGCGATTTATTTGGCGAAGATTGCCTCGGAGGAGTGAATAATATGAAAGTTCTCGATTTCACATGGATAGAAAACCATTAGGCGTCATAACGGGTATGTTGGCGTGTTTGAAATCTTTCAAATTTCTGGTTATAATGATATCCAGGTCATTTGATAATGCTGTATAGTATTGTAATCCATCTTCAAAGTCGTTAAATGAAAAATCGTTTAGGGCTAGATCCACGATTTTATCATCCAGACTTAATATAATGACAAGCACCTTGAACTTTGACAAAATGGATCTTGCTTCACTGGAATCTTTGAGTTTCGATAATATGTAATTAGTATTTGCAAAAGTCAGAGATGAAACCAAAGCTCTTACTCTTCCTCGATCTACCAATGAAAATAACTTGGCAGCTTCAGGATGAAAAGGTTCTCGCTTAGCTAACAGATCAATGACAATATTCGTGTCTATGAAAAGCGTTCTCATTTATACTTTTCAATGAGATGACGGGTACATTCCTCACGAAGATCGAAATCTTCAGGCAAGCTAATTACTCCGCTGAGGCTTTCCACCAAAGGAGTAATCTCTTCGTTTTTAGTTTCATCCTCGACAAGGGATCTAAGATAAGATTCAATTAATTTGGATAAACTTGTTTGATGCTGCTTTGCATAGATTTTAGCCCTTTCAATGACCTATTCGTTTAGGCTAAGTGTTAGTTTCTTATCCATTACTTTTACGGGCAAAAGTATATATTTCCCACGTGTTATACAATCTCCTATCTGGGATACGAACTAACTTTGGCTTCGTTTCGGGGTGAGTTCATAAAAGGATAAAAATATAAATCCTTTTATGCTGTATGTTGGAGCCATGTGTATCTCTATTCATACTATGAACCCGACTTAAATGAAATAGAAGGACTTAACCAACGAAAATATGGATTCATTATTCGTGAATGGAAAGATAGTTTTCTTTCTAAGTACAGGACAAAAAAATAGTGGGTAAGTGAAAAGGTTGTAAACTGAAGTTACGATCCAGACAATTTATAAACCCACAAACCCACAACTGTAAACTGCCCTTAAAAATGTACCACCTGATATCATTAAAAGGGTACCACTTGAAATAGTTAAACTGGCTTCTCAAAGAGAAGCCGCATGTATCGAGTGGATATGTACATTACTATACAAACCTTATTAAGCCAGGGGAAAAGTGAACGAGAGATCGCTCGTACCCTGGGGATTCACCGTAAAACGGTGCACAAGATCAAGCAGACCCTTGGATCGTGTCAGAAAGGGCCTCCCGGTCAAGTAAGAAGTAAAAAGCTCTCCCCCTATGAAGCTCAAATTGAGGGATGGTTGGTTGCAGGCCTGACGGGTAGACTCATCTAAGAACGACTGAGCCAGGAGTATGGCCTGAGGGTGGGATATACCACTGTATTTCGCTATCTGTAGGAGAAAAAGACCTCAGAAGTCTATGTTCCCGTGCATTCGGCAGGTGACAACTGGAATGATTTCTAAACACTGAGCAGTTTCATCAACGGACAATTTAACAAAACGGTCAGATCAAATTGAGACTATCTCAACTCATACCTGCTTGTGTCGCAGCGATCATTTCCTGAGCGCTTCTGAGTGCAGATTCGGTTGGATGTTCACCACTCATCATGGTGGCGAGTTCATGTACTCTACCTACCAGTGATAATTGTTTCACGGTAGAGGTAGTTTTATCTCCTTCTACATTTTTGATCAGTTTGAAATGCTGGTCTCCTCTAGCGGCGATTTGTGGCAGGTGAGTGATAGCCAGGATCTGGAAGCGGGCAGCCAATTGATGCATGACATTGCCGACTTTGTTGGCGATTTCGCCACTGATTCCCGTATCGATCTCATCGAAGATGAGTACGGGAAATTCAGATTTATCTGCTAAAGCCGCTTTAACGGCCAACATCACACGCGAGATCTCGCCTCCTGAGGCGATCTGTGCCAACGGGCCTGCAGGAACTCCTGGATTGGTTTGTATCAGGAAGTTTACCTGATTGATACCATTAGCATTCGCTTTGATAGCCTGCCCATCAAGCGTCAGGTCTCCAGATTCGTGAAAGTTTCTGTCAATCTGGATCTCGAAACGTGCTTTTTTGAAGCCTACCTCTGTGAGTAGCTGATTGATAGACTGCTCCAGGTGAGATTTAGCTTCTATTCTGATTTCCTCGATGCGCAGTCCTTGTTGAGTAAGGACATCTATTTTTTCCTGGTAGGTTTTTGTTAAGGCGTCGATACGATCGTCCATAGAATCTACCTCCTGGAGTTGACCGCTTAACTGTTCATATCTGGCTACAAGTTCAGCGCCTGTCTTGACTCCATGCTTGAGTTTTAGAGAATGATAAAGTCCCAGTCTCTCCTCAACGACGTTTAGTCTCTCAGGATCGGAATCTGCTGTTTCCAAAAAATCCTGTAGGCTAAACGTAACATCTTTGAGTATCTCCTGAGCTTCAACCATTTTCTGGTAGTTGTTTTCTAGTTCTTTATTTACATCCTGGATTTTGTCCAGGGCATCTGTTACTTCACTCAGTTGGCTATATATGGATACATCTTGATGATATAGTTGATTGACAGCGAAATCCAGAGATTCACGTATATCTTCAGCATTTTGTAGCAATTTGATTTCCTGTTCCAGATCTTCTTCTTCGTTGGGTTGCAGTTGTGCCTCTTCCAGTTCTTTTACCTGGTGGGAAAGAAAATCGTATTGTTGGCGCATGGACGCCTCACGAGCTTCCAACTCGTGAATTTCTTTTTCGAGACTGTGGCATTCACCCAGTAGCTGTCTAAACTGGGTTACTTCCGTTTCGCATCCAGCATAGTCATCTAGTAGGTCAATCTGTTTATCTGCAGAGAGCAAATATTGATTTTCATGTTGCCCGTGTAGGTCCAGCAGGATTTCCCCCACCTGACGTAGCGTTTGAAGTGATACAGGCGTATCGTTAACAAAAGCTCTGGATTTACCATTAGGTCGAGCTTCACGCCGGATGATGATGGTATCATCTTCAAGATCAAATTCATCGATGGATGTAAGTTGATCAACGATAGATGCTGAAAGCTTTTTAAACAGTGCTTCGATAATACATTTATCATCTGAAAGAAATATTGCAGAGTTATCCAGCCTCTTTCCAATGATTAAGCCCAAGGCCCCGACAAGTAGAGATTTTCCTGCACCGGTTTCACCCGTCAGGATATTCAATCCGGCAGGAACCTCTATCTCAGTTTCATCAAATAAGCCATAATTTTTGATATACAGCTTCGTAAGCATGTATTGACTTTTCTTATGTGGTTAAGGGAAAAACGATCCAGTATGTCAGCATAATTTATTCCCACCTGCAAAGATAGTTGATTTTGGGATTAATGTAGAGAATGTATAGCTAAATTTAGTAGCTTTTTTAATAAAAATCCTACAGGTAAGATACTGCCTATGCTAATGATGTGAGAGTAGGTAAGCCATGATTTATATACGTTTAGGTTAAGTAGATGTACGATAATATCTAACCTTTTACACAACCGCTTCTTTCACCGGAAAGTGGCTAGCTTCATAAACTGCTTGTTCAAGGTCTTTCTTTGCATGATCGTATTTATTTTTATCCCACTGAAAATGTTCCTGGAAATACGCGAGTACAGGCTGCTGATAATGATGTATACTATCTATGTCAAAGTATAGTCTACCAGTTCTTCGAATAAAAAAGTCAACAGGCTGTACGACCATTTCGTGTTCAATGGTGAACTGCAATTCAGCCATCAACAGTCTTAGCTCTGGATGATGATTTTTCATTGCATGGAATATTTCTATTATCTGATTAGTTTGGGTGCCATAGTTGGCAACCAGGTAGTTGGCATGATAGGAGTCCAGGCCAATATCGGATAATTGACCAGCAATTTTTTCCCGGAAGTTCAATACTGCCCGGGAGTTAGCAAAATCTCCTCCTTGCAATACTGTTTTATCTGTCCGGCATTTTTTACTCTTCTCGCCCATCAATTTAAGGGCTGTATCTATTACGCGCTCTGCCATCTTTCTGTAGCCTGTAAGTTTACCACCTGCGATAGATATTAAGCGGGTATCAGAGATGAAGATTTCATCTTTACGTGATATTTCGGAAGCTGACTTACCATCTTCGTGGATAAGGGGTCTGAGTCCAGCCCAACTGGAAATCACCTCTTCTGGCTTGAGGTTGATATCGGGGAAAATGTGGTTTACACCTTCCAGGATATATGAGACATCTTCCATAAGGGTAAGTGGGGTCTCTTTTTCACCTTGATATTCTGTGTCAGTAGTGCCGATGTAAGTAATCTTACCTCGTGGTATAGCAAACATCATCCTTCCGTCCGGTACATCAAAATATACCGCCTGATTAACGGGGAAGCGTTGATGAGGTACTACTAGGTGGACTCCCTTGGTCAGGTGAAGATGTTTGCCCTCCAGAGATTGGTTAATTTCACGCAACTCATCCACCCATGGGCCAGCAGCGTTGATAGCTTGTCTGGCGTGAATAATAAATGTATTTCCCGTTATAAGGTCTGTGCAATTTATACCTGATATAGTTTTTTTCCCCGTTTTGTGCACTTTATATACAAATTCTCTGGCCTGAACGTAATTGACAGGGTGAGCGCCATACTTCTCAGCTGTTTTGATAAGTTCTATGGTTAGCCTTGCATCATCAGTACGGTATTCTGCGTAATATCCACTACCTTCCAGTACATCTTCTCTAAGTAGGGGTTCTTTCTGTAGTGTCTGCTGTTTGTTAAGCATAACCCGTTGATCGGATTTTTCAACGCCAGCGAGTATATCATACACCATTAATCCAAATGATGTCAATAGCTTACTATAATTACCGTCTTTAATAATGGGGAGCAACATTTTTTCCGGGACAACCAGATGTGGGGCTAGTTTATGTACAATAGCCCTTTCCCTACCTGTTTCACGTACTAGAGAAATTTCAAATTGTTTAAGGTATCTAAGCCCACCATGGATCAGTTTGGTAGAGCGGCTACTCGTACCCGCAGCGAAGTCCTGCATTTCGATCAGGGCCGTTTTCATCCCCCGGGTTGCAGCATCGAGTGCTATCCCGGACCCTGTAGCGCCTCCACCTATGACCAATATATCGTATTTTTCCTGCTGAAGTTGACGGATTCTTTCTGCTCTGATTGTATTCATCTGAAATATTTCATGAATCATAAAGATAATGAAACCATTACCCCTTTTGATTATTACCCACTAATGTGATAATTGTTAGGAATAAAGTGAGGATCATCGTAATAGATTGGAAGCAAAGCTATCTAAACATCGCCTTAATGGAGCCCCAGGTTCTTTGTATAGATGTAGGATTGTGAGAAATGGTTGCAAATTCTTTCTGAACGGTTTTATCATTAATATGGATTTCTAACTGATAATTGATGACTCGTGGAGAAGTCTTGTAAATATTATCATCCAGAAACTGATATTTATTGGAGCCATCTGGGTCTATCTTGGTTACAAAGGTAGGTATTTGTTCATTATTAATGGTGCGAAACAATTGATATTCCACAACCATTGACTCATCCTGCACTTCCCACTCCAAAACAATATCAGCACCATCAGAATTGATCATAAAATAATTCAAAAAGACACGTTGAGCCTGAGTGAGACTACAAATACTAAAGAGCAAAATGAAGATTAAGTGCTTGAGCATAGATGCAGTTGCTGTACGGCAAGAATTAAATACGACCTTTGTTGTATAACAAAACTAATATATTATTTATTCTTATGAAGAATTACACATTTATTTGAACGAATATAAGTTCAAATTTAATATTTACATAACATAAAATGTTCTCAATTAGTCTGGAATATCCTTTCTAGGGGTAAATATTTTTGTGAATATGTCATGAAACTCTTAATTTTGCATACAAAACACTATAAGAAGATGAAAGAAGGCATACATCCAGAATACAGAGAAGTTATTTTTAAGGATATTTCCACGGAATGGGCGTTTAAGACCCGTTCTACTATTAATTCCAGTGAAACGATTGTTTGGGAAGATGGTAATGAATATCCATTAATAAAGATGGAAATTACAAGTAATTCTCATCCATTCTTTACAGGAAAGCAAAAACTGGTAGATACAGCAGGGCGTGTAGATAAATTTTACAGTCGTTATGGAAACAAGCTCAAGAATAAAAAATAACCTGGAGGCAAAAGGAATTTTGAAGAGCAGTTCTGGTGAGCTGCTCTTTTTTGATATTCGTTCCCAAGATTCCTCTTTGTATGCAATACACGCTTTTTGAAGACTCTGCGCGTTTCTCGCTCTTGCCACTGACATTTACCCGTCCTGTATTCGACTTGAGAATTGGCATATATACCTTCCAGGAGCGTTGGAATAGGGTACTTGATAAAAATACAAGTAGTCATGCATATGGATATTTAAATACCTGTAAAATAACGGAGGAGACTACTTTGTGGATCAATGGAAGAGTTGCTCCCAATAAAGAATTGCTCAGGTTGTCGAAGGAGGTAACTCCTGGCCAGTATTATGTCAACAGTGAGGATGATATTTTGATGTTTCTCTGTCCTTCGCATATTCAGAAAGAAGTAAAAGGGGGAGTTATTACCGCACATTTTTTGGAAACCCATGGGTTTAACTCTGTACAGGTGGATTTGGAGGTGCTGAAAATCGAACGACTGACTGATTTATTTACGAAAGTCAGGGATTTTATTGTGTATGACTTTGACATGGCTACATCAGAACAAAATGGAAAGGGGGCAGTCTCAGACGCTTATACGAAGATATATGGTCCTGAAAATGTATACGTAGCTCCCGGAGCGAAGGTAGAGGCATCTGTCATACACGCAGAAGATGGGCCTGTGTATATAGGACCTGAAGCACACATTCAGATCGGTTCACTGATATATGGGGTTCATTGCTTTGGGGAAAAGGTTACAGTAGCTATGGGATCAAAACTCAGGGGTAATACTTGTGTTGGGCCGCACGCTAAAGTGGGAGGAGAGGTTAAAAATTGTTATGTCGGAGCATATACCAATAAGGGACATGAGGGCTATCTGGGTAATTCTGTTTTGGGAAATGGGTGTAATATGGGGGCTGATACGAATGTCTCCAATATGAAAAATACCCTGGGGAATGTAAGGCAATGGAGTTATGAAAAGGAATCGATGATAGATACTGGGATGACATTTTGTGGAACAATGATGGGGGATTATAGCCGTTGTGCAATTAATAGTATGCTCAACACAGGCACTGTTGCCGGAGTGAGTGCACATATCTTTGGAAGTGGGTTTCCCCCCAAATTTATCCCTTCATTTAGTTGGGGTGGGGCAGGAAAAATGGAAACTTACCGGTTTGAATCGGCCGTGATGACGCTAAAAAAACTTTTGGGACTAAAAGGTAAAGTTTTGGCTCAGAATGAGTTGGATATTCTGAAAGCAGTATACAAACTTACAGCTGCATACAGAAGCTGGGAACCATCATCGTAGTACAGGTTCTAAAATCAAGCTACTCGTGAAAACATTCATTTAGGTACTTTGTAAAATCTGATTATTCGTTATTTTTGACTGAACGTTAAACCAAAACACATACAGGTTCCTATGAGAAAAAAGATTGCCGCTGGTAACTGGAAAATGAATCTCACAGCTAGTGAAGCACAACAGCTCGTCAGTGAGGTTGTCAATATGTATAAGGATGAATACAGAGGGGATGGAGAAATTGTCTTTTCGCCTTCTTTCCCATTTCTTTCCAAGGTAAAACATCAGATCAAGGATGTGGATAAGGTATATGTTGCTGCCCAAAATGTTCATCAGGAAGAAAAAGGTGCATTTACTGGAGAAGTATCTGCAGCGATGCTTGCATCCTTGGAGATTGATTATGGTATCATTGGACACTCTGAGCGCAGGATCTACTTTCACGAAGATAATGCTCTGTTGGCACGCAAGATTGATCAGGCTTTGGCTCATGGGTTGAAGGTGATATATTGTATAGGGGAAAGACTCGAAGAGAGAGAGGCCGGAAAGACGCTCGAAGTTAATCAGACTCAGCTCCGCGAAGGTGCTTTTCATCTGGATGCTGCTGCCTTTGAGCGGTTAGTGATTGCATATGAACCAGTATGGGCTATTGGTACCGGAAAGACAGCGACTCCCGAGCAGGCTCAGGAAGTACATCACTATATCCGTGAGCAGATTATCCAACAATACGACGCAACCCTGGCAGATAATACGACCATCCTCTACGGTGGTAGTGTAAAGCCTGCCAACGCGACGGATCTGTTTTCACAACCCGACATTGATGGGGGACTGGTAGGTGGAGCTAGCTTGAAATCCCGCGACTTTGTCGAAATTATTAAGGCGTTGATATAGTAGGCCACTATTAGCTGGTAGCTCGTAGAATGAACAAGCCTGAAATAGTGCTTCATTATCGCTACGATCTATTTATCTCTGATCTCTCCGGCGTCCTTCATCATTATGTAAGCCGATTGGGCGATCATTTCACCCTTTTGGGTAGGTAGAATAAGTCTTCTCTGAAGTAGTCTTTTGCCAGGACGGAAAAAAATGGTAAAGGAGGCTCTTCGTTCTCCCTTAATCGCGCGGTAATAGTGTATATACTCAATTTCCTTTCGCTGGATTACTGGAGCAAAGGAAAGTGAGCGGTTTTTCCACATCATGTAAAGTGTGAACAAAGCTGCCATCAGAAAAAAAAGGGCTAGAAAGTAGTTATTGAGCCAGATGAAGAAGAGAAGTGCAAAAATAAAAAGTAATACCAGGAGTACATAGAATCCCAGCAAGCGCCTAAAACCCCGATTAAAAAGTATTTGCATTATATGGTGGTTCAATCCGTTTCCTCCGATCTCAACCCGA
This sequence comes from uncultured Bacteroidia bacterium, assembly GCA_964468435.1. GTDB lineage: Bacteria > Bacteroidota > Bacteroidia > J057 > J057 > JBCCTX01. Next base: position 17,988 of record CAYXVE010000055.1, on the reverse strand, counting down.
TCGGGATATATAGCACAATAACCATTACGCAAAGGAAAAGATCTTGACCTGGGTTGCATGTTTTAGAAGCAAAGATAAACCAGAAGTTCTTGAAGTGAAAAAATATCCTGGAGTAAAAAATTTATGTTAAAAATCTAGTTTAGCCCGGGCTGTTTTTTTTTTAGCCAACGACTGAAAGGCGCTCACTAGATCGTGTGTTCTAAAAATCTTGCTCTTGATGAGATATTTCTCTTTTGATAAGTTCCATCCTAGTAGATCCTCAGGAAATTTCTCCCCCAAACCAAAGTCCCATCGTTTCTCTATATAGATATCGCGTTCAACTTCATAAAACTCTCCATAATAATCTTTATCTCCGATGGTTTTCCAGTCCTGATCCAACTTTTCATCCTTGAGTTGTGGATCGCCATATAAATCTGTCCAAATGTAGTATTCGGCACGTGTCAGATTGATCAGGCCTCCTTCATTTACCGTAAATGAAGTATCTTCCAGTACTTCACCCGAATTATTCTTGACAGTGATGGTGTGTAGTCCCTTTGATAGCGAAATATGCTTGTATGACTCAGGTGGCATGTTGTAAACCACATTATCAATCATTACAACCAATGGCCCGCTCCCCGCATTATCCATATCAATATTCCCACGATCGCAACTCAGAAAAGACGAACTGATAGAGAATAAAACGACAGATATGATGACGTAAAACTTCATATATGTTATATTGGCGCCATTGATACTATATCATCTTTTCAGGATATAATTCGGAGATTTCTACAAAATGTTTCACCATATGGGGTGTACAATTTGAGATTAATTATACGACGCTAACACAAATATAGAGCTTTTTTGTTAATTCATTAAGTAATTAAGAAAAAAATAGTCAACTCAGCACTTTACTATTTATGAATATTCAAGCCAAAGAAAATTTATCAGAGAAAAAAGGAACATATAGCCGGGTTCTTATTGTGGGAGCAGGTATAGGCGGTATAGCTACAGCTATACGTTCGCGGCTTCGTGGAGATGAGGTCATTGTACTAGAAAAAAATGAGTTTCCAGGAGGGAAATTATCACAGATTGTCGACGAGGATTACCGCTTTGATGCGGGTCCTTCTGTGTTTACATACCCTGAGTTGATTGAAGAACTGTTTGAACTGGCTGGTAGAGACTTGAAGGATTATCTGGAATACGAAGCACTTGAGGTATTATGTAAATACTTTTATGAAGACGGGACGATTCTTTCTGCTTACTCTGATCCCGGCAGGTTTGCCCGGGAGTTATCCATCAAAATGGGAGAGTCCGAACAAAATACACTTAGATTTCTCCAAAAGAGTAACGAGCTGTATGATATTACGGCTCATGTATTTCTGGAGCGTTCACTGCACACTGTGGCTACATATCTCAGAAAAGAGACCCTCCAATCTATGCTGAAATTGCATAAGCTGAATGCTTTCCGATCCATGCATCAGGTGAATGCGAGATATTTCAAGGATGAACGCATTGTACAGTTATTTGATCGTTATGCCACTTACAATGGCTCAAATCCCTATGAAGCTCCAGCCACCTTGAACGTCATCCCTCATCTTGAACACAACATGGGTGGATATTTCCCTCAAAAAGGGATGTATAGTATTATTAAAGCCTTGTACCACCTGGCAGTAGAGTTGGGGGTAGTGTTTCGTTTTGAAGCATCTGTAGACCGGATCGTTTTGAAAGGTAAACACGTTGCAGGGGTTGAAATAGACGGAGAGTTCTTGCCCGGAGATGTCGTAGTCAGTAATATAGATATAGAGCCTACTTATCGCAAGCTCTTGCCGGATTTTCCAGCACCAGAATATACGCTGAAACAACCACGCTCCAGTTCTGCACTTATTTTCTATTGGGGCATGCGCAGATCTTATTCCCAACTGGATCTGCATAATATTTTCTTTACCAGGGATTATGAGGAAGAATTTAATAGTATTTGGAAAAAAAAGGAGATATATGAAGATCCTACAGTGTATCTCTACATCAGCAGTAAAAAAAATCCTGTGGATGCTCCTGGAGATTGTGAGAATTGGTATTGTATGATCAATGTTCCTGGCAATACAGGTCAGGATTGGGATCAGCTAAATGAATTTGCCCGCAGAAGTATTCTTCGTAAACTTGAACGCATGTTGGGTGAGCCTGTAGAACAGGAAATCAGAACTGAGCGGGTACTGGACCCCAGAGGTATTGAAAAAAGGACATCGTCTTTTCAGGGTGCCTTATATGGTAATAGTTCCAACAATCGCATGGCAGCATTTCTGCGACATCCCAATTTCACCTCCCGAATCAATGGGCTTTATTTTTGTGGAGGGAGTGTACATCCTGGTGGAGGCATCCCTTTGTGCCTTTTATCTGCCCGGATTGTCAATGAACTCATGGAATCCCGTCAAAAGTAATGAGTAAAAAATTTGAGGGCATCATTACCGCCAGGCCAACTTGGCTAGGACGTTTTTTCTGGGGGTTGTTTTCTCACCGGACTATGCAGTTGGCTTTCCGAAAAGTAGTAGTTGAACCAGAAATATCCCTAAGTGAGCAGTATTCTGTATTATTAATTGGAAATCACGTGAGTTGGTGGGACGGTTTTTGGGCTTTACGACTGAATCAATTGTACTTCAAACGTAAGTTCTATATCATGATGCTCGAATCTCAACTGCAACATCTGATTTTTATGCGTCAGGGCGGTGCCTTTTCAATCAATCCAGCGAAGAGATCCATGATTACTTCCTTAAGGTACACGACATATCTGCTTGAAAATCCATCTAACATGGTCGTGATGTATCCACAGGGAAAAATTCACTCGCTCCTTGAGCACGAAATACTATTTCAACCTGGAGTATGCAAGATTCTAGACAAAGTAGGGGATAGGACGCAGGTCATTTTCTATGCAGTGCATTTAGATTTTATGGAGCATTCACGGCCATATTTGCATTTTCGGTTGAAGGATTACCCCTATCAAAAAGGAACAAACATTCGAACATTTAATGATGATTACCAGCTATTTTTTACTCAAGCTCTCAAAGCCCATCGCGAAATGAATCGGATATAAATGGGTACTAAGACCGCAAGTACAGTCCTCCCCTCAACGAAAGTCCCCGAGAAATATCCGGTATCACTAATCCCAGGGCATTATCCATGGTATAAAACAGTCCCCAGCGAGTTTTGCTTCCCAACTCGACTTTTCCATAAATCCCTATTCCATACAAGTCCATCCCGCCCCCATAAGCATGGGCACCCAGAGTCAGGTTATTTCCCAGTTTTCGTTGGTAACCTACATTGAGTAATGGAAACTGTGTGGTAGGAGGCATACGGGTTAGCCCCATCAGGAGTGAAGAAAATATCATTTCCTTTTCATTTAAGGGATAGCGGAGCCCGATCATTACCACACCTGGTGTGGGAAGGTTGTACGTAGCCCTAACCGAATCGGGGAAAAACAACTGTTGTAGGGTGTCCCCTAGGGCCAAGTTGCTTGTACTGGAACCATCCTGGATAAAATTGTCCCACACGACTCCTTCATAGTCAACATCGACAATGTTGTTGCTCTGACTTCCATCCCATTGTATCCAGCCCATATTTCTGAAGGCCATTTCCCATAGCATACCATTTGGGCTCTGGTACATAGCTCCAGCATCCAGAGCTAATCCCCAGCCTCGATCTTCATTAAGTGTTGAAAAGGAATCATAATCTGCCTGAAGTGAGATTAGGCTTCCATTGTCCGCTGTAAAGAGGGTATAACTAAGCTCATCGATAATATCTGCTCTGCGTCCCCATACAAGTTTCGGATGGAGGCCCAGGGTCCAATCACCTATTTTCCAGGCAGTCCCTAGCCCGATCATGGCATATGCGGAACTTCTAATTGCAACATCCTTGTCAGATATTTCCATTCCGGCATATGGAGCATTTCCCCTGAAGATCAGCCCTACCGTCACACTGTCATCAGTCTGGATGTAAAAAGGGTCCTGATAGGAAAAGGAGAGCAACCATTTTTGCGTTCCTGTCCTAAAGTTGATCATTCCGGCAAAGCTATAGCCTTGTTGATAGCGATTGTCATCACGTAGCTGACCGATGATATCATTTTTCGTAGCTTCAGTTATGAAGTTTCCTCCCCGGATAAAACTGCCGATGGTAAACTGATTGTTGCTCAGCCATAGTTCTCCGGAAGTAGATATTTGTAACTTTTCATAGTCCTGTATAGCAATAGCCGCAGGCTGAAACCATTGAGAAGCAGGCAGGGATATGTCGGCTCCTATATTGAGACCGTGTTGGCCCAGGCAAAGGGGACAACGTGATAAGATCAACAAAGCAAAAAGAAATGAAGCTGGAATAAGATGACGTTTCATATGAACTAGGGTTGGGCTTGATAGCTGATATCTCCTACCAGACGTGCCTGGACCTGGTAATCCGAGTATATTTTCACGGATTCTCCTTCGGGTTTACTATTGATGCGATAGTTGAATATCAGGTATTTGCCACGTTGAAGTACTTTGTTGAGCTGTGGTTTTGAAAATTTTTTTTCAATTTCAGAACTAGCAGGTTCTCTGACTCGACCATCTTCATCGATCCTGCCTGCTGTGATCAGATCCTCATCAGCTATTACGTCGATCAACAAAAAGTTTTCATCGAAGATACCGGCAGTAGCGATTACCTCAAAGGGAAACTGATTATCGAATTGGATTTTCAGGGTTCCCTGTTCGATAAGGGCAGTATCTTCATTGGTAGAAAAATTGATCCCGGTGGTATCCTGAAGGGTAAGCCCTCTGACACTGCCTTCGAGGGGAATCTCGAATTCTACGATACCCAATAGTTTGCTATGGGATGTTGCAAAGTTATTTAAAGATTCAAATGGGATATTGGTATTGTACATGACCTCTAAGTCATAGTCGATCAAGTTGGGAAGTTCATTGAGTAACTCTCTGATATTGCTGTTCCCTGTATCGAAGGTGTAGACTGTCGTAACAGTTTCTGAGGTATCAGCTAAGGTGGGGTTGCCAATGGTGAGTGGAGTAGCAAAGAGGGTACTACTAAGTGGTACAAAATCAGGCTTCTGGGTATTCCTTACACGAAGTTGTTTGATTGAGGTACTGATGGGAAGACCGAGTGAATTTTCAAAGATTAATCTGGCCTTTGGAGCTTTAAGGTTCAACTGATCAATGCTGAGGTCTCCCAGGCTATTTATTAACTGGCTGGAGCGGAAGGATAAGGTATCGCTTCCAAAGAAGCCTTCCACATAGTCTGGGCTGACAGAATTCAACCTGATGAACAGTACTACACTATCTTGTTGATCAATGGTAACGAGATTACCTGAATAAACCAGATCAATCTTATAATATTGTAGAAGGGTATTGAATGAAGTGCCTAATCCTGTAAAATCGAGTTCGTATCCATCCAGTTCACGTGTTTCAAGAAATAGAAAGGGCTCGTTGGAGGTTGCAGGTTCAAGGGTGCCATTTACTTCTGGAATCTGACCATTGCGTTGAGCAGAGGGTAAACGGTATATAAAACGAATAGAATCTTCAAAAGTGCTAATCACTTCAGCGTCAACGTTACCGGATTTGATGCGGGCGCGCATAATTTTTACATCATCAAATTCGCCAGTAAAATCATAGGTAAAGGGAAATAGAGCACTGTCAATTGTCTGGGAGGGAAATATTGCGGTAGCTTCTTCAGCGATCAAGCCATCAGCTGTAAAGTCTATACCAATAAAATCATTGGTATCAATGGGAACAGCGCTGGCAGCAGGCACATCCAGGTTTGTGAGTTCTGCTTCAAGAGAACTTTCTACAAATTTACCTGCCAGATTATACGTTCGTATTTCTTCAGCTCCTTGTAGGAGATTGGTGAAAAAATCGGAAACGATAACATCGCCCCGTTGCTGATTTCGAAGCTCAAAAGAGACATTTTGTATGTCTACAGGGAGATTGTTACGAATAACCATGTTAATGGATCCCTGTGTGAGATCGGCAAATTCAAAGAGGTTACTAGCGTCAACAGGTATGCTACCCGATGATAAGCCACGGGTTTCAGGGAGGGTCGGAAGGATACCTCCATGGTTTAGCAGGATGATATCACCGACGATGTTTCCTTGTTGGCTGAGGGCTCTTGCAATGAAAGCAAGATTTACGTTTTGGAAGAATGACTGATTATTTAGTTCGAAGGACTCCAAGTCAAAGCGCTGAGTATAGGTAGTATCGGGGATTTTGAGGAGGCTATCAAGCGAAATACTGGCCAGGGTATCGCGATAAATCAAGATTACCTGATTGTTGGCTCCCTGCGTAATCAGGGTAGAATCCGAAATGGCATCGGCGAGGGTTACTGAAGAGGTAGCTATTGGAGCGAGAATATTTACATTCCAGGATATGGGATCACTTAAATCCCATTTACAGCTATTTAAAGATCCTATACAAAGGGAAAATAGGATCAATGTAGTGAAAAATAGATTTTGCCGGCTCAATCGCATCATGGGTTTTTGGTTTCTTTTTGATCCTCGCTTGCATACTTATAACGCTAAAAAATAAGAATGGATATATCAGCATATAAAAAAGAGGAAGTCTTAAAAGTCGACTTCCTCTGTGTAATTCTTCGTCATTTTTAAATATACTTCGCAAGTTTTTAGATACTAACTCGCCCCGCGAAATTCACGTACATGATCAGGATATTGGTAAATATGCTATGCAGGAATTAAATAGGGTAAGATTTCATATAGTATCATAGCTTTCTACCCATTGATCATACAGCCCTACAGCTTGAAAGTAACTTTTGAATCAAAAGATATGCGTATTTTTTACTTTTGATCCTTCACGAATTCATTGACCATATCACTGGGGATAATTTCTTCTTTAAAAGAATAAGCACCAGTCTTGGGGTTTTTTACGCTAATAATTACCTTAGTAAAACCCTTGCTCTGACTTTTATCGCGATATCCTGCTACAGTTTTCTTTGCCATGGTGTATAATATTTATAGGGAATAATTTCCGTTATAAGATCACTTAATTTCCTTGTGTATAGTATATTTTCTTAGAATCGAGTTATACTTCTTCAACTCCAGTCTTTGTGTGGTATTTTTGCGGTTCTTCGTGGTAATATATCTCGAGGTACCAGGAAGACCAGATTTCTTATGTTCTGTGCATTCCAATATGACCTGCACGCGGTTTGCTTTACTTTTCTTTGCCATGATGATACTTTTTAAACAGGCTTGCAAATATAAACAATATTGCCCAAATAGTAAAACCAACACCAGAATTTATACAAAACTCAATTTAACGGTTAGAATTTCCCCAATGGAGAGGATGAAGATTGTTATTTACTACGAACTACCAGGCCGACAACCTCCTGGGCATCGAACCATACGATCACCTCAAATTTGTCAGTATGATTAAATGCGTCTTGTACAGATCTCTGGACACTTTCCCAGGGATAATCCAGTCTTCGCCAGCCATTTTCGACAAAAAGCCAAAGACTACGGGCAGTACCCCGGGGATAAGCTACCAGTTCAAGCCAAAATTGTGTTGCTGCACCTGAGTTCACTGAATCATTTGCCAGGCTACGAGATTCGACTTCAAGAGGAGAAGTCATGGGATTAGTTTCCATGATTTACTATATGATTGTTTGATGAATTGAAAGATAAGTCCAATGATGATATCTTTTTATAAGATAATACCTTAATCTAAATTAATTTATGCTATAAAACAAAGGTAACATGTCATATCTATCATGAATTATTTTCACTTCAATCCGTGATTTTTGAAGCTTGGGAGGTCAAAAATAAGTAATATATGTAGATGTGGTCTAAGCACCTACCACATAAGATCTCGGATATAATGTCTTTGTCAGACCGATCACTCCTCTGTAAGTCATACTAGAGCCTATCACTGGAGACATTTGGCGCCGACCTGGAATATCTGGTCAAGCAAATCGTATTGCTTCACTTGATCCCATGGGTAGATTAACCTGTTATGCATGGTGAGCTAAATTTTTCTACTGAAAATTCGATGTCTTATTCTGAGTGGTTATTGAAAGTCCGGAATTATGGATAGTTATTCACAAATAATTAACCTATTTTTCGGGATTTTTTTGGAGTCTTAGTTTCTCCTCTCTCTATTATTAGTTAAGTTTGATTTGTCTGAGAGCAGGGAAAAAGATGTTGGGATCAGTCTTATTTGTAACATCATGAATGAGCTGAGGAGATGGGGTTTTTATTGTAGTTTTCTAAGGTACCTCCGGTATGCACATTTCATTCTCGATGAATTATTAACATATAAACAACAGTATGAAGTCTTTTAATATCAATTGGAATCTGGTTTCAGCTTTTTCTATGGGAATTTCAGCTTTTTTTGCGGGTGCCTTTTTGCAGGGAGAGCGATTGAGAAAAGCCGAATTTAGGGAGTCGCTGGAACAAATACGCAACGAGCAACGAGTCATCATGCAACGGGTTGAAGAAGTCAATGCATATGTAAAGCTCAAGGAAATCGAACTCATTTCTCAACTCGATTCAGCCTATTTGGTAATGGATGATCTCAATGACCAGCGCAGACGCTCCTGGCGCCGGATAGAAGAAACAGAAAAGCGGATCAATATTGAACAAAGTAAGCTCAGACTCAATGTAGACCGACTTGAACAGGAAATCAAGCAAACCCCTATACAGTTTATTTCAAATTAAATCCCAGATGAACATTTACGTACAATTATCCATGAGGTGTTTTTTCCTGTTATGTGTGTGTATGTGTATGATTAAAGCTCTACATAGCCAAAACGGTCAGGATCGTGAGATTATATTTGACGATCTATCACCAAAGTCGGTAGCATTTGGGCTGGATACCAACAAAATCAAGATTGAGTATGTGGAAATTGCCAATGCTCAACGGATGCATCTGCTGGCTGATACCCTCGCACCAGAAAATTTTCCCATGATAACCCTTCCACAAGGAATCTTTGAACAGGGTGTGAACGTTGTAAAAGATTTGGAAAGCCTAAGCTATCTCTATGAGAATGTTCGACAGGAATTACAGGTAGTCAAGCAATTGAGCAGGCAGCGGGATTCTGTATATGAAAGTATCATTCAGTTTGAAAACCAGAGGGTAGAACTTTTACGTGGAGCCAATCAGCAGCTAAGCATGCATATTGGTCAGCTTAATGAACAATTAAATATATCAATGGATCTTGTGGATGAAAGTCTTAAAGGTAGAAACAGGAAAAATTTCACCATCGGGTTGCTGGGAGGGCTAGCTGGCATATCTGCTGGTGTTATTCTGGGATTATTGGTAAGTAATTAGTCATTTTCATAGTATGGAATGATTTGACTTATTGGATCTATTGATTAAGTTTATCATCGTCCGATTATTCACACAGAAAAATATTAATCTATGTCAGAACAACAGCCCCAAGCTGAGTATTTTTGGCGAGGCGGGAAAAAAATGAGTATTCGCCGCATGTCAAATAAATTTACCGTACGCGTTCGTCAGGGGGTCAATCCGGAAACGCTTACAAATAAGTACAATTGTAGAAAGTGTCAATCACTTGATCGACAGAATCTTGCTGAGTTTGAAACAGATGGGACCCGAGGATTGGATGATACACTCAGAAGCTTACAGGAAGATCATGATGTAGAGTTTGCGTCCAATGTTTATATGTTGGATGAAGATCCTAATTCGCAACTATATCCTACAGATGAGATAACCCTGCAGTTTGAGCAAGCGGTATCAGATGATCAAATAGAGGCAATCATGGAGGATCATGGTCTGGAAATTCTAAAAGAGGTAAAAGGGCTGGAAAAATGCTGGGTGGTACGTATCGCTCCGCACTTGGGAAAAGATTCTATTGTACTCGCGAATAAACTGCAGGAAAACGAACATGTAGAAGTGGCTGAACCCAATATCGCTATAGGACTGGAAAAGTTTTATATTCCATCTGATAATCTTTATCCTGACCAATGGCATTTGGAACACAATGGGGGTCCACAACTTTCAGAAAATTCGCATGTTTTTGCAGAGGCAGCCTGGGATGTGACACGAGGTGAAAGATCGGTAGTAGTAGCGATCATGGACGATTCTGTAGATCTTGATCATGATGATCTGGCCATAGAAGATAAGATTGTTGCGCCACGCGACTTTAAAGGTTCAGATTTTGAACCCATTCCTGAATCAGCTTCTGACAACCACGGAACGGCATGTGCAGGCGTGGCAGTAGCAGAAGAAAACGGTCAGGGAGTGGTGGGTATCGCTCCAGCTTGTTCACTCATGCCCTTGCGAATGACAGGTTTCCTGGACGATAATTCTATCGAAGAACAATTTGAATGGGCCATGGACAATGGGGCCAGTGTAGTGTCCTGTAGCTGGGGAGCGGCAGCTATCAATTTCCCTTTGTCCCTAAGACAGACCAATGTACTCAGAAGGCTTGCCACAGAAGGACGTGAGGGTAAAGGAATCGTGATTTGTTTTGCTGCGGGAAATGCCAATCGTCCCGTTAATGGTACAGTAGATGAAAAAGACTGGCCCAATGATGCATTGAGTGGTCCTACAGACTGGCTTGGAGGCTATGCTGCCAATGAACATGTCATAGCTGTGAGTGCCTGCACCAGCCAGAATAGAAAATCTGCATACAGTAACTGGGGTGATGAAATTTCAGTATGTGCTCCCAGTAACAATGGACATCCCGGTATCGGTTCTTCCATTACCTATCCCAGAATTACTTCTTCTCTGCCAGGAAGAGGAATTGTGACAGCAGACCGTGTTGGGAGTGCTGGTTATTCGAGCTCGGATTATACTTTTTCATTTGGAGGTACATCAAGTGCTTGCCCGCTAGTGGCTGGAGTTGCGGCCCTAGTTCTTTCAGCAAATCCAGACCTTACTGCGCAGGAGGTCAGAGAAATCCTGGAGAGCACAGCCGATAAGATCGTAGACAACCGAGAAGATCCCCAATTGGGAAATACTTTTGGCAATTATGATGAAAACGGGCGCTCAAAATGGTTTGGATACGGTAAAGTCAATGCTGAGAATGCTGTAAAAGAAGCTATACAAAGAAAAACCAGCGACTCAAAGTTGGTATACAAAAAGTCTTCTACTCCCAATCTGGCGATTCCGGATAACGATACCGTAGGTATTTTCGATACCATCCGCTTTGATGAGGCTGCATTTATATCTGATGTCAAGGTCAATGTAGATATTTCTCATAACTATATCGGGGATCTCCGGGTATCTCTAGCCGCACCTACGGGAGAGAATGTAGTTTTGCAAAATCGCAGGGGAGGGAGAGCAGATGATATACAGACTACATTTGATATCTCGAATACTACAGGGCTTAGCTCACTTCTGGGAAGAACCCTTCAGGGAGACTGGAAATTATCTGTTCAGGATTTCGCACCTTTGGATACCGGAACGCTCAATGCCTGGGAAATAGAATTTTCTGCTAGGGAAGATACTGCTATTCTGCTTGAGTCTTCTCCTGGTATCACTATTCCCGACAACGACAGAACAGGGATCGAAGATGCTATCAAGACGGAGGCTGAAGGTAATATCAAAGAGATTGAAGTTTCTGTGGATATTACACATACTTACGTAGGAGATCTTTTTGTTACTTTGTTCTCACCAGAAGGTACGGAAATTATACTCCACAATCGTGTGGGAGGGCCATTGAATAATATCGACCGTACTTATTCATTTGCCACGACATCTGCACTCCAGCAACTGACCGGACAGGTGATCAGGGGGGAATGGATATTGAAATTAATCGATAACGCGGGAGCAGATATAGGTAAGCTCAACAGATGGTCCCTAAGAATTACACGCGCTGAAACTGCTTAATAAGTTGAATGGTTGAGGAAGGCTCTCAATATAAATTCCTCAACCATTCTTTAAAAAGGGGATTTGCTCAAATTCATTTGCTAAGGAACGTATTGAAAATAAGTCCTACGCTCCGAAAAAAGGGGTGGATGCTCAGTAAAAATATCTGAGGCTTTATCCGGAAATCCAGAACGCACCAAAGAAAAGGATTTGTGTAACAAAAAAAATTACAGCCAGGGGATTGTGTGTCTTTTGTGGCACGCAGTGAAATAATGCCAGCAGGGTAACTGCAATAATACCCCAGGAAATATAATTCTGGAGCGGGATTTCTGGCTGCTCCCAATGCCAGAAATTGTATTCAATAGCTACAGGTTCAATTAATAGATCCACAAATACCATCATACAGGCTCCCAGTACTAATTGCACAAATTTACCTAATGGGAATCGTTGAGTAATCATTCCCGCAGCGTACGTAAGCATCAACCAGTTAATCCCGATCATGGGAGGAACTCCCAGTAATTTAGGACCTAGTGCACTATCATATGCATATTCGCCAAATATTCTGCCAGATTGTACACCTAATACTTCTAAGAAGTAACCCATTGCTGCTGTCGCCACGGCAAAAGCTAGCCAGTTTCGGTTTTTGGGTTCGTGAAACCAGATCAGTATCCCGAGCGAAAGCAGTAAATTCATAGGGACCAGTTTTTCAAATAAGGGACGAGTTTCAGAAAACTGAAAGCCGGCGAATCCGACTAGGTGAAAAATGATGATGATCATAGCCCCCAAAATCAGGCTACGTTTCGACCTTTCCATATATTTCGCTTCGTAGTTTTTTTGTAAACAGACAGAAAAGATATAGCTATTAAGTGCGTCATATGCACAGGATGGAGCAATATATTCCAGCTTATATGCTCTTTGGAAATATAGCTTATGATAATCCTGATCCCTAGTATCATTAAAATCGAAAGCAGCCCTACACAAACTGGCAAGTAAATAATGGTGAATGGCCAGGAAAAAATGACTAGTACAAGATAAATCATCAATCCAGTTATACTATTACCGAATCCGGCGAGAATATTTTTACTAAATCCTTCAATTCCGTCCCGGTATGAATGATACATTCGGCACTTTATCAGCCCCCTGGAAAGGTAAGTCATACCTTTCAATCCCTGTTTTTTAATCTTTCTCATAATCGCGATATCCTCTACAATGATCTTCTTGACGGACTTATGCCATAGATATCTCCGGTAGATCTGGGCATTAAATAACATATATTGCCCATTTGCAGCAGACATGGATGGAAAAGGCAATTTGTAAATCCAGGAAAGCGGAAGCAGCGACAGCAACAGATAGTGCATGATAGGTACAATAGATCTTTCTGCCATAGTAAGCATATACTGTTGAGGAAATATCGATAGCAAGGCAAGTTTGCGTTTTTGTGCTTCAGTTACCGTGTAAACACAAAGTTCTGGATGTAATTCTGAGATATCAGCATCCAGGAACAGCATATATTCACCTTGAGCTATCTGGGATAGCTGATGACATGCCCAGTTTTTTCCCAGCCATCCCTTTGGTAGTTCTTTGCCATTGATGTAGGTGATTTTTGGGGATTTTTTCTGATAATCCTTCAAAATTTGCTCTGAGTTATCTTCAGAATGGTCATTGAGTACGATGATTTCGAGTGGATCGTACTTGATGTTTTGGAGTTGACTGAAGAGGCACGGTAGATTAGAGGCTTCATTTCTTGCAGGGATAAGTATGCTGAGCAATGGATATGAGTGCGATCTGCTGACAGGTATGAGTGGATGATGGATAAGATTCAAGAGGGCAATGGTGAATCTTATTAGTAAAAATACAAACGATACATACAGGAACCATTCCATGAAGGTGCAAATACGTTATTTGACCCATAAAAAACCAATTAAAGGACTTCTTGTTCTGATATAGGAGTGTACTATGAATACCAGATGGAACAAAGTATATTAACCCGTAGGTTTTGTTTCACACTTTTTGTTGTAATGTAGCTGTATTTCTTTAATGAGTTTTTCTGGCAGGAGAGGTATGTGAATACATGCATCAACATTGTGGCAACGATTATCAGATGGATTCAGATTGGTTTCCAGGCAAATCAGACAGGTATTTTGAACACGCAGCTTTTCTTTGAGTTTTTTACAAAAAGAATTTTTATCTGCGTAATTAGGCAAATGATGGATCAGTATCAAATCCGGGGTTTGCGCTTTGATGAAGTGAAAGGCCGATTCCTGATCTCCTACGGCAACAACGCTAAACCCCGATCGTTCAAGGTGATAAGAGAGAAGATCTACAATATCTTCTTCATCATCAATGATTAATACTTTTGGCATGGTGCATCAACTATCAAAAATTTAATGGTGAATTACTTATTTCTGTATAAGTCGTATATAATTTGTAGTTAATGGTTTGGTAATATAAAATTATTTATGAAATATATAAAATTGGGGGGGGCTTGTCTTAATCAAACTCCGTTAGCTTTTAAGGAAAACACAGAGAGAATCATCCAGGCTATATATAAGGCCAGAGATGTGGGGATTCAGATATTGTGTATGCCAGAGCTTTCAATTAGCGGTTATGGTTGTGAAGATGCTTTTTTTAGCGACCATGTCATTACAACCTCTCTAAAATATCTAAAAGAAATTGCTACACATTGTAAAGACATTACGGTATCAGTAGGTTTGCCCATGGAGTATGATAATTGTCTGTACAATGTGGTATGCCTGATACATGACACAGAGATCCTGGGTTTTGTAGCCAAGCAGGAATTGGCTGGTGATGGTATTTATTACGAACCCCGGTGGTTCAAACCGTGGCGGGAAGGGTTGAGGGTTAATTATCATTTGGACGGACATGCATATTCATTTGGAGATGTATTGTTTGAAATAGGCGGAATCAGAATAGGTTTTGAAATATGTGAAGATGCATGGAAAGGTATCAGACCTGCTCAGAGGCATTATGTCAACAATGTAGATATAATACTCAATCCATCAGCTTCCAATTTCGCTTTCGGAAAAAGCAGGATAAGGGAACGTCTTGTTACAGAAGCTTCCCGATCTTTTAATTGTACATATGTATACAGTAATTTGCTTGGCAATGAGGCAGGAAGAATTATATATGATGGGGAGGTTCTGATTGCACAGGGTGGAGATCTTCTCAGGAGAAATAAGCGTTTTTCTTTTGAAGATTACGTAGTTGCTTCAACAGTGGTCGATGTAGACCGGCTACATATTTATCGTAGAAAGTCTTTTAACTACCTACCTGAAGTCCCGGATAATCTGATTTCCTGTCCCTGGAATTACCGTGAGAGTGTCCCGCAGCAAGAAGTCCAGATTGCACCTTATGAAAGCAAAGATGAGGAATTTTACCTGGCTGAAACACTGGCCTTGTTTGACTACATGCGCAAAAGCCGAAGCCGTGGTTTTGTATTATCACTGTCGGGTGGGGCTGATTCATCAGCTTGTGCAGTACTATGTGCTAAGTCCCTGTTGAGAGCAAGATCAGAACTTGGAGAAGATTTGTTCTGGGACAGAATCGCTTACACACACATAGATCCAGAACAACCTGTGATTTCACAGCTATGTACTTACGTATACCAGGGTACGGAAAACAGTTCTGATGACACCTTGCGTAGTGCTTCAGAACTTTCGGAAGAGTTGGGAGCTACCTTTCATCATTGGAAGGTTCAGCAGATTTACGATGATTATGTGTCGATCGTAGCTAACTCATATCAACGTGAATTGACATGGGAAGAGGATGATATTGCCTTGCAAAATATTCAGGCGAGACTGAGGTCTCCAGGTATCTGGATGATGGCAAATATACAGCGGGGATTGCTCATTACGACTAGCAACCGGAGTGAGGCAGCTGTAGGATATGCTACGATGGATGGGGATACTTCAGGAGGATTGGCGCCTTTGGGAGGAATGGATAAGGCCAGCCTACTCACCTGGCTGGTATGGGCTGAAGATAATCTGGATCTTCAATCGCTCAGATATGTCAACGCACTACGTCCCACTGCAGAGCTGCGTCCCAGAACTGCTGACCAGTCCGATGAGAAGGATCTGATGCCTTATGCACTCCTCGATAAGATCGAGACTTGCGCGATCAGAGACTATCAGTCTCCGGTAGAAGTATTTCGTTCGTTGAGAGGGATCGTACCTGACCAGCAACTTCAGACATATATCCATAAGTTTTTTAGGCTATGGGCGAGAAATCAGTGGAAACGCGAACGCTATGCTCCTTCCTTTCATCTGGATGATAAAAATCTCGATCCCAAAACATGGTGCCGTTTTCCTATATTAAATGAAGGTTATCGGGAAGCCCTGGAGGAGCTAGATCAATATGTGGCTGAGGTAAATCCTGCGACTGAAGTTGTTGAGAAGTGATTAACTAAATAGATTTTCTTTTTGATAGAGCAAAATGTACTTTGTTTCTTTGATTATTAATAGGGTGTAGGTTATTTATCCTATTTTAAAAAAAAATCATTTTGTTGAACGAAAGGAAAATTTTGTAGTATTACTAGATTAAGAAATCAATTAATACACTTACAATATTTAGCGTATATGGCCGATATTACAGAGCTCAGCAATTCAATAGACATCACCCTCGGGGATAAGGGGTATTCATTTCCTGTTATGACGGGTACTTTTGACGAAAAAGGGATTGATATCAGTAAGCTTCGGAAAAGTTCTAACTACATTACCCTGGATCCAGGCTACAAAAATACGGGTTCCACAACCAGTTCGATTACATTTATTGATGGTGAGAACGGTGTGTTGCTTCACCGTGGATACTCAATCGAGCAACTGGCAGAACATGCTTCTTTTCCGGAAGTCATCTATTTGTTGCTCAATCAAGACCTACCCAACACGGAAGAACTACAGCATATCCGTCAAAAGCTTTCCTCACATTGTCAGGTACCAGATCAGATCAGGGAGATATTCAATGCTCTTCCAGATGAGACACATCCTATGGCCATGCTTTCTACAGCATTTTTCACACTCTCAGGCTTTTATCCGGATTCTCTTGACTCCTGGTCAGACGAAGAAACACGCTGGAATACCATCTATCGTCTCTTGGGGCATATGCCTACGCTGGTAGCCTACATCTACCGGAGAATGAATAAGTTAGATTATATTTCACCTGATCCCTCATTAGATTACGTTTCAAATTTTCTGTATATGATGAAGGGAGAAGTCGATCAAGATATGTGTGAGGCATTAGAAACTTTACTGATCTTGCATGCAGATCACGAACAAAATTGTTCTGCGTCGACTGTTAGGCTATCAGGATCATCCCATGTCAATCTGTTTGCAGCAGTTGCAGCTGGAAATGCTGCACTTTGGGGACCTCTGCACGGTGGTGCAAATCAGGCTGTGCTGGAGATGCTCGAAAATATCAAAAATGATGGTGGAGATACAGAGCGATATATCGAAAAGGCAAAAGATAAAAGTGATCCATTCCGACTGATGGGATTTGGCCATCGGGTGTATAAAAATTATGATCCCAGAGCAAAAGTGATCAAAAAGTATGTGGATTTGGTACTGAATAAGCTTGATGTAGAAGATCCCGTAGTCTCAATAGCCAAAGGGCTTGAGGAAGTCGCGCTTCAAGATGACTATTTTGTACAGCGGAAACTTTTCCCCAATGTGGATTTCTATTCGGGGATCATTTATCGTGCTATGGGGATTCCCGTAGAAATGTTTACAGTTATGTTTGCGTTTGGAAGACTTCCGGGGTGGATAGCTCAGTGGAAAGAGATGCGTGAGGCGAAAGAACCCATTGGAAGACCACGTCAGATATATATCGGGGCTGACAAGCGAGCGTTTATACCCGTAGAGCAGCGTTAAGCTTAGGGATTTTTGTCAGGTTACTGCCTTGATTTGGGAGTTCCTTGATTCATACAGATGCTTATTTCATGCTCAAAAGCGTTTTGCTAAATCCTTGAGATTCAAATAATAAATTGATTTTGAATAGGGTTTGGCAATATAGTATAATCAAAATGTCAAAATTCGGAAAGGCCTGTTAACAATAGGCCTTTTTTGTCTTTAAGGATTAATGACTATTTTTCGAGAGAAATAGATAAGTGCTTGATTGTTAAAATAATATCCTATATCAGGGAAACTAATGAAGAGTTTATCCTGTTTGTAAGTATAAAATATTT
>CAYXVE010000054.1:17242-32209 GCA_964468435.1 uncultured Bacteroidia bacterium | reverse complement strand
TCGTTTACCTTGGCTTAAGTGAGGGACTAATTGTTGATTGATCATTTTCTTCGTTAATTTGAGCATAGTTGCAGTGGGTTTTGGGAGTTAGGTCGAATTTTCAAACTTAACTCGCTGCAACTGCTTTTCAAATCATTCCAAAAACTTTAGACAACTTCGTTATTAGGTTTTGAAATTCAATTACTTATTTATCCCTTATTCAATAGAAGCAACAATGATTCAGGGACATCCCAAACCATTATTGCCTATGCTATTTAAGTTCTGGAATCTTCTCTCAGGTGGACTGACCAGCCTGCCATTTTTCCATGAGCTTGAAGAAACCGGTATCTACCTCTAATTTCCTCCATTTGAATTTCCAGCCCTTGTCGGTTTTCACCACCAGGCTGTCGTTATAGCGCCCCGAGGCCACCAAAAATGGAATTTCGGCTACTTCAAACACCAACATGTCGTGTGTTACTTTTACCTTTGTTTCAGAAACGGGGTTGATGACCAAATTGGTCGCCTGGTGACGCTTGCCGTTGGCATCACCACCCTCGCCTACATGGTTGGCTTCAAACTCGCGAAGCTCTTGCCAGGTTTCCATGTTGCCAAAAGCACCACTGTCGTAGCCTTCAAATTCTTCGGGGCTTACCCAGCAGTCCATAAAAGCCTTTATGTTTTTATTGTCGGTGTGGACAAAATAAGACGTCACCAAATTTTGGATTTCCAGTAAATCCTGTGTTGTAATACTCATAATAAATTGATTTAAAAGTTAAAAACTGATTTATTGATTAAAAAGCGTAGCCTAGGATGATGCTAGGTGAAAACTGGGTGGCCAATGGCTCGAAGTTGAGCGAACCTACCTGCGTATCACTGCTGATTTTGAGCCAGCGGATTGACTTCAACGGAAATTGTTCGTTCGGGCGCCATTTCCTGTGCCCTGGCCCATGGTGGGCATGTCAGCAATACAATTACTGCGATGCTAAATTTACTGTTCATTTTCGATGTGATTTTTAAGTTCTACATTCATCTTTTTAAAGCCGGTAGGCGCATCCTTCATCATGGGCAGGTTTTTCATGATAAGGGATAGCACGCCCCGGTATTCCTCCCGATTGGTCACCAGGGTGATACTGTCATCGATCTTTTCCAACTCGAAGAAATGTTCGCCATCAAAAATGCGCGGCAAACCTGTTCGCGCCAACCAGGCAAATTGTTTGTGCTCTTCCCAATGACTAATGATGGGTTTAAATGCGTAGGGTTCGGCACCTGCAGCAGATAATTTGAGGTGTAGTTGCCTGCCGGGTTCCACCTTTCCGCCCAGGTATTCGAGCTGGCTATTCCATTCGAAATAGGATTCAAAATCAATGATGGTAACCCAAACTTTTTCTACTGGAGCTTGAATCTCCACTTTTTCGTTGATCTCAAAGCTGGTAAAGCTCAGGGCTATGACGACCACCACCAGTCCGATAATGAAGTATAAAATCATTTTTTTCATTTTAGCGTGTTTAGTTTTTGTTTGATATCCATTTGAATATTTTCGTTGGAATAGGAATACTCAACACCCGGTTGAGAGAGTGCTACTCCGGGTGTTTTTTCCGTCAGCCAGGTTTGGATGCGTTCGCGCTGCTCGTCAGAATACCGTCCGCCAATTAACACCAAATCCACCTTTCGGTCGAGCTCTTCAATTTTCGCCATTCCTTCTTCCTCGCTCAGTGTGCCATACACTGTTACATCTCCTATTTGAGCGATCAGTTTTATCACCTCGTCTCTGCGATAAGGGCTTCCGCCAAACAGCACCACCACCGGAGCTTGCGGGCTACCTTCTATTTTTTCTATCAGGTCCATAATTACATTTTTCGGGTTTAAATTTTTGCTTAAAAGTATACTACGCAATAGTTTATTACGCAACAATACGATCAAAAAAAGTTTGATTCACTCTTCAATATCAAGCTGTTTCATTAACGCATCCGGCCCGTGCCCTTCGGGAATTTCACCATAGGTATGTACAATCTTATCATCTTCAACGCTGTAAATGAAATACTCAGCCGGTAAATCGATTTTTTTACCCGTTGCTTCAGTTTTGGGAATGCCAATCCTCTTGGGATAATCCAAAAGCCCAGTGTGGGTACCGGTTAGATAAACCACAATTTTTATCTGATTTTCGCTGGTATCCTCTATCACTTCGTTAAATTTAAAATCGGGAAAAGCTTTCTTTCTTGCCTTGTGCATGTCGAGGGCATTTTCCTTTTTAATGCTTACAAAGAAAGGCATGCCGTCCATCTTCATTTTATAATCTTCTGCCAGGTAGCTCTCCGCTTGAGCCCAGTTTCCATTTTCTACCGCCCTTAAATGCTCAGTGACAATTTTAGACAGAGATACCGTATTATTTGCTTCCTGGTTTGGTTTCGATTGATAGGTACTGCAACCTGTAAAGGAAAGTAGTAGTAGTACTGTACAAAGTACCTTCTTTAGTTGCATCATCTTGGTTTGATTTTTTTAAAAATGTTCAAAATAGTTTCTTAATTCGTTACATTTTCTTTTATTTTCAATAAGACCTTTTTACAAATTTCCACTTCCTCTTTTGACACCCCCTTTAGAGAGTCTTCAATGGATTGTAAAGCGCAACGTGCAGTAGGTTCTCTGAGTGCCTTCCCTTTTTCTGTCAGATAAATTTTGTGAACCCTGCGGTCGTCTGGATCAGGCATCCTTTTCACAATGTCTTTTTTTTCGAGTATGTCAATAATCCGCGTTACATTAGCCCGGTTTCGATTGGTGCAAATGGCCAGTTCGGACTGCTGCAAGCCATCTTTTCCCCACAAATGCGTAAGCACCCTAAATTGGTCAGGCGTGATCGGGAGACCCTCGTCTCGCATGAGTCTGCTCAAGTACCGGAACATCGCCATGTGGGCAGAGCCCAAAACCCGGCCAAAGGATGTTTCAAATTTAAAGACCTCATTCATATTGTTAAATACGCAACAAAATTACAGATAATTTTTGAACTGGCAAATTTTTTTGAGTAATTGTGTAATCATATCTGTCTATAGACCTTTTCACAATTATGACTAACGTCAAATTATATTATTGATTATCAGGTTGTTAATCATTTTCAATTTTGCTTTTATTCTGATCAATCATCTTTGAGCAGTGGCGGCAAAGGGTGCGCAGCTTCTCAATCTGCTCATCCGGCAAAAAACAGGAAGGCAACAAACCCCGTGTATGTAGTTTTTCTATCCACTGACAGTCCAACACATCGGTCTTCTCGCGGCTCGCCTGTTTGGTAAATCGTTCATTATATAGCCTAACGGATAAACCTTCATAGATGAGTTCTATAAATAGGTTTTGCCAATAAGATCTCGTAATCTCCAAGGCAACTGGGGTAAATTCATTGTTTTAAAGATGCGGTACCCGTGCCTTCAAGTCTTCGGCATACGCCCCCAAACAGCTGACCTGATCTACTCCTTGACCAGTGGCAACAAAGTACTCCTTACTACCCACATCAATGCCCGCTGCATGGGTATAGACAACTTGCATGAATAAACTTTTCGATTCCATCTGTTAAAGTTTTTATGAGTATCAAAGATGGCACTACGAAAATGTATTTTTGCTATTGAACATTATCCTAATCGGGATCTACTGGGTGTAGCCTCCATGGTAATTGATCAACTGTCCTTATGCGCGCTCATCAGGACTTTTTACATCTCAACCAGAATAATGCCGGGACTTTTGCGATGTGCACCACAAAGAGATACCAGTAAAAAAACGGCCTAGAGTATGAGCAGTAGGGGACCTAAATGTACAAACTTTCGCTTTAGCACAACGATTGCTAGATTCCTTAATCTTTGATTTACCATTACACCCACTATTGCCTATATCCTATATACCGTATGAGCGATTCGGGCTTTATCTATTTAAGCCCCTAATAAAATTTTTTGTGGAATTGCTGTTTTTATTTCCAAGTTTTGATACAAAAAAGGACAACTATTTTATCAAAAGCCACCCATGACTTTCAGCCTCAGCTCCTCCGATTGTAATTAAACTTAAGATTAACAAAATCCAGTGCACACGGTGCATGATGGCGAAAGTTATTTCAGGGTTTTCATTTGCATATTTTTTAAATACTTTATGAAGTAGGAGTGGTTCTAAAACGAACAGGATTAAGGAAAAGAATATCCACACCAAAGTCATAGCGTGTATCCACCAAAATCTGTGATCAAAATATCGCCCCCAGGCATTAAGTTCGTAAAGCATATAAAATCCTGTCAATCCTGTCAGCAAAGTGGTCGCTTTTGCTTGCGTGGCAAATTTACCTTCCATCATTTCAAAGGTTTTTATTTGCTCCTCTTTTGATTTCATGTTCTTTATTGCGGGAATGAGTACGGTGGTAACCATTGCCACACCGCCAATCCATAAAATAACGGCAATGACGTGAATAACCCGAGCGAGCGCGAGATAGTCCATTTTTAGTGATTTTTAAGAATTAACATAAAGTACCTGTCCATCATTTTTTACTGTTAAAAATCACGCATTAAAAACTTCCGCCGGCTGAAAACATAAGGCACAACGCCCCAAACCAACAAGACAAGCACGGCCATCAAGCTACCCCTGAAGCTCCCGAAAAAGTCCTGAAAGATGGCGCCCGACAAGCCCAGAAGCGCTGCCGCTTCCGTCTGTATGACCACCAGTATGCGGGCAATAGACACAGGGTTAAAAAAGGTAGCCAGAAGGATACCTCGCTCAATCGGGTATTCTGCCAGTTGGTACATGATCAGCAACTGTGCGCCGTCGTAGATAAAGGCAAAGAACACCCAGAGCAGCAAAACGATGCCCATGCTGCGGGCTTTGTCCTGCTGATGCGTACTCACCAACAGGGCGATGCCCGTGAAAACCACGCTCAACAATACGCCCGCGGTAATCAAATACAGACTCGCTGCCGTCGGGTAAAACAACAGCAACGGCAGCCCCACCCCAAGC
Source organism: uncultured Bacteroidia bacterium (assembly GCA_964468435.1). Classification (GTDB taxonomy): domain Bacteria; phylum Bacteroidota; class Bacteroidia; order J057; family J057; genus JBCCTX01. The sequence goes on along the minus strand of CAYXVE010000054.1, from coordinate 27,259 downwards.
AGATAAGAAAGCACAAATCCGCCCGACAGGCCCGCGAATACCCCCCTGATGATCTTGCCCCGGCGCACCGGCTGAATGAGCAAAAGGTGTATGAACTCGGCAGCGTTGTAGTAGTACATCGTAGCAAAAACACTCGTGACCAGCGGCAAGATGATCAGCGTGACTTGCAGTAAAGCAAGAATGGTTTTTTCCGGCTGGCTTTCTACCAAAAACATGCCCCAGCCCAGCATGGCCAGTACAATACCGTAAATGATAATAGCCCGGTTTTTAAGTAGGTCGAGCGCAATGCTCCAGCTAATACTGTTCATGGGTTGCGTTGTTTTGCAGGAGTTTGACGACCATTTTGTTCAGCCGCGTTTCTCCGGTTTGGCTTTGAATGGCTGCTATAGGTTGGTTAAAGCGTACTTCCCCTTCCATCAAGTAAATGACGTGGTTGCAAATGTCATCGAGATCGCTCAAAATGTGCGAAGTCGTGAGCACGAGGCGGTGGCCCGTTATGCACTGATTGATCTTTGCTTTCAAAATTTCATTCGACAACGGGTCCAGCCCTGCCGTAGGTTCATCGAGGATGATGATTTCCGGTCGGAAGTAAAAAGCCAATGCCGCGCTCACCTGCTGCTTCATGCCACCGGACAGCGTGCCCAGCGCTTTGTGCTCCATATCGGCAATACCAAAATCCTTGTACAACGACCGGTCGTAGCCCATTTCGGGCACTGACTTGCGGATATTCCGGATAAGCGCAAACAGTTGCCGTACCTTCATCCGCTCCGGAAAGCGGCTCAACTGTGGCATGTAGCCAATGTCTTTTCGGTAAGCCGGGCTTGCGGTAATGTCCTGCTGCCCTACTTTGATCTGCCCGCTATCGGGTTGGACCAAGCCCAGGATTGCCTTTATGAGCGTTGTTTTGCCCGAGCCATTGGGGCCGATCAGGGCTATGCTTTGGCCAGCCGTCAAGTCTAGGTTGATGCCATTGAGCACTTGCTGCCTGCCGTATTTTTTAGTGATATTTTCGATCTTAATCATAGTCGTAAGGCTTCATTTTAGGGCGGCCATCTACCAGGGTTTTGGGGATGAACTGCGGGAAAATCTTTTCTGCCACTTCCATCAACCGCACAAAGGGGCTGTGCAGCAAAAAAGTAGCCGAAGGCACTTCGTTGGTTACTTTGGCAAAGAGGTTCACCGGGCGGTAGGGCACATCCCCAAAGCCATCCCGGTCGCGGTCGTAGCCGCTGTAATTGCTCCAATAATTTTGAGCATAATGATTGTTATTCGATTTGGTATTCGTGACGACTTCAAAAGTGTTAGCAACAAAATTATTTTTTTGAATAACGTTGTCTAAACAGTTGCCTTTCATATCCATTGCCGTCCCGTTGAGCTTGAACTCATTCTCAACGATCTGCAATCTATTAGCCCCTTCTGCTAAAATGCCAACTGTATTCTGTATAAATTGATTACCTTCTATCCGCCCATCACTGATTTCTTTAAGTAGCAGCCCATAAGCCGCCCCGCCCCAATTGTGCACAAACTGATTGTTTTTCATAATAATATTCCGAGAAAACATCACCGCCACCCCAGCACCATTATCCTGAAAATGGTTGTTTTGGTAAACGTCGTCGTTGGAAAACATAAAATGCAGCCCGTACCGGAGGTTGAATTGGCTGATGTTGTTTTCAATCCGGCTGTTGTCCACAAACTCGAAGTAAATCCCGTCCCGGTGCCCGGTCGTCAGGTTGTTGCTAATGTGCAGGCTATTGCCCTTCCAAGCGTGGATGGCATTGCCGGCCGAGGCTTCGTCTTCAAAGGCACCGTGGATGTTGTTGCTCTGGATGATGGCCCCTTTGCCGTACTCGACGTAAATCCCGAAAAAGCAGCTGTCTATCTGATTGTGCGCGATCTGAGCGTTCCGGCAGTGTACCAACCGAATAGCTGCCGCTTCTTTCAAAAAGCTGACGCCCACATTCACGAACTGAAACCCCACAATGCGCACATCGTCGGCTTGCACGATAAAAATGTCTTCGGCCACTCCACCGGCATCTATCTTCGCATTTTCGGTAGTGAATAGCGTAACGGGTTTATTGATAATAATGACCCTTTCCCGATAAGTCCCCTCTTTCACAAGGATGCTATCCCCGGCATTGGCCATTTCTAATGCGCCGGTGATGGAGGCAGGCGCCTGGCCTTTGCTTACCGTTATGGTTTTGGCCACGGCCTGGTTTATGGACAACAGCCACAAACCTAGCAGGATAAGCCTGAAAGCTATGCTTCTCATTTATTGAAGTTCTTTGGTTAATTGCTCCCATCTCATCAATTGGGGATGATATTGTTCGTCCAATTGAGACGTATCCGAATAAGCGGACAAATTAGCTCCCATCGGGCTGCGAATATCGGGGGTGATGAGGAAGCGCAAATCGCCCACCGCTTTCAACTGCTTCAGTTGGTCGAATGGAACGGCGTACAATTTTTGATATTCGATCGCTTCTTCGTTCAGCTGATTGACCATGCACTCGACGGCGTCGTATTTTAGTACCCGCCCCTTATCGGTAATCAGCTCTGCCCCAAATTTGGGGTTGGAAATTGTCATCTTGCAATAGACACATTGGTCTTTGCCGAAATCAATAGGTACGGCTTCCGTGCTGGGCTGGCAAGCAACCGCCAAAAGCAGTAGAAGCACAACACCGTTTAATATTGTTTTCATATCGCTGTTTTTTTTCTCCGTACCCAAAAGGCGGCAAAAGACAATAAGACTGAAATAGTCAGTAAGATAGTCCCTAGCCTTGGATAGGATTTTACATAAAAATTCAACAAGTCTTTTTCCCCTAAAAGCGGCGGCATGTAGGTCATCCCGGGTACTTTTACAGGCGCCATGGGGTCTAAGTTATGGCCGTAGTCGTACATCCATAAATAAAAATCATACACCCCCAATACCCCTAAAACACTAATGACAACGAACCACGCTAAGTAACCCCAAGCCCGGTTTAACAAGACCGCTACCAAGCCTAAGCCCATCATGGCATAAATTACATACGGAAAGTATTGCAGCTCCGGAATGGCGTCCGGCTCAATTTTTTGCATCCCGATATAATGGTTGAGGATATTGATGTTGGCAATAATATCGCCACCGCCTTCATCTCCTGAAAATTGGAAAGTAGGATACTTTTTCAAACACAAAAACGGTTCAGGTTAGCACCCAAACCGCTATTGCTTTTAAACTATGTTGTGCACTGGCTATTTCACTACTGGCACATCACTTACAAGTTTCCATTCATTATTTCTATCCTTAATAAGGATTAAGATTGAAACAAATGTCATTTTAGAACCTACAAATGACGCTTTTGCACTCGCTGTTGAACCATTAAGTACAACAGATTCTATTTCGACCTTTCTGTTGTCTCCGCCATATTCTTTGGTTCTGATTTTCTCAAGGTAAATATCCCTGGTTATAACAGAAACTTCACTACTACCAAATAGTCGGTTCATTACGATGCGATAATTATCGTCCAAATAGGTCGCTAATTTGTCGGCATCATTTTTATCCCCTGCTATTGAAAAACCTAAAATTGTTTCTTTTATGGCTTTCTTGTCAGAAGATTGTGCGTTGCAACCTACTGTCATGAAAAGAGCAAAAATGCTCATTAAAATTATTTTGTTCATTTTTTTGTGTTTAAAGGTTTTAAAATAAAAATTACTGAATCCATGATTATGAACTGGGGTCTCATGGCGGTTTGGCTCTTTTGAAATTCATGATTTTATAATTTTATATCCGCAGATGTTCGCATAATGGAATGATGCTGAAAGTCATCATCTACACTGTAAGCCAACAGCAAAGTCCATTTAGTATCTGTTGAAAGCTGCTTATGGTATTTACTGGATTTACTTATGGGTATCGAGAATTTCAATTTGGTCATATTTCCTTTTTCATCCCCTGATATAGTATTGATTTGGCTAGCTATTCCATACTCACTGATAGGTTTGTAGCTGCCTGGCTTATCAGTATAATGTTCCACAACTTCGGCTTTACCGTTCCGAATGCGCCCCATGAGCAAGTAAGTGCCCGCTAAAGATGTTGTTTCGTTGAATCCAATAGCAACCCAACCGTTTGTAGGTGCTTCCATTTCAAAGTGGATGTGTTCTTTTTCCATTTTCCACCTTACTGTCATGTTGTTCTTGCGCACTTCTTTCATGTTATCTTGTGGCTGAACCTGAGTAAGGGTCAATAGTGCCATACAAATGATTATTATTTTCATTGTTTTTTAATTTTAGCGGTGAATTCAATTTCGATTAGAAGATTTTCTCTGGCTAAAGCCGATATACCAAGTAGGGTAGTAGCAGGTGCATAGCCATGAGGGAAGGTTTTTTGTAAAAAATCACCTATGCTATCTCTTTTGACAGCATTTATGTCAACAACATAAAATTTAAGGTGTAACACGTCATGCCAACTGCATTTTTGGCTTTGCAATAGGCGCTCAATGTTTTTGAGGGTTTGCGCTAATTGATGATTAAAATCAGGGTCCGAGGGAAGTGTGAAATTTTTGTTCCATCCAACTTGTCCCGAACCGTATATCACATTATTGAAAACTACAGCTTGTGAAAATCCGAAATCATGAGTTGCATATACATCAGGATTATTAATTGTAGATATATTCATACCAGATTAAGCTAAGGTTGCAGTTAGCACAAGAATGAATAGTTTATTTATGTTAATATCAATCATTGATATATCAATTAATTGGGTAAAAAATTTTACAGCATATTCTTTTGAATTTTTCCTAAAAGCTGCGTCAACACTTCTATCTCTCGTGCCGTAATGCCTTCAATACTTTTTGCTCGGTGGCTACTGATAACAGGCATATATTTCTCAATAAAAGCCCTTCCTTCTTTTTTAAGGCAAAGACTGTATTGTCGCCTGTTATCTTCAACTGGTCTTCTTTCCACAAAACCTTTTTTGCTCAACAAGTCTAAAGTTCGGGTAATAGAAGCAGGGTCTCTTAGCGACTTGTCAGCCAACTCCCTTTGTGTAAGTCCATCATTTTCTTCAATAATCTTTAATAGTATCCATTGTTCCACAGTGATTCCCAACCCCAATCTGTCAAATTCTCTTTGTGAATATAACTTAGAGACCTTGCTGGTTTTGTCAATTTGGAAAAGGATGATACTTTCTATGTTCATTTGATAGATAAATTATTGATATTGCAATATTAAGAGTAATAGTTGAAACCTCAAAATTTTCTGGGTCTATTTTTATGGGATGGATTTATACGCTGTCCCGGTTTTACTGGGATGGCCGTATGTACTTTGTGTGTGGCCTCGTCGAATTTTCATTCTTGAATCTTTGAATTTTTCGCTATTCTTCCTAGTACGGATTTCCCTTTCTGGCTCGATCTAGCTTTGTTCCTGGTCAGCGCTTCGCCTGGGTTTTCATTTGCTGGGTTTCTGAATTTTTTTCTCGCGCGAGCCTGAGTGTATGGCACTGAGTTTTTGGTTTCCCGATGGGCCACAACGATCTACACATACGGATTGCCGACCTAAAGCTGGCATGATCGATATGTGCCTTGTTAGCCACCGGCCTTCCATGATAGTTCTCCTGCTTTCTTCAACACTTTCTCTTTGATCAGGCCTGATATTCTAAAATTCGTCTTATCGATTAAATTCAAAATGTCCTTTACCGATCTGATCACTCCCGTCTCTTTGGCTTTGATCAACACTCCCAGAGATCTAATAATCTCTATTTCCATCTCCTCAGCTACTTTCCTTCCTTTCCGCTCATCAACGATCAACAAGCTATCACCAAATTCTAAAGCCAGGGTTATTGAGCTGGCTTCTCCTTTCCCCAAATTTTTCGATAATTCAAGATATTGATTCTTATTCGTTATTGGCCGTATGGTAATCCAATCGGGTTAATCCACTACCAAATTCTTCCGCAACTTCATCTGTCACGATCAGTTCGACAAAAGTATCCCGCAAAATTTCTAATTGGTTGATCTTCTCGTATATGATCAGGCAGCTCGTACCGGCAATGATCACTCTCATATCTGCTTCAGAGTTCAATATCGCTTGCCTTTTCTATATCCTCAGCAGTTTCTCCAAATATAGAAACCCCATGACTGCCTACTTCTTCCAAAAATTGCCTCCTCGTTATCCCTACCAATTCTGCTGCCTGCCCGGAGGAAAGTACCCCCTGCTCAAATAAGGAAGCCGCTATGGATCATCTTGACTTTATCGAGCTCCACTTCTTCTGGAAGGTTTATTGTTATTGTTTTCATTGTCGACTATTTAAAACTTAAACCGAATGTCTATCATCAACAAGTTAACACTTTTTTCCCTCGATCCGGTTCCATTTTCATTCTTAGCTGGACGCTAACGTTCAAGTATAAGCGTAGTGAGGAATTTCGAAGCGATACACTTTCCACTTGCACCAAACTTTATTAGATGTAAAATACTCAATTTTAGCTATTCAGCCCGTATTACGCTTATACAATGTTAGGCACTGGGTTTTGGTTTAATACTCATTATGTCAATACGCTACTTTTATTTCATTTATCATTTAAGTAGCTTCATTCCAAATCCCGGTTTGTCTGAAACCTGAATTTTTCCATCCTCAATTTTATAATCACCATAGTCAATATCGTCCGACATACAAGTCACCCCCTCAATGGTTACTACATTGCCATAGGCCGCCGCAAAATGTACCGCATAATGGGTTTTAAGCATGCTCCCAAACGTGTGGGGACTTGCGAGCATATTATATGCTTTTAGTTGGGGTACTAACTTTCTCCAGCGTGTAAATCCAAATGAACGGATATCTGGCAGGTAGGCATTCATAATCCCTTCTTCTCCCATTTTCATGCATAAATTATGGTCAGTGTTGGCTTCACCATCAGCATATAGTGTTTTTTCGAATCCATTTCTATCCATCCATTGTCTAAGCTTTTTGCCATTCTCATAATTCTCCCTGAATGGCTCCTCCACCCATAGCAGAGGAATATCTTGAATTCCCTTCAGAAAATCAATCGTATCCTGAAGTGAATATTCATCGTTAGAATCTACGAGGAGTTCAACATCAGGGAAGGCATTTCGGATAAGCTTCATCACTTCTATGTCTTTTTTCAAACCCTTATCGTGCGGATACCATTTTCCACTTCTGCCAATTTTCACTTTAAGCTGGCGGTAGCCATAGTTTATATCCCACTGGCAATTCTCCAGTATTTTATCTAGTCCAGCCGGATTGTCTTCTGGTTCTAGTTCGTCGAAATAAATCATGCCACTGTACACAGGGGTGCGTTTTGTTCCATTCGCACCAAGCAATTCATAAACGGGTTTTTGGAGAATAACACCCATTAAATCGTGTAAGGCCACATCCAAATGGGTATTTAATTCCCGCAGCAAACCTTTTTCTGGAGATATTAAATCTGAGACGGACTGACCCACGAGTTGGGCTAATTCCTTATCCTCAATCCTATGATGTCCTTCTGCCCAACCCATAGCTCCCTGATCGGTATAAAGCTTAAATGCATGGTTTTTGTGATAGTGCCCATGATTTCCCTTTCTGGCATTTTTTCCTACATGTCTTGGCCAGTGATATTCATATTCAACTCTTTCGACTTTGGTTATTTTGTGTTTTTTTAGATCGGGGTATTTATCGACATTTATTCCAGCTAATGTTTCCCAAGGAAACAAGTAGGCTAAGCCTGTTCCTAATGCTGTGCTTTGTAAAAACTTTCTTCTTTCCATCATTACGGAGTTTATTGATTTCTGAATCACTTAAGTAGAAGTAAGAATTTAGATTGACGAATTACGATTTATTACCCTTTATTAACAATATGTTAACGTATTGCTATGTGGTAGTTAACTTTGTCTTGTCACTTATTTTGGATTATCATTTTTGTGTCTTGTTCAACCTTGTGCCCAACGGTTCTCGGCTATGAGTAGTTGGGGGTTTTTTGCCCTAACTTTTCGGTTTAGCACTGACCTTTGATTTATACTTTTACTTTTCATTTAAGCACCTAAACCCCAATTGCTTATAGCCGATGTTGTGGTGCGTTTTTATTCGTTTTTCTTTCTATTTTTCAAAATTAGTAAAGTAATTATATAGATTATTACGATTCCAAAAGGTATTGCAACGAACCTATATTCTGGAAGCATATACCAAATCAAAAGAACCAAAACCGTCCTTGTCAGCGTATGAAAAATCCCAACCCAATGTTTTATAATCCAAGAAAATGGCAACCACATTAATCCAGTCAGAATTCCCACAGTCATTGGAAGAGAAGAATAGTCAACGAGGAAAAATGGTATTGCTATCGAATAGACGAGTATGGCTTGTCCAGCTGTATAAAGAAAAAGAGTATCGAATTCATTTTTCGGTTTACTTTTATCCAAGAAATTTTCACCCGTGAATTTTGATAGAAAGAGACCGAGATACACAATACTTCCCGTTCCAATAAAAATTGACCAAACCGCTATAAAGTCCGAGAAAAAAATTCCTATTAACCCAATTATAGTCCAGATAATCAATCCAGCTAATGGTGTAGCGAGAAATTTTTGATGGATAAATTCAGTCCGCTGTTGTTCAAGTGTTCTTTTATTCATAGTTAATTCGGCAGATTAATCTCTTTTTATGATTTAAAATATTTTTTTAAAATTTAATGTTTTCACGAATGTTGTTTTTAAATGTACCACAATATATGTGTATGTGAGATATGTCGCATATATCCTAGATGCTATTCACCTAACTCGATATCTACCTCGTCCAAAGGACTCTTGATGGATTATTCTGTCACATGTTGTATGTGTAGATATCTTTCTGTGGTCTTGATTGACGCATGACCTAATATATGTTAATTATATCGTAAATCTAACCCCGCGCTCAAGCATGTGCGTAGCAGTGAAATATCTCAATCTATGAACAGTGGCAAAGGCTTCTGCCTCAGAGATTTTGAATGCGCTTATGATATGCCGGATGCGTTATGGAGATTTAATTATGATGTTTGCATTATATCATAATTAGATATTATATATTTTTGTAAAAATAACAAATAGGGTTTGGGATAAAATAAATCACCGATTACTATTATCATGAGGAATGCGCGAAAACCGTTGTTTCATTCCCCCTACCTCCGACCATACATTACCAGATATGAAGATTGAGGGCTTCTGAAACGGATAATACAAGTAGGGTAGAGTTTACCAAACTCGCCAGATGCCTGGATTACTACGGATTACTACATAGTAGCTGATAAAAGGTTCATAAATAAACATAGCCAGAGGGAATTGCAGATGCAACTCCACCCCGGCTATTCTTGCTTGCGTTTGTAAACCACTAATTTATTTCACAATGACGACGCGATCGCGCCAGATTTGCTGATCACCTATCAGCATCAGCAGGTAAGTGCCCGCTGATAGTGAATCGGTATTCAGGCTGTTAGCTGGTCGCTTTCTGGAAAGGATTAGCCTTCCCATCTGGTCGTACATTCTGAGTTCGCTGATCTCATGTCCTTCTACAGACCAGTTTAATTGATTTCTGGCAGGATTGGGCCATAGGCTTAATCCTGTTGTCTGTATCTGCTTCCGCAAAGCAGTAGGTGTACCTTCTCCGATATTCCAGGTCAGCTCCAAATCTGTACCACCATCATCGACTGTGGTACTTGCTGACTTCAGATCAGGTTGATGTTTCAGGATGATTTCGAATGTGCCGGAAGGTACACTATCTCCTGTCGTCCAGGAAGTAGACAGCCCTACAGGTAATCCGTTGTCATCTTCGTCATTGTAATTTATGGGATCATCTCTGTTGTCAATATTTCCATCTCCCGTAGGATCGGCAAAAAGACCTTCGGTCCATCCAAAGAAGAACATATGCTCGTCATCTTCTTCTTCAATCTCTTCGGTGATATCCTCGCCTTCAATTTCATTGCGTAACTCAATACTAAGAGTATAGGTCGTATTGGGCAGTAAACCTATATCTTCAGCTACTTCCAGTCCCAGGGGCCCTTCTCCATCGGGGTCCTGAGCGGTGGCCGTAAC
>CAYXVE010000054.1:0-17142 GCA_964468435.1 uncultured Bacteroidia bacterium | reverse complement strand
AAGGTCAGTGTTACATCGGTAATGATCTCTTCCTCATTTTCACAGGGTGGAGCAGTAGGGTCGTCTACGATCGTGATGGGCCATTCGATATCGAGGTCTGTACCACCATCTTCTGCCGTAGAAGTGGCAGACTTGATATCGGGCTGGTGCTTGAGTACTACTAGCAATGAGCCTTCTGTATCGGCTTCTATGCAGGCGGTTGTCCAGGAGGTGGATAGTCCCAGTGGCAACCCGTTTCCATCTTGATCAAGGTAATTAACTGGGTCGTCGCGATTGTCAATATTACCATTTCCATCCGGACTGTCGAAAATTTCGTCGTTCCAAGCAAAGAAAAACATATGTTCATCGTCTTCTTCGCGGATCTCTTCAGTGATGTCTTCGCCTTCGATCTCGTTACGCAATTCTATCGAGAGGGTATACACGGTACTTTCCAGCAGCTCTATGCCGCCTACTACTTCCAGTCCCAGGGGCCCTTCTCCATCGGGGTCCTGAGCGGTGGCCGTAACGATGGAAGTACTATCTTCTGAAGTAAAGGTCAGTGTTACATCGGTAATGATCTCTTCCTCATTTTCACAGGGTGGAGCAGCAGGGTCATTGATTACAGACACATTCCAGGTGAAATCCCATTGAGTATCACCGTCCTCTACGGTAGATGTTCCAGACTTGTTATCAGGTTGGTATTGGAGAACAATACGGAGGGTACCGCTGACAAGCTCTTCGACACAATCTGTGGTCCAGGACGTAGCAAGTCCTACAGGTTGTTCGTTGCCGTCTGCATCATCGTAATTGACAGGGTCCTCTCGATTGTCAATATTGCCATTACCATCAGGGCTGGCAAAGATCCCCTCAGTAAAGCCAAAGAAGAAGAGATAGTCTTCTTCATTCTGGGCAATGAGGGTATCTAGGTCGGTATCTCCATTGTTGATAGCCATGCTGAGGGAATACTCCGTACTTTCCTGAAGCTCTATATCTCCCACTACCTCCAAACCAGAACCGGCATCAAGCGCCTCAGCGATCACGGGATCGCCACCGTCTAGCGGTGTAAAGGTCAAGGTGATATCGGTAATCTCGCCAAGTTGGGCTGAGACCACCAAGGGTAAAGCACATAGTAAACAACTTAAAATGGATGTGTAGATTTTTTTCATATCAGGTATACTGTTTAAGTTCATGTAACAAGATTACAAATAATGTATATAAATGCAAGTTAATTGCACAAGTTATATTACGTAAGTGCAATATAGTTGCCTATGATAGTAATAGGAAATGACCATATTTTTGCGATGGTTGAGCTATAGATGGAGGAGAAATGGCACTGGGTATAATCGTAGTTTATGGCCTATCTTCGTCAAAAACGATTCCTATGAGAGAATCGGCTTTTTTCTCAATCCTTTGAATTTCTAGTCTCAATCCTTTTTGCAGGGCCAGAATTTGTTCAGAGGACATATCTTTCAGGTCATTAGGGGAGTTCTCATGGTCATGGTCGTGTTCGTGATTATGATCATGGTCGTGTTCGTGTTCGGATTCATATCCTGGGACAGATACCATAGATTCATCCCAGATTTCGAAATCTTGCTTGATTGCTTTGACAGCTTTGATATAGCTGATTGTGGCTGAGTCCTTTATGTGCATTGCAGTAATGCGTTGGTCCAGGGTATCCAGCTGTATAAGAACGGAATCGTGAATCGCCATAGCCAATTGATGTTCATCAAATGCTTCTGCCATCAAGGGATCTCCTGATCCAGAGGTGCAACCACATAGGATATATAGCGACAAGATAAAAGTTAGACAAGACAAGCAATATTTCATAATGAATGATTAAAATAGTTTTTTGCAACCTTGTTGCAAAAATAGAAAATTTCTGTGACCTTTGACAAAAATAGATAGAAAGATGAATAGAAAAATAGGGGTTATCGCCTTGCTTATGATTGCTGGAGTAGGACTTTGTCAACCCTTGTTAGCACAGCGGATAGATATGCAGGGTTGGGATATTTTGTCTGATGTGTCATTCTCACCAAAATATCTGGAGGAATACAGAGAAACATATCTGGTGCCAGATTTTGGAGAAGCTCCCAGGAAGTATGAAGGAAAGAATTTACAGATTACGGGGTATATCATCCCTGCCGATCCTGATCAGGATATTTATATCCTTTCGATGTATCCATTTGCTTCTTGTTTTTTCTGTGGAAATGCCGGTCCGGAGACCATTGTTGAGTTGATTTTTAGGAACGAAGACAAAAAACGCAAGAAAACTTACAAAATCGATGATATCCGAGCCTTTAAGGGAGTACTGAGATTAAATAAGCATGATGTGACTCACACCAATTACATACTGGACAAGGCAGAGGAGATCAGGTAACTTAGTAATTTTTTTTTCCAATACACTTAAACACTTGCTCGAATGAAATCTCAATTTTTGAGTTTTAACTTGGATTTATGGGGCTTTGTGGCTTCTATGCTATGTGCGCTCCATTGTACCGCGCTTCCAATTATGCTTACAGTTTCTTCCCTAGGGGTGCTCAGTTTTCTGGACAATATATGGGTAGAGATCATAATGATTGGCATCGCATTGGTTGTTGCGACGACTTCACTACTCAATGGCTTCTGGAGACACCATCATCGAAGCAGAGCTATGGTTCTAGCTTCCATGGGATTTATGATGATTGGTTTAGGGCTGGTATGGGAAGGTATTTGGTGGGAAGCAGCTTTATCTGGCTTTGGAGGGATTTTAGTTGCTGTTTCACACTTTATTAATTGGAGACTAATCCGTAGCGCGCGTCCCACAGAAGCTTCCTAATTATCAGATAATCAGTGTGTTGCGTATTTATGTATTTTGAAACAAATGAGGATTTGTTATCCGTACACTTTTTCTAGGCAGGACTGGAGAAAAACAGGAGATCTTACTTGCTTCATCCTTTACCAAATTAGCATCTACGTTTACCTCATTCATATTATTGACGATGAGGGTTACTTTTAGTCCTTCTTTATTGTGAAGTACATGATTGAGCAGGGTAGTCTTTCCTGCACCTAAAAAACCACTAAGCACTGTAACGGGAAGTTTTTTATGTAAATATGAGTTAAAATCCTACTCGATAATTAGTTACAGATCATTAAACAATAGATTATATTCATTGAATAAAGTGGCATCAACGGATACCTGATTCCACTCATCCATCAGTAGCCGATAATTATACTGAGTACTAGCCTTTTTGATTCTTCTGCGATAAGCTACATTGGCTGTGTAATCTGTACCGGCGATAGCATTGATATGATTGTGAATAGCAGTGATGGGATTAATCCAATAGCTGTCCCGTATGAAACGGTTACGAACTTCCTGGCTAGATAGGATCTCATCAATCACCTCATTGAAGTGTCGATTAAGTGCCATGCGGTATACACCATTTTGAGCATCTTGTGAAGCAACACTATCCTGGGCAGCCCAGTAAGTTTCTTTCAATTCAGGCATAGCTTCAGTGACGCGAGTATAAACTTCCTCAAAAGGTTGGTCAAAAATCTCAGCTTGACCATCTCGCTGAGCATCAATGAATGAAAGATAGAGTTTTCCCGGATGGGATAGTTGAGCAGCTTGATGTACCGTTCCTGGAATAACAACACATAGTAATAACCATAATAGAGCCATTTTCAGAGCCTGCTCTTTTTGGCTTTTGCCATGGTAAATAACATATCCTAAAACGATCATCCAGCCTAGCAGGTACCCCAAGTAAAACAAAAAGAGCAGGATCAAAGATGATAATTGTCCGGTCTTAGTACCTGAAACCAAGGACGGAAGCAACATGAATAACACTAGTAGCACACCTATGAAAAAACTTATGGCTCCCAATCGCTGGACAAGCCATCCGATCCTGCTGCTCTTCTGCACCTGAAGTAACGTTATAAACCCTAAGTCATTTTCTAGCCCCTGTACGCTGTAGCATAATACGATCAACAGCAGAGGCAATAAATAAAGCCACACGAAGGTAAAGTCAAATGCACCCAGTGCTGTTCGCTCGGGATTAGATAATTCTGCCGTTAAATCGCTATCATAAGCTGTTGACCACATACTTACGCGTTTGTAATATCCAAAACTCTCGGCTTGACCAATGCTGTAAATCATCAAAGAAGTTGGCTTATCAAAGAGATAATGGTTTCCATACCACATGGCCCAAAAGGGAGTATTTATGTCTACCCAGGGTCGTTCTTCCGGTCCTTTCTCTCCATTTTTTATCCACTCCCCTGCCTCATTTCTAACCCGCTGCATTTCTTGTTCAATTTTGGCAATTTCCTGCGTTCGCTCCTGATAGAGATGATAGCCATTCTGAAGACCATAACCTGCTGCTAGTGTAAATAGGAAGATTGCGACGATTTTGAAGGGGTTTCGCCATAGGTGTAACCATTCATAATATAGGGTATACAGCATGGATCTTAGATTTTAAAGGTATGTTGCGTGAAAATGAGCAAAACCAAACTTAATACTGTCCACCCAAGCAAAATAAGGATATCAAGTATATATACATGGACATGTGTTGAAATCCTGGGTTGCTCATAAGCAAAGTCATCTATGCTATTGAAAAAAGCCTGTTCTGCTTTCCATCCCCAATCTCCAGTCTTAGAACCTCCAAATGCATGTTCGTCGTTTAACGCTTTGATCAGGCTCCTTCTATATCCTTCAGCTGCTTGCTGAAAATGTAAGTGATGTAGATTATCTGTACCGCTGAACCCCATGCTTAGGCTATGTAGCGATGAAAAAGGATTTACGAGGCCCGATAGCTGGTAGGCTTGCTTTTGTTTACCCATAAGCTCATATAGCTTTCCAAAATGCTTATCCCAGACTTTGTTGCCATAATCTTCATCTGCTTGCATGCGTATCCCATCGAAATTGACCGGAAGGCTATCGATGATTGCTACTCGATACACATTCAATACACTATCCCGGAGTGCTTCTCCTCTTTGCCCAGACGGATTATGTCCGTCTATACCTTTACTCCGGTCTTCCCGCATAGCTGCCTGAAAGCCCTGACGGGAAGGGAGGGGATAAATATCTTCTACCAAAGCAGCCGTAATCTTGGGAAAAAAAATGACCCATATTACCCATAAGGCCAACATGGTGGTAAGCGCCGCTGTACTGTTTTTCAATCTGGAAGAAAAGAATACGGTCAAGGCTCCTATCACCCAGTAAAATAATGCATAGACACTGATAAACCCTATCGTACGAATGAGCGAGTCTCCTGTGAAGCTCTCAGGCATAAACATCCACTGTGATAAAGCCGTCAAGATAAGCAGCAGGATCGCAAGCAACCATATACCCAAAGTTTTGACAAACAACAATTGTCTGATCGATAATCCTTGAACGAGTAACAATCTGATACGTCCCTGCTCTCTTTCAGCACTCATGGAGTGAAATGCCAAAAAAATGATTAATAGCGGAACAATTACCTGAAGCACTAAAGATGGCCTGAGCTTGCCAAAGTAAGACTGTAATAAGGACTGAGATTGTGCACTGTAGACCATCTCATTTTGAGCATGTGCTTCCAATTGTAATACTTTCCCTACGGTTTCGTTTACTCCTTCATCCAAAGCAGTCAAAGGTGTTACTGGTTTAAATACATAGGAACCATAATGTGCTGCATTATGGGGATTAGAAGGGCCCATGCTTTCCCACTGCTTGCGCACATGTTGTTGCGCATCGGTGGCCTGTAGGTGTTGTAAATGCGCATCAAATACTCCCAGGTAGGTAGTTCCTGCGATAATCAGTACAAAGAAGACCATGAGGGCCAGAAAGGTTTTGCTGCGCAACATTCCCAGCCATTCGTTCTTGAGTAAAGTAAGCATCATATCATCAGTTTTTCATGAAATCCAAGTAGAGTTCTTCCAGTGTGTTGGCCGATACAGATCCGGCTTCCAATTCTTTGACCAGTTGGCCATGGTTGAGCATTCCGATACGATGGGCAGTTTCGCGCACCCGAAACAAATCATGAGAAGCCATCAATATTGTAGCACCTTCATCTGCCATATTTTTCAATAGCACAGAAAGCTCATTACTGGCGGATGGGTCAAGACCACTAGCAGGTTCATCCAGTAGCAGTACCTTAGCTTGCTTGGCATAGGCAATGGCAATCCCTACCTTTTGACGCATGCCTTTGGAATATCCAGATAAACGCTTTGAGTGAGCTTCCTTTTGAAGGCCACTTTTATCCAGGAAGTCTCTCAATTTTTCCTGCGTATACTTCATCCCAGCCAAACGACAAAAATAATCCAGGTTTTCCACTCCAGTGAGATAGGGATACAGACTTACATTTTCAGGAATATAAGCAATTTTATTTCTCACAGCTTGCAGATTTTGGGTGGGGGCCATCCCATCTATCAGAACCTCTCCTGAGGAGGGTTGTAAAAAACCTAGCAAAAGATTGATAGTGGTTGTCTTTCCAGCTCCGTTGGGGCCTACCAGCGCATATATCTCGCTCTCATGAACTGAGAAGGTCAATGAACTTAATGCGGGATGTGATCTGTAGAATTTCGATACTGTGTCGAGTTGGATCATGGATTGTGCTTTAGGATTTATCCTGTAATACAAGTATAATAAAAAAACATATATGTTTGCAACATTGTTGCAAAGTAGACTTTGATTTTTTTTCTGCAAGCTGAAGTTTCATGATAATCCCTTGCTGTATACATAACCGTTAGGAAACACGATGAACACTCATCTCATATCCGCTTATGTAGGGAAATATCGCTACTTAAATGCAATTGGTATCATCAGGGATAGGAAAAGTGTGAGGGCTGCATAGAAAATTAGTTAATTTGTAAGATCGTTACAAGTCTCATCTCATATGCTATCAAAATCATCTTTGAATGGTTTTCTAGTAAAAGTTGTTGGTTTTTATTGAAAAAATGTAGTAAAAAATAAAGAGGAAGCCGACTTACTCAGACTTCCTCTAACCGATAACTGTATGGGCGTTCTATAATCTTTCGCTACGGAAAAAGTATAAGCCCGTGAAGGCTAATGATGCTAGTAGGTGTCTACTAAAGAGTCAAGCGTGAAGTCTTAATTCCTTCGCAGCTTCTACCATTTCTGTTAATGCTGCCCGGGTCTCTTTCCAATCTCGCGTCTTCAGGCCACAGTCGGGGTTAACCCAAATCTGATCTGAAGATAATACGCTTTTAGCCTTTTCGAGCAAGCCTACCATCTCAGCCTTTGCGGGAACTCTGGGAGAATGTATATCATATATTCCTGGTCCAATCTCATTGGGGTACTTAAACTCAGCAAATGCATCCAGGAGTTCCATTTGCGAACGTGAACACTCAATCGTGATCACATCTGCATCCATATCTGCAATATATTCGATGATATCATTGAATTCAGAATAACACATATGGGTATGAATCTGTGTATCATCACGTACGCCAGTGGAGGCAATGCGAAATGCCTTAATCGCCCATTGAAGGTAATCCTGCCAATCTTCTTTCCTGAGGGGTAGTCCTTCACGTATCGCGGGCTCATCAATCTGTATGATTCTTATTCCTGCTTTTTCCAAATCATTAACCTCATCCCTTATCGCTAAGGCAACTTGTGTGCAAGTTTGCGAACGCGGTTGATCATCTCTGACAAATGACCATTGCAAAATGGTAACAGGGCCAGTTAACATTCCTTTGACCCATTTAGAGGTAAGTGATTGGGCGTAGGAAGACCATTCTACCGTCATGGCTTTTGGGCGGTGAATGTCTCCATAAATAATGGGGGGCTTCACACAACGACTTCCGTAGCTTTGAACCCAACCATTTTGAGTAAAAACGAATCCTTCCAGTTGCTCGCCAAAGTATTCGACCATATCGTTACGCTCAAATTCGCCATGAACCAGCACATCCAGACCAATTTCTTCCTGCCATTTAATGGCTTTTTCAGTCTCTTGTTCCAAGAACTGTTTGTATCTTTCCGGGGTCAGTTCTCCTTTCTTATATTTTGATCTCCATTTTCTTACTTCTTTTGTTTGAGGAAAGGAACCAATGGTTGTAGTAGGAAAATCAGGAAGCCCCAGGCTTTCTCGCTGCTGGGATTTCCGGTAAGAAAAAGGTTGATTTCGTCGAGTATCCGTCTCTTTGATAGAGTTTACGCTTGCTTTGACTGCTTGCTTGTGTATCATTGGAGAATGATTTCTGCTTTCGATGGAGATCTGGTTAATTGTTAGTCGCTGAAGTGCTTCTTTATGTTCCTTAGGACTTACCAATTGTTTAAGTGTCGCGATCTCTTCTAGCTTTTGCTTTGCAAACGACAGCCATTGTTTGATTTCAGGAGTAAGTACAGCTTCATGGGTTTCTAGGTCTAGATCACAGGGGGAATGGAGCAGAGAGCAGGAGGGAGCAATCATGATACGTTCGTTATCCAACTGATCAACCGCCCGGTTGATTATTTCAAGGGACTGCTGAAAGTCATTTTTCCAGATATTTCTCCCATCTATTATTCCCAAAGAAAGGTACATTTCCTGTGATTGAAGGGCTTTCAATACTTCTTCTAGTTGATGGGGATAACGTACCAAGTCGATATGCAGGGCACTTACCGGTAATGAGGTGGCTACAGAGAGATTATCTCTCAGTCCATCAAAGTAAGTGGCCATGATTATTTTGAGAGCGGGAAAAGATTGGGCCAATTCGCTGTAAGCATATTGATATGCCTTACGAATGTTGGGATCAAGATCCATGGAAAGAATAGGCTCATCTAATTGTATCCACTCTGCACCTTCGTCGTATAGCTGTTGAATAAGTTCCTGATAGACAGGAAGTAAAGATTGAAGGAGTTCGATTCGATGAAATCCTGGTTCTTTTTCTTTACCCACCAGTAAAAAGGAGACAGGGCCTATCAGAACAGGCTTAGTCTGGATTCCTGCAGATTTTGCTTCCTGATATTCTTCAAGGGCCTTGTTTGAATACAGCTTGAAGGTCTGATCCACAGTAAACTCAGGTACAATGTAGTGGTAATTTGTGTCGAACCATTTGGTCATTTCCATGGCAGTGACATCTTTATCTCCTTGCTGATATCCTCTCGCCATGGCAAAGTAAAGATCCAGGTCTTCAAATGATGGGTCTGTTGCTAGCGATGTATACCTTTTAGGTATAGCACCTACAGCCAGTGTCATATCAAGTACCTGGTCATAATATGAAAAATCATTAGAAGGAATCAGGTCTATCCCTAGTTGCTTATGGAGTTGCCAGTTTGTTAGGCGTATATCCTGAGCAGTTTTGATTAGTTTTTCAAGAGGGATTTTTCCAGACCAATAGTTTTCACAGGCTTTTTTAAGTTCTCTTCTGCTACCAATACGCGGGTAGCCAAGGTTTTGTGTCAACATTTCTTTAGCTTTTAATGAAACAAATTCGTAAAAGCTCTTTGTCTGATTTCAAAATGCACACGCAATTGTAAGTAAGAGAAATATATGCATAACTATATCTGTGAATCGTATAATAATACGATGGCTAGTATTATACCCCTGGTAATATTTTACATATTAGCTATACACCATACTTGACTTAAGCTTCAAATCGCGAAAGCATCGTCATTGCGGAAAAAGGCAGGTCTCCTGACTTGTAACAGTTATGATCATCCTTCCCATTTTAAGTAGATAAAACAGTGGAACACAAGGATCATAACCTGTGTGGTTACTTACAGTTGCGCGACAGTTCGTGATTTTCACACGATTCCCTTTTCATGCACAGTTAAGTGCAACCTTGTCCGGTTGATGAAGAAATAAAGCAAAGAACGTTCATAAACATACGTTAATTTTTTGAAATCAAAAAATAATAAAATCAGTGAACCAAGGCAATCGCAAGAGCGAGAAGAAAGGATGGAGCCGCCCATGCGGATCTTTCAGGGAACCGAAATAAACGGAAAGGTAGGAAAGAGCATCAGGTAAATGGACCGTATTGATCAGCGCCATGGTTTCTGATCGAAACCAGGCTGCTGTCAATTTCTGTCTGAGAACTTTGATGAATGCAGGTTCTCTCTGCTCTTCTGCAACATTTGCTTGAGAAGTAGTTTTTAATTTGTTACCAACTAGTTATCAGCCCCAGATTGAAAGCAAACCCAAGCCGAGAATATCCTTAAGGAAGTGAGTGCGTTTCATATTGATGTTGAGTTAACAATTAGCTTTTTATTTTATCGCAACCGCTCTTTGAACGGGCCAGGTATCATTATAGCCTTTTCTCCAATTATTAGTGGCTAGTTCTTCGTCCGTTGCTAAGCAGGCATTAAGTTGTGCTGTAATCACTTCTTCTTCAAAGTCCTGTCCGATCAAGACAATTTCGTTTTTTCGGTCACCAAAGGTCTTGTCCCAGCCTGATTCGATGATTTGTTGATTTTCTATAAAGGCCATAAACTGCATGCGTTTCTGATAAGGCATACTGCTCCACCATACCCCTGCGCTATCCGCCCGTAGAGAACCGCCAGCCTGACTCCAGATCAATGCTTGATCAGGTCGGGAAGCCAGCCAAAATAGCCCTTTGCTACGAATAATGGTGGATGGAAACTCATTCTGGATGTACATCCAGAATCGCACAGGATCGAAAGGCTTCTTACTGCGGTATACAAAGGAACTAATGCCATATTCCTCCGTCTCTGGAGTGTGATCTCCCTTATTAAGTTCCTCAATCCAGCCAGCACTTTGTTCTGCTTCTTCAAAATTAAACAGTCCCGTATTGAGCAACTTATGGGGATCAACCTTGCTGAAAGTAGATTCAATGATCCTAGCAGAGGGGTTCAATTTATGAATGGTCGCCTTCAAAAACCCAAGATCCTTTTCAGATACAAGGTCGGTTTTATTCAGGATGATCACATTGGCAAACTCAACCTGATCAGTAAGAAGGTTGACTATGGTGCGATGGTCTCCCTCTATGTCAGTGAGATTTCTGTCCATCAGGGTTTCAGGACTTCCGAAGTCCTTAAAGAAATTGAATGCATCAACTACCGTTACCATCGTATCGATATAGCTAAATCGAGAGAGATCAATATCATGAGTTTCATCCTGAAAGGAAAAGGTCTGTGCAACGGGAACAGGCTCGCTGATTCCGGTACTTTCGATGAGCAAGTAGTCAAAGCGATTTTCTTTGGCTAGACGCTCTACCTCTATCATCAAGTCTTCCCGAAGCGTACAGCAAATACAGCCGTTACTCATTTCTACTAATTTCTCTTCAGTTCGAGAAAGCGTATGTTCATTTTTCACCAATTCTGCATCTACATTCACCTCGCTCATATCATTGACGATGACGGCTACCTTGAGACCTTCTTTGTTATGCAGGATATGATTAAGAAGGGTGGTCTTGCCAGCACCCAGAAAACCGCTCAAGACAGTTACGGGAAGTTTTTTGATTGTTTGCATCTTTTTCATTTAATACGTTAAATAGATTTCTCTTCAGATATCGTACTACAAATTTCATCCTCGCAGTAGCAATACTTTCTGTTATACAAATGGAGTAATACCAAACTCACCGTAGGAACATATATCCATGCTTCTGCTAGATGAAAGCCCTCGAATTTCTCATTGAGAATAATCATTGCCAGGAACACCCAGCTTACCGTGAGGGCAATTTTCATCCACTGCCAGGAGGTCTTTTTAGCCGCCCAGTACACCGCGGCAAAGGACACCAACAGCAAAGTGATATCTATTAATCCCCACCATACAGGACTTGTCCCATGCTGAGTTGCCATTCCTGCTTGTGCTACGAACAAAAAAGGAGTAGCCAAGCAATGGACCAAACACAGGCCACTAGCAATAGCTCCTAGCAAATCGGATTTTCGGGCGTTTTGAGTTAATTGTATATCAGACATATAGAGCCTTTTAAAATTGAGTCAAATTGCGCTTGCTCAGGCATTTTTTCAACAGTTTTTCAATGCCTTTGCGTTGTAAGTTTTTGCCAATAAATACCATGACGCTCCGCTTTTTCACCCCATCTGGCCAGGCATCCCTTTTCTCAATGTCTAGCCGTTTCCCAACAGATTGAACAACGTGTTGATCCTCAGAGCTTTCTAGCCAGACCAGGCCCTTCATCCTATATAGGCCTGCGGATTGCAGCCTGAGATACACAAAAAGTTGCTGATCCAGCATCTGGTAATTAAAAGGTTGATCAAAGTGAAAGGTATGCGAGACGATTTCTTCGGTATGCTTGTGATAATGATGCGTATGAGGTTTGGAGACGGGAAACTGTTGATCCCTTTTTGATTGAGAGGCATGATTCGAATCATGAAAAATCTCATCTAGCGGGGATTGTTGTGGATCTAGGTCAATAACGGGAAATGCCTGTTTGTTGCCCAACACGATGCTTGCCAAAGGATTCAGTTGATGTAGTTTCTGTACTAACTCCTTCGCATATTCCTGGGCAACCAAATCGGTTTTGTTGATAAGCAGAACATCACTGAATGCCACTTGATTCTTTGCTTCTTCTGTTTCTACCAGATGCGTTTCAATCAATTCAGCATCTACCAGGCAGATGACACCTTTGAGCGGGAAGTATTCTTTGATGAGATCATGTACAACAAAAGGTTCAGCAAGTCCTGTGGGGTCTGCTACGCCAGTCGCTTCAATGATAATCTCATCAAACTCCGCTTTTCGATCAAAAAGATCATTGAGGATGTCGTACAGGTTGTCATTGAGGGTACAGCATAAGCAACCATTGTTGAGTTCTACAATGGTCTCTTCGGGACGAATCACTAGTTCGCTGTCGATACCTTGCTCACCAAATTCATTTTCGATGATGGCATAGCGGGTATTTTTGTTGTATTCAAGGAGATGATTGAGAAAGGTTGTTTTCCCAGCACCTAAGAAGCCCGTGAGTATAGTTACTGGTTTTGCTGAAGAATTCATTTTTTTGATAATGTTTTGTGGTACTCTACATACTTTGCTTTATCCACTTTCATATTGTCCCAGGTATCCAAGATCATCGTGCGTATCTGTTTATCAATTAGCGTCTGGATTTGATCGCGATAAGCTTGATAATCATCATAATGTGTTTGAGCGATCCTATTAAAGCGATTTTGGAAAAAGCTGATGGGGTTGATCCCAAAGCTAGACCGAATTAATACGTTTTTAGCTTGATTATCAGCTTCAATAAGGGCAATACTCTCCTTCATTAGTTCATTGACAAGGGCATAAGCACCGGGATTTCTTGCAAGATTGATCTGAGTGCTGTCCATTGCCGTTGGGCCATCTATGATTTCAGGAAACAAGATGTATATCTGTGATTGAAGAATACTATCAGGTTGGGCGTACAAAGCTAATCTTTTATCTCTTACATCAATAATATCCGTCATGAGATTAGCCGGTCTACTTAGGCTTACCCATTGATGTACTATGCCAGGAGCGATAAAAGACAGCAGTAACCAAGTTCCAGCCATTTTGAGCGTATTGCTCATTATGCTTTTACCACTTCTCAAAATGAAATAGAAAATCGCTGTCCATAACAAGAGATAAAGCACGCTATAAAGAAGCATTTGACTGAAAGCACTATCTGGCGAAGACATTACGGGTGTAAGTAATGCTCCGTACAAGAGAAGTATAACAATTATTGCAACCAGCAGTATTACGTAAAAGGCGCTCCTTAATAACAGCCAAGCATTTCTAGAGGTAACCTGTATTTCAATGAGTGGTAAAAAACCTTGTTCAGCTTCTGCACTTTTTAAATTGTACAGTAATATCATTAAGAGCAGAGGCAAGAGAAAGAGTAATGCAAAGGCAAAGTCCAGCGTACCCATTTGCAGACGTTCTGGATTGGCAATCTCTTGGATCATATCTGAATCATAAGGACTAGCCCTAATATTTATCCACTTGTAAAATCCATATTGTTCTGTTTGACCTATACTGTATACAAGCAGCGGTGAAGGTTCCTTAAAGTGGTAAATATAACTAAACCAAATGGCTAATATAGGTTGACGAAGATCTGGTCTAGCCCGATTATCATCCTCATAAGAAGAAATATGCTTTTGTCTAGATTTTTCTGTTGCTGCTTTAATTCGTTCAATTTCATCCAATTGCTTGTAGTACAAATTTCCCCCATTGTGAAGCCCCGACACACCTGCAAATACAAAAAGTAGTAAAGCAACTACTTTGAACGGGCTGCGGCTAAAATGCTTCCATTCATAAAGAAAAATGTTCAGTCCATTCATAGCATCTGTATTTTCTTCGATCTCCAAATCAACAGTGTACTTACGATTATCGCCCAACCTAGTAAGAATAGTAAGTCTAGAAAGTAGTTTGGAAGCACAGTAGCAAGAGAAATAGGTTGATAAGTATAATCGGGAACCGATTTAAAAAAAGCATTGTCTGCTTTCCAGTCCCATTCGCCTGTTTTAGAGCCACCAAAGGCGTGTTTATCATTGAGTAGTTTGATGAAATCCCTACGGTAGGATTCTACCTGCAATAAAAATTCTTGGTGATGCAGATTATCACTTGCCGCAAAGCCCATACTTGCATTTTGGAGAGAAGTAAAGGGATTAAAAATGCCTGCCAATTGGTAGCTTTTTTTCTGCTGAGCCAAGACCATACGCAAATTACCAAAGTGCTTGTCCCATACTTTGTTACCATATTCTTCATCAGCCTGCATGACAATACCATCAAAATTAATGGGCAATTGGGAAACGCTATCCACGCCATATTCTCGCAAGACTTGTGCTTTCAATACCTTGACGCGTTCATCAGCGGGGTTATGCCCATCTACACCTGCGGTACGATCTTCTTTCATAGCTTCCTGAAACTCATTGCGGCTGGGCAGTTTATGCCATTTCTCTACCGAAGTCATGAGCATGTTGGGCAAAAAAATCGTCCATAAGATCCAAATGGCAAGCATGGAAGTAAGGGCAAGTGTAGCATTTTGCCAATGGGCAGAAAAAAATACAGTAAGACCGCTCACAACAAAATAATATAAGGTATAGGACAGGCAGAACAAAAGTGTACGGTTTATAACTTCTAGATTAATATTTTGTAGATGAGACAAAACATAAATCAATACAGTCAAGGTTAAAAATCCAATACTATACAACCATACTGAAACGGTTTTTGCCCATACGATGGATGATGGCACTGCCCCTTGCAGCACAAGGAATTTGAGTCTTCCACTTTGTTTTTCGCTACTTATACTGTGAAAAGCTAAAAACACCAACATTAGCGGAAGGATGTACTGCAGCAATAGGGACGTTTTTAGCTTGCCAAAATTGGAAACTATTTGCATTTGTGAGGCTTCTGAATGAACAATCTCGTTTTGTACGTGTCCCTCAACGCGAAGCATATTTCCTGTCACACCATTTATACCCTCATCTAGGCTGCTTAGTAAATGGGATGGTTTAAATACATATGTACCATAATGGGCGGCACTGTGAGGGTTCATCGAGTCTATACTTTCCCACTGCTGCCGAAGATGTGTTTTAGCTGATTCGTATTGTAGTGTTTGGGTGTTGGTTTGAAGGTTGCCCAAATAGATGGATGTTATGAGGACTAAGAGAAAACCCAGACTGATGCCCTGAAATACGCGATCTTGAATCAGAAATTTCCATTCATTTTTTACGATGTCCCACATAGCCTCCAACAGATTTTCATGCATATTACAGATAGCTTTTTCAACTTATTTGAGACATAACCTATATGTATATGCTATTAAATGCAACTTTGTTGCAAACATAAATTAATTTTCTTGTTAATGCAATTAGGTCGCAATAAAATTATGATATGTACTCCTGCCATTAGCCCCGAATTGGCAGACCATATAATTTGCCCCAAACTTTCAGAAGAAATATCCCCAATGGCATAAATCCCTGGCTGAATAGTCAGCATAAAATCGTCTGTCATAAGGCGTTGGGTGTTATCCTTTTCGCAACTCAGTTTTTCCGCTAGCTAAGTTTGAAAGGTCGTTTGGGGTTTGAGATAGATATGGTTAATTTCTTAATTAATCCCATCCTCATACACCACATCTTTTAGTTTTCTATTATTGAGGCTTCGTACCTTCACCACATCCTGTTTCGTCCATTCAATAATGTGTTGCTTCATAAAAGCCTGAAGGTTCTCAGGTATATTTCCGTCTGTTTGAAAAGCCACAGTCAACTGACTGCTCTAATATTGAAGAGAGCTAAGCATTTCTAGTCCTTCAAAGTTTTTAGTTAGCAACAGGGTCTTTCCATTTTTGCTTTCAAAGCCATGGCGATAAGGACAATGATGTACGTTTTTACCCCATTGTTGCGTATCCGTCCGGGCATGGACGTATAGGCTAGGGCTTGAAAACGCCTGATCTTTGTTTTATCTTAGCCTAGGTACCTCTGTTGGATTCTCATAAGATGAATGATCACTGATCTATCCCCTCCCTCAACAACTGTGCCTTGCGCTGGGGCGAGTTCTGGACGGATACCTTCTGGCAACGAGCAGGGACAATATTTTGATCTCAATTGAAGTCTTCACTGGACCTTTCTATTGCTCAACTTGATGCTACACATAGCTTAGCTAACAGGGGAGGGGAAGCTGTTGGGTATCAAGGTCTGTTGTCGAGCGAAGAAACGCTTGGATGGACAGCTTCAGAACTTAATTGATACGACAGGATACTTCCATCTCTAGCTGGTGAACTTGGCATTTTGTCGCGGCCCCTGTTGGGATGATCAAGCATAAAATTCAACGCGACACACCTGCACGATGGCGGGATTAGTATAAAATTAATTCAAGAACTGCTTGGGCATAAAGACATCAAAACGACGATGATTTATACCCACGTCAGTACAAGTACCGTTACTTCCGTAAAAAGTCCATTAGACGCGCTTTTTGAGCAAAAAGCGAGCAATGGCTAAAGATTTATTGCGGATATAACATAGTCAGCGTCCAGCAGAAGAAACTACCCAAAACTGGCAAATTGCTAAAGAAGAACGTAAATTTGGGATGAACCAAGAAAAGCAACATGGCGCTTCAAGACAAATACATCAATCCCTTTACCGACTACGGATTCCAGAAACTATTTGAAGCAGCGGAGATTGCTCGCTTCGACGCGGAGGAAAAAGCTAGGTATGAAGAGAGTTTGAAATATTACCGGGATTTGAAAAACGTGGTAGATACGTCTTATGAAGAAGGTAGAGAAGAAGGCAAAGAGGAAGGTAAAGCGGAGAAAGAGATTGAAGTAATCCTCAAATCACATGAAGCA
>CAYXVE010000053.1:0-32409 GCA_964468435.1 uncultured Bacteroidia bacterium | reverse complement strand
AATAACGATATAAGTGTGTTCAGGTTCAAGATCGTTCAAATTCTGACGCGTATAACTCATAAGTAGCTCCTGACTTAGTTCATCATACCATCCAACGACATCTAAAAGAGACTTATTCATTTGTCAGAAAAGGCTATCTCATGGTTGCAGGATTACTTCCCTGTAATATAATTAACGCATCATATTCTTCAATAAGTTTAGCTGTTTGTTTGGGAAGATTTCCGGTATCTACCTCTGAGCGGATCCTCCTGAGATCAAATACCCGCCAGCCATCAGCAGAGAGAGCAGTAAAGCTTTGATAGGCTGGTTCAGTAGAAGAGATAGCTGGGATTGTGTCGTAGACAAATTGCTCACTCAAAGCCAATACCTTACTTCCAGGGCCAGCCATCACGCTTACATGGAAGGTGGTCCGGTCGTGTTCCTGTGCGAAACTGGAAATTTTTTGTCCCAGGCTGGTTACAAGGGTGCCCGGGATATTACCCCGGTACAATTGATCTGCTTTCATCTTAATAATGATCCTGGGTGGTTTGGCTTCTATAGCATTAGCTTCTTCATAATACTTTTTAAATTGCTGGAACATCCACTGAGTTCTGGATGCACGGTAGGCTGTCATTTCCTGGTCGAACTGCTTTTGATATAGATCTCTGGATGTTTTCAGCATTTCCGATATTTCGATTGCTTCTGCAATGGAATCAAATTCAATAACGAATTCTTCCAGGTCTTCATCTGTCAGTTGAAGTAATCCAAACTGGCTGGAATCACCAGATGCGATCGCTTTTTCATTGTCCTTTTCCATTCGTTTTCGAAATTTCTGAACCAGTTTTAAACCCTTGTTTTCTGGTGCCAGTTTTTCCAGTGAAGCAAATACCGTGGGTACACTGGTAAGCGTAACAGGGCCTAATCCCCAGACAATATGATCATAATCCTCTGCAGTAAGCAGGATATCAGATAGCATCTGGGTTTCTTCTGCAGCTTCGTAGTAGGGGATCTCTCCAGAATGTTCCTGAAAATATCTGGATAATAAATAATCCGCATCAGCGTCTATGGCAAGCATTTCTAGTTCCCTCGCTGTAAAATCGTTGGTCTCTATACCTAGATGAGTAAAACGCAGCCCCATATCGTAAGCTCTCTGATAGATGATTTGAGTTAGTCTGGGTATTTCTGCAACACCTTGTTCCTCGCCTATGAGAAAAAAATCAGCACGGGTGATTTCGTATAACAATAATTCTGCCCCTGGGCCTGTAAGTCTGCCCTGATCTATCCTGAGTTCGTAGGCAAAGGGGGCAATCTTGGCAATCAAATCCTCATTTTGCGCAATACAGGATACTGATCTAATAATGAAAAAGATGATAACCCAATAGGTATGGCTCATTTATTTTTGTCAAAAGATACAAATTATAGTACGTATTTTAAAACGGGAGAGATGCTGTTTTGGGTTGGGCAGTATATATTTTGGAGGCTGTCATTTTGAAATGAAAGGTATTGCCAGTAGATTTGGCACTTTATTAAAGACTTGTAAACACTTTACTGTAAATATTTGGACCTATATGCTGAACTTTTCCCTCTCCCATATACCCAATAGAGCTAGCAAACCCCGTGATAAAGGTATTACCATGGTACTTGATAAAGGATTGAGTATACGTGAGATCGAAGATCTAATGACTGTCTCCGGTGAGTACATAGATGTAGTAAAACTGGGATGGGCTACTTCCTGCATTACCCCTAATCTCAAAGAGAAACTGGCGGTGTATAAAGCACATAATATACCTTTTTACTTCGGAGGTACGATGTTTGAAATCTTTTATGTAAGAGGTCAGTTCAAGGACTATCGCAGGATATTAGAAGAGTTTGAAGTGCGGTATGTAGAGGTTTCTGATGGATCCATTGAGATACCTGAGAATGAAAAATGCGAAGTGATCAGTCAGTTGGCTCAGGATTTCCGGGTTTTGTCAGAAGTAGGAAGTAAGACAGATGATCGGATTATTCCGCCCTACAAGTGGGTAGAAATGATCAAACGCGAGCTGGATGCAGGATCATGGAAAGTGATTGCAGAAGCTAGAGAGAGTGGAACAGTGGGGATGTTTCACGCCTCAGGAGAAATACGGAGTGATTTGATAGACGAAATACTTCACTCTATCCCAGGGGACCACATTGTCTGGGAGGCGCCACAAAAGAGTCAGCAGGTATGGTTTATCAAACTATTGGGATGTGATGTGAATCTAGGAAATATAGCTCCTAATG
Source organism: uncultured Bacteroidia bacterium (assembly GCA_964468435.1). Classification (GTDB taxonomy): domain Bacteria; phylum Bacteroidota; class Bacteroidia; order J057; family J057; genus JBCCTX01. The sequence continues at coordinate 30,168 of CAYXVE010000053.1, read as the reverse complement.
AAGCACTGGCACTTGAAACACTTAGGTTGGGGCTTAGAGGTGATACGCTCTTTACATTTATGGAAAAAGATAAAGAACATCAGTAACCCCCTCCATTAAGTCCTGTAAGGTGATATACTTCCCGGTCTGGGAGTTTGTCGATGATATACTGCGACAGATTGAACCATGACTCTGAATGGTCAATCACCCATCCGTCTGCTGATATGACAATGTGATTCGCTAATTCAACAATTGACTTATCGGGGTTATTGGCCAATTCGATTTCCCAGGAGAAATCTTTTTCTGCTGCCAACTCATGCATGATGGCCTTCAGATGGCCACTATTGGAGACTGGAGCATCCAAAAACCAGTGCACATGTCTTGGATCTAAGATGTCTAGGCTTTCACCGATCAATTCCAGGGCAGGAAGTGTCTCCTCCACTTTGCGATAGGTGCCATGTATACTAGCAATATCCCGGTAACATCCATCTCTGCACAAAAATATCATTCCACCAGCAAGGCTGCTTTCTATGGTGATCAACTGGTTGTAACCATCTATTACGAGATTCTGTCCAGAAATATCAGTTGGTGATACCCGATGTGTCATCCGGTGATTGAGCGATTGATCGGAGCAGGCAGCACGCCAGAGCGCTTTGCGTTGGCGCTTGCTCAGCATGTAGCGATCGCCAACCACCTTCAATGAAGATTGACCCGAATATCCTCTGGTAAGCAAGAAAGCCAAATCATCTACAGCATGATTGAGCGTAAGAATCCATTTATTACTGAAGAATTTAGGATCATTAGCGTGATGTCCCCGGTGTTTTTGTTTATGTGGCATTTATCAAATCCTCATCACAAGTTAGAAATATAATACTTTGCTTAAACTTCCCATTCACGAAGGGCACCAAAATGTGGTAAACCCGGTAATTTAAGCCTCTGTATGAGTTCAGTTGAATAAAATAAGTAAATGTAAGAGATACCGGAAAGCAACCTTACATGATAAGTGACCTGATTAAGACCATTTTGCTGAAATAAGGCTGCCTGTCAAGATTAAGGCTCCCAGTAACGGTATTACTTATCCTGCTGAATCTTCTTAAAAACGAAACTTGGATGAGAGACCCCAGATGAACAGACTCAACCAGGCAACGATCAGCAATACACCCCCAATAGGCGTTATGATCCCCGCAGAAACTTCCGAAAGTACAAGTAAGTATATCGAGCCAGAAAAAAGTAATACACCTACAATAGAGCAAAAAATACTTGTGTTTAATAATTTATGTCGACGCTCTTTTACAAAGACAGCCAGTAACAACAACAGGAGTGCATGATACATTTGGTATCTCACTGCAGTTTCAAAAGATTGTATTTGGTCTAGTGTGAGTGTTTGCTCAAGTGCATGTGTTCCCATTGCTCCTGCGATGACTCCCGTAAACCCGAGAATGGTGCCTGCCACAACAGCAAGTTTGGTAATATTCATTGATCAACAGATTATTTACACAGGTACATTACTGAGGATTTCTTCTTTGGAAGTTTCTTCTACCAGATCCTGTTCGATTCTGAGATTATTGATAATAAATTCCTGTCTGCTTGGAGTATTCTTCCCCATGTAATACGTTAAAATACGCTCGATGGAGGTATCTTCCATAAGCATGACGGGTTCTAAACGCATATTATCTCCGATGAATCTTCCAAATTCATCAGGTGAAATTTCTCCCAACCCTTTGAAACGGGTTATTTCAGCTTTGTCACCCAACTGGTCTATAGCCGCCTGTTTTTCCGCTTCTGAATAACAATAGATCGTTTCTTTTTTATTCCTGACGCGAAACAGGGGAGTATCCAGGATGTATAGATGACCTGCTCGTACTAGATCCGGGAAGAATTGAAGGAAAAATGTCAGCAACAACAGGCGAATATGCATGCCATCTACATCGGCATCTGTAGCAATAACAACGTTGTTGTAACGAAGCCCTTCCAGGCCATCTTCAATATTTAATGCGTGTTGGAGCAAATTAAACTCTTCATTCTCGTAAACTACCTTTTTGGTCAAGCTATAGCAATTAAGCGGTTTCCCCCTTAGGCTGAAAACAGCCTGGGTATTTACATCTCTCGCCTTGGTAATTGAACCACTTGCAGAATCCCCTTCCGTAATAAAGAGGGTCGTTTTTAGTTTTTGTTCTTCATTTACTTTTTTATCGCTGTAATGAATACGGCAATCACGAAGCTTCTTGTTGTGGAGGTTAGCTTTTTTGGCGCGTTGATTGGCCAGTTTCTTGATCCCTGCCATTTCTTTACGCTCTTTTTCCGATTGCTCAATACGCTTTTTTAAGGCTTCTGCTATTTCCGGGTGTTGATGTAGGTAATTATCGAGATGGTTTTTGATAAAATCGTTGAAAAAGGTCCTTACGGTTACACCATCTGGCCCCATGTTGACCGAACCCAGGCGAGTTTTGGTTTGCGATTCAAAAACAGGCTCCTGAATGCGCATACTGATTGATGCAATGATTGATGCACGAACATCTGAGGTATCGTATTTTTTGTTGAAATGGTCTCTTACCGTATTGACGAAGGCTTCCCGGAAAGCCTGGAGGTGTGTACCTCCCTGTGAGGTATGCTGTCCATTGACGAATGAATAGTATTCTTCACCATAACTGTTGCCGTGTGTGATTGCGACTTCAATATCATCTCCTTTGAGATGTATGATAGGATATCGTATATCCTGATTTTCGGTTTTTCGGGTCAGGAGATCCAGAAGGCCATTTTTGGACACATAAGATTTGCCGTTGAGTTCCAGCGTAAGACCCGCATTGAGATAGGCATAATTCCAGATCTGGTTGATCAGATACTCCGGAAGGAATTTGTAACCTTTAAATACCGAGTCGTCGGGTTTGAAAAATACAGTGGTCCCATTTGGTTGATCCGTCTTTTTGATCTTGTGGTCTTTGATGAGCTTTCCTTTTTCAAATTCAGCTACTTTGAGTTTACCCTCTCTGATAGATTCAACCCGGAAATAGTTCGATAGGGCGTTTACGGCCTTAGTACCAACGCCATTTAATCCTACGGATTTCTTAAAGGCTTCAGAGTCATATTTTCCTCCGGTATTGATCTTTGAGACGCAGTCTACGACTTTACCCAGTGGTATACCTCTACCATAATCCCGGATCATTACCCCACCATCTTTAATATCGATATGTATCTTCTTGCCATGTCCCATGACAAATTCATCAATAGAATTATCTACCACCTCCTTGACCAAGATATAGATTCCATCATCCTGGGAAGAACCATTACCCAATTTTCCGATATACATCCCCGGACGGAGACGTATATGTTCCCGCCAGTCCAGGGATTTTATGCTATCCTCATTATAGTTGATCTGATTTGACATATTTTATCCAATAATCTATTTACAAGTATAGGTATTTATTGTCCCCCAAAAGCATCTCAATACCATCTAAACTATTTATGTTTGTAACAAAATAAACAGAAGCACAATTCACTTTCTGAAAATGTATATTAATGATACACTATAAAACGGTTAGCTAAAAAAATAAGCATGTTAAATTTAGTAAAACTTTTTTTGCCACCCAAATTAGTATTAGTTTAGTGATATGGATCAACTTACATTAGTCATGGGGGCTTCGCCCAACCCTCATAGATATTCGTATAAAGCTGTACAAATGTTGCAGGAATACGGTTACTCTGTAGAAGCTTTTGGCATTCGCGAAGGTATGATCGGTGAGGTATCTATCATCACCAGTCTGTTGAGCGTATCTGATCATTCACTGGATACGATCAGTTTGTATCTCTCCCCTGAAAATCAGAAACAGTACTATGATTGGATACTGGAGGCAGGGCCTCGCCGGGTTATTATGAATCCAGGTACAGAGAGCAAGACTCTGGAGAAAAAGTTACAAAAAAATCGCATTGAAGCGGTAGAAGCATGTACCTTAGTAATGCTTCGAACAGGACAATATTAAAGGCATGTTAAGCATGAAATGAAGAGATTATTATGGCCAGGATACCTGAAAAAATAGTTGACGAAATTTACAGGGCAGCAGATATTGTCGAGATTGTCTCGGATTACGTTGCCTTAAAAAAACGGGGACAGAATCACTGGGCCTTATCTCCTTTTACCCAGGAAAAGACTCCTTCATTTGCAGTTAATCCTTCTAAGAATATTTATAAATGCTTCAGTACCGGAAAAGGAGGTAATGCAGTGAGTTTTCTGATGGAGATGGAAGGCTACAGTTACCTCGAAGCATTGAAGTATATAGCCCGCAAATACCATATAGAGATTGAGGCTGAGGAAGAAACGCCTGAGGAAAAAGAACGGAAGGACAAACGGCAGAGTCTTTTTATTGTCAATGAGTTTGCTGCACGTTTTTATCATAGTCAACTCTTAGATACAGAGCAGGGTAGGAAGATTGGGCTTTCCTATTTTAAGGAAAGAGGTTTGCTAGAGTCCACAGTACAGGAATTCCAGCTGGGGTTTGCTCCCGATAGTTGGGATTCACTATATAAAGCTGCAACTCAGCAGCAGTATAATCTTGAATATTTCGAGGAATTGGGTTTGCTCAGTCGTTCTGAAAAGACGGGCAATCTGTACGACCGCTTCCGGGATCGCGTTATATTCCCTATTACCAATGCTATTGGTAAAGTGGTGGGTTTTGGAGGAAGAATACTTACCTCCCAAAAGGATACAGGTAAATACATCAACTCCTCAGAGTCCCTGATCTACAACAAAAGCCAGCTACTTTATGGCCTTTCACAGGCCAGACAACACATCAGATCGCAAGATCTATGTATTCTCACAGAAGGGTATATGGATACCCTAATGTTGCACCAGAATGGTATTAGACATGTGGTCGCTTCCAGTGGTACTGCACTCACAATAGAGCAGATAAGGCTTATACGTCGATATACACGCAATGTACTAATGATATATGATGGAGATCAGGCCGGTATCAAAGCTGCACTGAGGGGTATAGATTTGCTAGTCAAGGAAAACATGAACATAAAGGTGCTGATCCTTCCTGATAATCACGATCCCGATAGCTATGTCAATACATTTGGGGCTCAGGTATTTACAGACTATGCAGAAGCAAGATCAATGAATTTCATCGATTTCAAGCTGGATATTCTAAGAGGTGATGAGCGGGATCCTGTAGCTCAGGCTGACTTGGTAAAAGAATTGGCTAGGACAATAGGTTATATTGAAGATCTGGTACAGCGTCAGATGTATATCAAGCAAGTGGCTCAGGAGGTGGATATCACTGAAGGATTAATGAGCCATGCTGTGAGCATTGCTCAGCGAGAAACGGCCAAAATTGAGGCGCGTGAAGCAAAAAGGGAACGGACGCTGAGCGAAAAGTCAGCAGATGTAGCAGTCAAAACACTCCGGACTTTTGAAAACCTCGAATTGGCATGGCAGGAAAAGGAACTGCTGCGTATCATTTTGAATTATTTTGATCAGACCTTTGTAGAAGATAGTAGCGGACCACTAGAGGACGAAGATGGTAATCCTATCGAACAAGAGGAAATCCCGCTGATGGAGTTCTTTACAGTTGAGCTGGAGTCCCTGCAATTTGAAAATCAGATCTATGAAAAGCTCAAAAATGAATTATTCGATTGTTATCAACAGGATAACATGCTTAATATACACCATTACCTGGACCACCAGGATGCTGCTATTCGTTCTTTGGTATCAGATCTTCTTACGATGCCACACGAAATAAGCCCAAATTGGCGTAAGCATGGTGCTTTTATATTAGATCACGATGCCGATCTTACCCTTACGGTCAAAAGTGCCATGTATATTTATAAAAATAGAAAGCTGAACAAACTTATTAAGCAGGCTCAGCAAAAACTAGAAGAATTGTCCAAAACAGATTCCTCCGAAGAAGAGGAAGATAAGCTAATAAAAATATTTTCCCATCTCAAAAATATGCAGCAGAATCTCAGCAAAAAGATAGGTATGGAAGGTGCTATCTTAGCAAATGACGGAACGCTTTGAAAAAGGTTTTAGTAGTACAGTTAGATAAATAACCCCGGGGTATCTAAGCACTAACTTCTGAACTTACTTGCGTAAGCAAGATGATTCTTTTTTCACTGGTGATTACCCTGGCTCACCAGGAATTTCAATTTTCATGATCTCGCCATTTCCGCCCCCTTTGCCGAATGCACCAGCAGTTACTTTGCTCACGTTGGTCTTCTTTTGAATTTTCTTCTTCAAGTCATTGATAGACAGTCTTTTTGATTGCTTCTTCATGATACGAATTACTATGATAGATTACCTACTCTGAAAGGTTTTCGGTTACCCCTGTATTACAATTCAAAGGTAGTAACATTTTACAACATAGCAAATTTTTATTTCTAAATACGTATTATGCCAAAATAAAAGCGTTTGATTTTAAAATTTAGCCCATATACTTAATTGCTGATAATGAATAATTTCATAATAGTAAATCATATTACCCGTTAGGAAAGAATGTAAGAAAAAAATTTTTCAAATCGGGTATCTTTGGGTCAATCCTTTCAATCTGAATAATATACGCTGGATAAGACGTATGTCCTGCGTGATGATTTCCGCACGACCTGTCATTTCCTGACGTAGGGGAATCTTGTATTGATAAGTAGTCTGCATACCTTCTGGAAACACAACCTCTACGGTATATTGCCTGTCTCTGGGAACAAGGGATATGGCTTTTACCTCTCCTCTCAACATACCGTATTCATTGGAAGGATAGCTTTCCAGTTGTACCAAGACCTTTTGCCCAACCTGTGCTTTGCCTGCATTTTCAACGGGAATAATCATTTTACCGATCCTAGGTTGTGGCGTACTGGGAATGACTGTACAAAATTCCTCCCCACGGGATATTGCCTGGTCCTGGCTCCAGAAACTGTGAAGACTTACGATCCCATCGATAGGAGCCTGGATCAGATAATTTTCTTTCCACAACGACAACTCGCTGCTCAGGGATTCCCAGTTGGATTCTACTTGTATCATCAGGCTTTGCATACGTTCATGATCCATCATCTTCAGCCTTGTTGCATCTCTTTGTAACTCCACCATCCTGATATGATTCTCAGCTTTTTGGGTTAGTATGCGCTGGTGTCTTTCCTGTGTTCTGATAAAAGAGCGTTTTACCTCTTCCCACTGTTGCTCCGATATAGATCCTGATTCCAGTAAATCGCTGAATCGCCTGTACTCGCTCTGGGCCAGCAATAGCTCTTCTTTGAGAATAGAATCTTCTGTGTTGAGTTCTGAAAAAAGATCCTGGTATGCTTGTAGTTGTTCGTCTATGACAGCAAGTTGCTGACCGGTAGGCTGCATACGAATGAAAAGATGCAGGCCCTCTATCGACTCTTTGAGTTCACCGTAGCTGGTTTGAAGTGTTCCCAGAACAAGGGCTTCTGGAAAACGGCGATAAAGCTGGAATATATCACCAGGAAGCCTGAAGGATAGACCGAGATAATGCTCCAGCTTGTTGACGTCCTTTAGGTCTGCCGGGTTTCCGATCATTGCAAGGATCTGATCCTGGTATACGGGTTGCTGATCTTCGATCAGCAACTGGCTGATAGGGCCTTCTGCCCGGGCCAGGATACGTGCTGGAGGCACGGGAGTCGTGATCACGATCCGGGCTGGAATGACATCGGGATATTTGATAATCCAGCTCAATAAGATCATGAATGCAATGAATATAAAGATTAGGGTAGTACCCCAGCGCACCATCCACACGGGCTTGCGACTCATGATATCCCGGATGTGATCGCCTTGTTCATTGAGAAGGTCTATTTTTTCAAATTCCATGATTTACTTGTTAGTTACCCAGTTCCAGTTGGTTTTTGACCAGTCGATAGTAATCCCCATGGAGTCTTATGAGCTCTTCATGATTTCCCTGCTCTACGATTCTGCCTTGATCCATGACTAGTATCTGGTCTGCATTTTTGACAGTACTCAATCTGTGGGCAATGATGACCACCGTTCTACCCTCAAAAAAATCTTCTAAATCTTCCATAATAGCTCTTTCATTATTGGCGTCGAGCGCACTTGTCGCTTCATCAAAGAATAAAAAAGATGGATTTTTATAGATAGCCCTGGCTATCAATAGCCTTTGCGACTGGCCACCACTCAGATTTACTCCACTGGTACCTACTGGTCCTATCTTGGTCTCAAAGCCAGCAGGGAGGGAATGGATCATGTTTTCAATATGAGCTATACGTATCGCGTTTTGTAATCTTTCTTTGTCAATGATACCACTGTCACTGGATTCAGTAATGTTGTGGATGACGGTGTCATTGAAAATGTAGCCATCCTGCATGACCACCCCACAGGCTGCGCGCCAGCTTTTTGGATGGATATATCTGAGAGAGGTATCTCCTATCCTGATATCTCCCTCGCTGGGCTCATAGAATTTAAGTAGCAATTTCAACAGGGTCGTCTTTCCACTTCCACTTACCCCGACAATAGCTGTAACTTTTCCAGGTGCTATGACAGTAGAAAGGGAATTGAGGATATAAGGGCTTAATGAATCCCCATACCGGAAAGAAAGGGATTGCAGGATGATACCTTTGCGAAGTGGCACATCCTGTCGTATATCCTTGGTAGCTTGATATTCTTCGGGTTGAGTGTGTATATCTCCTAACCGGGTCAGACTCAATCTGGCGTCCTGAGCCTGATGGGAAAATTCTATAAAGCTGAGAAGTGGTGCATTGAGCTGGCCGATGATATACTGGACTGAAAGCATCATCCCCAGGGTCATTTCACCCTGAATCACAGCATTTGCCGACATGAAGGTGATGAGGATATTTTTCAGTTCATTGACAAAACCGGCTCCCGTTTCCTGAAACTGTGTAATAGCAAGTCCTTTCCTGGCAATTTTATATAGCCTGATCTGAACGGATTCCCATTGCCATCTCCGTTTGCGTTCCGAATTATTGATTTTGATCTCCTGTATACCTTGAGTAAGCTCAAAAAGGTTGCTAGTGTGCTCTACCGCCTGATCAAATCGCTTGTAATCTAGTTCTTTGCGTTTCTTCATAAATGCAAGTACCCATATGACATACACGATAGCCCCTGTCATAAATACCAGAAATATTCCCAGGTGATAAATGGCCAGAACAATTGAGAAAGTGATTATGCTGAATAAAGAAAAAATGACGCTTAGGGATGTTGAAGATAAGAAGGTTTCAATCTTGTAGTTGTCCTGTACCCGCTGAAACATGTCTCCTGTGGTGCGTGTATCAAAGAATGTAATCGGTAGCTTCAGCAATTTAATCAGAAAGTCCGAGGCCAGAGAAATATTAATTCTCGATCCCATGTGCATGAGTAACCATCTTCTGATAACCTGTACAGCAGTTCTGGAAAAGAATAGCATCATCTGGCCGGTTAAGATCAGGTATATAAAATCAATTTTTTGGTATCTGATACCCTGATCTACCAATGCCTGTGTAAGAAATGGAAAAAGGAGTTGTATAATACTGGTAATGATAAGACCCAGGAAAAGCTGTATCAGAAAGGATCTGTAAGGCCTGAGATAAGGAATGAGCATAGCTAATCCTTCGACCGGTCGTTTGGTATCCTCATCCTGCTGATCAAATTCAGGAGTGGGTTCTAGTAAAAGAACCATTCCTTCTTTGCTAGGGGTGTTGGGATTTTGCAGCCATCCCTTTTGGAAATCTTTTGTGGAATAGCGAATATAGCCAAAAGCAGGATCTGCGACATAAACGTGTTTTCCAGTGATTTTGTAAATCACAATGAAGTGTCTTTCACGCCAATAGGCTATACATGGAAGTGGTACCTCATCTCTCAGGCTTTCATAGCTTATCGCAGCTGCTAGGGTGTGAAGTCCCAGGTATTCGGCAGCATCAGCAAGCCCCTGTATAGAGACCCCATCGCGTGTTATGTGGCATAGCTGTCTGAGATGTCTCGCATCAAAATATTTGCCATAGTGCTTTGCAATCATTCGTAGACAGGCGGCTCCACAATCCGAGGAATCCATTTGGCGATAAAATGGAACTTTTCTCATAAATGAATAGTTGATTATCGTAAAAATATACGAATACTTAATCAAATGATAAATAAATTATTAAAAATTAGAACCCATGATGTAAGCTTCACATTTCTTTTGATTCCCTTTCATGAGAATTTGTGCTTATATATCGCTTTTAAGCTGTAAACATGGAGTTTCCTACAGGTAATGCCATATCTTAAATAAAACATTATGGTTACTCAATATTCCCGATGTTTAGACTGTGTAATGTGTAAATACACATTTGAAAATCAGGTCAGATATAGATTTTCAACGCGGTATTAACTATACCAACCTCTGATAAAATATGCGGATTTTCGGCTTATGTCAATCTTGAGGTTGCAACTGATGTTTAAAAATCATAACTTAAAAAGGGAAGTTTTTTAGAGATGCTCAAGCTCTTTCAATGAGATGAGGTTTTTGAATAGGTTTTACAATAATTTCTTTTTATCAGCCCTTGTTGATAAAAATCGGAATATGTGATTAGAATTTGTTTAATTTGTCATTTGAAAAGGTAAGAAATTTATTTATCCGTTTTTGTATTTAGAATCATACAAAATAGATAAAATGTATTTAGCATAACATATTTATGCTGTATATTTATGGTCTCGTAAATGGTGTGAGTAGTGCTGTACCTGTAGCATGGTGTTAAATGGAATTATCAATATGAACTGCACGTTTAGCAACTTAGTATTCATTTTGATATTGCTCTTATGCAACTTTGTTGGGTATTCTCAGCGTACATACAGCAACGATGAGCAGACAAGGCCTCTGCGTGCTAGCTTAGATCCTTCGCTCGTAGGCAAGATAGATTCCCTGATCACATCCAGTAGAAAACTGCTCTCTAATCATCCTGATTCTGCCATCACGATTGCCCAAAGGGCCTACGAGATCTCAGTATCTGTAAGCTTACATCAAAAAAGTGCACTGGCACTCAGTATGTTAGGTACAGCCAATCTTATCAAAGGCGAATGGGATGACGCAATCGAAAATCTGAAGTTGACTTCTTCCTTTCTCAATAAATTTCAGGATACCCTCGAACAAGCCAAAACTTTCAACAATCTGGCTATTGCTTTCGTAAATAAAGATTTCACAGATTCCGCAGTCTATTATTTGACACTAAGTCTTGAGAAATACAAGTTATTGCAGGACTCTACGCGTGTCATTACTGCCTATAATAATCTGGGAGTCAGTTACGCAAAAATAAATAACTATAAATTGGCTTTGGAAAACTATCAGAATGCACTTGAATGGCAACTTGCATACCAAGGAGGAAGTAAGGCCAATAGTACAGAAGTAGGATATATTAATAATAATATTGGAGGGATGTATATATACCTAGGACAGATAGATGATGCCATCAATTATTTCTCCCAGGCAAGTGAAATTAAAGCTGTACTAGACGATAAGTCCCTCTATTCTACTATCCAAACCAACCTGGGTATAAGCTATTACAAAAAGGGATTGCGTGACAAAGCCCTCGAGCAACTCCTGCTAAGTCTGGAGTTATGTCAAGATGCAAATAACCATGAGAACCTTGCTCGTGCCCATACCTATATAGGAAGAATTTATGAAGACAGGGAATTATATGGTTCTGCCTTAAGCGCTTATCGCCGTAGCCTCACGGTTCAGAAAAATATCAATAACTCTGATCCTGAAACATGGGTCGATATTGGTAGGGTATACCGGAAATTGTACAATCTGGAACAAGCCGAAAAGAATGCGTTGGAAGGCCTGACCCAGGCCAGAGAAGATAAAGACCTGGAAGCAGAAGCGCAGGCATCCAGCCTGCTTAGTCTGATATATGAGGATATGTTTCAGGATCAACGGGCCCTGGATTATGAAAGACGGTATAGTAGGCTGAGCGACAGCATCAATAAAATTGTCGCAAATCGGGAATACATGGAGATGAGAACGCTTTTTGAAGCTGATAGACAAAAGCAGGAACTGGCTATTCAAAAAGTGGAACTTGAAAAACGGAGTATACAGATCGAAAAACGAAAGGCACAAAGCAGAAATCTTTGGATCACGCTGGCCAGTGTGATTATTTTGTTCTTTTCTGCGCTGTATAGCATATACAGAGTGCAGAAGACCAATGAAAAATTGGTGACACTGAATACCGAAATCAAACATCAACGTGATCTGCTAAACACTCAGGCGCAAAAACTCAAGGTGATCAATGAGGATATGAGGAAGTTTTCTCTGGCATTAGGACATGATCTCAAACAACCCCTTACCACGATCAAAGGATATTCAGGATTGATTAGAAAAGAATTTCAGAAGCAAGATTCCCGTCGTGGTGAGTTATTTGCATATAACCTGGAAGACTCGATAGACAGAATGAACAACCGTATTCAACATTTGGTGGAATACATCCGAGAAGGTGAGAATTTTAGAAAAAATGAAGAAGTGGACCTTAAAGATGTCATCGGACAGGTATCCCGAGACCTGCATGGCTCTATTCAGAAACATCATGCCCGACTCAATATAAGCACCTTGCCTAAGGTAAAAGGGGATAGCAACCTCCTTGCACGTCTTTTCCAAAATCTAATCTCCAATAGCATTAAATATCGCCGGGACGATGTCAATCCCAAAATTGAAATAGATTATCGACCCAATGGCTTTTATAATATCATATCCGTGAAAGATAACGGTGCAGGGATTAAGGAAAAATACCTTAAAACCATATTCAATTTGTTTGACAGGGGAGAAAGAAAAGATGATAAAGAAGGAACGGGTATCGGACTCTCAACCTGTAAGAGAATTGTAGAATTGCATGGTGGTAAGATTGAGGTCGACTCTACAGTAGGCACTGGAACCACTTTTTACCTGTATTTTCCGAGGTGCTCCTGATGGGAGATTTTGCCCGGATATTTGTATTCTTCAAATGTAGAAATTTATATTGAAACTACTTCATTTGTGATACGTAGTGTTGTATCATATTTCGGAAAATATTACCTTTTCCCAGATGAAGAAAAGTTCGCACCCTCCATATTTACCACTTTCTTTTTTTTATGATTCATTTTCCCCGATTTACAGAATCTGGTTTTGGATAATGGGGATTGTCATTTTAGTATTGGGTGGACTATTGCTATGGGTCTACTATTTCCCATATGATAATAGTATTGCGCTAGATATCATAGCAGAATCATATACTCATCCTATGCCAGTATGGAAAGAACTGGCGCATTACCTCGAACTGGAAGTTGTGCTGGATGTCTACAGACAATGGGGGACTTATATAGCAGGTATACTATCTGCTAATGAATTATCTATGTGGATCTATGTGGCTGGTCAGATTACAGGATGGTCTGTTGTTATGGCTTTTGCTACAAGGATTCGCTCTCGTTGGTCTCTGATTTTTTTTCTGGCTTTCCTGTTATTTATACTTCTATCTGATATAAGCGCTATTTTTCTCTATCCTGGCTCTTTCCCGGTCATTGAAGTCACGTTGTCTATAGTTTTGCTGGGAATCACTTATCTGGTTCAGATCAACTGGCTCAAGCTGACTAGTCTGGCCATTTTTGGATTATGCTGGTCGGTTCTGGCTGCTGTATGGACATATCTGTACATCAACTATGGATGGACTGCCTGGTTACATACCGCCAACAGCCAGTATTACCTGATTCTGCTTGTAACAGTAGCCCTGGTTTGGTTCGCTTCCAAAGACCTTGTAAATATTTTGATCGTTGCAGCAAACAATCATCGGCGAGTTCATACCCGTTGGAGCTTACGATGGATGCGGGTAGCGCTTCTGATTATTTTCTTTTATTTACTGTATCTGGCAGTTGTCTATCATTTGGCACTTGAGGTATCACCTGTCATTAGGCCCTTACATTATTTTTTACTGGCGACTTTTTTCCTGGTTTTTACCTCTCAGAATCTACTCCGGCCCGTACAGTTTGTATTTACCTCACATTCCAATTTCAGCTTTCTCATATTAGGATGGATCATAATCGTATTAAGCTTTCTTTTTCTTCATTTTTCTTCTGGAGACCTTACATTTATCAGGGCCTTTGAAAAGCTCGTGAGTGTTTTTACACTTATCGTTACCGCACTTTACATCTTCTACCTCGAATTTGGATTTACCCGTATGATCCGTGAGCGTATCAATGTGTTTTACTTGCTGGGGCGGGGAGTAAGAATCCCATTTCCCGCTATTATGCTGGCTGGGTTACTAGCTGTACTGGTTTACGAGACCACCGAAAACTGGAAGTCATTCCGGATTTTTACACAGAGTTATTTTCTCATGGAGGGAGATAAGGCTTATCTCCAGGGTAATTACTCCCTGGCAAGAAATACATACGATATGGCAATAGCGTGGATACCTGCAAGTCCTAAAGGTAATTATAACCTTGGAGTGATTCTCATGAAGGACCAGGATCAGTTTTCCCAGGCTTTGATAGCATTCGATAAGGTAAGTAATTTCTATGATAACCCCTTTGCTACTTTGAATAAGGGGTTTATTCTTCAACAACTGGGTCTCAATCAGGAGGCAAAAGAAATATTGCTTAGAAATCCTGCGAATCATCCTGTAGCAGAATCCTATATTGCTCACAATCTTTCCAATCTTTACCTCAGCGAATCCGAGCCTGATTCATCACTGGTCTATTTGAAGAAAAGTTTGCTGGCAAATCCAGAAAACTCATTGGGGTATACCCATATGGCAGGGATATACGACATTTTTGGCAGAGAAAAACTCGTCAAGGAATTAACAAAGGCATCTCTCGAAACGGAACACCCTTCAAATGTATCACTTGTAAATGCATTGAGCTATGATATAGAGGGCGTAGTTGAAAGTGCCAATCAGCTAGGTCCTCAGCTACAAGAAAAGTTTACGGATTTGGCCCTAAGCCAAAATTATCTCTACTATCTAATGCATGAAAACCATAGATCTCAGGCTATGGAGCATGCATTGTTTATGGCAGATTCGTTGAATCTCCCGCAAGGTAATATGCTGGCTGGCTATCTGCTCATGCTCAGTGGTTCCCTTGAGCAGGGAATAAGTCGCCTGGATTATGTCAATCTGGCATACCCCATTTTCAGCGCGACAGGCAATATGCTGCTGGCGTTGGCATACTGGAAGGCTGGAGCATGGAACATGGCCCGGGAATATTTTGAGCGATCAGGAGATCTTGGTAACCCTGAAGGTTACCTGAATATGGCCAGGATGGATATTATCCTAGGTCGTCAGGATACTGCAGCAAAAGTATTATATCAACTCAGAGGGGAATACGATACGCTGAAAGATGAGGTGGCCAAAGAACTGGCTATGCTGCTCCAGGCGTACGGGCAACCTATATACGCACAGACAGAGTGGAATATAAATGAGTTGGACTTCAATGAAAGAATGAGAATAAGTCTGTACGCGGATAGTGCGGAACACTATTTATGGGCCTTGGAGAATTTCCGTAATATGCTGGCCAAAGATTCCTCGCTCGTTGCACCTTATTTGGAAATGGGCAGATTGTATCTTAGAGACCAGGATACACTTGCGCTTTCTACTTTTAAGCTGGGCCTGACTGTAGATCCTCAGAATCCCCATCTTAAGTTAGGAGTGGCTGACGCTTTTCTAGAACACAATGAAGCAGATTCTGCAAAATTTTATCTACAGTCGATACGGGATACCTTGGCGGCCAATCCTTCATATTTATCTACCTATGCCAGGCTGCTGCTTCAACAGGGAGATACTGCTCAGGCTATAAATAAGCTTGAAGTGGCTCATATGGCCCATCCCTTGAAGATTGAGCAAATACTGGAGCTGTTATCATTGTATATTGCTACCGAAGAAACTGTTACTGCCAGAAATCTGGTAGTTGAAGCCCTGCAATACAATGACCAAAATCCAAATTTATGGTTGTACTATGCCAGAATCATGCATTTTTGGGAAAGAGATAAAGATCGTGATCAGGCACTGGATCGCTACCGGAAATTATCTCCCAGCGCATTACCCATACAAGTGCTCATTGATCAATGGGAAAACCAGGTCGCCAGCTCTGGTTTTTGATCACAGATTCTACCGCTTGCAATATTCATCTCATGTCAATATGTCAATTTTATTCTAAAAAGATGTCAAAAAGACCTGGATTTTTGACATGGCACCCGTATTGTTATTTGATAATTAAAACAAAAACCCAGTTATGAGTAAAGAGCAACAGAAACCCGAAGACTATCTTCGCTCTCTGCGCGAGGGATTAAATGACCTAGGCCAGAAAGTGAACAGAGTAATTGACGATGTTTTTACGGGAGAAACCATGGTGGGAGAAGTGAAAGCCCTGGCAGATGAGTTTGAGACTGATACCCACTACATTATTGAAATTGAGCTTCCTGGAGTCAAAAAGGAAGAGATCAACCTTCAGGTAGTAGATGGAGTGCTTAACATCACAGGAAATAAAGTAAGGGGGGAAGCCTATACCAATCCCAGATTGCACAAACGGGAGCGTAGATTTGGAGAATTTTCCAGGAGTTTTCCGTTGCCTGGATTTGTAGAGTTAGAAAACATCAAGGCAAAATCTGAAAGTGGGATACTAACTGTGATGTTTCCCAAAAATAAACGAGAAAGTGAACAATCTACAGATATCAATATTGAATAAATTTCACAAGAATAACTTTAAATAGATAGACATATAAAGCTAGTAAGAGATGAGTAAAATAATAGGAATAGACTTAGGAACTACAAACTCTGCTGTGGCAATCATGGAAGGGAATGAACCTACGGTAATTGTTAATGCGGAAGGCAAGCGAACTACTCCTTCGGTAGTCTCTTTTACAAAAGATGGAGACCGAATTGTAGGAGAGCAAGCCAAGCGTCAGGCATTAGCAAATCCCACCCGTACGATTCGTTCTATTAAGCGTTTTATGGGGATGACTTATGATGAGGCAAAGGTAGAGACTGACCACGTCTCTTACGTAGTAGAAAAGGGTAGAAACAATCTTGCTGTAGCTAAGATAGATGACCGTACATTCACTCCGCAGGAAATTTCAGCCATGATACTTCAGAAGATGAAAAAGACTGCTGAAGATTATCTTGGATATGAGGTCAAAGAAGCTGTAGTTACGGTGCCTGCTTATTTCAATGATTCTCAACGTAATGCTACAAAAGAGGCTGGTGAGATTGCTGGGCTGACTATAAAGCGTATTATTAATGAGCCTACGGCAGCGGCGTTGGCATATGGATTAGACAAACAAAATAAAAATGTCAAAATAGCTGTTTTCGATCTTGGTGGTGGTACATTCGATATCTCTATCTTGGAACTGGGCGACGGCGTATTTGAAGTATTGTCTACCAATGGTGATACACACCTCGGTGGTGATGACTTTGATAATGTAATCATTCAATGGCTGGCAAATGAGTTTAAAGCCGAGCATGGTATAGATCCCAGAAAAGATCCCAAAGCTATGCAACGTCTGAAAGATGCCGCTGAGACTGCCAAGATTGAGCTTTCCAGCACATCTTCCACCATGATGAATCTGCCATATCTTTCAATGGATCAGGAAGGTCCCAAGCACCTTGAGCGGACAATTTCCCGCGCCAAGTTTGAACAACTGGCAGACAACTTATTTGACAGATGTCTGGATCCATGTAGAGAAGCTTTAAAAGCTGCTAAACTTTCCGTTGATGAGATTGACGAAGTCATTCTGGTGGGTGGATCTACCCGTATCCCCAAAATCCAGGAAATCGTTCAGGATTTCTTCAAAAAGCAGCCCAATAGGAGTGTGAACCCCGATGAGGTAGTTGCTATCGGTGCTGCGATTCAGGGGGGAGTTCTTTCCGGAGACGTAAAAGGTGTCCTGCTGCTCGATGTTACGCCGCTGTCGCTCGGTATCGAGACGATGGGAGGCGTATTCACCAAGTTGACTGAGGCTAATACGACCATACCTACGAAAAAATCAGAAGTGTTCTCTACCGCATCCGATAATCAAACTTCAGTCGAAATCCATATTTTGCAAGGTGAACGTCCAATGGCTTCAGACAACCGCACGCTGGGTAAGTTTCACCTGGATGGTATCCCACCAGCACCCAGAGGTATTCCTCAGATTGAAGTTGCATTCGATATTGATGCCAATGGTATACTTAATGTAAGTGCAAGAGATAAGGCTACTGGAAAAGAACAAAAGATTCGCATCGAAGCCTCTACTGGTCTGAGCGAAGCTGAGATCGAAAAAATGAAGCGCGAGGCGGTAGAAAATGAAGCCGCAGACAAGGCTAAAAAAGAGGAAGTCGAAAAGCTTAATACAGCAGATTCACTGATATTCTCTACGGAAAAACAGATGAAAGAGATTGGAGATAAGATTTCTGCTAATCACAAAGAAGCTATTGAGCAATCCCTTAAGGAACTCAAAGAGGCTTATCAAGCTAAAGATTTAAGCAAAATTGATGCTGCAACAGCAGCCCTTAATACTGCCTGGCAGAATGCCTCTACGGAAATGTACCAGGCACAGCAACAAACTGAGCAACCTACGGGTAACGGAGCAACTGATGAGGAAGGTCAGGCTCAAGGAAATGGAGAGGATGTTACAGATGTGGAATATGAAGAGGTAGATGATAATAAATAAGTAAGTGAATTTTGATCATAAAAAAGAGGAAGTCTCAGTATAGACTTCCTCTTTTTTATAATTTTCTTTACCCAGTATTATATTGTGTCAAACTGGTAAGCCCTCTCATTCTTTCCTTCATAGTAATTCAAAAAAGCCCGATTGACAATCCGGTTACCTCCAGGGGTAGGATAGTCCCCTGAAAAGTACCAGTCCCCCCGGTGATTGGGGATAGCCTTGGAGAGATTCTCTAGCGGTTGGAATATGATCTCCAGTTCGCAGGATATATCCGGGGGAGCAAGGATCTCAGTAATTTTTGCAGAAATTTCATCTTCTGTGAAGGGATCGTAGACGTCTTTCACTACATTACGCGTATGGGTAGTTCCCGCTTGTTTCATGGAGAGTATCTCTTGATATACTTCCTGTATCATGTTGCCCAGCCCTCTTTCTTCCAGTAATGCAATAGCAGCCTGGAAGGCGATCAACTCCTGTATTTTTGACATGTCAATACCATAGCAGTCGGGATACCTGATTTGTGGAGCAGATGATACAACGACAATTTTCCTGGGATTAAGGCGTGAGAGAATATTGAGAATACTCTTTTTGAGTGTAGTACCTCTTACGATAGAGTCATCAATACATACCAGATTATCGATCTCTCTATTGACGATTCCCCGTGTAACATCATAGACGTGAGCTACCAATTCATCTCTGGATGAATCATCAGTAATAAAGGTCCTCATCTTTACATCCTTATGTACCAATTTTTCTGCTCGTGGGTGTATGCTCATGATTTCTCTAATCCGGGAAATATCGGGATTAGGTCCGAGTTCGTAAATGGCTTTAACCTTTTGCTCGGTCAGATATTTCTCTGCCTCTTCGATCATTCCCAGAAACGAAGTTTCAGCCGTATTGGGAATGAAGCTGAAGACAGTATGTTTCAGGTCAAAATCTACACTTTCCAGCACTTTGGGGAAAATGTACTTTCCCAGTTCTTTTCGCTCCTGATAGATCTCCATATCGCTACCACGGGAAAAGTAAATGCGTTCAAATGAGCAGCGCTTCAATTCAGCTTCTTCAATGAAAGCTTTTTCAGTAAGCTTACTATTGGCTGCTTTGATGGTTAAGGTATGTCCTGGAGATAGCTCGTGGATATGATTAGAGTCCAGGTCGAAGACAGTGGAGATCGCAGCACGCTCGGAAGCTGCAACAAAAAATTCATCATTATTGTAATAGTAGCAGGGACGAATTCCATTGGGATCCCTAGCAATAAAAATATCCCCATTACCTATAACACCCCCTATGACATAACCACCGTCCCATATTCTAGCAGCATGTTTTATGATGCTGTGAATATTGAGTTCATCAGCTATGAGGTGTGTGATCTCATTGTCAGTGTATCCATTTTTTCTGAATTTCTCCTCTAGATTGTTGTTTTCCCGGTCGAGAAAATGACAGATTCTCTCAAGCATAGTTTCCGTATCCGTAAGATGTCTGGGATGCTGTCCTAGCTCTACCAGTTTCTGAAAAAGCTGATCCACATTGGTCAGATTGAAGTTACCTGCCAGAAGCAAGCAGCGATTGATGTAGTTACTGGTACGAATGACAGGATGGCAGGCATTGACCGAGTTAGTACCGTGTGTGCCATATCTTAGGTGTCCGAGATAGATCTCACCAGCATAGGGAAAATGCTGTTTTAAAAATCGGGAATCACCAATGAGTGATGGATCTTCCGTAGGCAGCTTGTCTAAACCTCCTATGATCTTTTTGTAAACATCCGTCCAGGGGGAGGTCTCTATGCTACGCATTCTTGCATGATAGGGCCTTCCTGGTTTCATGTTCAGTTTAACACAGCCAAGACCAGCTCCATCCTGACCACGGTTGCGCTGTTTTTCCATCAGAAGGTACATTTTATTTAATCCCCAAAGCGCAGAGCCGTACTTCTCCTGATAGTATTCTAGAGGTTGAAGTAGCCTGATTAGACCTACTCCACACTCATGTTTGATGATATCGCTCACAAGCTATTAATAATTAAATGCTTCTGTAAAATTACAAACTATTCTAAGGAATATTTCCAAACAGTTGTATTTTTACAAATATAGGCACAAATGAAGTACCGAAGCGTTTATAGTCCCCATATAACACTTTTTAAGAACGAATTTTATAACTTTAGGTTTATGAATGAGGTAACTATCAAAGGCAAGCAGTTTAAGCTAATCATATCTGGAAAACAACTACAGGAACGCATCCAACAACTCGCAGGTCAGATCAATGAGGATTATCGAGAGCATCCCCCGCTTATGATTCCTGTGTTAAATGGTTCTTTTATGTTTACTGCTGACCTTATACGACACCTCACAGTAAAACCTGAACTTTATTTTTGTAAGGTATCGAGTTATGGAGACGGCATGTTTGGAGAGAACATTGAAGAGATAGAATTTGGCAACAACATTCCCCTCAAAGACCGCCACGTGCTTATCATCGAAGACATCGTGGACACAGGCTATACTTCTGAGTTTCTCAGGAAGCACATGCGAAATAAAGGCTGTCAATCAGTAAAGATCATTAGCCTGCTGTTCAAACCCGATAGCTTTCTCGTAGGTCCCAAACCCAACTATATTGGATTCGAGATTCCTCCTGCTTTTGTTGTGGGCTATGGGCTGGATTTTGCCCAACAGGGTAGGGAATTAAGAGGGGTATACCAACTGAAATAGATTTGCTGGTAGAGCACCTGGATAGTAGCAGATCAAATTTCGTAAAGTTAATGGGAATACATTATTCTTATCTGCTCGGGATTGAATGTTCATTACTATTTCACCATTTCAAAATACTGTTCCAGCAACTGTATATACCGCTCTATCCCTTCTTGTATTTCAGAAATCAACATGTATTCATCGGGGGTATGGGATCTTGCAGAGTCTCCGGGTCCCAACTTGAGGGTTTCAAACGGCATCAATGCCTGATCTGAAAGGGTGGGAGATCCATAGGTTTCAAATCCCAGACTCTTTCCCGCTTTGATAAGCGTATGATCCAGAGATATACCTGAGGAGTTGAGCCGGAATGAACGTGCATCCATATCAGACTGAGTAGCCTGATTAATGATCTCAAAAACCTCGCGGTTGCTGTAGCATTCATTCGTGCGTATGTCTACCACAAAGGTGCAGGTATCTGGAACCACATTGTGTTGCTTACCTGCTGATATTTGTGTAACGCTCATTTTGACCTCGCCCAACAAAGGGGATACTCTCTCAAATCGATATTGTCTGAACCATTGAATATCATCCAGGGCAATGTAGAGGGCATTGATCCCTTCATCACGCGCAGCATGTCCCGATCTTCCCCTGGCGGTACCATCCAGTACCATCAGGCCCTTTTCTGCGATGGCCATCTTCATCTGCGTGGGCTCCCCCACAATCCCGGTCTGTATCGGTCCCAGGTCATCCAAAATAGATGCAATGCCATTTTTGCCTGAGATTTCTTCTTCTGCTGTAGCGGCATAGATAAGATTTACTGGTAGATCGCTTTTGCTGTAGAAATGTAAAAAAGTTGCCAACAGAGCTACTAGCGGTCCACCTGCATCATTACTCCCTAATCCTGTTAACTTCCCATTTTCCAACATTGCCCCAAAAGGATCAGTAGTCCATCCAGCAACAGGTCTTACCGTATCGTGATGCGAATTGAGGAGTAGTGTGGGTTTATGGGGAGTGTAATACTGATTATTAACCCATATATTATTGCCTTTACGCTGTACGGGTAATTGCCGCGATTGTAGATGTTCCTGGATCATTCTGGCACTGTCGTCTTCTTCCCTGCTGAAAGAGGGAGTCCGGATGAGATGTATCAGTAGTTCGATTGCGTAATCTGTATGTATCATTTAACATTTTATTTATGGATAGATGATCAACTTAATTGTAAATCTTACGTATTCCAATCATAATTCAAAGACTCAATATCTGGCTATGAATGTGTACGAAATTAAGGGTAGGCTATTGGATATCATTGCAAATATCAATGATGAGACTGTATTGATGGAGTTATACAAACTCACAAGGGACACTTACGAAGCAGATAACTCATGGGTGACTTCAGAAAAACGTGCAACCAGCATACATGCTGATGATCCCAACAAGCCTGTGGTTGATTTACCCAAGTACTTTTCTTATTAAGAGCTGTCCAGGTGCGATTACACATCGATAATTTGTAAATAGCTCTATGTGAATGAACTTATAATTCATTTATCCATGCATGAATATGCATGCTGATTTCTGTGGCCTTTCGATATATCATCAAGTGATCTCCTCCGTCAATGAATAGAGCTTGATCTACCTTTGGGGCAGGAAAAAGTGGGTCTTGTGTGCCGTGTAATCGCAAGGTGGGGGGGAGACCTATATTTTTACTCCCACGCCAATGAATAAGCTGATCTATAGCCCAGAATCGATAATTATCGGTGAAGCCGCCAAACATATCCTGTAATAGCTTAATTTCTTCCTGATCTGTGATTCCGAACAACTTGCCCCAAATTGGCAGAAGTAAAATGCGCCATTTACCGCTGCTCAGGCGGTAATAGGGTAAGATTTGCATAGATTTGAGCGCAAAAGACAGTTCATCAGGTCTTATGATGCTGGAAATCAGGACCAGTCCCCGAAATTTGCGATATCGACACATTTCCTGGGCAACGACTCCACCCAATGAAAAACCCATCAGTATAAAATCTGAACCGGGTATTTGATCGAGCATGCGTTGAGCATACGAGTCAAGGGACTCGTCCTGATGAGGTTCCAACCACTTTACTGGATGAAAATCATGTATACTCAATTTACTGAAGATGCGATGGTCTACACCCATGCCGGGTATAGCATAAACAATATTTAGATTCATTGACTAAATTTACCAAAAATACATGATGCCATTTTACAAATTTGATTAATTAAGTCAAAGCGAGGTTATGCCAGGGTTTTACGGTAAGTTTATACACTCAGATCGCATGACGATGGCTTACTGGAATATAACTCAAGGGGCTTTGCTCCCGGAACATTCACATCCCCATGAGCAGGTTGTAAATCTGCTCAAAGGAGAATTTGAGTTAGTTATTGACGGTGAGAGGAGAAAACTTTATGCAAGCTCCGTGGTGGTGATTCCTTCAGGTGTACTGTATCCGTCTTTGCTCAGACGGATACATTTTAGCAGCAATCAGCATTTCATCCTCTACAACCATTATTTTTATAGGGTTTTCTACCATAATCGGAACTTAGCTATAGTACACATATAAAGATACATCATTCTTAATGCCATAACAACGAGGTAACAAAAAGCCTTCGGAAACTCAAACCGCACTTTGGGAAGAAATCCCTTTGCAACAGCAAGGTTTTTATCTACATTAAGAAGGTAATCAAAAAAACCAAATGAAAACACAACAGATTTTACACGTATTTTACTGTTTAATATCGGACAATTTTAAGATTGTCAGATAACTACATAACCAAAAAACAATCCCATTTTTTTTAAAATATTTTTTTAAAATTAATTTCTAACAATGAAAAATCTAATGTTATCCATTGCCCTACTATTGGGCGGTTTTCACTACTTGGTGGCGCAGGAACTGCTACTGCCCGTTTCTACTACATCGGAAGCGGCGAAAGCCGCGTACGTCAAGGGCCTGCAAGCCGCCGAAAACGCCAATATCCCCGACTTTATCGCTGAGATGAAAGCCGCAGTGGAAACGGACCCCAACTTCTTCATGGCTCATGCTTATCTCGCCATGACAGCAACGTCTTTTGGGCAATACGAAGAAGCCGCTGCCTTCATCAAGCCGGCTTTGGCCATTGACCCGGCGGGCTTCAACCAAGGCGAGCAAATTGTGCGCAAAGCTCTGCAAGCTCTGGAGAAAGACCCCAGAGCCGATCCCGCCCCCTTCATGGCCTCGCTGACCGCCGCCTACCCCAACACCGCCCAAGCACACGAATTGGCAGCCATCTCCGCTTTTTGGATCAGCAAAGACTCGAAAGCGTCTGTCCAGCACCTGATGCGCCTCCTGGAGTTGCGCCCCGAATACGGCGGTGCCTACAATTCTTTGGGCTACAACTACATGGACCTCGAAGAGATGGACAAAGCCAAGGCCGCCCTCGAGAAATACCTCGAACTAGCCCCCAACGAACCCAATGCCTACGACAGCATGGGCGAGTACTACATGGTCACCAAGGACTACGCCAAGTCGGTGGAATACTACGACCGGGCGGTGGCCATGGGCATGGAAGAGGCCAAAGAACGAGCCGAGAAGGCGCGGGCGGCGATGCAGGAAGCCGGGAATTGATCCTGCCACCATGACGGTTGTGAGGTGATAGCAAGTTGCCTGATAACTGTCATGGGAATTTTAACATCCGATTACAGAAAATTCATAACATAAAATTCATAACATGATGAAGATGGAACTGAAAGTCATTGGACTGGGCCTGGGCAGAACCGGGACCTATTCCTTAAAGACCGCACTGGAAAGCCTGGAGTTGGGCCCTTGCCACCACATGGAACGTGTGGCGCAGAACATGCCCGTGCAACTGCCCCTGTGGAATGAGGCCCTGCAGCAGCCACCCAACTTTGACGCCATTTATGCAGGAATGCAGAGTGCCGTAGATTGGCCTACCGCGGCCTTTTACCAGGAGCTGTATGCCGCCTATCCCAAGGCCAGGTTCATTCTCACCCACCGCAGCAAGGAGTCATGGGCCGAAAGCTTTGGCTCTACCATCTACCAACTGCTGGCCGATCGGGAAAAAGCCCCCGCGCCCGTGCGGGAGTGGCTCGATATGGTGGTAAAGGCGATTGGGAAGTCAGGCTTTCCCATGGGCCTGGATTTTGAGGGCCTGGCCGAGCGGTATGAAGCCCACAACCAAGCCGTCCGGGATCTGATTCCGCCGGAGCAACTCCTGGTTTACCAGGTCAAAGAAGGCTGGGCGCCCTTGTGCCAGTTTTTGAACGTAGCGGTTCCAGCCACGGAATTCCCCCGCACCAACAACCGAGAAGAATTCTGGGAATTGGTGAACGCGGCTACCGAGTAGGGACACGGCATGCCGTGTCCCCACGGAAAGCCTACAAAATAAATTGCACCCTTTTTCCCTTTTCAGTGGTCGCACCCTGCGGCCCATTGTTTCACTTTAACAAATAACATCATGCAAACAGTAGGTATCATCGGTGGCGCCGGCTTCATCGGCAGTTATGTCACCAAACAATTTTTGGAAAACGGTTACCGGGTCAAAGTCTCGGCCACCGACATTTCCAACAGCGCGAAATACGCGCACCTGTCCGCGCTGCCCCACGCGGAGAACCTGGAACTCGCCCCACTCGACGTGCAGCACCTCGAGCAGTTGAAAGCCTTTGCCACCGGCTGCGACATCCTCGTACACGGCGGCACACCCTTCCAATTGGAGGTGGAAGACCCGCAGCGGGACTTGCTAGATCCCACCATCAAAGGCACGGAGAATTTCCTACAGGTGGTCAGCGAAACGCCATCCGTGAAGAAGGTAGTATTCATCGCCTCGGTGGCGGCGGTGAATACCGACTTTCCCCTATTGCCAGCCGGCAAAGCCGAAGGTGACACCATCACTGAAGCGGATCCTTTCTACTTCAGTGAAGAGAGCCACCCGTACGCGCAAGCGAAGTTCCTGGCCCATCAGGCTGTTGATCAATTCATTGCTGATCACCCTGATCCCGGCTTTGAGATCACGACCGTTTCGCCGGTAGGCGTGCTGGGCATGGCGATGTCGAAGCGGGAAGACTCCACCTCGATGGGTTTGCAGTACCTGTTCAAAAACCGGATCGCTCCCAATCCATTTCTCGAAATGCTTTATGAAAAGGATGTGTACTGGGCCAACGTGGACGTGGAAGATGTTGCGGCAGCCGTTTACCAGGCCGCCATTCGCCCCAATCTGCACGGCAAACACTACCTCTTGTCGAGCGAAAGCTACCGGATATCAGATATTTCGCTGATGCTCAATCAACAGCCCGCGGTGGGGCAGCCCGCGCTCGTGTATCAGAATGAGCGGGCTCAAGCGGACCTGGGCGTAAGCTTCCGGCCCTTGCCCGAGACCCTGGCCCGCTACGCTGGCGCGTAGTCAAGGAAAATCTATTTTCAATCACCCTGCGCAGAAGGGGGACACGAGGATGTCCCCCTTTTCGGCGCTGATTGGCCAAGTCCGCGCTTCGGTCAATGAGAACCCACCTTCAAACAATGGTAAGGGCAATGATCTGATCGAGAGCGTAGGTTTGCCTCATCAGCAGGGACTGACCCAGCCAATTACTTGATCACTTTTCATTCATTCCCGTCATGAAATTATTCCCCTATCTGATCTGCATTTGCTGCTTTTCCTGCTTTTGGCTATCCCATTTCTCTTTGCTGGCTCAGCTGACCGGACGGGTAGTAGATGAGCAGGGACAGGCCATCGAAGCCGCCAATGTGCTGCTGCGCAGCCTGCCCAATAGGGCCTTGGTCAAAGGGCAAATCACCGATGCTGGGCCGGATTTCTGGAAAAAGGGTTGGCAAAGCGCGCAATCCGGCCCCGGTCTCCCGCCAATCCCTCATCAAGCCCCAAAATGACAAAAGCCCGGGTTGTGATTGTGGCAGGGAATGCCTAATTTTGTTGTCCATGTTCCCCACTGCTTCCTGCCTATGCCACCCATCATCGAACGCATCCAAGCCCTGCTCAACCTCCCGGTCTTCGAGCCCGCGCCCGTGCGCCCCCACGACCCCCTCGGCGGCCTGATGGCCTACAAAACCGACACCCCTAAGTACCAGCTCGACGGCGAGCGCCTCATCGGCCTCAACCTTGCCAAAACCGGCCTGAATGATGAAAAATGGGCAATATTGCTGGCGCTGGACGGCTTTGCGCCAGGGGATTTGCGGGGGTTGAATGTGAGTGAGAATGGGTTGCATCGCCTGGATCTGTCGGGGATGACGGGCTTGGCGCGCTTGAATGCGAGTGGAAACAAAGAGCTAGCGAGTCTCTCGTTGCCGGAGGCGCTCTCGGATCTGGAGGAAGTAGATCTCAGCGCTTGCCAATTGCGAGAACTTGTCCTGCCAGCAGGCTCCCATAAGCTCCGGCGCGTTTTGCTAAATGATAACAAGCTGGAGGCCATTGACTGGGGCGACCGCTTACCGGCCTTGCGGCAGCTGGACCTGCGCAACAATCCCCTCAAGGAGCTCCCCGATAGCCTGGGCTATTCGGAGGCGCTTCAGTCCCTTTTCTTGGGCGAAACCGCCATCCAAAACCTGCCCAAAGAAGTTATCCCCGGTGGAGATCGGGCCAATGCCGCCGAAAGCGTGCTGGCCTATCTGCAAGCCTTGCAGACACAGGAAAAGATTCCGCTGCGCGAGGCCAAGCTGATCTTGGTGGGCAATGGCGAGGTAGGCAAAAGCTCTATCCGCATCCGGCTACAGGACAAAAAAGCACCCCTGCCTTTGCCTCATGAGCGCACCGAGACCCTCGACATTGAGCGCCTGGACCTGAAAGGCCTGCCGCCCGAGCTGACGCAACTGGAGGAGCCTATCGACTTTCAGTTGCATATCTGGGACTTTGGCGGACAAGGCAAGCACCGCGAAATCCAGCAACTCTTTTGCAGCCGCAAGTCCTTGTACCTCTTTGTGACCGCCTGCGACGACCTGCCCAGCAAAGACGACTACGTTGGCTTTCATTACTGGCTGAGCATGGTCAATGCCTACAGCTATGATGAGGACGACAAAAAGCACAGCCCCGTCATCCATGTGGTCAACAAAACCGATCTCGACCCCCACCCGGTCGATCAGCGGGTGCTGCGCGACTTGTTTCCCAACCTCTATCCCGAGTTCGTGGCCATCAGTTGTGAGACCCTGGACAAGTTTGAGGACTTGGAACAGGCGATCCAAAAAGCGCTGCCAGGGATCAGCCCCGAGGTTTTCACCGACGGCTACCCGCAGAACTGGATGGCGGTCAAGGCCGAGCTGGAGGCTCGGCAAAGCGAGCACTACCTCGACATGGCCGAGTACCTCGCTATCTGCCAAAAGCAGGAGATCGAGGAGCGCGATGCCCGGGCCTGGCTGCGCATCCTCGACCGCATCGGCACGGTAATTTACTTCGGTGAGCACCCCGCCCTCAGAGATTGGATCGTCATCAACCCCATCTGGGTCAAGGAGGTCATGTATCAGGTGCTCGGCTCGCCCCACATCCGGCACGGGCAGCTCAATCCGCTGTACTTTGGCGACGTGTGGCCCGGGACGACTGAGGCCGAGCAGCAGCGTTTCATCGCCCTGATGGAGGGCTATCAGCTTTGTTTTTCCAAGCAGAATGAATTCGGCGAAACCGAGTACATCATTCCCGCCCTGCTGGATGATAACCTTCCGCTTCCGGGACACCTGAAACGGGAGCCCGCCTTTCGGGTTCGTTTCCGTTTCGATCCTTTCATTCCGGCGGGCATGGTGAGTAAGTTGATTGTGGCATTGCAAAAGCCCCAGAACCTCTTTGATGCTCCTTTTCCGGTGGTTTTCGGAAATGGTCCCATCCAAACCCGTTTGATGTGGAAAAGCAACGTCATTCTCCACGACCCCACCGGCCCAGAGATGAGTTTTGCTCATGTGCAGGAGGATTGGGAGAATCATCAGGTGCTGCTCAACCTTTACGGCGGTCGAGCGCGGGAATTCTTTGAGCGGGTGCGCAGCTTGCTTGCCCAAATTGGTCAGGACCTCCAGGATGCCCGCTATCTGCATCAGCTCGATTTTGAGCCGCAAGGCTGGTACAGAGAGCGCTGGCGCAACCTCGATGGCCTGGAAGAGCTTGGTGTGGACTTCTTCCAAACGCCCACCCGTGACCGGGGCCGGAAGAAGAAGCTCTTTTTTATGTATTCCTCTCAAGACGAGACATACCGACAGGAACTGGACGAGCACCTCGCCAATTTACGCCAGAGCGGCTTGCTGGAAACCTGGTACGACCGCAAGATTCTGCCCGGTCAGAATTGGGATCAGGTAATTCGCCGGGAACTGCAGGACAGCGACATCATCCTGCTTATGCTGAGTCCGGCCTTTATGAATGTACCCTACATCCACGAAGTAGAACTGGAGATCGCGCAAAAGCGCTCCACAACGGCCGCCGTGGTCCCCATTTTCCTGCGGGCCTGCGACCTCAAAGACACCTGGTTCACCCTCAAACAAGGGGCCGGCAAAGACGAAGGCTGGATCGCCTCCATCGAGTCGCGCCCCAAGCGAGACGAAGCCTGGTGGCGCATTGTTCAGGAATTACGCCGCATTATTGAGCCTACCCATGAAAAATAAGCTTCATACTTTACGAGAAGGCTCATTTGTCGAGGAGCACGCCGGCCACCCCTTCATCATGGTCCACATCCCCGGCGGCCCCTTCCAGATGGGCGGGGCCGATGCGGAGGCCGCTGACAGAGAAAAACCCCTCCACCCCGTCACCGTCCCGGACTTCTACCTGGGCCGCTACCCGGTCACCCAGGCGCTGTGGCAGGCGGTGATGGGTAAGAATCCGTCAGTTTTCAAGGGCCCCGACCGCCCGGTAGAAAGTGTCTCCTGGGACGACTGTCAAGCTTTTCTCAAAAAGCTGAACCAGCAGACGGGCCAGACCTACCGCCTGCCCAGCGAGGCGGA
>CAYXVE010000052.1:0-33202 GCA_964468435.1 uncultured Bacteroidia bacterium | reverse complement strand
AGAGCCTCAAACTGCACGTGTGCAGGTGATCCACAATGCTGCTGATCCTGCTGCTGAAGTGGTAGATATCTACGTTGATACCGGTGCTGACACCATCAAGATCGATGACTTTGCCTTCCGTACTGCTACGCCTTTCCTCGACCTGCCTGCTGAAACAGAACTGACTATCGTCGTTGCAGGTGGTGAAAGTGAAAACATCGAAGATGGAATTGCGACCTTCCCTGCTACCCTGGAAGCAGATGAATCTTACTATGTAGTGGCCAACGGTGTACTGGCACCAGATGCATTCGCTGCCAATCCCGATGGCGTAGAAACTGGATTTACCCTACTGGTTGAAGCTGGAGCACGTGAAGCTGCTGAAAGTGGTGAAGGGGTAGACCTCAAGGTGCTTCATGGTGCTACCGATGCACCTAATGTAGGCGTTAATGCCAATGGAGCTACTATTATTCCTGGATTCTCTTATACTGACTTTGCTGGGTATCTTACTGTACCTGCTGACAACTATCAGCTGGACATTACACCTGGAGGAGATAGTGCAACAGTGCTACTGTCTTTCAACGCTGATATTAGCGGTCTGGAGGGTGGCGCGGCACTGGTAGTTGCTTCAGGATTTCTCAGTCCTGCTGACAACCAGGATAGCGAAGCCTTCAGACTGATCGCGGTATTGCCTGATGGTACAGTCATCGTACTTCCAGAAGCAGGAACTGCTGGAATCCAGATGATCCACAATGCTGCTGATCCCGCTGCGGCAACAGTAGATGTATATATCGATACGGGTGATGGAGTAGAGAAAGTAGACAATTTCAGTTTCCAGACCGCTACTCCATTTATGGATCTTCCTGCAAATCGAGCGCTTACAATCACAGTAGCTGGAGAAAACAGCAATAGTGCAGATGAAGGTATCAAAACTTTCAATTTGACTCTAGAATCAGGTAAGAACTACTTTGTTGTTGCAAATGGTCTTTTGAATACTGTGAATTTTGCTGCGAACCCCATGGGACATAGTACTGAGTTTAACCTCTATGTCGAAGAAGGTGCACGGAGGATAAGTAGCGGTAACAGCTTTAATCTCAAAGCTTTCCACGGAGCAACTGATGCACCAGATGTAGACGTGGTATCGAGAAGGGATGTTAGCCCAATCATAGATAATCTGAGTTATAGTTCATTCAGCGAGAATGTGACACTTAGCGCAACAAGCTATGACCTACAGATCACTCCTTTCAATAACAACCTGGAAGTCGTAACTACATTCGGTGTTGATCTGAGTGATCTCAAAGGTAAATCAGGACTTTTGCTTGCAACTGGATTCCTGAGTAGTGCTGAGAACCAAAATGGAAGATCATTCAACCTGATGCTTACCATGCAGGATGGCTCTACAAGCATGCTGTCAGGTACTGCTACAAGCAATAATATCCTGATTCAAAAAGATGAACTACTTAATGTATATCCGAATCCATTCTCAGGATTGACTACCATTTCTTATGAAGTGGAAATACCTGGAAAGGTTACTTTCGATATCATTGATGCAATGGGTAGGAATGTTCACCGGGAAATTTTTACCAATCAAGGAACCGGAAAACACGAATGGACCCTAACTGGTGAAAAATTTGAAACAGGTGTTCATACAGTTATCATGAGTACTTACAATACACGATCAATCTTCAAAATGATCGTACGCTAGTGGATTAATATAACTAAGAAGTACAATTAAAAAGGGGAAGTCTATAAGTTGGCTTCCCCTTTTTTTATTGTGTCTTTACACAACATTGATTATCAATTCATTCTCTCTATTATTGCCTCATATGGGAATATTTTACTAATTTCCGATCCTGTATTACGATTTTCGTATGGCATATTTGTTGATGCTTCCTACTTACTTGATGTTCGTTTTTATATTGCTCGTTGCTCTGGGAGCTATTGCGACAGGAATTATTCGCAACAGGAACTTCAAGAGAAAGCAGGACTTATATCAAAAATTTTCTCGTAAGAATGGCTTAAAACTGGCATTCAGAAACCCTAAGAATTTTACCTTGTTTGGGGAATACAGAGGTCTTTCGATCCGTATCGAGCCTTATCGTGAACTCACCCAAAATCCCTCATCTAGTAATGGCGTAATTTTTCAGTTGCCTTTGATGAATCCTCACCTCAAAGCCTTGCGAGTTGTCAGGAAAAATGAAAAATACCCTTGGATACAAGGTTTGTATCCTATAGACAATCCCATCCAGGTCAACAAACAACTCGGCAAGGATATTTTGATCCAAACCAATGACCTGTTATTTAGCAGTTTTATCCTTTCTGAAGATATACTGATCGACCTGGGAGTACTATTTACCAGAACTGATTCGGGAATAATTTTTATTCATAATGACATGCTGGGTTGTATCATTCCCCAGTATCTGTATGAAAAAAATATGAATACAGTTTGGCAACTGGTAATAGATCTTCTTTGTAATATAAAAGATGAATTGATGATGAAATAGGCGCTGATTAACCTGGAACTCCGCCGAAGTTGATATGTAGCTTTTTTTGAAATTTTTCTACGATCTTGAATACTTCTTTGAGCGTAACCCGCTCTATCTTACTCATTCCTTTGATATTCAGAATATTATCTGGTTCGTCTCCGTTCAGGATTCGCCGGGTCTGGTGATCAAGTCTGAGTCGCATCAGAAAGTAGTATGCCTGATGAACCTCATGAAATTCCGGTTCGCTTAATACTCCAGCTTCCATCAATTTCTGGAGCCTTTCGCCTGTGTTGGTTTGTGAGATATGGTGGAACAAGGAAAAAATGCGTGCAAAGTCTACAACAGGAAGCATACCGTGCTTGATATTGATTCCCTTTTTATCTTTTTCAAAAGAGGTAGCCTGAATATTTCCAAAAAATGACAAGGGTGCTTTGACTTCCAGTGATGCTTTGGTGAGTTGGGAGAAGAAAAATTGTGAATACTGACCCAATTGCTCGAAAATGTGATTTTTTAATTTGTCAAGTAACTGTGTTTCCCCATAAATAGCCCGGCAATCAAAAAAGGTGATAGAATGCACCACGTGCTCCGGATGTGGATGCTGTATCCATGAATCATATAAATCTATCCATTTTGTTAATGGAAGTGTCCATTTTACATTACTGGCCATCAGATCACCTTCACAATAAGGGAAACCCACTGCATCAAGTCCTTTACTCACTATTTTCCCGAGTTCTACGAAATAGTTCTGTATTTCTTTCAGATTGACAGAAGGTACATCTTCAAATATGATTGCATTATCCTGATCAGTACTCAGAGTCTGTTCTCTTCTTCCCTCACTTCCTAAAGCCATAAATACGAAGCCAACAGGAGGAGTACCTAGTTCATGGATAGCCTGCTTGATCAGATTATATGTGATAGCATCTGAAGTAGCACTGACAATCTGGTTAACAATCTCTGGTTTTGTACCCCTTTCCAACAGATTGCGTATCATTGCGGGAACAGCCTGCCATCTTTTCCGCAGATTTTCTACACTTCGCTCGCGCATCAAACTATTGACAAACAAAAATGGAGATTTAGCCTGTGCATATAGTAATTTCTCAAGTGATATGATACCTTTGACCTCTTCATTATCCTTGACTAACAGGTAAGGAATGTCTTCTTTAAACATCTGCAGAATTGCTTCATAGCTGTAAGCTTCGCTGGATATACTTGGAATGGGACTTCTCATCACATTATGAGCCTGTATCCCTGGATCATATCCCTTGGCTACAACCTTCTGGATGATTTGTTTTTCCGTGATGATGCCTTTGAATTTATCACTGTGCTCCTTTACAATCACATATCCTGCACCATAATACGTCATAATCTTTGCTACTTCTTCCATGCTACTCACAGGTGCACAGGTATGGATGTCCAAAGAGTAGGATTCACTCACGTGCTGGGTAAATGTGTAATCAGTGCTTTCAAAAGTTGCCGGAGCTTCAGGCTTGCGCAACAAATAGGTCGCATAACCGTGACTCAGCATGCGCTTGCCAAATTGCTGGGTAAAAAAATCAGCAAACTCCTCATATTCTTGACATAAATTGAGGAAATCAGCCTCTGGCAAGGTATATAGTATGGTTGGAAACAGGGTCCTCACAGTTCTTATTGCCCTATGATTATTCAACATGATCGAAATAGCACCAAAAGTATCACCAGGACCAAATGTTTCAGCGTGTTCTTTTTCCCCCTTATGGTTGACAAAATACTTAGAAACCTCTCCTTGATATATAATTGACAATTCCTGTATTCTTGAACGTCCTTGTTGGTATATGATCACATTGGCATCGAAATCTCTGCATGTCAAAGACTCAATCAATTCCGTTAATGCAGCAGATGGCAACAGATCAAAAGGCTTTACCTGACGTAGAAAAGCAAATAAATTCATGGGACTATTATTCGACGATTTGTCTCGTTTCCTGAGGATATTCCAGTCTTGCATGGTACATACTCAATAACTGCTTGTAGATCACTCCTCTGATCTCGTTGATTTCGCGGAAGGTAAGATTTGAGTCGCTCAATTGACCATCACGAATCTTATAGTCAATGATGTTGTTCACCAGTTTTTTGATATCTCCAGGAGTTGGTTTCTTCATAGATCTAGAAGCAGCTTCAATAGAATCAGCAATCATCAAAACAGCTGTTTCTTTAGAATAGGGAAGCGTTCCTTTATAACGGAAACAATTTTCATCTTTCTGTTCACAATCATTTTCTTTCAGATAGAGCCGGTAGAAATATTCTACCCTTGTTGTACCGTGATGCGTTCTAATAAAGTCTATGATCTCATCGGGCAGTCGATACTTATGTGCCAGTTCTACCCCTTCCTCTACATGCCCAATAATAATCTCAGCACTCTGCTTATACTCAATTTGCTCATGAGGACTGATCTTGTCAGTAGGCATATTCTCAATAAAATACTGAGGATGTTTCATTTTACCGATATCGTGAAACAATGCCCCCACATGTACCAGGAGGGCATTACCTCCTATGGCGTTGACTGCAGCTTCAGCGAGATTAGCCACTTGCAGGCTATGCTGAAAAGTGCCAGAAGCTTTGCGTGCCATCTTCTGCAATAGCGGATGATTCATATCCAGTAGCTCAAGGTATGTAAGATCAGAAGTTACACCAAATATGCGTTCAAAGGGGTAAATAAAATTAAATGACAATACTGTAAGAGCTACATTGATTCCAAATAGTATCAGATTACTGTATTCTATTGACTGTATATCGCTCTTACTAAAAAAATTAAAACCCAGATATGCCACCACATAGGCAATCAGGGTATAGCCCAACGTGAAGAAAAAAGTCTTTCGCTTTCTCAGTCTTCGCAAATTATATACGGCAATAGTCCCTGCAAATATCTGTACAAATGCAAACTCCAGTGATTGCTGTACCAGCATTGCTCCAAACAATGCAAGTAAGATATTGCAAAGAAATCCTGTCCGTGGATCAAAAAAATTACTAATAAATATTGCCAGTATGCTGACTGGGGCCACATATATATAAGCCAGATTCAGATTTGAACCGAAGGTATCGTTTACACGGAGTGCAAAATCTGTAATCTTGGATGCCAGCACCAATCCACCTACTGAAAGTAGGAACAGGGTAAAAATTAGCGCTAACTTCTGATTATTATAATAAATTCGTGTTCGGTTTGCTCCCAGATACAATAAGAGAATAATCGTAATCAATGCGATCACGACCAGTTCACTGAAAAATATTCCCCAACGACTTTTATTATCCAGGCGCTTTTTGAGCTCCAGTTGTAAAGACCTGAGGACTTTATCAATTTCAGAATCTACTACATCACCACGACGAATGATAATACTGTTTTTGGCGATCTTTCCTCTCACAGGTAGTATCATCTCCAGCAATCGATCCTGCTCGGTGTTCGTGAATTTCTCGCTATAGATTATATTAGGGCAGAGCTGATCCTGTAGTATCATGGGAATAAGATGCTGTAACTCATCAGACATGCCCTTTGTCATTGTGCTAATCCTGCTGGAAAGCGTACTGTCATTGATAAAAGTATCTTTGAGATATACCTGCTCCATTTGTGGGGTAATACGCAGAGCAATATATGCTCCCAAGGTATCAGACGTCTGTTCATCGATGTATCCCTGACGATAAATGGAATCTACTATCCCCAGAAGTATTTCACTAAACTGATTGGGTTTACTCAGTAGATCAATCCCTACTAGCCTTTCTCCATTGATATGGTATTTATAATCAAAATACTCGTCATTAAGCTTATCGATAGAAGCAGTATCCTTCTGGGAAACAGCAAGCCGGAATTTATTAATACTTTCCTGAAGCACAGCGAGTGCTGATATCAGTGAAGCCTTACACTGGTTCTGACGAAGCGTGTTGCGGACAAATACTGGAATTAATTGTTCCAATACCTGTTCCCGCTCACTGGCAATTGTATCCGGATGCTTATAAATAGAAAAATCGAAAGGAGCTACAAGCGTTGCATCTCTCCAGGGTTCTCCTACAGCATATTGAAAGTGAGGCGCATAAGAGCGGGAAAGCATAAATGTCATCAGCACAGTAAATCCAGCAATAAGACCTACTCTTCCGAGATAGCTACTATTTCTCAGTTTACGACGGTAAAATATTTTCAATAAGCGTTTCATTCGTCCTCCTCGCTTCTTACTCATGCGATTTACTTATTTGATTTGAAAAAATAAAGTTTTATTCGTTGCTTATAGATTGTAATAGGTTTAATCCCCTTTCTATGAGGTCCTTGTTGATATCTATACTTATACTTTACTTCCCTGTTCAGGGTTTTAGCCAGAAACCAAGTCCTGAACCAGAGATTGAAAAAACCATCAACCGCTTATTTGATGGAATGCGAAAAGGAGATAGTACCATCCTTAAAAGCGTATTTCATCAAGATGCTCAAATGGCTACTACTTATACTGACCAGCAAGGACTTCCTGCTATACGGCAGAGATCTGTAGCTCAGTTTATTCAACGGGCTGGAATACCTCATGATAATATCTGGAATGAGAAAATAAACAACCTGATGATACGCCAGGAAGACAATCTCGCCATAGCATGGATGCAATATGCATTCTTTTTGGGTGATGAGTTCAGCCATTGTGGTGTAAATGTTATAAATTTGGTAAAATCTGAATTTGGATGGAAAATTTATGATCTCATTGATACGCGGAAAAGTGAAAACTGTGATGGATATGGCGAATAATCCGAAAGTATTAGTATTTAATGATATCAGCATGCTTATGTCTTGCTATTTAATTACCTGTTTTTTTATTAAACCAACCTAGTATAATTAACATGAAAAACCTTTTATCTTACTTTTTTACCTTTATCCTGGTTAATAGTTTAGCGTTTTCTCAGTCCTTCATCCCTACGAGCAACCCCAAAGACCTGTCTTATTATCTTCCTGATCTTGATTATAACAGTGATATTCCCACACCCAAAGATATACTAGGTTACCAGGTAGGTGAATGGCATGTTAGCCATGATCAATTGCTCATGTACATGCGTGCAATAGCCTCTGTCAGCGACAGAGCTCAACTGGTGGAAATCGGCAAAAGCTATGAAGGCAGACCTCTTATCCATCTCATATTTACTTCCCCTCAAAATCACACTCGTCTAGATGAGATTAGAGCGCAGCACATCGCTCTCAGTAATCCTGAGACTTCAAGTGAAGTGGATATGGATGATTCAAAGGTTGTTGTCTGGATGGGCTATGGCATACACGGCAACGAACCCAGTGGTTCAAACGCTGCGTTGCTGGCAGCATATTACCTGGCAGCATGTGATGATATCCAGGTGCTTAACATGTTGGGTGACATGGTCATCCTGCTGGATCCTTCTTATAATCCCGATGGCATGCACCGGTTTTCTACCTGGGCCAACATGCATAAAGGCATTGATATACTAATCACCGACCCAGAAACCCGCGAATATAACGAAGCATGGCCCGGGGGAAGAACCAATCATTTCTGGTTTGATTTGAACCGGGATTGGCTGGCTGTCCAGCACCCTGAATCACAAGGCAGAATCCGCCAGTTTCATACTTGGAAACCCAATTTCCTGACAGATCATCATGAGATGGGAACCAACAGTACCTTCTTTTTCCAACCTGGTATTCCTTCCAGAAATTATCCTTTTACCCCAGAGAAAGTGTATGACCTGACCCATAAAATGGCTAAATATCATGCCCGATTTCTGGACAGTATAGGCTCACTCTATTATTCAGAAGAAGGATACGATGATTTCTTTATCGGAAAAGGTTCTGCTTATCCAGATATAAATGGCTCTGTAGGGATATTATTTGAGCAGGCATCCTCCCGGGGGCATGCGCAGCAAAGCGACCATGGAGTATTGACCTTTCCCTTTACGATCCGCAATCAGATCACCACGACATTATCTACGCTCGCTGGCACATATGAATTAAGAGACGAATTTCTTCAACATCAAAAAGAATTCTTCCTAACGGCTCAAGAAGAAGTAATCCTCGATGGGGAAGCAGCTTATGTAGTCAGCTCTCCGGAGGATCCTGTAAGAACTCATGCGTTTCTAAAGATCCTGCTTACCCATCAGGTATATGCATATGAGTTGGATAGAGAAATCACCCAAAATAATATTACATTTCATCCTGGAGAGAGCTATGTCATTCCCTTCCACCAACCTCAATACAGACTGATCAAAGGGATGTTTGATGATCGTACATCATTTCAGGATAGCTTATTTTACGATGTATCTGCCTGGACCTTACCCCTCGCCTTCAACCTTGAGTACGCTGCTATACCTGCTCAACAATATGATGATTCATGGCTGGGTGAGCAAATAAATAATGTAGAACTTCCAGAAGGAGAAATAAAAGGTGGAAAAAGTGCCTATGCCTATATCCTGGAGTGGGAGGGATATTATGCACCCAAAACCCTATATGCCCTGCAACACAGAGGGATCAGAACCAAGGTTGCTACAAGGAAATACACTACAGCCGATGGAAAAAATTTTGGTTACGGAAGTATTTTGATTCCGGTAGCTGGCCAGGACATAACAGAAGATGAACTCTATGAAATGCTAACTTCCTCTCTCGCTCCAGGGGTAAAAATACACAGTATTTCCACAGGACTTACTCCCGGAGGGATTGATCTGGGCAGTGGTAATTTTGATCCTGTAGAAAAGCCCAAGATACTCATGATCATCGGAGATGGCACATCGGCTTATGATGCTGGCGAAATCTGGCATCTCATGGATCAACGATACCATATTCCCATTACCATGGTAGAAAGCTCTAATTTTTCACGTGTAAACCTCTATGACTATAATACTTTGGTCATGGTCAGTGGACGGTATAATATCAGCGACCGGCGATTGGAGGAATTGCGCGAATGGATACGCGCTGGGGGAAATATTGTGGCGATGAGAGGAGCTATCCAATGGCTTGCCGGAAATCAGATGGGTAATGTACAACTTATCCCTAGTCCGGGTATCGATTTTGATAGCACACAAATATACCCCTTTGATAGCCGTAGTAATTTACGTGGAGCTCAGGAAATAGGAGGTGCAATCTTTGAGGTAAACCTGGATCTTTCTCATCCTATCGCTTATGGATATACCAGAGAGAAGCTGAGCGTATTTAGAAATACAGAGATATTTCTCAAACCTTCTTCCAATCCTTACATAAATCCTGTGAGATATACCCAAAGCCCCTTACTGGCAGGTTATATTAGCGATCCCAACCTAAAAGCCCTTGCCAATAGCGCAGCGGTCCATATTTCCAGTATGGGAAGGGGAAATATCATTATGTTGGTTGATAATCCCAATTTCCGGGCATTCTGGTGGGGAACTAATAAGATATTTACCAATAGTATATTTTGGGGAGGGCTAATGTAATAGATGGAAACATATAGCTGGTAGATTGAAGAAGTCTCACAAGCTGGTCGCTATCTACTCCCATCTTCTTCCTCTTCGCTTTTCAGTTGCTCAAAGGCAGCTTTCAGCTCCTCATAGCGATCATAGGCATCCTGCCCTGGTCGCTGATCAGCCTGCATGAGCATGCTATACAGATAACCAATCTGGTTGACCAACTGAGGAGTCATGTAGCGTCCCTCAGCAGTGTTGAGCTTTGAAAGCATATTCTCTACGCTTTTCAGTTCTTCTCCCATGCTATATTTTTTGGAGGAAGAATAATCTTTCTCCAATTCAGCTTCCAGCTCTTCTTTTCGTTGCTCGTATTTATAAGCCATTTTCCTCGCCACATTGTATATTTCCAGCACTTTCAATGACAACGCTTCTTGAGCCTTCATATCTGCTAGGCTGGTTTCTTCTTCATTTAGCCGTGGATCAGGAACAATTTCAAAGGATTTTTTCATGCTCTGACCAGCGATGTTCATGCGCACTTGATAGGTTCCAGGTGCAACCAGTGTTCCATAACTGCCACTACGGTGGGCTTCCTCATGCCATAATCCCTCATGACGCATATCCCATTTGACACGATGGTGTCCTTGAGCAGTATTGAGAGTAGAACCCGACCCCAATGATCTGAAACCAGTAGCCATACTTACTTCCTGCTCCGTTATACTATCCTCTGTAGAATGTTCACTGGAAAAAGCCCGGATTACCTGATCCTGATCATTCAGGATTTCCAATATAATCTCATCTTCTACCTCTTGCTCCAAATAGTAATCAAAGTAGACGCCCGGAGCAGGATAATAAGGGATAGAGTTGGGGTTATTACCGCGAATATGGACTCTGTATGCATCACCAGGCTCAAACAACATGTGTTGATCCAACTGAGCTGTATTACCGCTTTGATGAAGTGGATGGATATCATCCATGATCCAAAATCCTCTGCCCATCGTAGAGAGAATCAGATCCTGGCGAAATACCTTTATATCGGTAATAGGGGTAACGGGAAGATTTTGCTGAAAAGCATACCATTTTTTCCCATCATCATATGATAGAAATAATCCAAATTCTGTTCCTGCATACAATAACCCTTCGACATCAGGGTCTTCACGAATGACCCGGGTAGGATAATCATCGGGGATCCCATTCGTACCATCAGTAAGCATTTCCCATGTTTCTCCATAATTTTCTGTCTTATAAATATAGGGACCCCAGTCACCCAGTAAGTATCTGTATACGGCAATATATGCTTTACCTGGCTTATGTGGAGATGCTTCGAGGGTCTGTACCCTGCCGCCGGGCGGCAGGTCCGCAGGTGTAATTTCCTTCCAATCATCACCTCCATTCCGAGTGATGTATACGGGACCATCATTGGCACCTGTCCAGATAACCCCTTGTTCCACTGGGGATTCCATGACTGCATAGATCGTACTGTAGAATTCTTCCCCGGTAATATCACGGGTGATGGGAGTACCTGAGATTACTTGTGTTTCAGGGGTGAAAGCTGTCAGATCCGGGGAAATGGTCTCCCATGTTTCACCATCGTCAGTAGTTCGGTGCAAATACTGAGATGCGTGATATACCAGGTCGGGATTGTGTGGAGAAACATGGATGGGAGAAACGCGCTGAAAGCGATACTTAAGGTCTTGGGGATTATGTCCATACATATTAGCAGCACCGACATAGTATTGCTTTTCCTGGCCAGTCTGTTTGTTGTATACACCAAAGCGGCCTTTACAATTTGCATATACAATATTGGGATTCCCAGGTTTGGGAACCACTGGACCTGTCTCACAACCTCCTACAGCCATCCAGAATGCAGTAGCGCCTGATATAGAACTATGGGGAGGCATACTGGGAACAGCTATCGTAGAGTTGTCCTGTTGTCCAGCATATATCCAATAAGGAAACTGGTCATCGACATTTACCTGATACAGCTCAGCAGTAGACTGATTTTCCTGTGTAGACCAGGTTTTCATACCGTCGCGGCTCACATTTGCACCCCCATCGTTAGATTGAATACAGACCAAAGTATCATTGGGGTTAATCCAGATGTCATGGTTATCACCATGCGGAGTATATTGGCGAGTCCAGGTTTTGCCAGCATTATAAGATTTGTAAAAACCCGTCGAGTTGACATAAACTGCGTCTGCATTCCTGGGATTGGCATCCACATTACAGTAATAAAAGGGCCTGTCAAGCAGTTCATTCTTAGTACTCACCAGCTCGAAGCTTGCTCCACGATCATGGGATCGATACAACCCGCCTTCGCCCAGTGGAGCTTCTACCAGCGCGTAAAGCCTATCTGGATCATCAGCAGAAACAGCGAGGTCAATTTTGCCAATGATTCCCTCTGGTAAGCCTTTGGTTAACTTTTCCCAACTATCGCCCCCATCGGTCGATTTATATATACCACCATTTTCTCCTCCGCTGATTATTGTCCAGGGCTTTCGCTCCGCTCTCCAGGCTGCAGCATAAAGGGTTTGCGAGTTGTCCGGAGCAAATTCTATATCCACAATCCCTACTGTATCAGCGATGTATAGTACCTTCTCCCAGGTATCACCTCCATCAAGTGTTCGATACACACCGCGTTCTGCATTAGGTGCAAATGCCTGACCAATTGCAGCGACAAATACGCGATCAGGACTCGCTGGATCAATTTCTACCGCACCGATTTGACCTACTTCTTTCAGTCCTTTGTGCTCCCAGGTTTTGCCTCCATTACTAGACTTATACACGCCTTTTCCCGTAATCACATTACTCCTCAATCCGTCCGAT
Source organism: uncultured Bacteroidia bacterium (assembly GCA_964468435.1). Taxonomy (GTDB): domain Bacteria; phylum Bacteroidota; class Bacteroidia; order J057; family J057; genus JBCCTX01. Next base: position 20,531 of record CAYXVE010000052.1, on the reverse strand, counting down.
CCAGTACCAACATATATCACCTTAGGGTTCGATGCAGCCACACGAATAGCCCCAATGGAACCTGTGTGAAAGTAGCCATCTGATATATTGTTCCAACTTTGACCATCATTAGTCGTTTTCCATACTCCTCCTCCAGTACTGCCCATAAAGAATACATTGGGCTGATCCGGGATGCCGGTAACCGTTGTGACCCTACCTCCCCGGGTAGGACCTACATTGCGAAAAGACAGATTTTTAAATACCGAAAGCGTATCCTGAGCAAATGCAGTAAGCGAAATAATCGATAAAAAAACAAATAGGCAATTTTTGATAATCATAATCCGGTGTATTGAGCAAAACATAAATGAAAGGTAATATACAGAAAAATGTGTGGATATAGGAAAAAGGATAAAACAGGTGGACTAAAATGAATATATTAGAATTATATTTTATATTTAGTTGAATAACTTATTTATCATACGATCATGCCTATTGAAATATCTGTTTGGAAGCGAAGATACCCTAGCACAAACAGGGAACACGCTGAAGAAGCAATGTTTGATTTTGGTAAGCATCATGTTGGAAATTTTACTGCTTAAATGAATGCATAGCGTTGAACCGGAGAAAGAGGCCATGATTGTCATGCATTATTTATCAAAAAATCTAAAAGCAGAATAATCACACTTATCATAACAAGTGATCGTGGAGGCTATGCAGCAAATCACGGAAAAGCTTTTGGATCAAAAGGTACATGACGGTGATGTTACCTACTCCCGACCAACATACTGCAGGCTCATATATCTGTAGGGGTATTACATTAAAACTTATTAGTTCCTACATTTCTCCCTTCTCCAGTATATCCCAGGTGTGATCTGCCAGCATTTTCACTGATGCGACATATTTTTCATAAGGAAAGGAGCGACCCCAGTCTTCGGGAGCTACCAATGACAGTATCCATTTCCCATCCTTTTTCAAATAAAGATGATACACATGCCCAATAAGCGGTTCAAAACCCGCATCTGCCTGATAGATCTGTTCTGAAATCTGTACACGATCCTGCAATGCTTTGGCTTGCTCTGCAAGAAGGTTGATCTGCTCCTTGATCTGATTCATTTGCATCTGCGTCTGCTCAGACATAGCAGATAAAGCCCTGCCCTTTACCTTACCTTTATCAATAGGCTTGATTTCCACTCCACCAACAGTATGAGCATATGGTAGATTATGGGGGTTTTGGGTAATCTTATCCTCATCTATGGGATTAATAAAGTCATGAGCATTCTCTTCTCCCTGGTGCACCTTCTTGTCTTTATCTTTTGATTGATCGTTCATAAATATCTGATATCATTGTAATCACCTACATAATATTATCGCAAAAAACGTGACTTTTGTTTTGTTTTGCTTTCCAAATTATGAATATAACAAATAGCCAGTGCGACTCGAAGTTATTATGAACTGACACGCTTACTCAAAGATTTGATAAAAGTACATCTTGTTTTTATTAGCAACGTAAAGTAAGCATATTTCAATCGATTAGTAACAAAATCTATTTACCAAAAATTAACTTATACTGATATTATGAAAAGAATTTATTTAATCATCATGGCCATTTTCACCTTTACATCTTTTACCCAGGCACAGGACATCCGCTTTGGAGTTAAAGGGGGACTAAATGTATCCGATATGAATGGTAATATCAATCTGGCAATCCTCAATCTAGATCTCAATGGCGAGACTCTCCTGAATTATCACGTGGGAGCCATGGTACACATCCCGGTTAGCGAAAAGTTTGCTATCCAACCTGAACTCATTTATTCTGCACAAGGTGCTCAATTCCAGGAGAATGATATCCTCAACGCAGTCAACGACCTGATCGGTAATGTAAATATTAATTCCTTTGAATTTCAACTGGGTTATATCAATATACCTGTCTGGGCTAAGTACTATGTCGTAGATGAATTTGCCCTGATGGTAGCTCCACAACTGGGAATTAAAGTAAATGACAATGAAGAGATTGATGTAAGTGGTTTCACCTCTGACCTGAATCTCATTGACTCATATAATAATGTAGATTTTGGATTCAATTTTGGTGCACAGTATGAATCACCCATTGGATTGACTGTAGGTGCGAACTATTATTTGGGATTATCTGAAGTGATTGATACAGGTATCTTACCTATCAATGATCTCAACCACCAGGTATTTATGGTTAGTGTGGGTTGGTTTTTGAATTAAGGAGGTAACCTGTCGGCTGAAGAATCCCACAGAGGTAATCCTGTATAGCTATCCCAATTCCTACCGTCTTGATATAAGACATACCATTTATAAACACACCGGGATGGTTATTAATGTGTCTCTAGGGGTCAAATGACAAAAAATAGTTCTCATTTTAACCATAGGTGTCGAAGTGATTCGGCACCTTTTTTTTCATAGCTTTTGCATGTTTCATAATCATCCAGATCGACATGATATAAGCTAATGCGATCAGAACTCCGCCTGTCAAAAGAAAACGGATAGCCTGAAAATCCCATGTAATGACCATTGTGATATCCGATAATAATGCTAATGACATATAAATGGTTCCCCCTACCAGTAATATCCCCATAACCAGCCCTATCTTCACATTTTCTGCAAAAAGCTGTATACCCATAATGACAAGTAATGTAAATATGGGATAGTTAATAACTCCTGAACCCAGATAATTATCCAATCCCCAGTACAGAGCAAGCCACATAAAAAATAGTTCAGGTAATAAACTGAAATTGCTGTCTATGAGATTCATAATCATGGTTTTTCGGTTCCTGATAGTAAGTTAATAAATTATCCTGATCTATAATTTCACGTGAAGTAATTCGAAAATTCAGTTCGTGCGCAGTTTTCGCGAATTTCTTCTATCCATTAAAATTTCAAAATCCTCCTTATCTTTAGCTTTTAAAAGATTATACTATGATACCTACTGACTTAGCCAGTGTAGCTGAACAAATGGGGTTACTCCCAGCAGAATATGAACAGATCATTGAAATCCTGGGACGTACGCCCAACTACACCGAGTTGAGCGTATTTTCAGTAATGTGGAGCGAGCATTGCTCGTATAAAAATTCCATTGTACAACTAAAAACCTTACCTAAAGAAGGTTCCAGGGTACTTGCAGGAGCAGGAGAAGAAGGAGCGGGACTCATGGATCTGGGAAATGGGCTGGCAGTAGCCTTTAAGATGGAATCTCACAACCATCCTTCCGCTATAGAACCCTACCAGGGCGCTGCGACAGGAGTTGGGGGAATTCATCGCGATATATTCAGCCTGGGGGCAAGACCCGTTGCGGCGCTGAATTCATTGCGATTTGGCACATTGGATCATCCCAAAACACAACATCTACTCAAAGGGGTCGTGAAGGGCATTGGAGATTATGGAAATGCTTTTGGGGTACCTACGGTAGCTGGCGAGATCTATTTTGACCCTTGCTATCATACCAATCCGCTGGTGAATGCCATGTCGGTAGGTATTGTTGAGATCGGTCAAACGACTTCTGCAACGGCTAAAGGACCTGGAAACCCAGTCCTGATTGTAGGGTCAGCAACGGGTAAAGATGGTATACATGGCGCTACATTTGCCTCAGAAGATATTACAGACGAATCCGAAGAGAAACTACCCTCCGTACAGATCGGAGATCCTTTTGCCGAAAAGCTATTGCTGGAAGCAACCCTGGAAGCAATCGCCACTGGACATGTCGTGGGTGTACAGGACATGGGAGCAGCAGGAATTACCTGCTCTACTAGCGAAATGGCTGCAAAAGGGGAAGTAGGTATGGATATACATCTCGATGGCGTTCCTACACGGGAAAAGGATATGGAAGCCTATGAAATCCTGCTTTCAGAATCCCAGGAGCGTATGCTCCTGGTCGTGAAACGAGGCTTCGAACTTCAGATTATGGAGATTTTCCATAAATGGGATCTGCACTGCGCAGAAATAGGAGAGATTACCAATACCCAGACTGTCAGGTATTTAATCGATGAAAAACTGATTGCTGAAGTTCCCGCAGATGCTTTGGTTTTGGGGGGGGGAGCACCCGTATATCACCGTGAACAAAAAATGCCTACCTACTTTGAAGAAATACAAAAATTTGATCCTTCTTCTATACAGCAACCAGCAAATTATGATGATGTCATAAGGCATTTGCTTCAGATACCGACCATTGCATCTAAGCGATGGATCATCGAGCAATACGATTCGATGGTAGGCACACATAACGCATCTACGAATGCTCCTTCTGATGCTGCTATTATCCGGCTTCACGGTTACAAGGAGGCGCTGGTCATTACTGCCGATTGTAACAGCAGATACGTGTATGCAGATCCAGAAAAAGGAGCCATGCTAGCCGTGGCAGAAGCTGCCAGAAATATAGTTTGTTCCGGAGGTAAACCTATAGGCGTTACCAATTGCCTCAATTTTGGAAATCCTTATAATCCCGAAGTATACTATCAGTTTGCTCATGCAATCAAAGGTATGGGAGAGGCCTGCAAAAAATTTGACACACCTATTACAAGTGGAAATGTGAGTTTTTACAACCAATCCGAAAAGGGTCCTGTCTACCCTACTCCCACCATCGGGATGGTCGGCCTGATGGCCAATATTGAGTCAGATACTATGTCGCTGAATTTCCAAGAAGAAGGAGACCTGATCTACCTATTGGGAAGCTGTCCGGAAGATTTCAATTCATCTGAATACTTATACAATTATCACAGGATTAAATATAGCCCAGCACCCTATGTAAATCTGGACGAAGAAAAACGTCTTCAGTTAGGAGTCCTAGATCTCATAAAATCCCGGGTAATCAATTCTGCTCACGACATCTCAGAAGGCGGATTAGCCATCTGCTTGCTTGAGTGCGCATTCCCATATCTGAAGGGCTTTGCCATCCGTACCGATCCTTCTATCCGAAAAGATGCATTTTTATTTGGTGAAGCTGGTGGACGCATTGTAGTAAGCTTGTCTCCTGAACATGAACAGCACCTGATTCAAAAAATGGAAGCTCAACACGTACATTTTCTTAAACTCGGGATAGTCGAAGGAAATTCCATGAAGATAGATGGCCAAACCTATGGCAAAATTTATGAGTACAAGGAACTATATGATACTGCAATTGAAAAATATATGAACGGCAGGGCCGATTTGTGAAACAGGTACAGGTAAAACGGTTTACGGTATGATATCACCTACTAATTCTGCAAAACGATCTATTTCATCCTCAGAATTGAAAATATGTGTGGAAATGCGTATCGCATCAAGGCCTGACTCAGGCACCATGCGAATGCGAAATTTCTCCTGAGAAGCTATCTTTCCAAAATCCTGGTAAGCCATGTCTTTAAGTTTGAATGTCACCATCCCTGCCCGGGATTCTTGTTCTGTTGGAGTTAGCATTTCCACGCTTTCCCCAAATTCGAGGAGCTTCTGCTGGAGTCTTCCCGAGAGCTCCAAAATTCTGTTTTGTACTTTTTCTTTTCCTATCTGCTGCTGGAACTTTATGGCCTGTGCCACTCCCTTGTACAAAGCAGCATTTTGTGTGGCATAATCATAGCGATGAGCCGTAGGCACATACCCTGTCAATTCTTGTTGGTCCAGGGATATTTCCCATCCCGTATCTGAATACGCACCCACATGATATGCTTGCACCGTATCCAACAAAGCTTCTTTGACATACAAAAACCCTGTCCCATTGGGTCCACAAACCCATTTATGCGTACTAGCGGCATAAAAATCCACATCCATTACATTAAGATCTATATTCATAGATCCAGGTCCATGTGCGCCATCCATAAATATCCACAACCCCTTATCATGCCCCAATTGAGCTATCTCCCTCGCTGGAAATCGGGTGCCTGTTGTCGTAGTAATATGTGGTATAGCGATTACCCTTGTACGGGTATTGATCAGATCGTCGATCCGGTTCAAATTTTCTACAGCAGTGCTACCCGGCTCAAAAGTTTTGATAACGATCCCATCGATTTTGGCTCTGTTGAGCCAGGGAAGTGCATTTCCAACATGCTCATGTGTAGTCATAATGACTTCGTCGCCCCTCCTGAGAGGTAGTCCCCATGCTATGATGTTGATTCCTTCTGTGGTGTTATGAGTCAATGAAATCTCCGAAATCTGTACATTTAGGTATTCAGCCAGTGTTTCTCTCGCTACCTCCATCCCCTTATATTCTCCATAGGTCTCCATCCAACGACTGTGCTGATTGACAATGTCGATGACCTGGTAAGGTGAAGGGCCCATAGTACCCGAATTGAAATAAGTTTTTGCCTTTGAAACAGGAAATTGATCCCTGACAATGTTCCAGAACTGGTCTTTGTGATGGGCCTGGCTAATTCTACGGGTAAACTTTTCCTTCGAATAAGCTGGAATTACGAAAGATCCCATACCTAATCCCATAATACTTTTGATAAAATACCTTCTTTGTGGCATATTCGTTGCAAGGTTGATTCTTCAGGATCCAAAGTAAGTTAATTGCTTTAAGATAAGAATCAAAAACCTTCGTAACTTTATTTATACTGAATCTGTTATTTAAGAAATGAATATACGCTTACTCTCTTTTGACATTGACAATACCTTGCTTGAATCACCAGAGGTTCCTTCTCCATTTATTCCCGTCTGGAAAAATCTCAACACTCAGGAGAAGCCCATGCTTTGTTTTAATACTGGAAGGCTGTTAGATGATACGCTTAGATTGATTGCTGATGCTAAGCTTTCCGAACCTGATTATATCATTAGTGGAGTTGGGACAAATATCTATGATGTAGGCAATAGAAGGACAGTTAAGGAATTTTCCGAAATCCTGGAGGAGGGGTGGGATGTAGAAAAAGTAAAGGAAATCATGCGCAGCCTACCTTATCCACTACAGCTTCAGCCACTTCACTTTCAGAACCCTTACAAATCGAGCTGGTTTTTTGAAAATGCGACCAAAGAACAACTTACAGATATCGAAAATAAGCTTGAGGATGCTGGACTAGACGTCAATATTGTATATTCCAGCTCCCTCCATTTTGACGTGCTTCCCAAATGGGCAAATAAAGGTAATGCATTAAGATGGCTGCTGAAATATCTTGTAGTAGACCCTGAACATACACTGGTTGCTGGAGATAGTGGAAATGACAGTGCCATGTATACCATTCCCGGTATAAAAGGCATCGTGGTTGCCAATGCTCAGCCAGAACTATACGCTGCCACGAAGTATCTATCCGTATATTATGCAAAGAAACCCTATGTAGAAGGTATCATAGAAGGTCTTAAACATTATCAACTGGTATTCCCGGAGGCAAATGGAGACCTCCAGATCCAGGAAGAAGAGGTAAAAAAGGACCTGGCTGAGTTCCTGGATAATGTAGAAATACCCAATCTAAGTGAAGAGCATTTAGATTTTATCCTCACAGCTTACCAACATGCTGTAGAAGCTATTCGAAAAAATATTACGCCCATAGGATTTTCCGCCTGCTCCATTAGCGACAATGATTCTAGTGGTACAGATGAAAATTATCACAGTGTATGGGCACGAGATGGCTGCATTACCATCTGTGGAACGATTCCCTTAATACATGATCCCGAAATCAGAGAATGTCAACACAAGACACTCGAAACGCTGTGTAATCACCTTTCTCCCAGCGGGCAAATACCTTCAAATATCAGAATAGGAAGTGAGTTACCTGATTATTCAGGTGTAGGTGGTATATGCTCCATAGATAGCGGACTTTGGATGATCATTGCATTTTATGATTATATCAAGGCTACACGTGATCTTGATTTTCTACGTTCGCATTTAGATCCCCTGCAACAAATTATGAACTGGCTGAGTGCACATGATGGTAATAATGATGCTTTGCTAGAGATACCTGAAGCAGGCGACTGGACGGATCTCTTTGGAAGGAGCTACAATGTCTTATACGACGAAGTTCTCTGGTATCGTGCCAACATTTGCTTTGGAAGAATGCTGGAAATGCTAGGAGAGGACCAACGTGCAGGGGACTATCTCCGCTGGTCTCAGGTAATCAAAAAAGAAATATTGCTTCACTTCTGGCCTACCACCCAGCAAAGCCTTTATCACTCGATTAACTTTGCAGAGCAACAGTATTCACTAGGTGATGCAAGGTATCTTATCGCACAGGTTACACCATTTGATTTTAGCTGGAGATGCGATATCTATGGTAATGTGCTGGCATATCTCTATAATGTTATCGATTCGGAAAAAGCTTCACGTGCATTCCGCTTTATGTGGGGAACAGGGGTAAATGAACCCTTTCCCGTTGCTAATGTATATCCTTCGGTTCAGGCCGGTGATCCGGACTGGAGATCCTATTATACTGTCAACCTGCTCAATCTTCCCGGACACTATCACAACGGAGGTATATGGCCCTTTATTGGTGGTGGATGGGTGAGGTACATTCATAAACTAGGGCTTAGAGAATTTGCTTTAAATGAATTGTATAACTTGGCACAATTGAACCACAAGGGTGTACAAAACGAATGGGAGTTCAACGAATGGGCACATGGTAAAACTGGGAGGCCCATGGGCAAAGCCTATCAGGCTTGGTCAGCCTCAGAATTTATCCTCGCATGCCATGATCTAAAATTAATCAATGGAAAAACTAATGGAAAACCCTAAAATGTTTATACTTTTATAAGAATAGAAGAAATGTCATGTAAAAAAAATCGCCGTTTTGTTCAACCAAAACATTTATACATATTATCCCAGCCTGCAGTTTATTAATGCACACAGCATGTTAATGGTGTCATCTAAGTGCTATTTTTCTCCAGCCTCAAATTTTTGCACACAAAAAGCTCTTAACAATCAACAAAATCCAATATGAATAATATCCTGATGTTATCTATTCATGGTTATGTATCTGAAGAACCCGAGCTGGGAAAACCCGATACAGGTGGCCAAGTGGTCTATGTGTTGGAACTGGCCAAAAGATTTAGTCGTCTTGGTAAAAGAGTCGACCTGGTAACCCGCAGATTTGAAGATCAACCTGAATATGACGAAGTAAACGACAACTTTCACGTCTGGAGAATCCCATTTGGAGGTAAAGAATTTATCCGTAAAGAGGATATGCATGACTACCTGGGGGACTTTGTTACCAACATGCTTGCCAAGATCCGGAATCTTAACATCCAATATGACATTGTATACTCCCACTACTGGGATGCAGGATGGGCTGGACAAAAAATAGCTGAAGAACTGGAAATTCCTCACGTTCACACCCCTCATTCTCTGGGAAGGTGGAAAAAGGAAAATATGGGAGAAGATATGTCTGAAGCAGAAATGGAAAAAGAATATCGCTTCAAAGAGCGTATTCAAAAAGAGTTTCTTGTCTTTCAGATGTGTAACCATGTCATCGCCACGACAGAACCACAGACTGAACAGATTCAAAAGTACTATGATGTGTTGGAAAGACATGTATCTGTTATACCTCCAGGCATGGATGAGAACAAATTTTTTCCACTACCTCATGAAGAACTCAGAAGAATACGTGCCAAACACGACTTCCAGGATTACGATGTGCTGGCTTTGGGACGTATGGCACATAATAAGGGGTATGATCTGCTGTTGCGTGCCCTCCCTACTCTATTCAATCTGGTACCCGATGCAAGACTGATCTCCGGGATCGGTAGTGAAGGATCAGAGCAGGATCATCAGGGTATCGAATCACTCCGAAAACTAGCAGGAGAACTGGGTATAGAGGATAGAATCCAATGGCACAATTATGTACCCGATGAAGATCTGGCTGACTATTATAGAGCTGCCAAAGTATTTGCTATGCCTTCCCGATATGAACCCTTTGGTATGGTTGCGATTGAAGCTATGGCATGTGGTACACCTACCCTCATCACCGTACACGGTGGCTTATACGAACTCATAGACTTTGGCAACAATGCCTTATTTGCTGATCCTCATCGCCCTGAAGAGTTTGGTACAATGATGGCTATGCCTATGCTGTATAAGGAATTAAGTAGTGAAATATCTGTTCAAGGAGCTCAATTTGCCAGAAGAAATTTTGGATGGACAGGTATTGCTAAGCGTATTCTCAAAAAGTTTGAAAATATACGTCAGGTAGATTCAATTAGATAAAACAGTTTGATAATCAATAGTTTTAAATTTATATTATATTTATAATATAAGATTCCAGTGTATACCTACTCCCAAAAATAAATCTTAGAAAGCTGAGATTATCACATAAAAGTTGATCTACAACCCAAGGTTATGTTAATTTGATCAATTAATCCTGTTGATTATTATCAATTGCTATGATGCGTGATTCTTTTATCCAAGAAATCGTTGATGCTTATACTTTTGAAGGAGGCTCGATCATCATGGGAGGAGCCATGCTGGATGGCCAATGTCTGCCAAATACGCTTGTGAACATACCCTTGCAGACACTCAACCGCCATGGATTGATCGCCGGTGCTACCGGAACCGGCAAAACCAAAACCCTGCAAATTGTTGCAGAGCAACTTGCCCGTCATGGAGTACCCTCTCTTGTCATGGATATTAAAGGGGATCTAAGTGGAATCGCTCAGCCGAGTGCCGGCCACCCCAAAATTGATAAAAGACATGAAGCTATTGGTATACATTTCGAAGCTAATGCTTCCACTGTTGAGTTTCTTACTTTATCAGATGAACCTGGTGTGAGACTGCGCTCTACCGTCAGTGAGTTTGGACCTGTACTGTTTTCCAAGATTTTGGGCCTCAATGATACACAGGCAGGTGTAACGGCCGTTGTATTTAAGTATTGTGATGATCACAAACTTCCGTTGATAGATCTGAAAGATTTTCAGAAAACCCTGCAATACATCACCCACGAAGGGAAGGATGCATTTATCAAGGAATACGGTAGAATATCAACGGCATCCGTAGGTGCTATTATCCGCAAAATGATCGCTCTGGAACAGCAGGGAGCTGACAAATTTTTGGGTGAACCCTCTTTTGATGTGGAAGACCTCGTCCGGATCGATGAAAAAGGCCAAGGCATTATATCTATTCTACGACTGACTGATCTTCAGGACCGTCCACAACTGTTTTCTACATTTATGATGAGCCTTCTGGCTGAGATGTATGCTACTTTTCCTGAAGAAGGAGATCTTGAGCAACCCAAACTGGCATTATTCATAGACGAAGCTCATCTGGTATTTCAAAATGCCTCGGATGAATTACTTAATCAGATTGAGACAATCATTAAACTGATCCGCTCCAAAGGAGTGGGTATTTTCTTTATCACCCAAAATTCTGTGGATATTCCGGAAGAAGTGCTGGGACAACTAGGACTGAAAATCCAGCACGCTCTAAGGGCTTTTACAGCCAAAGATCGCAAAGCAATCAAATTGGCTGCTCAGAACTTTCCCGAAACCGACTACTATGAAGTGGATGAACTACTTACCCAACTGGGTATCGGTGAAGCCCTTGTCACTGCACTGAATGAAGATGGTATTCCGACCCCATTAGTTCATACCTTACTTAGAGCTCCAGAATCACGCATGGACGTATTGACAAAACGGGAAATAGAAGACAATATCAATCGCTCAAAACTCATTCCGGAATATAATCAGGCTATCGACCGGAAAAGTGCTCATGAAATACTCCAGCAAAAGATAGAAGCTGCAAGCACTCGCGAACACCAGGAAAAAATGAAAGCTCAAAAATCCAAAGCCGGACGTAGCAGCAGATATCAGAAAAAAAGTACCTGGGAAGAGATTGCAGATCATACGCTTACCAAACAGATTGGTAGGACAGTAGCTAGGGAGTTGACACGTGGACTGCTCGGCGTACTAGGAATCTCTTCAAGGAAGAGAAGAAGATAATTTCTCCATGATTAAGGAATAGCTACTTATCTACACTTGAGAAATCAATTATTTCCACGTTTCCGCATACGTTCCAATTCTTCCTGACTTTCCTTTGCATCCTGGCTAGCTGCTGAGATACGTCTTTTCATTTCCTGTTGTGCCTTTTCATTTTCCTCCAGAGCTTTCTCCAGTTTTTTATGTTCCATGACGAGTTTATCCATTCTTTTTCTAATCTTACTCAAAGTGTTGGCGTCAGCTACCGCAGCATTGTTTTTGCGAAATAACTCGAGCTTAAATGGAAATTCTCCCATCCAAGAACTGGCATTTTGGGCAACAGTACCAGTGCCATTCAATTCTACAAACTGCTCCTCTTCATCATAAGCAAACATGGTAAGCCTGGATTGATTTGTACCCTGTTTATCTATCTTAAAATAATAATCTCTCGTAGTGCCAGATATATCATCGAATTTCACATTTTCAATGCGATAGATATTCTTCCTGTACTTTTTCAGTGATTTCTGCGTATCCGCTTTTAGTCGCTCTGAGAGCACATTTTTAAGCTCTTTAGTTTTGCAGGGCAAGACAATGCTAACTCCCGGAGCCGTCTCCTGGAGCTTGCTGTCAAAGGCATAAATGCCCGTCTGGATTTCCTGTGCCAAGGCGCACAGCCTTACAAAAGTCATGAAAATCATGAATGCAAAAAAAATACGCATATATTTTGGAATGAAAGATTGATGAACCTACCGTAGCACTAAGCAAACTGAGGTTCCGCATGAATGATATCGGGGTTTACGTTATCTTTGAACTGTTCAAAATTTTCCCGGAATAATCCTACCAGTTTTTCCATCACTTTTTCAAAATCCTGTTTGTCTTCCCATGTATTTTTGGGAATCAATAGTTCATTGGGTACATGAGGGCAATAAATGGGCACTTCAAATCCAAAATGTGGATCTATTACCGTCTCGACATGATCTAAGTCATTGTTATGTATCGCATCGATGATGGCACGTGTATACTTGAGCTTGATCCGAGAACCCACACCATATGATCCACCTGTCCATCCGGTATTGACCAACCATGCTTTGGCGCCATGAAGCCTGATCTTTTCTGCAAGCAACTCCGCATATTTATTGGGATGCCACAGCATAAATGCTGCCCCGAAACAGGCAGAAAAAGTAGCTGAGGGCTCTGTAACTCCCATCTCTGTCCCGGCAACCTTAGCTGTATAGCCTGAGATAAAATGATAACTGGCTTGCTCGGGAGTAAGGCGACTCACTGGAGGCAGCACGCCGAAGGCATCACATGTAAGGAAAATAATATTGCTAGGATGCCCCCCGACGCAAGGTATCTGTACATGATCAATATGATAAATAGGATAAGAGGCTCTTGTATTTTGCGTGATCGAAGTATCACTATAGTCAACCACATGCGATTCCTCATCATAGATCACATTTTCCAATACCGTACCAAAACGGATTGCGTGAAAAATATCCGGTTCGTTCTCCTCGCTGAGATCTATGGCTTTTGCATAGCAGCCACCCTCGATATTGAATACTCCCTCATTAGTCCAAACGTGTTCATCATCGCCGATTAGTTTTCTCTTAGGATCAGCACTTAGGGTCGTTTTCCCCGTTCCCGATAATCCAAATAACACAGAAATATCACCTTTCTCTCCTACATTCGCTGAACAATGCATAGGAAGTACATCTTTCAGCGGCATGAGATAGTTCATGACAGAAAAGATTCCTTTTTTCATCTCACCTGCATACTCTGTACCCAGTATGACGATCTCTTTTTTTTCGAGATAGAGATCAATACTGGTCTTGGAAGTCATCTTGGATGTGTAGCGGTTGGCGGGAAAACCACCAGCATTATAAATGACATAATCTGGCTTCCCAAAGCTAGCTAATTCTGCTTCCGTCGGCATAATCAGCATATTCTGCATAAAAAGAGCATGATAAGCCCTAGTACAGATCACGCGTACCTTAATGCGGTAGTTGGGATCCCAACCGGCAAAAGCGTCCACAACAAATAACCTGTCTCGGGTATTGAGATAATCTATTGCCCTTTCGCGATTGATCATGAATATCTGTTCATCCATGTCAATGTTGATATCTCCCCAATCAATATTGTCCTCTGATTCTGGATTTCTTACAATTCGCTTGTCTTTTGGACTTCTCCCCGTTTTCTCTCCCGAATATACCATCAAAGCACCTGTGCTTGATATGGCAGTGCCTTTTTCGTATCTTAATCCAATTTCATAAAGACTTGGAACACTCGTATTGCGATGAATCACTGGCACATCAATGCCATATTGTAAGAGGTTAAATGACATATATTAATTATTTTTTGTTTGGTTCATACATGAACCCTAACAGGATCACATACCTAAAAAGCTTAAAAACTCACACCTCCTGGCCCATAGCTACAATACTATATATTACTCATTAGCATTGACTTAACAAAAGTAACCCCAACAGCTGTGAAAAATCAGTTTAACTTTGACAAATTAAGATTAAAGAAAAATTAATAACCCGGAAAAGGAACAAGTATATTTTTTTAGGATACTTAAGATTAATAAACCTGCATGAAAATAAAAAGCCAATCCGGATTTTTTTCCGGATTGACTGATGATTATCTGTTTCCAGGCACTTATTGGATTTCTATTCCATCATAAACTTTTTCATCAGCACCTGATCATCCACTTTTATGCGTAGTGTATACAACCCAGGGCTAGCAGCTGATCCATCCCAGCTAAACTTCATAGCTCCGTTATCACTTTGGGTTGAGATGTTATGAAAAACAGCTTTTCCCATCATATCATACATGTTGATTTCTACCGTTTTGGGAGTTTTGAGCCGAAATTCCAGATTTACTATCCTCTGAGAAGGGTTGGGATACAGTTTCAGGTCTTCCAGTCCGTCTATCGTGCCAGATACAGATGTAGTGGTTGTATCAGTAATGGTGGGAAATGTAATAACGGTACCATCTGGCAGTGCTGCTATGAGATCAAACGCTGCACCCCCCTGATTGGCTACTGAATCCAGAAAACCAGATGCCAGAACAAGAGCTGCTCCTCCGCCTAATCCAGTTAAATCAGCTTCATAAGATGCAAGGACAAAGGTAGAATTACCTCCAGGCGTAACATCCAATTGATATGTATCTGCAGGTACAGATACATATCCTACAAATTTCTGATAGGAAAATCCGGAAATCAATACGTCACCATTGACGTTTACGCCTACATTAGGTGCATCTGTTGCACCGTGAAATACTTTCAGATCGACTGATTCGCCATCTGTTGCAGACTGCCTTGCTCCTGCTTCTACCAGGAGGGTAAATCCTGTTAACAAACCTTCCGGGTTGCCTTCAAACGCATTGGGATCCAATAAACCATTCGCCACAACGTGATACACAGAATCAGCTTCCAGGGTAACAGGAAAACTGGCAATACCTTCATCCACGATGACACTGACACTGGGAGCAACTGTGATGATGATCTGCTCTTCTGCAGGTAACTCCAAAAATTCCGTAGCAGAACGAAATGCAATATCATCCAGTTTTATCGTATCCGTACTGGTTTCTATGTAGATATCCACTACTTCTGCATCTGGATCTGCCGCATTATGTACAATCTGCACTAGGGCCGTCTGGAGTGTATCAACCGCTACAGTATCTTCTATGGTATTCATTCCAGTAAGTAAGCCTATACTTGCCACCTCCGTAAATTCAAAGTTTGTCTCTCCATCCAGACTTGTCATGCTGGCCACCGTAGAAAAGTCTTCTGAAATCCAGGTGTAGGAAATCGAACTATTGAAAATAGGTGGCAAAGAAATACCGCTTATCTGGCTCACGGTCTTGGTATAGCTTTCTTCCCGCAACCTTAGACATTCAAAATTACCCATTGGCAAACTCACTCTTCCCCATGCATCTACTGTATTCACCGTACTATCTTCTATAATATTGAGCAATGGCCCAAACTGAAAAGTGTCTATGTCAACTTCCGTCCATGCACGTTCATAGGTCATCGGAAATATCGACAAGGTATCTCGATCCTTTGTGATCTGGGTAGTATCAAAGGGTTCTGTAATTCTAAAAGCAGTTCCCAACTGTATATATTCCGAAGTAGTAACTTCACCGTATAAATGGCTGACGAAAATTCCCTCACCTTCGATCGTAGCACTCACCCGCTGTGCCAGATTGGCTTCTGGAAATTCCTCTGCAAATGGCGTTTCAGAGGGCGCTAAAAATTCATTGGTGGATTGAAACCCATCTACGATTTCTATGCCCGTAAAATCCCATACCTGATTAGGTCCTGCAGGTCCTGGACTGACAGCAGTTATTTTCGCCGTATCTTCAGTTAACGTGTACGTGTTACCAATCCACCCCAAAACATCTTCAGAGGTTAGAACAATTTGCGTCATTCCTCCTTGTATAGTACTCAAAAAAATTAAAACTAGTGTGTAAATGTTCTTCATCATCTTTTAAATATTTAAAAATGTAATATTCAATTCGGTTTACACCATTACTTCCCGTTCCAAGCCTTACTTTGATCAATCATGTTCAAAAGAGATTTCTTAGATAAGGTATAGATCTACGGCATGTTATACATATAAGTGTCTATTAAGTCATTCAGCTAGTCAGCTCATTTGACAGTTTCTATTAGCGAAAAGCAAAGTAATAAAAGTATGTTATTTTTTTATTATAAAGTGATTTTGACACTAGTGTATTGCATGTTATTTTTCTTTAAAGTTTATATGTATCTTTAATAAATAAACTAATTTCTCACCTCATGCTTTTTCGATTGCTTTTCGGATGGATTTTGCTAACAATTCTGTGTGTCAAAGGAGAGCCTGTTAAGAAAACACTTTATGCTACAAAAACTATCCATACCTGCCAACCTGGGTCTTCCTCTTTCATTTACGCAGCTCATTTTTACCAATCCCACCCTCAAGAATCTTTTCTCATGTCTGGAAAATCCCCTTTCTGGTCTATTTTCAAACGCAGTATAGATGTATTCATAGACACATTAACGGGAAGAAGCACGTCTTACAGTTTTCGTGAAGATCCTCCTTCCGGACTTCAAGATGGGATCAACTATATCGATGATAGCACCGTAACACTGATTCTATTTGCCCCCGGCAAAAATACTGTACATGCTATAGGTGATTTCAATAACTGGCAAGTAGTTGAAAATTCACGTATGACCCTATCTGAAGACGGAGAACGCTTCTGGATCACGGTCCCAGACCTGGAACCTGGAAAACCTTACGCCTTCCAATATCTGATCGATGAATCCATCCGGATTGGTGATCCCTACTCCGAACTGATCCTGGACCCCAATCATGATTTCTTCATCAGTGATGAGGTCTTTCCGGATATGCCACCCTTCCCAACCCTTGCTTCAGACATCGTGTCTGTCCTGCAAACAGCCCAGGAACCCTATCAGTGGAAAACAGACAACTGGCAAAAACCTGAGGTAGAAGATCTGGTCATCTACGAGTTGCTGGTCAGGGACTTTATCGAAGATCACAGCTATCTCACGTTGATCGACACCCTGGACTATCTGGAAAGATTAGGCATTAATGCGATCGAACTCATGCCCATTATGGAATTTGAAGCAAATATCAGTTGGGGATACAATCCCAGTTATCACATGGCCGTAGATAAGTATTACGGTAAAGCTGAACACCTAAAAGCTTTCATCGATGAATGTCACAGCAGAGGTATCGTGGTAATCCTCGACATGGTGCTCAACCATGCTTTCGGACAAAGTCCCCTGGTGCGCATGTATTGGGATATAGCCAATAATCGCCCTACAGAAGATAGCCCCTACTTCAATCCCATTGCCCGACATCCTTTCAATGTAGGGTATGATTTCAATCATGAAAGCCTAGCCACACAAACCTTTGTAGACCGGATTATGGACTATTGGCTACGTGAATTTCGCTTTGATGGATATCGCATGGACCTCTCCAAGGGCTTTACCCAAAAAGATACAGGCGATGACATAGGTGCCTGGAGTGCCTATGATGCTTCGCGGATAAGTCTGCTCAAACGGATGGCCGATAGTGTATGGAGCAAACATCCGGACACCTATCTTATTCTGGAACACTTTGCTGATAACCAAGAAGAACGAGAGTTGGAAGCTCACGGTTTCCAACTCTGGACTAACCAGACATTTCACCTCAATGAAGCTATGATGGGGTATCACGAAAATGGAAAATCTGACTTTTCCAGGCTTTCTTACCAATCCCTTGGCTGGACCAGCCCCAATCTGATTGGATACCTCGAAAGCCACGATGAAGAGCGCCTGATGTACAAAACGCTTGAATTTGGGAATTCTGCAGGGACTTACAACACACAGGAGCTCAATACTGCTCTAGAACGATTAAAGCAACTTGCCACATTTTTCTTTGCCATTCCAGGTCCTAAAATGTTCTGGCAGTTTGGCGAACTGGGCTATGAGATACCTATTGACTTTAATGGGCGGACCGGGGAGAAACCCATCCTGTGGGAATACCGGGACGATCCCAGGCGCTTATCAGTATATGAAACCTACTCTGAACTGATCCGACTCAGACAAAAATACGAAGTATTTCAGACACAAGACTTTAGCCTGGATCTGTTTTCCTCCACTAAGCGTATCGTCTTGCGCGGGAATAATCACAACATCGTTGTCATGGGAAATTTTGACGTCGTGGAACGGACTTTTAACCCCCGCTTTACCCAGGAGGGTTTCTGGTATGATTTCTTTGCTGGAGACAGCCTGGAAGTCAATGATCTCCAGGCACCTGTAACACTGGCTCCGGGAGCATATCACCTGTTTTCCGATCAGCCAATATCTTTAGAAAGTCCCATCCTGAGTACCCGGATTCAATGGGAAGTTGCCCGATGGAAGCTGTATCCCAATCCCTCTGAAGATGTGCTGACCATAGAATATGAAATAGAAAAGGCCTCAAAAGTGGTCATCATCATTTCCGACTTACAGGGAAAAAAACTTACAAAGCTATGGGAGGGAACCAAATTTGATGGCACGCATTCGCACCAATTTAATCACAATTTGGCACCAGGAGTATACCTTGTAGAGTTGGTTGTAAATGGGCACAAAGAAGTGAAAAAATGGATCTTACATCCCTGATAGTAGATCATGTGAATCCCTGAATATACCTAGATTACATTGTCGGGTATAAGTAGTGCGACTATATTAGTTATCAGGATTACTATCCTTGAAAAAACCAATATGTATCCCACGGATTTACTGGCTTTGGTGGTAAACCATCATGTTAGAAACTTAGTCCGCCTATTTTTCCCCAACCCACTCCTCTTCCCATTTTGTACGAATACCGTCTTTTCAATCACACCAGATTCCGCAGTTTCAAACTTTATAAAAGCACTCATATTCCGGAAAAATAATACGGATTCACACCGAGGATATAATTTGAGTCCCTTATATTCTGGGAAATGGGCTATCCAAAATAGTTAATCACCCTCTGTATAAAGTAAATCCTATATACCCGGCATACAGTATGACCAATATCACCCCGTGCCAGCGTAGGATAGCCCGTCTACCACTGCTCCAGGTGGCCAAAAACAGCAACATACTCGCTAACACCAATATCCAAAGATCAAAGTTGGTAATCGCGTCAAATGGCAAGGGAAATGTAACCGCACTGATGCCCAGAATGTATGACAGGTTAAAAATATTGGAACCCACCACATTCCCTACAGCAACATCGGTATTACCTCTGTAGGCAGCAATCACAGAAGTGATGAGTTCGGGTAGCGATGTCCCCAGTGCAACAATCGTCAATCCGATGAATCGCTCTGAAAACCCCAATTGCGTGGCAATATCCACAGCTCCGTCGACTACCCATCTACCACCGAGAAAAAGCCCTAGGATTCCCAAAAAGACCCATAATAAGGAGCGTGTCCATGTAAAGCGGTATTCAGGCATGTGGGGCTGTTCAATCAGGGATTGATTGCGTGACACAACAAAAATGTATCCCAGAAACAATAGAAAGAAACACAACAAAATAATACCATCTATCCGGCTGATCATCAACTTTGTAGAAGTCGTAGCAAGCGAAAAGTTTGCAATCACTCCGACAAGAATTGCTACAAACAATGAAAAGGGAAGTTCAAAACGGAGTGTACTTTTCTGGATGGGTAAGGGGGCTACACAGGAAGATATACCCAGAATTAACAGGATATTGGCAATGTTACTTCCTATTATATTGCCAATAGCAATATCAGGTTTTCCACTAATACCCGAATAAATATTTACGATCAATTCGGGAAGTGAAGTACCCACCGATATGATGGTCAACCCAACAATCATATCCGATATCTTCATGTGCTTCGCAATAGCCACAGAGCCGTCTATCAACCAGGATGCACCCTTAATCAGTATTACAAACCCTAAAACAAACAATATATATGTAAGCATGTACGCAAAAATAAGCTCTTTTTTCTAAATTATGGATATAACGTTACGTGCCTGGAATAGTTTCAAGGCATGTATGAATGCTCAATAATAGCGGATGAGTATACTTTGAATCCAATCATACGTATATGTTAAGTTATCGTAAACATATACTAAATATTTCAATTGGCATTTACTTTTCACCAATTTAGAGCAACTAAATCATAGCAATTTTTTGTAATCAACAACTAAGTACAGGACAAAAGTTGGACAAAAGCATCTAAGGATTTCAGATGGAAGA